>CAKUMH010000001.1 GCA_934667625.1 uncultured Elusimicrobiales bacterium
TAAATGTAGAAGATTTGGGGATATTCGCTCCACCTCTCGGGCTTACGCCCGGAGTTCTTGCGAGCGGAATGTATAGATGTCTTTAACAAGACAGATTTACTCTCCCCCGCGCGCCGAGCGCTGCTGCAGGCGCAGCACCCGGAGGCCCTTTTGGTCAGTGCCGGGGAAAAAATGGGGCTCACGGAATTGTTAGAAAAAGTGGAAGAAGCCGTGGCGCGCAAGTGGAAACTGCGCCGCATTACGTTGCGGCCTGCCCAGCTGGGCCTGCTGGGACTGGTTTACGAAAAATCCCTCGTCATCGGCCGCCAAGAAAAACCGTCCGGTGCGCTGGAGCTTTCACTCCTGGCCACGGACGGCAATTACCAAAGCATCCTAAAAAAATTACAATCCTGCTAAGCTTTCACCTTTTCTGTCCCTTCTTTTTTCACCGCTTCTACGCGTCCAAAGCGCGTCAGCGGCCGAACAGCAGGCTCCTCGCGGAAGGCCTCCATCACCTGCCGGATGAACCCCAGCGTACTCCCCTCGCTAAACCCCACAAACATAAAAAGGTCCGGTCCGTACAGTTCATAACGGCGGCGCCATTCCTCCGGCAGCTGGTTGGAATTTTTGGCAGACACCACCCCCACCAGCCCCGAGGTGCGTTTCTTTCCGCCGTTGTATACCGGCAAAAACACGCCGCCGCCCGAGTTTCCCTTGGTTACGCCAAACCCGGCGGACAGCCACCCCGCGGCCCTATCGCCTAAATATACCACCTGCTTGGGGGAGGACCGCCGTTCAAAGGCCCCGCGCGTCCACCGCGGCACCAAAATGTTGCTCTTTAAAAAGAACTCCTCCGCCTGCGTATAAGCTAGCAGCGGGGCCAGGCGGGACGTAAAGGCGCCGTCCCATTGTTTTTTTAATTCCGGGGCTGCCTCAGCCGCCGCACGGGCTTCGTCAATATCCGCCTCTGTCTCTTGAGCCGCTTGGGTAAGCTGCGCAGCCAGCTCCGTTTCACCGTTCTCTGCGGCCTGACGGGCACGCGCATAAAATTGCGTTACCTGGCGGGAAAGCTCCTCCGCCTTCTTTTCCCAAAAGGCCGCGTCCAACGCCTTCAAAAAATCCTCTTTCTTAACGGTCCCATACGCATCAAAATAGGCAAAGTCCCCACTGTCCGGCACAAACCGGATGAGCGCCACGTCCCACAGCGGCAGGCCCGGCTCCGGCTTTTTCCCCTGTGGCAGCGTATACTCATCCTGATACGCCTCCGGCAAAAACACCCGCTGGCGCGCCACCTGTGCCGCCGCCCGTACCGGCCCAATGGCCAGCCACAGCCTGAGCGTGCACTCGTAATTCTTGCACGGGCTCACGCAATGCGCCGCCGTCAAAAACCAGTTTTTGTGGATACGCACCGCCTGGCAGGTGGTGGTGCGCGTAACGCCGCGGACCGTAAAGGTATTTTCAAACTGTTTTTGCGTATAGTCAAACGCATCCTGCGCTTGGGCCGCCAAGGGCAAAAGCGCAGGCAAAAGAGCACCCAACAGGGAAAAATAAAATCGTTTCATATCCTTAGTTTATATAAAAAATCCTTAAAAAACCAATTTTTTATGCAGATAAGCCCGTTTTTTCCGCTTAAATTTAATATAATAATGTATATGATTACCACCGTTATTATCCTCGTTTTGTTTAGTTATTTACTCGGGTCCGTCCCGACCGGCTATCTGATCGCCAAACGTGTCATGGGCATTGACATCCGCCAACACGGCTCCGGTAACCCCGGCGCGGCCAACGTGTACCGCATTGTCGGCAAATGGGCGGGCATTTCCACCTTTGTGATAGACGGTCTGAAGGGCTTTATCCCCGTGTGTCTGGCCCGGCACTACTGCCCCGATAATTACTGGGTAGCCATTGCCTGCGGCGTGATTGCCATTTTGGGCCACATGTGGACGATTTACCTCAAATTCCGCGGCGGAAAAGGCGTCGCCACCTCGGCGGGCGTCTTTGCCGCGCTTTTGCCGCTTCCTACCGCCATCGCGTTTGCCTCCTTTGTGGTGTGCGTGGCCTTATGGGGCCGCATTTCCATCGGTTCTATCTGCGCGTGCATCGTTTTACCCATTTGCAGTTTCTTCATCGGCCATCACCCGTTGTCCGTCAATTTAATGGTCACGGCCGTTGGCGCCTTGGTTATTTATAAGCATGTTCCCAACATCAAACGCCTGTTACAGCAAAAGGAACTCAAGTTTGAAGACGGCGCCAAAAAGAGAAAAGAACATGAAAATAAATAAAATTACCGTTTTCGGTGCCGGCATTTGGGGCAGTGTTATTGCCCAGCATTTGGCGCGCAAGGGATACAGCGTGTCGCTGTGGGAATACAACGAACAGCTGCTCAACGTTCTTAAAACCATGGGCCGCCACCCCAACATTCCCAACTTTAAAATTCACGACAACATCCGCCTCACGGGCGACGTGGCCGAGGCCGTAAAAGACACCGATTTAATTATTTTTGTCATCTCCTCCAAGGCCATCCGCGCCTTCTGCCGCACCCAGCTAAAGCCGCTGTTAAACGGCCGCGTGGTGCCGGTGGTCAGCGCCTCCAAGGGCATTGAGGACAAAACCTTCAAAACCATTTGCGAACTGATTGAAGAAGAGCTTCCCCAATTAAAGGACAAAACGCTCGCCTTCTCCGGCCCCAGCTTTGCGCTGGAAGTTGCGCAGGACGTGCCGACCAAAATCATGCTGGCCGGCAAGGATCCCGTTCTCGTGGACGAAATTCGCAACGTCATGAGCGGAGACCCGATCATCGTCGTTCCCGCCAGCGACAGACGCGGCGTGGAATACGGCGGCGGCATTAAAAATGTGCTCGCCATTGGCTGCGGCGTGATTGACGGCATCGGAGACGGTGCCAACGCCAAAGCGGCGCTTATCACCCAAGCCCTGCAAGAGATGAACGACATCATCGTCAGCCAAGGCGGCCAAACGGGCACGGTGTACAGCCTGGCCGGCTTTGGGGACGCCATTTTAACCGGTATGTCTGCCATTTCCCGCAACCGCCGCTTGGGCGAAAAACTGGGCTCCGGGCTCTCTTTGGAAGAAGCAAAAAAAGAAGTCGGCACCATTGCCGAGGGCGTCAATTCCGTGCAAAGCGTGTACGACATCGCCCGCAAAAACAATCTCAAAACCCCTATCGTGGACGCCATTTGGAAGATTGTCTGCGAAGGACAAAAACCCTGGGTTTTGCTGCACGCCATGGGGTTTGTCAACCGGGGAAATAAATAAATTTAAGGACAAAACAAATGAATAAGGACGACGTAATCAGACACCTCACCCGCCACGTATTGGACAAGAAACAGGCCAAAATGTCGGTGGATACGGTTTTTGAAATCATTAAACACGGTTTAAAGCGCGACGGAAAAGTAGTCATCAGCAATTTTGGCACGTTCCACTTAAAAACCGCCCGGCCCGTTACGCGGCGCAACCCCAAAACGGGTGAAAAGGTGCAAATTCCCGCCCGGCAAAAGGTCCGCTTCAAACCGTCGGAAAACATCCTGCGCAAATAATTTGCCCCATTTGCAAAAAGCCCCGAGGATCACTCCCCGGGGCTTTTTTACAATTCCAAAAGTCTCAACGTATTACAACACTTGTTTGAGTTCTATCGGCAAGTCCCGCTTGGCAATGCGCACCGCGCTGTGCGTATTAATCTTTTTGTCCAAGCCAAACACATTCACGCGGTAAGTCACCAGTATTTTGCCGTCCTTTTCCACCACGTCCTGGATTTCAAACACTTTATCCGGCAGGTTGCTGGTGGACTCCAGCACCAGCACATCGTCCTCGGCAAAATTGGCCGTAGGATATTTGCCGCGTGCGGTGCGTTTAAACTCCTTGTACTGCGCCAAATTTTTGATGAGCCGCACCTCTACAGGCGCCTCAATCATGGAAATTTTGCTCTCCGCTTCCGGGGCCTTCACAGCCGCCCCGCGCGAAACCACCGGGAACTGTTCATTCCCCAGCACCACCGGCGCCGTGCCGGCAGCCGGCTCTTTATCACTCTCCACCCGGGCTCCGCTTTTGGTGATAATTTCCTTCACGCCGGAAAGCTCAATCTTCGCCAACTGGGACGGGAGCACGGAATCGTCCAGCACAGCTGGCTCCGTGTCTACCACGGTAATTCCTTCCGCCGCAGTAGCCCCCTTTAAATCTACCACCACCATCGGCTCAGCCGCCACCTTGTGCGGGCGCACGGCCGCGCGTCCCGCCCGGTACGAATCCCAAATGCGCATAACAGCCAGCCCCGCCACAAACACCAGCACAAAAGTGGCCGCCAGCAGGAAAGATCTTTTGTTCATTATTTTTTCTCGTACTTGGCCGTGATGACCGAGCGCAGCCCGCCGCGCGGCGTAAACACACCCGTCACCGTGGCGCGTTTAGGCTTGCAGGCCTTCACCACATCGTCCAAAATTTTATTGGCAATGTTCTCCATAAAAATACCCATATCCCGGTATTCCAACAGGTAATACTTGAGCGATTTCAGCTCCAGGCACAGCTCGTCCGGGATGTATTCAATGGTAATCACGCCAAAATCCGGCAGTCCCGTTTTCGGGCAGACGGAGGTAAATTCCGGCAGTTCAATTTTAATGTCGTAATCGCGTTTGTACTGATTCGGCCAGCATTGAATGTCCGGCAAAACAGCGTCCGCATTTTTGCGGGCATGATCGGAAGTGTAACCAAAGTCAATATCGTGTGTTTGAGTCATTTTATCTTAAGCATCCTTATTGAATTTAACAAAACAAGTACTACTGCCGCAAGCGCCCCGTATACGGGCACCTGCCACGCCGCCGGCACCCGGAACAGCCCGGCCATCATCACGCCGTGCGCGGCCAGCGCCAGCCAGGTGTTTTGCAGCGTTACACGGCGCAGCTTTCTATTTATTGTAAATAAATAAACAAGCGGATACAAGTCCCGCCGTTTGATAATTACATCCACCCAATTGTTGTAGACATTCCGCCCGGAATAGAACACCACCCCGCCGTCCGCCCGCAGCAGGGCAATAATATCGTTAAATCCGTCCCCCACCATCACCACCCGTTTACCCAAGGCGCGCAAGTTGGTCACAATTTCCGCCTTGGTTTTGGGCAGCACGCCCGCGTTCCACTTTTCAATTCCCGTTTCCCGCGCGACGGCGGCCACGGAGGACTCGTTATCCCCGGACATCAAAATTACATCCTTTCCGCGGGCCTTTAAAAAGGAAACTACTTCCTTGGCCCCCGGGCGCAGCGCGTCGGACAACGTCAAATACCCCAAGTAGCGTCCGTCTTGCGCCACACAAATCACCGCCTCCGCCGCCGCAGTAATTTTTCCGGGCAGGGCAATCCCCTGCTCCGCCAGCCACTGGGCCCGTCCGGCCAAAATCTTCTTTTCCCCGCAAACCGCCTGCACCCCCAACCCGGGCAGTACATCAAAACACAAAAGCGGGCGGACTTGCACCTTCCGTTCGCGGGCGTACGTATTGACAGCCTCCGCAAAGGGCCCGTCCACCAGCTGCTCTGCCGTGGCCAGCACTTCCAAGAGCTCCGTTTCACGCACCCGTCGCTGCGGGTACACGCCGGAAACGCTCAGCGTTCCGTAGGTAAGCGTCCCGGTTTTATCAAAAAACACCGTGTCCGCCTGAACCAGTTCCTCCAAGACGTGCAGGTTTTGAATTTTTATATGAATGGCCTGCGCCCCGCGTTTGGCAAAAAAGGCCGGAAACGCCGCCGAAAACAAAAAAGCCAACGGAGTCCCCAAGGAAAGCACAAACAGGAAAACGCCCCCGTCCCGGAACCAATGGGCAGTCCCCTGCAAAAACAGCGCCGCCGCATATCCCCCGGCAGCAATCAGCCACACCAGCGGCACCAGCCAGGCAGACGCTCCGTCCAAATAATCCTTTCCCTCACTGCGGTGTACTTCGCCCGTTTTAATGGCGTTTAACACGCTCATCAACGCGGAGGCGGAAAGCACCTCCGTCACTTCCACGTAAATCTCGGCCGATTTATTTAAGGTTCCGGCATACACGCGGCTGCCAACCGTTTTAGAGGTGGGGAGCATATTGCCCGTAATCAGCTGTTCGTCTATAGAGGTTTTGCCCTTTTTAATCACGCCGTCTGCGGGCAGGCGTTCCCCCGGTTTTACAAAAATCAAATCGCCCTTCCTCAGTTCCGTAGCAAAGCGCTTGCTAAATTGCCGTCCCACACATAAACGGCCCGATTTGGGCAAAAAATCATCTACTTTTTTAATAAATACGCGGGCTTTTTCCTTTTGGAGCACCACCCGTCGCTGGGCCCACAGCCCCAAGGTAATCAGCAGGGAAACATACAAATAAAGCTCCGGCACCGGGCCCGTCAGCGGGGTGCTTAAAAAGGTGTTAAAAGCGGAGTACAAGAACCCGGCAAAAGCCCCGCAGGCCACCACGGCGGACAGCGAGAACTTTCCCCGGCACAGATCCGCCCACGCACAGCGGACCAGCACATCGGCGCAGAAAACAAGATTTAAAAGTGCCAAAATAAAAATGCCCACCTGTGCATGGTGAAAGGTGAGCGAAAACAAAATAAGTGCCAAAAAGCACACCGAAAGGGAAAAACGGTACGCAAGCGACTTAGACGGCACGGAAAGTGCCGCCGGAGCATTGCGGGGAGAAGCTTGTTTTTGAACCGTCATAAATCAGCGCGGAAAGAAACGCGCCGTCATTACGCTTTCGCGTCCCTTTTCCGTACGCATCAGCTGCATTTTGCGTCTGTATTTGGCGGCGTTGGCCGGGTCCAGTTTCAGGGCCGTCATGTAGTTGGCCGTAGCGGCAATGGGGTCCTCCAGCGCCAGCATATCGCCCATCAAGTCATACGTGGGTGCATAGCGGCTGGCCAATTCCTTGGATTTAACCAACAGCCCCAGCGCGGTCTCCGCCTCGCCCTTGCGGAACATCAGGTCGCCCATATAATAATAGGCCAAGGCATAGGAGGGTTTCAGCGCCACTGCCTGTTCCAAATCCGCATACGCGTCAGCGGGGTAGCCGAATTTGCTCAGCGCGCGGGCACGTTCCAAGTAAGCACGTGCGTTTTGCGGTTCCAGCGCAATTAAGTGGGAAAAATCTTCAATGGCCTGCTCGTACTGGCCTAAATCAAAATACACCAATCCGCGGTTTAAGAAAAGGCTGGCATCCTCCTGCTTGATGAACGAAGCCTGGTTAAAATCGCTCAGGGCCGCCTCTGTTAAGCCCATGCGGTATTCGGCAATGGCGCGGTTGATGCGGGCGGTAAAATAGTTCGGCTCCAAATCCAGCGCGTCAGAAAATTGATTTATCGCGTCCATATTGCGGCCCATATCAATGTACAAACCGCCCAAATTGTTAAAGGTCTGCGGCAGGGGATTTATCTCCAGCGAACGGATATAATCCTGCTCCGCATACGCACGGTTTTTGGCGCGTTCCTTTGCATTTTTAACGGGCAGGCGTTCCCACAAAAGGCCTCTGTTGGCATAAGCCGCCGCATTTTGCGGGTCCTTTTTAATCAGGCGGGAATAAAGCTGCATGGCTTGCTCGTACCGGCCCTTAGACGTAGCCAACTGCGCTTGCTGAAAGAGGCGCTTGTCGCCGTTGCACGCCGCTAAAAGACACCCCAACACTATGAGTCCTAAAACCTTTTTCATTTCTCCTCCTGTTTTTTTAGCATCTGTCCCACCAGCGATAGCGCCAGCAGGCAGCCGCCTACCGTAATAAAAGAATCCGCCACATTAAACACGGGCCACACGCGGAAATCCAAAAAATCTACCACAAACCCTAACGTTATTCTATCATAAAGATTGCCCAATGCACCCGCCAAAATAAAAACGGCGCCCCATTTCACCCATCTTCCATGGCTGCACAGCTCCCGCCAACTAAAGAGGATATAGGCAATCACGGCCAGCATCACAAAAATAAGCACAAAGTTTCCGTTTTGCATCATGCCAAAGGCTGCCCCGGTGTTCTCCACGTAGCGCAAATGGAAAAACGGAAAGAGCTCCACCGCCTGCTGCGAAAGGCGCTCCAGCGCCCACACTTTGCTCATGCGGTCCAGGAGAAAAATCCCCAGCACGCCGAGCACCACCCAACGGTTCCGGCTCACGCACGCCGGGGATTTCTTCCAAAAATTAAGCACCGGCTTTTTCCTCATCCACGGTGAGGCCTTCCCGCTTGAGCACATCTGCACAGCGGGCGCACAAATCCGCATGCGCCGCATCCTGGCCCACGTCCTCCTTCCACTGCCAGCAGCGGGCGCATTTATGCCCGGCGGCGTGCTCGGCAGAAATTTCCAGTTCCTGGTCTCCGTCTGTCACTTCCACAGCGGACACAATGGCAATTTCCGGCCAGAGGGATTTTGTTTCTTCTAAAAACGCCTTCATTTGCGCGTTATTCGTTTTAAAAATCACCTTGGCTTCCAACGAGGAACCAATCGTCCCTTTCTGGCGGGCCTCCTCCAACACCTTTTGCACGTTTTCGCGCACGCGGCGGATTTGGTTCCATTTCTCTTCCAATTTCACTTCCGGCACTTGCGATGCGTTTAGCGGCATGTTGGAAAGGAAGATACTCTGCGGCAACTCGCGCCCGAGGGCGGTTTTGCGCAGTTCCTGCCATGCTTCTTCGGCGGTAAAGGAAAGCACCGGCGCCATCAGCTGCAAAAGCGTCACAGCGATTTCCGCCAGCACCGTCTGTGCACTGCGTCGCGCGGGCGAAGAAGCCCCCTGCGTATACAAGCGGTCCTTGGACGCGTCCAACATAAAGGAAGACAAATCCAAAATGCAGAAATCCGTCAGCGCACGCATGGCGCGGCGGAAGTTAAACTCCGCATATCCGGCATGCACTTCTTGAATTAAACTATTGAGGCGTCCCAGCATGTACTTATCCATTTCCGCCAATTCTTTAGCCGGCACTTTATGCAAGGCCGGGTCGTAATCGGACAAATTGCCCAGCGCATAGCGCACCGTATTGCGGATTTTGCGGTACGTGTCAATCGGGCCGCCCAAAATCTCGTCGGAAATACGCACATCGCCCTGGTAGTCGGCAAACGACACCCACAGGCGCAAAATATCTGCCCCGTATTTATTGATGACGTCCTCAGGGTCTACGCTGTTGCCCAACGATTTGTGCATGGGTCTGCCCTGCTGGTCCAGCACCATGCCGTGCGTCAAAATGGTTTTAAACGGCGCGGTGCCTTCCAAGGTGTAAGAAGGAATATAAGAACTTTGGAACCAGCCGCGGTGCTGGTCGGACCCTTCGGAATACACGTCCGCCGGGAAATCAATCCCGCGGTCCTTGAGTACCGCCGCCCACGAAACGCCGGAATCCAGCCACACATCCAAAATGTCGGTTTCCTTTCTAAACTCGTGGCAGCCGCATTCGCAGTGGTATCCTTCCGGCATCAGTTTCTCCACCGGGTCGGTGAACCAAAAGTCCGAACCTTCTTCCATGGCACGCTTTTTGATAAACTCAAACAGCTCATGGTTCACTTGGGCCTTGCCGCATTTTTTGCAATACAAAATGGTCACAGGCGTGCCCCAAAAGCGCTGGCGGGAAAGACACCAATCCGGGCGCAGGCCAATCATGGAGCGCATACGCTCCTGTCCGGCGGCGGGATAAAATTTCACGTTGGACAAATTATCCATCAGTTTTTGGCGCAAATCGTCCTTGTCAATGCTCATAAACCACTGTTCGGTGGCGCGGAAGATAATCGGGTTGTGGCAGCGCCAGCAATGCGGATAGCTGTGCGTAATTTCCTGTTCTTTAATAAGCGCGCCGATTTCGTCCAATTTCTTTACCATTAACGGGTTGGCCTCAAACACGTGCATGCCCTCAAAAATACCCGCGTCCTTGGTATAGCAGCCCTTTTCGTCCACGGGGCAGAAGGTCTCCAGTCCCCATTGTTTGCCGGCGCGGAAGTCGTCCTCGCCGTGTCCGGGGGCAATGTGCACAATACCCGTACCCGTATCCATGGTCACAAAGTCGGTCCAAATAATCGGGTTCTGTTTGTGCGTCAGCGGGTGGAAATACTTCATGCCCACCAAATTGGCGCCGGGCACTTTGCCCGCCTGCGTGCAGTCCAAACCGGCGGTCTTCAAAAATTCCTCCGCCAATTTTTCGGCCAAAATATAGTATTCCTGCGTGTTGGTATCCTGCAAGATGACGTAATCTTCCGTGTTGGAAACAGCCGCCGCCATGTTGGACGGAATCGTCCACGGCGTAGTCGTCCAAATCACCAAGCTTACCGGTTTTTCGTAATTTAAATTGCCCAGCACCTCTTTGTTCGGGTTGGCAATCTGAAAGCGCAGGTAAATAGAAGAGGATTTCACGTCCTTGTATTCGGTTTCGGCATCCGCCAACGCGGTTTCGCAATGCGAGCACCACGTAATGGTCTTTTGCCCCTTGTAGACGTATCCCTTTTCAATCAAATCCAAAAACACGCCAATGGTAATGCCCTCATAGCGCGGGGACATCGTCAAATACGGGTTGTCCCAATCGCCCTGCACGCCCAAACGTTTAAAGCCTTGGCGCTGCAAATCAATAAATTTAGCGGCAAACGCGCGCGCTTTCTTGCGGAAGGCAGGCACGTCCGTAATATGTTTTTTGTCCTGTTTTAATTCTTTTAGCAGCGCCTGTTCAATGGGCAGTCCGTGGCAGTCCCACCCCGGAACATACGGCGTATAGTAGCCCGTCATGGCGCGGGATTTTAAAATAATATCCTTAATCGTCTTGTCCAGTGCGTGTCCAATGTGAATTTTCCCGTTGGCATAGGGCGGGCCGTCGTGCAATACAAAATGCTTGCCGGCCTCGTTCTTTTTTAAAATTGCCTCGTACAGATTAATGGATTTCCAAAAGTCCAAAATCTTGGGTTCTTTTTGCGCCAGTCCCGCACGCATCGGAAATTCCGTCTTGGGCAGCAAAACGGTATGAGAATACTTATTCTTAGCCATGAAAATTCACTCCGTATATATATAAGGATAATTATATTATAGAAAATTTAAGGGGAATAAAAACGCCCGGCGCACTACTTTTCGCCGGTTTGTTTATGCAGGTACGAATGCAGTTTTTCAAGTGTTTCGCGGCTAATGGTATGTTCCATTTTGCAGGCATCAATATCGGCGGTTTTGGGCGTAACACCGAGCACCTGGGTCAAAAAGCGGCTCAAAATAGCATGCCGTTTTTTCACATCCTCCGCCGCACGCCGCCCCTTGGCAGTCAGTTCCACCCCGCCGTACGGCTGGTGAACCACATAGTCCGCCTCCGCCAACGCCTTCATGGCGCCCGTCACGCTGGGAGTCTTTACACCCAGCATATCGCGTATATCCCGCACGCGCGCCACGCCTTGTTCGTTGGCGCAGAGGGATACGGCTTCCAAATAGTCTTCCATATTGGCGGTCAGTTTCATATTTTTCACCGGGTGTTTTGTATATCTTAACATATTTTGCCCCCCTTGCGTTTCGGCGAAAGATATGCTTATAATGGGGATAGAAGTACCCTAAAAGGAGACGTCATGGACACCAATACTTACACCCAAGATTTTTTTGCCGCACTCGTTAAAAAAGACCCCGCCCAAAAAGTTTTTCACCAAGCGGTTTTTGAAGTTGTCAGCACCCTGCGCCCGGTTTTGGAGCAAAACCCCGTTTACCTAAAGGAACGCATTTTGGAACGCATGGTGGAGCCGGAACGCACCATCATCTTCCGCGTGCCGTGGCAGGACGACAAAGGCAACGTCCACGTCAACCGCGGGTTCCGCGTACAATACAACAGTGCCTTGGGGCCGTACAAGGGCGGCATGCGCTTTCACGAAACGGTCACGCAGGACGTGCTTAAATTTTTAGGGTTTGAACAAGTCTTTAAAAACAGTTTAACCACCCTCCCGCTCGGCGGCGGAAAGGGCGGCAGCGATTTTGACACCCGCGGCAAGAGCGACAGCGAAGTCATGCGTTTCTGCCATTCGTTTATCAACGAGCTTTACCACCACATCGGCTACCACACGGACGTCCCCGCCGGGGACCTGGGCTGCGGTGCGCGCGAAATTGGCTATATGTTCGGGCAATATAAAAAGCTGACCAACGATTTCACCGGCGCGTTTACCGGAAAAAAGCCCAACTGGGGCGGCAGTCTGCTGCGCCCGGAAGCCACCGGGTACGGCGTGGCCTATTTTGCTAGCAACATGCTGGCCACCAAGGGCGACAGCCTGCAAGGCAAAACCTGTATCGTGTCCGGCACGGGCAACGTGGGTATTTACGCCATTGAAAAGCTGACGCAGCTGGGAGCCAAAGTAGTGGGTTTTATGGATTACGACGGCAGCATTTACGATGAAGACGGCGTGGACGCGGAAAAATTGGCCTTTTTAAAAGACCTTGTTTTTGTCCGCCGCGGCAGTCTCAAAGAGTACGCGCAAAAATTTCCGCAAGCGCAGTTCCGCCCCGGCAAAAAAACGTGGGACATTCCCTGCGACGTGGCCTGCCCCACCGCCTGCGAAAACGAACTGCACACCGAGGACGCCAAACTGCTCTTAAAAAACGGCTGCACCTGCGTGTGCGAAGGTTCCAATATGCCTTGCACGCCCGGCGCCATAGAGGCCTTCCAAGCCGCCGGAATTTTGTATTCTCCCGGCAAAGCGTCCAACGCGGGCGGTGTGGCCGTTTCCGGGCTGGAGATGACGCAAAACAGTATGCGCGTGTACTGGACCCGCGAGGAAGTGGACCAATACTTAAAGCGCATCATGAGCAACATCCACACCAGCTGTTTGGCCTCGGCCGAAATGTACGGCATGAAGGGCAACTACATGGCAGGTGCCAACATTGCGGGCTTTAAAAAAGTGGCCGACGCCATGCTGGACCAAGGCCTTGTGTAAGTTTTTTTCACAAAAATTCCCGCGGGCGTTTTACCGTCCGCGGGGATTTTTAATGGAAATATTTTAAAAAAAATAAGCGAACTCTCCATCTCCAAACGCTTCAGTCAACTGAGCCCCAGGCAATGATCTACAAAAAGCAGAGCCTTCATCCGTCAGACCAAAGCATATACGCGCTTTAAAAGGGGCATCAAACGCCTCGGGGTTAGTGTTTATCATCAACGAATAGTTCCCCTCTTTATCCAAAGCTTCCGGGCCAACTGTAGAAAAATCATAGTTGAAATTTTTTGTTTCAAACGCATATTCTCCCTCCGCCGCAGGTGTTCCGTCCATTAACAGGGCCGATACGTCCTGCCCGCTATTGGTCCACTCACAGGTGTTTGCATCCAGCGTCAGCACACACAAATCCCAATTGTCCGTCATCTTTTTTAGCCACACCATGGCTTCCGCCATCCGTGCCTTTTGAACGGATTTTTGGTATTGCGGCACCGCAATCGCCGCCAAAATGCCAATGATGAGAACGACCACTAATAATTCAATTAGCGTAAAGCCGCCTAAACGGCCCGTGGTTACATTTTTCATAACTGCCTTCCTTTTTGATAAATTTTGAGTATACTCAAAATTTATCAAAAAAAAAAACGATTACAACCCTTTTATATTTTACCTGCCAACAAAACAACCCAAAAAGGAAGAGATGCTGGACTACAAATCTCCAGCATGACCTTATAAGATAAAAGTCCCCCAGGGCTGACGCCCCGTAAAAGAGTCGTCATCCCGGAGTGTCGCCAAAATGTCCTAGGAGTCGTCGCCCTGGAAGGGTTCTGTCCAGGGCCTCGCCGTTGTCGTGGCCGTTGTCGTGGCCGTTGTCGTGGCCGTTGTTGTGGCCGTTGCCGTCATCAAACAAAGTATTGTCACCCTGAACTTGTTTCAGGGTCTACCTGTTGGGTCGTTTGGTCGTTGTGCCGTTTCCGTTTTCATTCCTTCTTTTCATCTTTTCACAACAAAAAACGGACCCCTTGGCTAAAAATCATCCAAAGGGTCCGCCTCTTTGCTGCAATTTTTACTTTTTTACTGGAGCGCTGCGCCGTCGGCCGTTCCGTGGGCCGCCTGCCATTTGGCCCCACGGCGCGAATAAATTTTATCCACAATCACCGCAATAGAGCCGTCGCCCGTTACGTTGCAGGCCGTGCCGAAGGAATCCATAGCAATGTAAAGCGCAATCATCAGCCCCAGTTCTGCCTCGCCAAACCCCAGCATGCTTTGCAAAATACCCAAGGCCGCCATAATCGCCCCGCCCGGCACACCGGGAGCGGCCACCATGGTAACGCCCAACATACAAATAAAACCCGCAAACTGGGCAAAAGGCATGGGCGTACCGCTCATAAAAATAATCGCCAGCGCACAGGCCACAATCTTCATGGTACTTCCCGATAAATGAATGGTCGCGCACAACGGGATGACAAACCCGGCCACTTCCTCGCGCACGCCCAGTTTAACGGCTTGTTTGAGCGTCACGGGAATCGTGGCCGCGGAGGATTGCGTCCCAAGCGCCGTCATATAAGCCACCAACATCGTCTTAAGCATCGGGAACGGATTTTTGCGCGCCACAATACCGGCCACCACAAACTGCAGCACCAACATCACGGCCGTAATCGCAAAAATCAGCACGATAATTTTGGCAAACACCCCCAGTACAGACGCCACCTGCCCAGCCACCGTCATATTCAAAAAAATACCAAAGATATAGTACGGCAGCAGGGGGATAATCACCCGCACAATCACGCGGTCTACAATATCGCGCAGATCCAGCATGGCGCCTTTTAAACGGCTGCCCTGTATCACCGCCATACCCAACCCCAGCGTAAACGCCAGCACCAGGGCTGTCATCACATCCATCAGGGGCGGCATGGCCACCGTAAAATACGGTTTCAACTCCGCCGCCTGTGCAAACTGTGCCGTTTTGGCGGACGCGTCCAATAAATATGGGAAGACAAAGCTGGACACCCCATAACTAAAGAACCCGGAAACCAGCGTAAACCCATACGCCAGCCCCGCCGTAATAAACAGGAGTTTCCCCGCACTGCGGCCCAGTTCGGCAATGCCGGGGGCCACCAGCGCCACAATTAACAGGGGGATGATAAACCCCAAAAAATTGCCAAACAGGCCGTTAAACGTTAGCACCGCACGCACCAGCCAGTCCGGGAAGAAGAGCCCGCACACGATCCCGGCGGCAATAGCACACAGCACCCCGGGCAGCAAGCCCCATTTTAATTTCAAATGCAATTTGCGTTTTCTAAATTTAATCATAGTCAACTTTTATTATACGAAATTGAACCTGCCTAGCGGCAAATTTTGCTCAAGCGCGCAATTTGCTACAATACTTTTATGCAAGTAAAAATTAATATAGACGGCGGAAGCCGCGGCAACCCCGGCCCGGGCGCAGCCGCGTATGTCATCTGCGCCATGGACGGCAAAATCCTCGCGCAGGAAGGGCACTTTATGCCCCACTGTACCAACAACCAAGCGGAATACACCGCCCTCAAGCTGGCACTCATCAAGGCCAAAGAGCTGGGTGCCACGGAACTGTTTATCCGGTCGGACTCGCAACTCCTCGTCAAGCAGTACCTGGGCGAATACAAAATCAAACACCCGGATTTGGCCTCCCGCATGGCCGTCATCCGCCGGCTGGCCGCCCCGTTTACGCTGCATATTGAACACGTTTTGCGCCACCTCAACAAAGCGCCGGACGCCCTTGCCAACAAAGCCATGGACGCCAAACAATCGGTCGGCTTCAACCCCATTGTGCACCTGCCCGCGGACGAGGAACTTTCTGTCCCCGCCACGCAGGGAAACGTCGTAAACGGCGTAGCGGTCTCCCCCGTCGTGCGCACCAGCGCCCCCGCAAAACCGGCCGTCAAAAAGGCATCTAAAAAGCTGCCGCAGCAACCCGATTTATTCAGCGGATTTTAAATTTGCTACAATAATCTAGGACAACCCAGGTAACCGCTCCCGGCCGAGTACGGCGCAGGGGGAGGAACTTCCGGACTCCACAGGGCAGTGCGCCGTCCGAAAGGACGGGACGACGGGGCCATATCACCCCGTTGGACGGAAAGTACAACAGAAAACAAACCGCCCGCAAGGGTAAGGGTGAAATGGTGCGGTAAGAGCGCACCGCGCGTTTAGCAATAAACGTGGCACGGCAAACCCCGCACGGAGCAAGGCCAAACCGGTCCACACGCGGCCCGCGTTTGCGACCAAGTAGGCCGCTTAGAGTAATGGTTATCACGCTCCGCCAGGAGCGACAGAATCCGGGGTATCGGTTGCCCATTTAAATGCGTGAAAATAGCCCCGGGCGTTAGCCCGGGGCTCCATTCATAAAACCATTCCTGCAAAAACTCGTTACTTTTTCTCTGCGGAAAGAGGCGCCAACTCTTTGGACTTTTCACTGTGCGGCGGATTCTGCGGAATGGAAAACCAGAACATGGACCCTTGGCCGAGCCCCGCGCTCTCCACCCCGATTTCGCCCCCGTGCGCATTAATAATCTCCTGCGCAATAGACAGGCCCAATCCCCACCCCTGTTTTTTAAGGGTACGGTCGTTGTCGGACTGGTGAAATTTTTGGAAGATTTTGCTCTTTTCGCTGTGCAAAATGCCGGGCCCGTTGTCGGACACTTTAAACGTCAGCCAACCGTCCAGCACATAGTAGCGTGCTTCCACGCGGCCGCCCTGCGGCGAAAATTTAATGGCGTTTCCGATTAGGTTGTTAATCGCTTGCGAAATGCGGAAGCGGTCCGCCACCACGGTTACTTCCGCCGGGTATTCGCACTTTTGCAGAAAAATCCCCTTCTTTTGCGCGTTGACGGATTGCAGCGTCACCACATCGTTTAAGAGCGTATTAAAATTAAAGGGCTGCGCATCCATTTTGAACCGGCCCGACTCAATCATGGAAATGTCCATCAAATCCGCCATGAGCATATTCATGTTATCGGTCGCCTTCAAAATGTTATTTAACGCCATTTGGTCGTTTGTTCCCCCTCCCTGCGGGCGGTCCATCATCAGCACCGACGCAAACCCCTGAATGGACGAAAGTGGCTGCCGCAGATCATGCGCCACAATGGACATAAACTTCGCGCGAATGTCATTGAGGCGTTCCAACTCTTGGTTGGAAAGGCGCAACTTATCAATCATTCCTTCCAGCACAGTCACCTTACCGGAAAGCTGCATCTGCAGGGACGCAATCTGTTGCTGGTAGTTGTGCTCAGCCTTCATAATGGTGCGTTTCATTTTCTTAAGCACAAATTTGCGCGTAATCCAATACGTCAAAAGCGACAGCGCCCCCGCCACCAACAACGAATAAGAAACAAACATTTGCCACAACGTCATTTGTCATCCTCCTGCACAAAGTTCTCACCCAGCAATTCTTCCAGCCTGGCACGGGAAATGCCCCCCTCCCGCAGTAGCCGCGGCGCACCCGTCAGGTCCACCACGCTGGACGCAGTCGGCGAAAGCGTCCCGCCTAAAAAGATATAGTCCACCTTTCCGTCAAAGGTCCCCAGCAGTGTCTTTTCCTCCGTCAGGGTAGGCTGTCCGTGCAAATTGGCACTGGTGCACGCCATCGGCACCGTCATCTTTTCCAAAAGGCTCACCAAAAACGGATTGCCCGGCACGCGCAGGCCCAGTCCTTTAAACCCGCGCAAGAGCGGCTGGCCCGCTTGGATCGCAGGCAAAATAGCGGTCAGCCCGCCCGGCCAGCAGGCCGCGGCCAGTTTTTCCGCCTGCGGCGTAAACTGCGCTACCTGTTTGGCCGCCGCCAAAGACGGAATTAAAATCTGTAAAGCGCTTGTCGCGGGGCGGTTCTTAATTTGATAAATGCGCGCAATGCTTTCCTCGCAAAACGCCCCCGTTCCCATACCGTACACCGTGTCCGTAGGCACTACTGCCACCGCGCCCCGGCTGATGTCCTGCGCGGCTTCCAAAAGCGTTTTTTCCGTCAGTTCACTTACCTTAAAAATACGGGTTTGGCTCATCTTCTTCCTCTTTTTCCTCGGTATACGGGCGGTCCAAAATCACCACAAATTCGCCCTGCACCTTCTTCTTTTTGCTCAGCTCCGCCGCCAAAGACGCCGCCGTACCGCGCAGCCATTCTTCATATACCTTAGAAAGTTCCCTCGCCAAAATTACCGGCGTCTCTTCCCCCAAAGTTTTGCCCACCAGCTCCAAAAGCTTCACCACGCGGTAGGGCGATTCATATACCACCACCGGGTGATTTAGCTGATAAGCCGCCGCCATTAGTTTGGCGGCCTTCCCGCTTTTGCGCGGCAAAAAACCCAAAAACGTAAACGCCCCGCCCGTAATCCCGGCGCCGGCCAACGCACACGCCACGGCACTCGGTCCCGGCAAAGAAGATACCTTAACCCCTGCCGCCACCGCCTCTTTTACCAGTTTCCACCCCGGGTCGGAAATACACGGCGTACCGCAGTCCGACACCAAGGCACAGGTTTTGCCACCCTTTAACGCCTCCAAACAACGCGCCACGGAGCGGTCATCGTTTTCGTTATAGCGGTAAAGCGGCTTTGAAATACCAAAATGAGAAAGCAAAATTTGGGTGCGTCGGGTGTCCTCGCACAGCACGGCGTCGGCGGTCTTCAACACGTCAAGCGCGCGCAAGGTGATATCCTGCAAGTTGCCAATGGGCGTTGGAACAATATAGAGCATATACAAAGAGTATATAAAAAAGAAACAGCACCGTGCAGGAAGTAAAAAATAATTTACCATTGGGAATATGTTTTTTGTAGAATATTAACTTGTTATTTTATTTCACTATCACAGAGGAAAACAAAGCGTAAAAATGACTAGAGTTCTGTCCAAACTGCTGTCTAAAATACAGCTCAACACCTTTGCCATTATTTTGTCTATCGTGGTAATCGTGGCCGCACTGACCTGGATTGTTCCCAGCGGTGCTTATGATAAAATGGACGTAGACGGCCGCCAGGTCGTCGTTGCCGGCACGTATCACGCCGTGGCGGCCAACCCGCAAGGCTTGTTTGATGTATTAAAAGCTCCCATTGCCGGTTTTTCCAACACCGCCGAAGTCATCGTTTTTCTGCTGGTCATTGGCGGGGTGCTTTCCGTCGTAGAAAAAACGGGCGCCATCACCGCCGGCATTCAGGCCGCAAGCGGATTTTTCCAGCGCAAGCCCCACTTACGTTTCTTGTTCATCCCGCTGGGCATTATTGTTTTTTCGCTTTGCGGGGCCACCTTTGGCATGTGCGAAGAAGCCCTCATCTTCATCCCTATCTTCATCCCGCTGGCCCTTTCCCTGGGATACGACTCCGCCCTCGGCACCGCCATTCCGTTCATCGGGGCGGGCGTCGGCTTTGCGGCCGCGTTTACCAACCCGTTCACCGTCGGTATCGCGCAAGGTATTGCGCAGGTACCGCTCTATTCGGGCATTGGGTACCGCTTTACCATTTGGATCATCTGCACCGTCTTTGTCATTACGTGGCTTAGCGTGTATGCGCGCAAAATCCGCAAAGACCCCACCAAAAGCTTAACCTACGAGTTTGACCTTAAAAAACGCAAGGAATTAAAGCTCAATAAAGAAGAAACCCGCATGACCCGCCGCCAAAAATGGGTGCTTTTGGCCTTTGGGCTGGGCATGGTAGGGCTGATCATCGGCGTGCTTAAGCCGCAGCTCTGCGCCATGATTAAAGGCATGTGGGGCGTGGACTTAATGGAAATACTGCACCTGGAAGCCTCCGGCTGGTACATTACGGAAATTGCCGCGTTATTTTTAGGCGTCGGCTTTTTATGCGGATTTTTGGGCAAAATGTCCATGAACAAATTCACCACCGCCTTCTTTGACGGCGTGCGCAGCATGGCGGAAATTGCCATGCTCTTGTGCTTTGCGCAAGCCATTGTCATCATTGCCAACAACGGGCATATTCTGGACACCATGCTCAACTGGATGTCCTCCGCCATTAAGCACCTGCACCCGGTGTGCGCGTCCTGGGCGGCCATGATGCTCCAAACGGTGATAGACTTCTTCATCCCCTCGGGCTCCGGCAAAGCCGTGTTGACCATGCCCATTTTGGCGCCGCTGGCGGATCTAATCGGCATTACGCGCCAAACCATGGTACTGGCGTTCCAGCTGGGCGGCAGTTGGATGAATATGGTCATCCCGACGGACCCCGTCACCATCGCGGCCATTGGTTTTGCCAGCATTCCGTATTCCAAATGGCTTAAATGGATGCTGCCGCTACTCATTGTGATGTACCTATTGTCCTTTGCCCTGCTTGTGCCGCCATACTTAATGCAGTGGCAATAAATTTTTTTACGTCCCGCCGCAATTTTTGGATTTTCAAAAATCCTTGTTTGAGCCGGCGGGGCGTTTTTTTATTAAAAACAAGCCGTACTCAAAAGAGGAAAACAAAAGTAAATGAAAAAAATGTTGTGCAACACCTATTTTTTGGTGTTCTCCATTATGGTGTTCGTGGCCGCGCTGACGTGGTTTGTCCCCGCCGGGCAGTACGAACGCCTGGAAGAGGCCGGGCGCACCTACGCCGTGGCCGGGTCTTACCACGCTGTCCCCAGCAATCCGCAAAGTATCGGTGGAATTCTCTCCGCCCCCGTGCAGGGGTTTACCGAATGTGCGGAAATTATTGCCTTCATCTTGGTGGTGGGCGCGCTGTTCACGATTATTGAACGCACCGGCGCCATCAACACCTTGATTAAAAAAGTGAGCTTCTTTTTTGCCAACAAGCCGCAGTATAAAAAGCTGTTCATTCCCGTGTGTATGTTTTTGTTTTCGCTGTGCGGGGCGCTCTTTGGCATGGAGGAAGAAACACTCATCTTCATCCCCATTTTTATTCCGTTGGCTCTTTCCCTGGGGTACGATACCGTCATTGGCATGTCCATTCCCTTCATTGGGGCGTTCACGGGTTTTTCTTCCGCCTTTGTCAACCCGTTCACGGTGGGGATTGCGCAAACCATTGCACAGCTGCCCATGTATTCCGGCTGGCAGTACCGCCTGGTGATTTGGTTCCTCTTCACCTCGGTGGTGGCGGGCTTTTTTACCTGGTACGGCGAACGCGTGCGCAAGAACCCAACCAAAAGCCTCACCTATAAAATGGACCTGGAAAAACGTGCCGAGCTCAACATTATCAACGACGTAGTGGTGGACCAAACCTTCCGCCTCACGCGCGCACACAAGCTGGTCATCGCTTCCTTTTTGGTAGGGATGTTCATCCTGTTTTACGGGGTTATCCGCTATCAATGGTACATGATAGAAATCGCCGCCGTCTTTTTAGGCGTCACGATTGCCAGCGCGTACTTTGGCAAACTAACGCTGGACCAAGCCACCGACGGAATTATAGACGGTGCCAAATCCATGGTGGGCGTCTGCGTGCTGATGGCGCTGGCGCGCTCTATCGTCATTGTAGCCACCAACGGGCATATTTTGGACACTTTCCTGCACGCCATGACGCAAAGCGTCGGGCAGCTGCATCCCATTTTGGCCTCGCAGGCGATGTTTATCATCCAAACGGTGCTCAACTTCTTTATTGCTTCCGGCTCCGGCCAAGCGGTGCTGACCATGCCCATTATGGTTCCGTTGGGAGACCTGGTGCATGTGTCGCGCCAAACGGTCATTTTGGCCTACCAGTTTGGCGAAGGCTGGGGCAACCCGATCATCCCCACGGCTCCCGTCACCATGGGCGCCTTGGCACTGGCTGGCATTTCGTACCCGGCGTGGGTCAAGTGGTTTTTTAAGCTGGAGGTAATGTTGATTGTTCTATCCATGCTGCTGCTGATACCGGCCTATTATATTTGGTAGAATAAAACCAAGCCCCTTGGCCCAACCAGGGGGCTTTTGATTAAATGCTATGTTAAACGAATTGAAAACGGTTTCCTACTTTCACTGGGCGGATTGGGCCGTGTTTTTTATGGTTTTGGCCGCCACGGTTGCGGCGGCTTTTTACGGCAGCCGCCGCTTAAAAAAGAAAAACAAAGACCACTCCATGAGCGCGCTGGACTACCTGCTGATGGGCCGCCAGCTCACGCTTCCGCTGTTTGTGGCGACCCTGGTGGCCACCTGGTACGGCGGTATCTTCGGCGTGAACGAAATCACGTTTAACTATGGCATTTACAACTTTGTCACGCAAGGGGCCTTTTGGTATATTGCGTACTTGATTTTTGCCTTTTTTATTGCCGAACGCGTGGCCAAGTACCAGTCCCTCACCCTGCCGGATTTAACGGGCCAAATGTTCGGCCCCAAATCGTCCAAGGTGGCCGCCGTGTTTACCTTTTTTTACATTACTCCCGTGGCCTATGTACTAAGCCTGGGAATGTTTTTACACATGGTGTTCGGCATCGGTATTTTGCCCGGCATGGTGTTAGGCACCGCCTTCACCGCGCTCTACACGGCCTGGGGAGGGTTCCGCTCGGTCGTATTCTCGGACCTGATACAATTTTTTGTGATGTGCAGTGCCGTACTGCTTGTCGTATTATTTTCCGTGCACGCTTTTGGCGGGCTAAGCTTTTTAAAGGCCAACCTGCCCGCTTCACACTTCACGCTGACGGGCGGCAATTCGTGGATGAACACCCTCATTTGGGGTTTTATTGCGCTTTCCACCCTCATAGACCCGAGTTTTTACCAACGCTGTTTTGCCGCCAAAAGTCCGCAAATCGTCAAAAAAGGGATCCTCATCTCCACCTTCGTTTGGTTCTGCTTTGACCTGTGCACCACCACCGGTTCGCTTTATGCGCGCGCCGTACTGCCACAGGCGGAGCCCGGGCAGGCCTATTTCTTTTACGCCATTCAGCTTTTGCCCATAGGGCTAAAGGGGTTCTTTGTGGCGGGCGTACTGGCCATTATTCTGTCCACCTTAAATTCCTTTCTGTTCATTGCATCCAACACACTCAGCTTTGACCTGCTCAGAAACCGCTTTAAAAACGTCGTGTTATCCAACCGCGTGGCCATTTTTGGCGTGGGCGCCGTGGCCATTTTAATGGCGCAGCTCTTCCACGGCAGTTTTAAAGAAATTTGGCTGATTTTGGGTTCTTATTTTTCGGCGTGCCTCTTAGTTCCCATTTTAATGGGCTACCTCTCCCCCGGCCGCATCAGCGATAAATTATTTGTCTGCACTTCCCTCACCAGCGCCGCCGCCATGACAATCTGGCGCTTTGTCCCCAAACACGAAATGCTGGAAGCGCTGGACCCGTTTTACGTGGGTGTGGCCACGGGGCTGATACTCATTTTATTATTCCGCAAAAGAGGAGACGTGTATGTCACACGCATTACTGATCGGTAACGGGCAGACGCAGCCTGCCGCTTTTTTACAAAAGCTGGCCGCACAGGCGGACCTTGTTTTGGCGGCAGACGGCGGGGCGGACCGCGCACTCCAAGCGGGCGTACGGCCCGACTATATCATTGGCGATTTGGATTCCGTCTCCCCCCAAGCCAAGGCGGCCGTAAAGCCCAAAAATTTAATTTTTGTGGACAATCAAAATAATACAGATTTGGAAAAAGCACTGGACTGGCTGCTGGCGCGCGGTGTCACGGCGTGTACATTGACGGGCTTTGTGGGCGGCCGGTGGGATTTTACCTTCGGCAATTTCTTGTCCGTTTATCCCTATTTGGCTAAAATGGAAATTTGTGTGGCGGGCGAAGGCTGGCAGATTTGGCCATTGATTCATTCCGTTAAAAAAACGGTGCGCGTCGGTGCGCGTGTGAGCCTTATCCCGGCGGCGCAATGCCAGCAGGTTTCGCTCAAGGGGCTTAAATACCCGCTGGAAAACGCCCATTTGGCGCTGGGCAAAACGGGCCTCACGCTCAGCAACCGCGCCGTCCGGCCGGAAATTGAAGTTACCTTTTCCCAAGGCTTTTTGCTTTTATATATAGAAGAAGAATAACCTGTCCCCTCAATGGCGCCCCTCCAAAGGAATCGTTCTCCCGTAAAATCTTCTGTCGTTGCCGTTGCCGTTCCGCCGTTTTCATCCATAAAAAAGGCCCTGCAATACCTACTTGCAGAGCCCTAAAAAACAAATCAAAATTTTATCTCCAGCGTAAGCCGTACGTGTGGACCCACTGCCTGGCCTCTCGTAAAGTACCCGTGCGCACGCTACGTGGCACCTTGGGGGCAACTTGCGGGAACTGTTTGTTCATCAGGTTAAGTTGGTAAAAATAGTCTGTAATAATCAGTTCCACACCACCCCGCTCATACAATTCCAGCTGCCGGGCCTTGTTATGAAAGAAATCGGTAAAAGCCGGGTTCCCGTGGAACGGGTGCAACGAGCCAGGCGCATCGCCCTGCATATCTTTAAGACTTACCGTAAACGGCTTCCCCTGTTGGCGGGCTTCTTTTTTCATCATTTCGTGGATATCGGCCAAGGTGCTTTTATTCACAATATGGTGCACCCCATTATAGCCTTGCGAGACCTTTATTTTCTGCCATGCCTGGTGGTACCCTTTGGCAATGGCTCCGGGTTGCTTGGCTAAACTGGTCATCATACGCAACATACGGTAGCTGCCATAAAGCTCATAAGGATTGTGGAAGACGGGAACCGCAAATTCCGTTTCAATAACAATCGTCGGAATATTTACATGCATCCCGTTCTTGGCCTGCACCATGCGGTCCATTTGCCTGACGGACATACTGAGCGGATTGCGGGCATTGGCCACAAAGCGGCCATACACAAAATCATTTACAGGGACATACGAGGTCCGGCGGACAATTCCGGCATACTTCCCTTTGGGCAGATGTGCCACAGACTTGGTCAGACGGGAAAGATTTCCAACAACTTGGTAGGCGCTTTGCGCGAAAACGGCAGAGGGGGCAAAAAACAGTGCGACAAGTAGGACGAGTAGTTTCTTCATACCGGCGCTCCTTTTTTTTCATTATAACCGAAAAAGCCGCGCCTAGGCAAGCAAAATTTAGACCTATATGTTAAAATTTTTGCGGCGCCGTCGGGACCTCGGCTTTTGGGGCCGGCGGCAAGCTGTTTCCCGGCACTGCGGGGGCCGCTTCTGTTGGAATGGTTTCTGTTGGGACAGACGCTGTTTGGGCCGAGTCTATAGGCAAAGCCTCCGTTTGCAAAGCTTGATCCGTTGGAACTGTTTGTTCGGTTTCGGGCCGGGCCGCCGCGGCAGCCGGCACTGGTTCATTTAGCACTTGCATCTGCGCTGGGGCCGGTTCCGCCGCTGGCACGGGCCCCGCCGTTTTACTCACATCATCCAAGGGTGTCTCTTCGGGTTCTTGAGCAACATTTTCCTCCGGGCTTTTTGGCAAAATAAAGGGCGGATCCTCCGGGTCAAACACGATGCCCTCAGCAGGCTCTTTCGGTGCCGGGGCAGGAGCCGGGGGGAGCGCCCCCCCCTTCCACTGCACCGGCTGCTTGGGCGGATAGCGCCGGATAATATCCTGCGCCGAATCCTCATAAAACAAACGCCCCACCTTCCACGAGTCATACAGCTGCTTCTCCGGCGATTCCGGACGGAACACGTCCTTCCCCGTCGTACGGTCAGCCAGCGCAAAGGCCAGCAGGTGCAGCACGGCAATGTCTTTACTGGTAAAATTCTTACGCTTTTCGTATCCGCTCACCCGTGCCAATACCTTGAGCGTGTGTCCCTTTTTAATCCCCGTCATCTGCGGCATAGAGCGCTTATTAAAGGTCACCAGCAGCAACTCATAGGAAAGGGAATCCCCCTTTCCCGTGGCGTAATAATAAAGCGGCGCGTCAATTTTAAGCACCAAACGCAGGCGCAGCGCATCCTCGGTGATTCCCTTCACTTCCCCGCCGAAAGACACCACCTGCCCACGGTAAGCGGCAGGGTCTTTTTCAATGCCCTGCAGGTAATCCAAGTTTTGGTCTTTATACGGAATCATGGCGCTGCAAGCCGCCAAAAGCAGGCCACCCAGCAGCCCTAAAAAACGTTTCATACAAACTCCCGGATATATTATAACTTTTTCAGCCGGCATATGTTGAATGACTAACGCTACCTGTCATACAAAGAAAAAAGGAAGAGGGATCTCGGCCTCTTCCTTGTAAAACGCCTAACTGCGAAGACAAATAAAAACGCCCTCTGGGAGAATCGAACTCCCCTTTTCGGATTGAAAATCCGACGTCCTAACCGATAGACGAAGAGGGCATTAAATGGTGCGCCCGGTGAGACTTGAACTCACGGCCCCCCGCTTAAAAGGCGGATGCTCTACCACTGAGCTACGAGCGCTAAAAAATCAGTCAAAAGAATTTTCCGGGTTTAATCAAGTTCGGGTTAAACCCAACACATTTATTATACTAAAATTTTCGCGCGTGCACAAGATTTTTATTTTTCATCCTGTCCGGCGCTTTCCTGTGATGATTTATTATAACACTTTTTTTACAAACACGTCAAAAATTTCGTCGCACCGGTTGCCAAAATTGTTTGACAACCCCCGCCCCGCTTGCTACCATATAACAAAAGGGGTTTTGCCTCTTGTGTTATTTTGCGAGGTTTTATCTATGAAAAAAATTATCAATTCCGCCAGCGCACCCAAGGCCATCGGGCCGTATTCCCAAGCGGTGGAGGACGGCGGTCTTGTTTTCACATCCGGTGTTTTGCCGGTGGATCCCGTCACGGGGGAAATTTACAGCGGGGACGTGCAGGTGCAAACCGAACTGATTTTAAACAATTTGGAAAACATTTTAAAAGAAGCCGGCTGCACGCTTAAAAACGTGGTCAAAACCACCGTGTACATGACGGACCTCACCAAATTTGCCGAGATGAACGCCACGTACGAGACCTTCTTTAAAGAGAACCCGCCTGCCCGCAGCACCCTTCAAGTGGTGGCGCTGCCCAAGGGCAGCGTGGTGGAAATTGAGGCCATCGCCAAAAAATAACGGTTTTTTCAGATGACAATTCAAGACCAGGTGCTAAGCAGCCGCTTAAACGGGATTCTCCTGCCGCTGGCCGCCATGAAGACGGCCCAGGACTGGGGCGTGGGGGATTTTGCCTCGCTGCGCGAATGGGTGGCTTTCTTTGCCAAGCAGGGCGCCAAAATCGTGCAGATTTTGCCGCTGCAGGAAACTGCCCCCGGCGAAAATTGCCCCTATTCCGCCTTAAGCGCCTTCGCCACGGACCCAGTATACGCCGATATTTCCGACGTGTACGACGTGCAAAACAGTCCCGAGGCACAAGCCTATGTGTCCTCTCTCACCGACAAAATCCGCGAATGGAACGCCGCCCCGCGCGCGCCGTTTTTTGCGGTAAAACAGGCCAAGCTCAAAGCCCTGTGGCTGGGGTACAAACACTTTTTGCAGACGGAGGCCGCCGTCCGCTCCGCACGTTTTTTAGCATTTGAAGCCTATCAGGCCTCCCAAAGCGGCTGGCTCAAGGGCTATGTGCTTTTCCGCGCCCTCAAAGAATTTTACAAATGGCAAACCTGGACGGCCTGGCCCGAAGACCTCAAAAATTTTGTTCCCTCCGCCGTTCATGCCTTCCATACCCAATACCGCGAATATGTGGACTTTTTTGCCTATGTGCAATGGGTGCTGGATTTGCAGCTGCGCCGCACCAAGACCTTTGCACAGGAGCAGGGCGTACTGATTTTTGGCGATATCCCCTTCGGCACCAATTTAGACAGTGCAGAAGTCTGGTCCGAGCGGGAAAATTACCGCCTCGGATATGAAATCGGCGCCCCCGCCGACCAGTTTTCCAAAGGCGGTCAACGCTGGGGTCTCCCCGCGTACGACTGGCCCTACCAACACACGCACAACTTGGATTTATGGCGCCGCAAAATCCGCCGCGTCACCGAACTGTACGACCTCTTCCGCCTGGACCATTTGGTGGGGTTCTTCCGCACGTACGTTTTCGCCCCGGGGGATGAGCACGGCGCCTTTGATATAGAAGGCGAGCAAAACCAAATTGACCGCGGCTACAATTTTCTGCGCATGGTGCTGAACGAAGCCCACGGCAAGCTGCCCGTGGGAGAGGATTTAGGGGTCATCCCCAACTATGTACGCCGCATGCTGGCGGATTTACGCATCCCCGGCTATAAGGTTCTGCGCTGGGAACGCGAGGACAACGGCTACTACCGCGAACCGCGCAACTACCCGCAAGTCTCCTTGGCCACCACCTCCACGCACGATACCGAAACGGTCCGCGGCTGGTGGGAAACCATGGACATTCGCGAACGCGCCAACATTTGGGAAATGATTTCCGCCAAAAAAACGGACGGAAATATTCCGTTTAATTTAGATACGCAACGCGCTATTTTGCGCCGCGTGCTTGATTCGTCCTCCGCGCTGACGCTTTTTTCCTGGCAAGACGTTATCGGCACGCTGGACCGTGTAAACACGCCCGGCACGGTGGGCGAGCAAAACTGGACCTACCGCAGTGCCTACACGCCCGATGAAGCGTCCCGCGTGTACGAAAAGGAATTGGCCATGTACCGCGCCCTGCTTGCGGAAACAGGCCGCCAATAAAATTTATGACAAACGAATTTACCGCCATTATCCCTGCCGCGGGCAAAGGCGTACGCTTGCTGCCCTATACGGCCAATATGCCCAAAACCATGATCAGCGTGGCCGGCAAACCCATTTTGGGCCATATTTTGGACCAAGTAGAAGGGCTGGGTATTAAAAAGGTGGTTTTTATCGTCGGTTATAAAAAAGAAGCCATTGTGGAATTTGTCCGCTCGCAATACCCGCATTTACAGGTGTGTTTTGTGGAACAGGCCGAACCCAAGGGCTTGGGCCACGCCATTTATTTAGCCAAACCATACGTCACGGGGCCATGCTTTATCTTACTGGGCGATACGATTGTAGACGGCGATTTGCGCCCCCTCGTTTTCGGCGGACAAAATGCCGTGGGCATTAAGCCCGTGTCCGATCCGTCCCGTTTTGGCATCGTAGAACTGAAAGACGAAAGAATCCTTTCGTTTGAAGAAAAACCCGAACACCCCAAGTCCAATTTGGCTATTATCGGGGCCTACTCGTTTTTAGACAGTGCCCGACTCTTCTCCGCCTTGGAGGAAGTTATCCGCTCGGGCAAAACGGTTAAGAACGAAATCCAACTGACCGATGCCCTGTCCGTCCTGCTGGCGCGCGGGGTGACCATTGCTCCCGTGCACCTAAACGATTGGTTTGACTGCGGCACCGTGGAGGTGCTGTTACAAACCAACCGCCTGCTTTTGGACCGTCATCAAAACGTCCCCCCCGCCCTGCAAAAACACAACAACATCGTGCCGCCCTGCTGGATTGCAGACGGCGTCAAGGCCGAAAATTGTGTGTTGGGACCTTATGTTTCCGTAGCGTACGGCGCCCAGCTGGAAGGCTGCACGCTGCAGGACGTCATCGTCGGGCCGCAAACCAATCTACATAAAAAAACCGCAACGCATGCGGTTTTAGATAAATTTAATTCGTAAAACTTATTGTTGGGGCGCTTCTGCCGCTTTTTCCGCTGGCGCGGGCACTTCGTCTGCGGCAGGTGTTTCTGCGGGGGCTTGCTCCTCCGCGGCCGGACCAGTGGCGGGCGGCTGTGGGAACAGTTCCTCGGCCAGTTTTTCGGCGTATTCGCGCGCGGTGTTATAGTCCGCAACGGCCTGGGTGAATTGGGAAGTCGGGCGGTTGGTATCCGTGTTTTTGGCCATTTCCAGCTCCAGCTGGGCCTTTTTAATGTAAAAATCCTCCAACGCCAGCAATAAGCGGATTTGGTTCACCAGCCGGTCTTTTTCCTCATTCACCACCACCGGGCAGGACTGCAAAGCCTGGTTTAAAATATCCAAATTTTTCCCCGCCGTCTCTAGCGTCAGTTCCGCCAGTGCCGGGTTCTGCGTGTTAAGCGGCGGCACGGAAACAGAGGCCGCCAAAGTGGCCCCGTGCTCGGGCAGATACATATTGCCCACCATCATTCCGCCCACAAAGAGGAGCGCCATCGTAAAAAGATAAAGAATGTAACGCATAGATAAAATCCTTTTTTATATTTTATCAAAATGGCGTTCAAATGAAACGCGTATTTACTATAATAAACCTAACAGACTTTACAAGGAGTTTTTTTATGGCAAAAATAAAATTCGGAAAACAAGGTCATTTAGAATTGGAAATTACCCCGCTGACCATTTGGTCCAATCCGGGCAGTGAAGGCGAGTTTATGGAGTATCAGCTGGGGCTCTATTGCGAGGGCGTCAGCGTATTTAACGAACACTGGACGGACAAACTCGTGGCCTTAAAGGACGAAGAAACCATTTACATCTCGGACTTCATCGCCGAAACGCTCACCGAACATAAGGAAAATAATTGGACCATGTTAGAGCCGAAAGTATCGCTCTATATGCGCCCGTCCGAGGCCGCCCCGGGGTGCTGCCGCTCCTACAACCAGCCGGACAATTTTTTATTACAGCTCACCCTGGAGCAAAACATTTTTGCCGGAGAAAACAAAACCTTCGGCCCGTATTCCAATACCGGGCTTACCCTTCAGTTTGAGGCGCCAGGCAAGGCGTGGGCCCAATTCGCGCAGGACATCCGCACCGAAGAAGAAGATTTTGACGAAGAAGACCCCACCGCGGACGAATACCGGGATTAAAGCTTTTTGATCGGCGAAAATATGTTCTTTAAGTACGGAAAGGCCGAAACGGACTACCTCAAACAGCGTTGCCCCCGCTTGGCCCACGTGATTGAACATGTCGGCCCCATCAAGCGCCGGGCGGACCGGGATTTGTTTTCTGCCGTTGTACACCATATTGTGGGTCAACAGATTTCCACCAAGGCCCAGGCCACTATTTGGGACCGCTTTGAAAAGGGCCTCCTACACGTCACTCCCCAAACCGTGGTGCAGGCCGGGCTGGCGCGTGTGCAGGGGTTTGGCATTTCGTTTAAAAAGGCGGAAAACATCTTGGATTTTGCCCAAAAAATTCAAAACAACGCCTTTGACCTGAACGCCCTGTGGCACCTGCCGGATGCGGAAGTGGCACAGCGGCTTTCTTCCTTAAAAGGCGTAGGCGTGTGGACGGCCGAAATGCTCCTGCTTTTTTGCATGGAGCGCCCCGATATCTTTAGCTATGACGACTTGGCCCTCCAGCGCGGCCTGCGCATGCTTTACCACCACCGCAAAATTACGCGTCCCCTGTTTGAAAAATACCGCAAACGTTTCAGTCCGTACGGCTCGGTAGCCAGTTTGTATTTGTGGGCAGTGGCAGGCGGAGCAGTACCCGGGCTAAAGGATTACGCCCCGGCAAAAAAGGCCCCAAAACCCGCCAAAAGGAAATAATATGCTTTACTCCACCCTTTACCACTCCCCCATTGGGGAACTCACCCTGGCCGCCAACGGCGAAGCCTTATCCGGCCTGTGGCTGGCTGGGCAAAAATGCTTTGGCGGCAGTTACCGGGAAACCTTTGTCCGGCAGGATGCACTGCCTATTTTTAAGCAGACGGCCCTCTGGCTGGACGATTATTTTGCCGGAAAGCGCCCGCCGATTTCGGCGCTTGCGCTATCGCCCGCAGGCAGTCCGTTCCGCCAACGGGTGTGGCATCTTTTGTGCCAAATCCCCTATGGGCAGGTAACCACCTATGGCCAACTGGCCCGGCAGCTTGCCAAGCAAATGGGGCGCACCACCTTTTCGGCCCAGGCTGTGGGCGGCGCCGTGGGGCACAACCCCATTTCTATTATTATTCCTTGCCACCGCGTCGTCGGCACAAACGGCAGATTAACAGGCTATGCAGGCGGCTTAAACGCCAAGGCCTGGTTACTCGCACACGAAGGAGTCGTTCTGTGACTTCTTTTCCTCCCGACGGAAAACCTGCTAAACGCCACTTAACGGACGACCTCGCCTATCAGGTGCTAAGCGCGGTGGAAGAAATCCCCTGCGGCAAAGTAGCCTCTTACGGTCAGCTGGCGCGCCTCATCGGCCGTCCCCAAAATTCGCGCCTGGTGGGAAAAATTTTAAGCCGCGCCGAATTTTACGGCTCCTACCCCTGCCACCGCGTGGTCAACCATGCCGGCCGCCTCGCTCCCGGCTTTGCCGAACAAAAGGCACTGCTGCTGGCAGAAGGGGTGCGGTTTACGGACAGCACGCATGTAAACATGAAAAAACATCGGTGGGATTTTTAGCGGGATTTTGGGAAACAGAGACTTCCGTTTTTGCACAAAAACACTACTTTTTTGCGTTTTTTTCCACTTTTTTATAGAGTTTCAGCGCGGGTTTTAGCTCATTTTTTGCCCAATTTAGGTACTTTTGGGCCATTTCCGGCCGGTTTTGCGCCGCATAAACGGCCCCCAAATGGTAGGCTATTTCGGCATTTTGCTCCACCACCGGTTCGGGGATATTTTCCAGTAAATTTAAGGCTTTTTCCACATTCCCCTGCTTGAAATAAATCCACGCCTGCGTGTCTATAAACGCGTACTGCTGCGGGGCCAGCGCCAGCGCCCGGGCAACATACTCCTGCGCCTCGTCTAAACGCTTACCTCTCTCGGCGAGCGAGTACGCCTGCAAATTAAGCGCGGCGGCATTTTGTGGATTTTTCTTTAAAATTTGAGCAATTTGCGCTTCCATTGCGCGGTATTTTTTTAAGCTTTCCAATACGAAGGCATACTGCAGACGCGCCTCTTCGTAAGCGGGGTTAGTCTGCAAAATTTTTTCCAGCACGCGGGCGGCTTTTTTGTAAGATTTGGCCTCGTTTAACGCCAGCGCATAAAAATACGCAATTTCCACATTCCCGTCAAATTTTTGGTAGGCCTGCGCGAGCGTTTTTAAACTTTCCTGCGGTTGGTTCAACCTTTTTTGGTAAAAGCTCACCTGCAGCCATTTGGCGGCGGTTTGGTTGTAATCCTCCGCGTCTTTCACGTATTGCGCGGCGGCGGCGAAATCGCCCTCCTGTTCCGCCAAAAGCGCTAAAAAGTAGGAAGAAGGCACGTCTGCGTTGTCATCGGCTTTGGCTTTTAAAAAATACTGTTTTGCTTTTGGAAAATCCTTCACCAACAAAAAGACGGAAGCCATGCGTGAATACGTCGCCGCGTTGGCGTAGCCGGCCTGCTCCAGTTCTTCCAATTCGTGCAGCATTAAAAAGTATTGGGAAGTTTTTTCGTACACTTCGGCGCGGCCCAGTTTAGCGGCGGAAAATTCCGGGTCTGCCTGCAGGGCCTTATTGTAGTAAGTAAGGGCGCTTTCCCACTGTCCGCGGCGCTGGTACAACTGGGCGATTGCGGCATAGACATCGGCGGAAGCCGCCGGGGCTTTTTCGGCCAGCTCCAACAGTTTAGACACCGCCGTTTGGGGCGGGAAGGTGCTTAAAAAGGCGACATACTGGTAAAGCACGGCGGCGTTATCCGGGGCCAGTTCCAGCGCACGGGCGAAGGCCTTTTCGGCCTCCTGCAAATTTCCCTTCTTCCACTGGTAGGACGCATAGACCGTAAAATCCTCGGCGTCTTGGGAATCCTCGGAAAAGAAATCCGCATACGGTTCCGCCTTGGACAAATCCCCCATGGCAAGGGCGTTTAACACCAACAAGCGCTTAAGGTAAACAGAATCCGGTGCGGCCCTGAGTACGGCCTGCAAATACACATAACTATTGGGGTCCTCGTTACGCAGGGCATAGACGGATTTTAGAAATTGGTTGAAGAGCGCCGCTTCTTGGCGACCCTCCGGGCTAACGGAAAGCGCCCAGCAGGGGGTGCAAGCCAAACAGACAAGCAAGGCAAAAATTTTCTTCATAACTCCGCTCCCATAATCAGTGCGTCCTCTTGGTTATGATAAAACTTTTTACGGCGGCCCATTTCCTTTAACCCCGCCTTGCGGTACAGCGCCAGGGCCGGCCCGTTATGGCAATTTACTTCCAGCGTGACCGTTTGACCACCCTGCGCGCGCACCTGCGCCAACAGGTGGGACAAAAGCGCAAACGCAATTCCGCGGCGGCAAAAAGCGGGAAGGACCGCCACATTTAAAATTTCGCAAAACCCGGCCGCCAAGCGGCAGGCGGCAAAAGCTATGACGTTTCCCTCTTCTTCGGCCGCCCACACTTGCGCCGCAGCGGAAGTAAGCTCACCCTTCCACCCCTGTACGTCCCAATGGGCGCTCATCGGTTGGGAAGCATCTATGGCGGCCAGCTGCTCGGCCTCCAAGGGAAGGGCGAGGCGTATTCTCATGCAGGTTTAATCAGCTCAAAGCGTGCGGGCTTTAAATAGAGCGGTTCCAGCGCGTTCTGTGCCCAACAGTCCTCACCAGACATTTTGATAAGTTCGGCAGGACGCACGCGGCAATCTTTTTCGTCCGCCAGCGCATAGTGGTTGCCCACCAGCTGCGAAAGCGGCGCGAAATCTTTATCCGTTCCCGCCAAAAAAAGAGGTGCCGGATAAGCGGCCAGGCGGCCGAGCAGTTCTTCGCGCGAGAGCCACTGCGGGCCTTTATTTTCCGCATCAAAAAGTTGCAAAAAGTATTCCTCGCGGAATGCGTGGAGCACCACGCCCAACACGCCCTGCGGGTGTGCCTTCTGCCAGCGCAGGAACGAGCGGGAAGAAACTGTTTGGCTTTTTAGCACGTCAAACATAGTGGCGCCGCGCACGTCCGTTTGGTTTAAGTATTTAAGCATGGAGGCAAACGTGAGCGAAATGCGTATCCCCGTAAAACGGCCCGGCCCGCGGATGATAAAAATGCGTCCGATATCCTGCAACTCCGCGCCCGCCTTGGCCAACAGGGCCTGCAGGGCAGGGAAGAGGAGCTTTTCCTGCTTGACGCCCTTGCGGCGGACGGAAAAGATTTTGCCGTCCTTTTCGGCACATAACAACAGGGGCGAGGCGGACGTATCCATCGCCAAGGTTATTTTTTTGCCGCTTTGCATAACGCCTCCAACAACGCGTCCGACACGCGCCCGAAAGATTTCAGTTCCAGGGTGCGTTCGTCGCCTTCTTTCAAAATAAAATTCATTTCCAGCCGGTCCGCGGGGAGCATGTGGGCAATCGGGTCCGGCCATTCGGCCAGGATGACGGCTTTTTCGTCTTCCAGCATTTCTTCAAAGCCCAAATTGAACACTTCGCCTTCTTCCAGGCGGAACAAATCTATGTGAAACAGCCGGTGCTGTTTATTTTTGTATTCCTTCATCAAACTAAAACTGGCGCTGGTAGGCGAACTTTTTAGCGCAAGCGCCTCGGCCACGCCTTTGACAAAAACCGTCTTTCCGGCGCCGATCGGCCCGCGCAAAAACACAATTTCGCCCCCCTGCAAGGCCCGGGCGAACTGCCGCGCCAACTGCAAGGTTTCCGCCCGAGAGGACGAGGATATTTTTCCCGTTTTCATTATTTCACCGTTTTGATGCAAATTTTCCGTCCGTCAATTTGTTCTCTGTCCAGGTTGACGGGGTCCAGCACGTCTTTTCCGTCCACGGAAAAGACATATTTATATTCGCCGCCCGTCAATGCGACGGACGTTTCAAAATAACCCTTGCGGTAGGGTTTTAAGACGATAGGGTCCTTGCCCCAGCGGTTGAAATCAGCCAGCAGTTCCACCTTTTTTGCGCCGGGGGCCGTTAGGTAAAATTTGCGGTATTTTACTTCGGTATCGTACGCTTGGCGCTTGGGCGTGGCGCGCGCCAAAAGACTTTCTTTATTCAGCGGCGCCACCGAGGCGGCGCTTTCTATGGTGTCGGCGGCGTAATCGTAATAATCTTCCGAGGCGACAAAGAACCACGTAAGCGTTAAAATAATTAAGAGCAAAAACAGTACAAACAGGGCTCCCGGTTTTTTAATTTTGGGCATCTAAAAAGCTCCTTAGGTAAAAGATTGCGCCGTCGGCCTCGGCCACTTTTTTAACGGCCTTTGGGTCTGCGCCTGTTTTATCTACGCAGCTGGCCACCACGCGCTCAAAATGTTCCGCGGCACACAGGCGGATAAATTCGCGCACGGCCTCGTAACCGTCCTCATAGCCCTCCACGGGGCGGACGATTTGACGCCAGACGGTTTCGTTTTGCGCATTTAAACTGATGTTTACCTCATCCACCACGCGGCGCAAGGCGGGCACAATGTTTTTGTGATTAATTAAATTGCCCAAGCCATTGGTGTTGAGGCGGATTTTAAAGGGCGGATATTTGGCCTGCGCCTGCCAGCCCTTAAGCGTTTGCGCTACAAACAGGAGCACGTCCAGCCGCATGGTCGGCTCGCCATAGCCGCAAAAGACCACCTCTTTAAACGGGGCTTTGGGGAGCTCTTGCTCCAGGGCGGCCACAACTTCGTTGGCCGTCGGTTCGTGGCCGGAAAGATTTAAATCGTTCCCGTGAAAATCCATGTGCCATTTTGTTTTAATGCAGAAGGCACATAAATTGGGGCAGCGGTTGGTGATGTTTAGGTAGACGCCGTCCCCAAAGCGGTATGCGATTTTGGGCGTTTGTTGTTGCATGGAATACCTCTTACTTGTATTATAGCAATTTGGGGAGCGCCGGGCCGGGTGCAAATGCACTAGGCAAGCAAGGCGGAAAATTAATAGAATAAAGAAAAGGAGAGGTGGCCGAGTGGTTTAAGGCACTAGTCTTGAAAACTGGCGTGGAGCAATCCACCGAGGGTTCGAATCCCTCCCTCTCCGTATTTTTTCTTCCTAAAACCCGTTTATTCGTTGTTGTTCGGTCGGTCGGATACCTCCGCGCTGCCGCGCGTGTGCCTACAGTATTCCTCCCTCCGCTCACGCCTAGAATAAACGGGTTTTCGTTTGAAAAACGTTCCCCTTTAACAAATTCTTTCTGCCCTCACTCTCCGTAGAAATTGAAAACCCTGCGCAAGCGGGGTTTTTTGTTTCTGCGTTTTCGCAAAGAAAAAATTTCGCCTTACTTTTCTTTAAAGAAAAGTAAACAAAAGAACGGCAAATATAAAATAAAGTCACCCTGAACTTGATTCAGGGTCTAGCGATTGGGTCGTTTGCTGTTGGCGTTATTAACGGCAAACGACGAACGGCCGAACGACACAAACGGTAGATTCTGAAACGAGTTCAGAATGACGGTGCTTTGGTTAATAACGGCAGCGGCGAGATCCTGGACTACAACACTCCAGGATGACGACCCCTTGGGCGGACCCCAGAATGACGGCGCTTTGGTTAATAACGGCAACGGCGAGATCCTGGACTACAACTCTCCAGGGTGACGACCCCTTGGGCGGACCCCAGAATGACGGTGCTTTGGTTAATAACGGTAACAACGAGACCCTGGACTACAGCACTCCAGGGTGACGACCCCTTGGGCGGGCCCCAGGATGACGGCGCTTTGGTTCATAACGACAGCGGGTAGGAAAAACGGCGGAAGGAATGGGGGCAAAAAACCGCCCCTTTCCAAAAGAAAGGGACGGTTTAAAACAATTTGTGCTAGAAACTAGTCTTGCTTGGTTACCGAGTTGGCGGTGCGATCAGCTTCGGTTTCCGCATAGGTTTCTTTGCCAGCGAAGTCAGCGCAGAACGCTTCGTCATCATTGCTCGTGCCTTTCACGCAAACGGCGGGCTGAGTGGATTCATAGCGTTTCTGGATGGTGTACGTATACTGGTTCGTACCCACGCGGGTCGCGATGACGCCATTGGTGTTACCCGTAGCAGCGTTCGTACCGATCAAGGCGATAATAAAGCCGTTCTGGCCGGCGCCGCAAGCGTCGGTAGAGCTGGCGACAGCCTCGGTAGATTCCGCTACGGCAGTAGGCTGGGTGCCTTTGGTGCAGTACACGCTGGAACCCGCAGTAGCGTTAGCCGGGGCAACGTCCAAGGCGCTCCAGGTCTTAGCATAGTGACCCGTTTTCATTTTGTAGCGCTGTTGGGCATTGACAACAGTACCAATTAACGTATCAGCTTCGGAAGCGCGGGCGCGTTCCACCGCTTTGAAGTAAGCGGGCATGGCCATGGCGGCCAAGATACCGATGATCAACACGACCACCAGTAATTCAATCAGGGTGAAACCCTTCTTATTATTCATAAAACCTCCTACAGTTTTATATATAAGTTTGGTTTTGTAGTCCCGAGGACTACATCTTCATTCTAATAAGGAATGAGCGCATTGTCAAGCCCTAAATTTAAATTTAGGTCCTTATTGTTGAGCAGTTACTTTTACGTCTAAATCGCCCAAGAGATTTTTTAAATGAAGCGTGTAAATTTTGCAGAAACGTTTGCCGAAAAAACCGTCCGCACGGCAGGAAAAAGCGCCGTCCGGCAAGGCGTTTTCCAGCGTGTAAGAAATAAAACCGCCGCGGCGCACGGCGCGCACCGCGCCTGCGGTTTGGGGTTCGTTAAGCCGGAGCTCCAGCGCAAAGCCGTCCTGGCCAATGGCGGCCTCTTTTGCGCTAAACGCAAAAAAGCGCGCATATCCCGCTTTGGGGGCGGAACCTAAAAAGCCTTGGCTCTTGGAGATATTCGGTAAGTATTTATCCAGGGCGGCCCAATCGTACGTATAGGTTCTGTGCTTAATAAACTGTTGGTTTTCGGCGGCGGACAAATTGATGACGACGGAGGCCGCCGCGTCTGCTTTGCTCAGCTCCACCGTGTGTTGTATATAGGCGTATCCGCCCCCCAGCAGGATTAGCCCCGCCAACAGAAGCCAAATAAAACTTTTGATTTCAAATTTTTTCTTCATTATTTTTCCCCCTTCTATTTTCCCCTTTATAAAAAAGCGGCCTGCCCGAAGGTAAGCCGCTTGGTTGCAAAAAGTTATTCGCCGTCGTCTTCCGTCTTGGGGACCATCGGGTCCTCGGCCAGTTCCTCGGCGGTGTCTACACCCATGTAGTCAATGCACATGGCGACGTCTTCCTCGTTTTCGGCCTGCGGGACGCAGACGGTGCGCGTGTCAAAAAAGGGCCGCACAAGGCGGTAGGAATACTCCGGCTTGCCCACGCGGCGCGCCACCACAAACCAGCGGTTGGCGCCGTCTTGCTCAAACGAAACGGCAAAGCCGTTTTTGGGCGCGCCCGAAAGCATCCCGCCGCGCGTGTAAAAAATGGTGTTTTCCGCGCCGTTGGCAAAATCGTTATGCGCTTTGGCCAGGCGAACCGGAATCGGAGCCGCGTCCAGCTGGTGCCAATACGGCGTGTAGTGCTGCATTTTGAGCATAGTGCGCTCTTGCGACGAAACCATAGTGCCCATAAGCGTGTCCGCCTCTGCCATGCGCATACGCTCCATAAACTTGACATAGGTAACAAAGGCCACATACGACAAAATAGACACAATCAGCACCACCACCAGCATTTCTATCAGCGTAAAACCCTTCTTGTTCATAGTTTTCTCCAAGGTTCCCGACCCGACGGCACCGGGAAAGATTACAAACTCATAAAGACGGATATCCCGCCCATCACCATATCTACCGACATTAAAATAAGAATCATACCCGTCAAGCGTTCAATGGCAATTAAGCCGCGCTTGCCCAGCAGTTTGCTGATCGGAAAAGAGGACATCAAAATCAGCGAGTTAATCAGCGACGCCACCAGCACCGCCCCCAGCGTGATGAGCTTGTTGGACTGCTGGGCCGCCGTAATCATCACCATAGAAAGCGCCGCCGGGCCCGCCACCAACGGAATGGCCAACGGCACGACGAACGGCTCGTCTTCTTTCGGGTCGCTCTTGGGCTCCTCGTCCCCGCCGCCAAACACCAGTTTGACGGAAATGATGAACAAAATAATCCCGCCCGCAATGCTGAGCGAATACTCGTGAATGCCAAACGCCTGCAAGAACCATTTGCCCAAAAATAAAAACGCCACCATAATCACCAGCGCGATGCTTAATTCTCTAAGCAATACGATTTTGCGGCGTTCCGGCGCCACTTTTTTTAAGGCAGCAATAAACAGCGGAATGTTGCCGAAACCGTCCATTACCAAGGCAAGCGTAATGACGGAAGAAATAAATGCGTCCATATAAATCTCCTTCAAAATGTTTACATTCCGGCGGCTCAAGGGCGGCCGGACTTCTCTTATAGTATAGCAAAATTCTTTTTACCCGGCGAAGGCGTGCGAAGGCGGGGCCTTGTAACCCTTTTTGCTCACTGGGTTGCTATGCGAAAATGGGGCAATTTTGTATCATATAAGTATGTTAGACGAACACAAAAACAGCGTAATCAACATTATTAAATGGTTCTTTTTGGCCACGGCCGTCGGCGTGGTGGTGGGCGTGCTGGACGCCGTCTTTTTAAAACTGCTGGACGGCGCTATCGCCTACCGTAACGGCGTGCCGTATTTTTATTTCGGGCTTCCGCTGGTGCTTTATGTGGTGGCGGTGCTGGCGCATAAAACAGCCAAAAAAGACAAAGATTTTTCCACGGATGCCGTCATCAACAAAATCAATTCCTACAGGCCAATTTCGCTGCTGTCTATTGTAAAAGGGTTTTTCCTGCCGATTGTCACCATGGTGTCGGGCGGGTCTGCCGGTAAAGAGGCCCCCTGTGCGGACGTGGGGGCGGGTGTGTCTTCGCTATTGTCGCGCGTGCTGAAAATGAGCTTGGAGGACCAGCGCAAAATGATGATTTGCGGCGTAAGCGCCGGGTTTGCGGGCGTGTTTGGCGTGCCGATATCGGGGGCGCTTTTCGGGCTGGAAGTGCTGTGGGTGGGACATATTTTTTACGAGGTGATGTTCCCCGCGCTGGTGGCCGGAATTACCGCCTTTCAGGTAACTTCTTATTTGGGCGTCAACTACATTTATCATCCAATTCACTTTGTGCCTGTATTTTCCGAACAGTTCTTTTTAAAAATGATCATCGCGGGCATGTTCTTTGGGTTGGTGTCCATCCTGTTTATTGAAATGAGCAAGTTTGCACGGGTGGTGTTCCGTTACCTGGCTTTGCGCACGCGGATGTTTTGGGCGTGTATGGTGGGCGGGTTGGTGCTGGTGGGCATCGGCTATTTTGCCTCCCCGCTTTATTTGGGGCTGGGAATGCCCGGCATTGATATGGCCCTTAACGGAGAGCCGCTCCTTTCCCCTTTTGGCTTTTTGTATAAGATTATCACCACGTCGGTTACGTTTGCCGCGGGCGGCATTGGCGGGGTGGTAACACCTATTTTCTTTGTGGGCGCGCAGGCGGGCGCAATGCTTTCCGGCTTTTTGGGCGTGGACAGCGCCACCTTGGCCGCCATGGGGCTGGTAGCCGTGTTGGCCGGAACCGCCAACACCCCGCTGGCCGCCAGCATTATGGCTATTGAACTTTTCGGCCCGGCTATCGCCCCGTATGCCACGGTGGCGTGCGTGATTAGCTTTTTGGTGACGGGGCAGCAGAGCATTTATCCCAGCCAGCAGATTTCGTGGGACAGCGGCAAGACCGACGACGAACATCCGGCTGTGCCCGTGAATTACGGGCGCCGCAAGAGTGACCAAAAGCAGCGCATGCATCCGCGCAAAACACTGCTCAAAAAGGCCATAAAGGAAATGGTGCACCACCTTATCCCCAACCCAAAAGGCTTTGACGATAAAAAATAAAATTTTCATAACGCAAAACAAGCCGCTTGGCATTTGGCCAGGCGGCTTGTTTTTTAGGCTCACAAAAGCTTAGTAGAGCGGAATGCCGTATTCTTTGGCGAGCAGGTTGTAACGGTCAATCACCTTGCGCACAAAGCGGCGTTTTTCTATGTAACTGCCCGGAAAGAAACCACTCTTAAACCCGGCAATCACTATGTTTTTAAGCTCCTTGGGCGCCAGCTTAATGTTGCGGACCAGGAGCTCCATTTCTTTGGTGACGGTGGTGTTGGACACCAGGCGGTTATCCGTATTAATGCTGACGGGCAGACCGCGCTTGATCATCTCCTGAATGGGGTGCTCTTTAACCGATTTGATTTCCGGCAGCGTTTGCAGATTGCTCGTGAGGCAGACCTCTATGCCGATGCGTTCGCTGGCAATGTAGTTGGCCAACGAGTCCACATAATCCTGTTTATCCTTGACCTTTTTGTCCTTAATCATAGCCGTGGCAAACAGGTGCGTGCCATGCCCCAGGCGGTTGGCGTAACAATCAGTAATGGCCTGAAAGATAGATTCCGGGCCATAGGCCTCGCCGGAGTGGACGGTTTTGCGGATGAAATGTTTGTGGACGTAATGGTAAGCGGCCAAATGGTCGGCGGCCGGGTAGCCGGCTTCTTCGCCGGCGAGGTCAAAACCGACCACGGGGAGACGTTCCTCTTTGGCTAATTTGACTACCATTTTGGCCAGTTCCAGGGACGCAATACCAAAAATTTCGCTCTTGCTGGACTGCGAAAGCGCCTTAATCAGGTTGGCATAATAGGGCGACATAAATTGGTTGAAATTGCGCATGGCACAGGCAATCACGCCAAAATAAAACTCCAAATCTTCGCCTTTCTTAACGGCGGGAAGCGTGTTGTGCTCCTGCTGGGCGCGCGTGAGCCCGCGCACCACGGCACGGACCGCCTCTTGCGCGGACAGCCTGTCGCTGGCGTGAAGCTGTGGGGCGAAGCGGACTTCTAAGTAGCGCACGCCTTCGGCCAGGGCGTCTTGCCCCAATTCGTACGCCACGCGTTCTATATTCTCGGCCTTTTGCATGACGGCACCCGTGTACGAAAAACCTTTTAGATATTCCACGAGAGAGGCGTATTTGTCTTTAAATACTTTTTCGCGCAGGCCCTTTTCGGTATACGCGGGAAGTTCCACCCTTTCTTTTTTGGCCAGTTCAATTAAGGTGGAAAGGCGAAGGGAGCCGTCCAAATGGACGTGCAAGTCTGCCTTGGGAATGCGTTTTAAAAACGCGGAAGGGATTCTCTTCATATTATTTTTTCTCCGTTTCCTGCCCTTTGGGCGTGTCTTTTACCACGTAGCCCAGCGCGGCGATCGCGTCGCGCAGTTCGTCTGACTTCTTCCAATCCCTGGCGGCGCGGGCAGCTTGGCGTTCGGCCAGCAACTTGGATACTTCTTCCGGCAAGGTTTGTGCGGCCGCTTCGGGCGCTTTGAACAGATCCAGCGCTAAAATGGTGTCGGCAAATTGCAAGAAGGCCAATTTTTCGCCGGCGGTTAAATCGCCACTGCGCACGGCCTCCCACGTGAGGGCCAAGGCTTTGGGGGCGTTTAAATCGTCTTCCATGGCGGCGGTGAATTTTTGTTTCCACGCCTGGGATTTTTCGGTCTCTTGCGGTTGGTTTCCGGCCGCCGTTTTGACCTGCTGGCACAGGGCGCGCAGGTTTTTGAGGCTCTTGGCGGCGCTGTCCATACTTTCGTACGAAAATTCCAGCTGCGTGCGGTAATGGGCACCCAAGCACAGATAGCGGTAGGCCAGCGGCTCGTACCCTTTTCCCTTCAGCACATCCAGCGTAACAAAGGTGCCGCCGGATTTGGACATTTTGCCCGAGCGTAAAATTAAAAATTCGCCGTGCACCCAGTAGTTGACGTACTTTTGGCCGGTGGCGGCTTCGCTCTGGGCGATTTCGTTGGTGTGGTGGATGGTGACGTGGTCTATGCCGCCGCAGTGAATATCCAGCGTGTGGCCCAGGTATTTCATGGCCATGGCGGAGCATTCAATGTGCCAGCCCGGGAAACCGACTCCCCAGGGACTGTCCCACTCCATTTGGCGTTTTTTGTCCTTGGGAGAAAATTTCCACAAGGCAAAATCGGTCGGGTTGCGTTTTTCGTCGCTCATCTCCACGCGGGCACCGCCCTGCAGGCCGCGGATACGGGCATGGCCAACGAGAGCGTCGTAACGGTCAAATTTAGAGGTGTCGTAATAGATTCCGTCGCTGGTGCGGTAGGTGTAGCCTTTTTCTTCCAGCACCTTGACCAGTGCAATCATTTCCGGAATATGCTGGGTGGCACGGCTGATAATCGTCGGCCTGGTGCAGTGCAGGGCATCGTAATCCTGCCAGAATTTCGCCTCGTAAAATTTGGCAATATCCCAGGCGCTTTTGCCCTCGCGCGCGGCACCGACTTCCATTTTGTCCTCGCCGGAGTCCGCGTCCGAAACCAGGTGGCCCACATCCGTTACGTTCATCACGTGTTTGAGCGGATAGTGCAGACGGATGGTGCGGGAAAGCAAATCTTCAAAAATATAAGTGCGCAGGTTGCCAATGTGCGCGAAGTTGTAGACGGTCGGACCGCAGCAGTACATGGTGACCTGGTGTTCGTTTTGCGGTTTAAACTCGTCTTTATGGCGGGTGGCAGTGTTGTACAAATACATATTAGTTAGCCTCGTTTATCAGTTGTAAATAAGTAGCTTTGATCGTATTAAAAAATAACGTGCAGGTAGATTGGCCAACGTCGTTGGCGGAGCGTTCGCTCAGTTTGCAATTTACCTCAATGTCCGAAAGCGGGTTGACGGCGCCAACACTGCTCATGGCATAGGTAAAGCCGACCGGGCGGTATTTGCGCAGAGCGGCGGAGTAGCCCTTGTCCAGCGCTTGTTGGAAGGCAGTCATTTCCTTGCGGGAAGCCTTGCTCCCCAATTTAAATTTGCGCGTGGCCACGCTGACGACAACATCGCCGTACGTGCCGTAAGTACCGGCTAAATTTTCGGACGTAAAGTCCTCGTCCGCGCCGAGGGTTTCTTCTGTTTGCGGGGCACCGTCCTGCGCGGAGACGGATGGCGTGAGCGGTTGGGAAGCGTCCGTGGGAAGGGTGGAGGTAAATTCGTAATAGGCCTCGTTGCCCGGGTAGCGGGAATAGTCAATCCCCTGGGTGACCTGTTTGCGCGAGCGGTAATCCGTGCTGCTACAGGCGGCCAAGAGGGCACAGCCTAAACAAAAAACAAGTATGCGAATTTTCATAAACTTCTCCTGATTTTTAGCGTTGCCACGGCGTGGCACATGGCGGCTTCGCCGCGGCCAATTTCGCCCACGTGCTCGTGGCTTTTGGATTTAAAGCTAACGTTTTCAAGCGGCATTTCAAACACCTGCGCCAACGACTTACGCACGGTATCGTAATGCGGTTTGATTTTTGGTTCCTGCGTAATAATGGTGGCGTCTATATGTTCAATTTCGGCATGGTGCTGGCGGACAATCTCCAGCACTTTTTTAGCAATTTTTACGCTGGAAATGCCCTTAATGGAATTGTCCGTGGGCGGGAATAAAATGCCGATTTCCCCGGCGCAGAGGGCTCCTAAAATAGCGTCGCACAAGGCGTGGAGGACGAGATCCCCGTCGCTATGGCCTAAAAAACCCTTGGTGTGCGGGATTTCCGTCCCGCCGATAAACAACTTGTGGCCCGGTTCCAAGCGGTGCAAATCAAAACCGAAGCCCGTTCTAAAAATTACATTTTCGTGCAAGAGTGCCTCCGCAAAAACCAAATCTTCCGGCGTGGTGATTTTATTGTTTTTATAATCGGACAATACCACGCGCACTTTAACACCCAATTTTTCCACCAGCTGGGATTCGTCCGTGGCGTCTTTTTCGTGGCCGAATTTTTCCAGCGCGGCGGCTAAAATTTCCCGTCTGTAGCCCTGCGGGGTTTGGGCGGCCCACAAAGTGGAACGGTCCAGCGTTTGGGCCACAAACCCGCCGGAGCAGACCTTTACCGTATCCTTGACCGGAACGGCCAGCACGGCGGCGCCGTCTTTTTGGGCGGCCTGCAGGCAAGCCGTGATGGCGGCGGGACTGACGAGCGGGCGTGCCCCGTCGTGCACCAACACGCAAACGGCCTGCGGGGAGGTTTTGGCAAACCCGTGGCAGACGGATTCCAACCGGGTGGAACCGGGGTCTGCGTAAATTAATCCGGCGAAATGTTTGTTCAGCTCGGCCCGGTTTTCCGCGGGCGTGACGACCACGATTTCGCCAATTTCGGGAACCTGCTTAAAGGCTTCCACCGTACGAACCAAAACGGGTTTTCCGCCAAGCGGCAACATTTGCTTGGGGCGGCCCATGCGTGTGCCGCTTCCTCCCGCTACAATTACCACCGACGAAAAACCCGTCAGACTATTCATAAAAACCTTATTTAATTTTGGCAAAAATCATCCGACCGGAAGACGTTTGCAAAATGGAGTACACCGCCACCTCGGCCCGTTTGCCAATGTGTTTGCGGCCGTCCTCCACCACCACCATGGTGCCGTCGTCCAGATATCCGATGCCCTGCTCTTTTTCTTTGCCGTCCTTCATGATAAACAGCGACATGCTTTCCCCAGGCAGCACCACCGGCTTTAAGGCGGTGGCCAGGTCCGCAATGTTAAGGGCAATTACATCATGCAAGGCGGCAATTTTATTGACATTAAAATCCAAGGTGACCACTTCGGCGTCCAGGCTTGCGGCCAATTTTACCACGCGTTCCTCCATGGAGGAAGCTTTGGGGTTTTTGGACGTGATGCGCACGGACACTTCAGTCAATTCCTGCAAGCGGGTGGCAACATCCAGCCCGCGGCGGCCTTTGGCGCGTTCCAACGGGTCACGCGAGGCGACCATTTTGTTGAGTTCATCCAGCACAAACACCGGCAGTACGATAATGCCGGAAAGGAAATTAATTTCGCACAAATCCACAATGCGTCCGTCCATCAGCGCCGTTACGTCGGCTACCTTTAAATGGTGTCCTTTGTAGGAAAGGCCTTCCAAATCGCTTGATTTAAACAAACTGGCCAACACACCGAAAACGAGCAGGGCAATTTCTATGCGGCCTTCGTGCACGTTCCAAAAGGCCAGCACGTCGCTACTGGCAAAGTGCATAAGCGTGTAATCAAACAACACATACAGCAAATACCCCAGTAAGAAGCCGGAGCAGGCAATCATAATTTTGATCAGGCGCAGGCGTTTAAACAACACCTCCGTGCCGACCAGAAGCGCGCCGCACAGCAGCCCGCCCAAAACACTCATCCAATCCTGACTGATAAAATTGTAGGTGAGAAACGCAAACGCCACCAACGTGGAAATGCGAAAAATCCAAATAGGCATAAGCCCTCCAAAAAATACGGGGTAAAATTCCCCAAATAGACTAGCTATATTTTAGCACTTTGTGGGCGTATTTTGCAGAAATTGTTGGACGGAGCAGCGGGCGGACGGCCTGTTACCTGAGTTTGAGGGACAGATCGTTCAAATCCGCCAGTTCCAACAGGGTCATTTCCTTTAGTTTCTGCTTTTCGCCCTTGGTCACCGCGGCGGCATAGGCTTTTTTGAACCCGAGCCGCTGGGCTTCTTCCAACCGACGGTCAATAAGCGGCACCTTGGCTACTTGGCCCAAAATGCCTACCTCCGCCATAAACACACTGTCGGGCGCGATGGGGATTTCTTTGCATGAGCTGATGACCGCCGCACAGACGGCTAAATCCAGCGCGGGATCCTTGAGCTTTACGCCCCCCGCCAAACTGACAAAAATGTCCTTGTTATCCAACGACAGACCAATGTGCTTTTCCAGCGCGGCAAACAACATCAGGCACCGATTTAAATCCACCCCCGTAGCCACACGGCGCGGAAAAGGATAGCGCGTGGGGGACACCAGCGCCTGTACTTCGGTTAAAATCGGGCGGGAACCCTCCAGCGCCAGGGAATACGCGCGGCCCTTTAGCGCGCGGTCGCGCGAAGTTTGGGCAAAATACTCGCTGGCGTTTTCCACCGACTCCAATCCGTGGGCCGTCATTTTAAAGAGGCCGATTTCGCCGGTGGAACCAAAGCGGTTCTTGTGCGGGCGCAAGAGACGCAGGACATTGTCTTTTTCCGTATCAAAATACAACACGCAGTCCACCATGTGCTCCAAAATTTTGGGGCCGGCCAGTTCGCCGTCTTTGGTGACGTGCCCCAGCACAAAAGTGATAATGCCCTTGGGCTTGCACAGGCGCACCAGTTCGCTGGTGCATTCGCGCACCTGCGCCACGGTGCCGGCCGAGGAGGTAAATTCCGGGTGATAGACGGTTTGGATAGAGTCCAAAATCAGCACATCGGGGTTGACCTGTTCCACGGACTCAACGATTTTTTGGATATCCGTTTCGCAATGCAAAAAGATATTTTCCCCTTTGACGTTAAGGCGTTGGGCGCGGCCCGAAATTTGGCCGATGCTTTCCTCGCCCGAAATGTAGAGCACCTTAAGCGTTTTGGAAAGTTCCGCCGCCACCTGCAACATTAAGGTAGACTTACCGATCCCCGGTGCGCCGGCCAGCAGCGTCAGCTGCCCCTTGACCAGCCCCCCGCCGAGCAGGCGGTCAAACTCGGGAATGTGTGTTTCAATGCGGGGTTCCTTGACGGCTTTGCTTTCGGAAAGTTTGACGATTTCTGACGAAAAATCCGTAAAACTGCGGGTGCGCTGGGAAGGCCTTTTGCTTTCTTGCTGTTTGACCTCTTCCACCAACGTATTCCACTCCCCACATTCCGGGCATTTGCCGGCCCATTTAGGGGATTCGTATCCGCATTTTTGGCACACGAAAACCGTTTTAAATTTCATACTTAGCGCGCTCCAGCCGCGGCCGCCATGCCAAAGAAGGACGAAATATCCTGGTCGTTAAACGACAGGTTGGCCTTGAGGGCGACATCGTTGGTTTCCAGCGCGTCGCGCATCCAGGCGCCCACGGAGAAATAGCGGTTGAGGCGGAAATCCATGCCGTATGTGAGGTTGGGCTTGTTAAACCGGCGGCCGTTAATGGTGCGGTCTCGCCCCCAATCGTACAATTCTCCGCCAACGGTAAAGCGGCTTAAGAATTCGTCGTCATAGAACGGTTTTAATTCCAACGCCACCCCGCCGCCGCCGCGAATCAAGCCGGCAGACACCGTGGCCCACTTGTTGTAGAGCCCGAAGCGGACATCAAACTTGTTCTTTTCCAGGTAGTCGTTTTCTTTGAGTTTATCGTCCTCGTTGCCAATGTTAGCCATACCGACGCGGTAGAAGGTGTAGCCGCTGGAGGGGAAGATTTCCAACGCCAGGTCGCTCGTGGCCAGCTTGGCGTTGGGCATATAGAAGAAGTCGTAATCCCAATACACGCGGAAACGGCTCATCTTGCCCACAAAGGTTTTGACTTCGCCCATGGTTTCTTTTAAATCCTTGACGCTGGTCTTGACGTCTTGCTTCATCTCCGGGTCTTTGATTAAACTGCCGATGACGCCTTCGCCATTTTCCAGGCTGGTCATTAAAGAATCCGCCTTAGCCAGCAGCTCTTTTAACTGTTCGGAGGCGACATCCAAATTCTGCACGGAATTAGACAGGTAGGGCTTCATCTGCGCCACTAATTGGTTTAAATTGGCCGAGAGTTGGCGGACGTCGTTCATGGTTTGGTTGAGCTTGGCACCAAATTCGCCCTGATTGTTAACGCTATCTACAAATTCTTTAATGCTGGACATGGTTTGCGTAATCATAACGTCCATGGGCTGTTCGTCCATGCCCGGCACGTAATCGCCCGCCGCAATTAGCGGAGCGGACACGGGACCCTGGACGGCTTTTAAATACTTGGAACCGATGATACCCGTCATGGCGACGGAAAATTGCGTTCCGCGGTGCAGGGAGACATTCTCGTTAACGGCGGCAACGACAACGACGCGGTCCCCCTCTATTTTAATTTTGCTCACGCGCCCCACTTCCACCCCGGCAAGTTTGACGGGCGCCTGCACGGCCAGGCCGGACACGTCCGCAAACGTAATGTTTACATCATACGTACGTGTGACGGAAAAGCCGCCCAAAAAATAGAGTGAAAACCCGAACACAATAAGTCCGAGTACGGTAAAAATCCCCAATTTGGTTTCTGGTTTCATTTCTTCATCCTTTTACAAGTAGTTAAGTTGTCCTTAGTCGGCCGCGCGCAACTTCATTTGGATCGGTCCGTGGCTGCTGCCTTGCACAAACTGCCGCACATACGGATTGTCCGTTTTTTGAAATTCCTGCGGTGTGCCGTACATCAAAATCTTTCCTTCATACAAAAAGGCAATGTAGTCCGCAATTTTAAAGGCGGAGTGCATATCGTGCGTGATGACCACAGAGGTGACGCCGAGCTTGGCCTTTAAATCCATAATCAAATCGCTGATAATGTCCGACATAATGGGGTCCAGCCCGGTGGTGGGTTCATCATACAAGATGACCTTGGGCTCCACCGCCAGCACCCGCGCCAGGGAAACACGCTTCTTCATCCCGCCGGAAAGTTCGCTGGGGTTTAGTTTAGCGACGTCCTCCTTGAGCCCGACGAGGGCAAGCTTTTCCCGAATGACTTTGGGATAGTCCTGCTCCGGCACCTCGGTCAGGTATTTTAAACCAAAGGCCACGTTTTCCCCCACGCTCATGGAATCAAAAAGTGCGCCCTCTTGAAACAAATAGCCAAAACGGCGGCGAATAGCGGCGAGTTTGATTTCGCTGTGGATTTTGGTAATGTCCTTCCCGTCCACCAAAATTTTTCCGCCCGTGACCTGTTCCAGCCCGATCAAGCACTTGATAAGGGTGCTTTTGCCGGAACCGGAACCGCCCAAGATACAGGTGGTTTTGCCTTCCTCAATCCTGAGGTTGACGTCTTTTAACACCTGCTTGGCACCAAAACTTTTTTGAAGGTCTACGATTTCTATCATATCTCAAATCCCAAAAGCCGTTAAAATGGCGGTTAAAAAGTAGTCCAGCACCAAAATGAGCACAATGGTGGTGACTACGGCACCGGTGGTGGATTTGCCCACCCCTTCCGCACCGCCGCGGGTGCTAATGCCTTTGTAGCAGCAGACCGTGGCCACCATAAAGGCAAAGACAAAGGATTTAATAAACCCGTGCATAAAATCGGCCACGTCCATAAAGGACGTAATGTCCGTAATATACACTTCGCCCGCTACATGCAGGGCGTATACGGCCACCAAGTAGCCGCCCAACACCCCAAACAGGTTGGAAAAAAGCGTTAAAATCGGCATGGTGAGCACAAAACCGAACATGCGCGGAATGACCAAATAGCGGATGGGATTGGTGCCCAGGGTGTACAGCGCGTCAATTTGCTCGGTGACGGCCATGGTGCCAATCTGCGCCGTGACCGCCGCGCCCGCACGCCCGGAAACGACCACGGCCGTGAGCACGGGACCTAGCTCGCGGATGAGCGAAAAAGTGACAATGGTGCCGACAAAAATCGGTTCGCCAAAAATGTTGCCAATGGTATTGCCTGCCTGCAGGGCCAGCACCATACCGGTAAATAGGCTGGTGAGCGCTGTGACGCCAAAGGATTCCACCCCAATCGTGACGCTTTGCTCCACTGCTTGGGCAAATTCAAAGCGGGCGTGGGTCAGCCAAAACAGGCTGGAGCGCACCATTTTGGCGGCGCCGCCCACTTGGTTAAACAAATGCGTCATGTATTTGCCAATGTTGGTAAACATTATTCTTTATAAATCCTCGGTACGCGCGGCATGAGCAGCGTGCACAGCTCGTAATCAATCGTGCCGGCCTGTTGCGCCAGTTCGGCGAAGGTGATTTCCTCGTCGCCTTGGCGGCCGACGGCTACGGCTTCGTCCCCTACGCACACGGGGCCGGCGTTTGTGATATCCACCATGAGCATATCCATGGTAATGTTGCCCAAGATCGGGCAGCGTTTGCCACGGATAAGCACAGAGGCCTTGTTGGAAAGAGCGCGAAGGTAGCCGTCCCCATACCCCAAGGGCAAGGTGGCGACCTTCATATTTTGGGACGCAATAAAACTGCGGTTGTAGCTGACGCTAAACCCGGCGGGGAGATCTTTGACGTATACCACGCGGGTTTTGAGCGATAAGATCGGCTCAAAGCCCTTTTCCAGCCCAAAAGCGCTGTGACCCGTGCGAACCATATCGTAATGGACATCCGGGCGGGCCGTAATGGCCGCGGAAGCCGCCACATGACAATGGTTTACGTGAATGCCGTGGAGCTGAATGTTGGTAAGCGTGTCGCGGTAGTAGCCGATTTGCTCTTCGGTAAAGTCCGGGTCCGTCTCCACGCTGGACAGGTGGGTAAAAAACCCGTCTAAAATAACAAAGGGATTTTTAGCCAAAAACTCAATTACGCTAAAAACGTTTCCGCGCCGCGTGCCGATGCGGCCCATGCCCGTGTCCTGCTTGACGTGGCAAAGAGCCTTTTTGCCCAACTTTTCGGCAATTTGACAGACGGCCTTGGCGGCATCCATACTGGCAATGGTGATGGCAATATCGTTTTTAACAGCGTACTCAAAGGCCTCAAACGGATAAATGCTGCCCAGCACCAAAATCGGCAGGGTTACGCCCGCCTGCCGCAGCTGGAGCGCCTCTTCCACCGATGCGGCGCCAAAGCAATCGCTTAGTTTGTTTTTTTCCAAAAACAAACCCAAGGGCACCGCGCCGTGACCATAGGCGTTGGCCTTGAGCACGGTGAGCACCTGCACACCGGGGCCGGCCTGCTCGTGCACTTTGTGCATATTGCGGGCCAATTTTTTTAAATCTACTTCGGCAACCGTTGGGCGCAAAATAGGCATCATACTCACTCCGGAAGGGCCATGGTGGTGTTGCCACCGGCCTCTTGGGCCGCCTCCATGTGCTCCGGCGCCGGGTTGGTGAAGAGAGCGTATTCGCCAAAGAAGGCCAAATCAATATCGCCCACGGGGCCGTTGCGCTGTTTGGCAATAATCAGCGTGGCCTTGTTTTTGAGCGATTCGTCGTCGCGCTTGTAGTAGGCCTCGCGGTGGATGAGGGCAACCACGTCGGCATCCTGCTCAATAGAGCCGGATTCGCGCAAGTCGGAAAGCTGCGGTTTGTTGTCTTGGCGGCTTTTGTCCTCGTTTTTGCGGCTAAGCTGTGAAAGTGCCAGCACCGGCACGTTGAGCGTGCGGGCCAAATCCTTTAACATACGGGAAATTTCGGACACTTCCTGCTGGCGGCTTTCCGTGCGGCGCTCCCCGCCGCGGATGAGCTGCAGATAGTCAATGACGATCAGCCCCAGTTCCTTGCCTTGCTTTTTTAAATCGCTGGCCAGGCGGCGGGCGCGCATGCGCAGTTCCGTAATGGAAATGCCGGAGGTATCGTCAATATACATGGGTGCGGCAGCCAAGCGGCCGAGCTCGCGCGTTAAATCGGACCATTTGCTCTGCTCATAATACCCTGTGCGCAATTTATAAATTTCCACCATGGCGGCGGCACCGAGCATACGTTCAAAAATAATGTGTTTGCCCATTTCCAGCGAAAAGAACGCCACCGGGAACCCGCATTCCACGCACGCGTGGTGCGCAATGTTAAGCGCCAGGGCCGTTTTACCTTGGCTGGGGCGGGCGCCCAAGATGATTAAATCGGACTTTCTAAGACCGCCTGTTTTGCGGTCAAACTCATCCAAGCCCGTCGGAACGCCTTGAATGGCACTTTTGTTGCGCACGGCGTTTTCCAGCATGGCGATGACTTCCGGCGCTAAGTCTTTGGAGGATACGAAGCCCGTCAGCTTTTGTTTTTGGCTGAGCTTGTAAATTTGGTCGGCGGCTTCGTCAATTAAAATTTGCGGGTCGTCGTCCTCTTCTTTGTAACAGCGCTGGACCAGCCCCGTGGCGGTGCGGATTAAATCGCGCACGACGTATTTTTTGTACACGATTTCCGCATAGTGCTTGACGTGCGCCGCGGTGGACACCTTGTCCACCAGCTGCGTTAAGTACAGTTCCCCCCCCAGCTGGGTGAGCAGGTTGTTACGTTTGAGCTCCTCGGTGAGGGTGATAATATCAATGGCTTGGCTGCGGTCGGCCAGGGCTTTCATGGCGGCGAAAATCTTTTGGTGCGCTTCTTTATAAAAATGCTCCGGCTTTAAAATTTCCAACGCCTGGTCCACAGCGTCGGCCTCCAACAGCATAGAGCCCAACACGGCCATTTCCGCGTCAATTGCTTGCGGAGGGATACGTTCTTCCAATAAATTGCTCGCCATAAGTCCTCAAAAGAAAATAAATTTGTTTACCCTACGGTAAAAAGTCTTTCTTTATTGTACCAATTTAGAGCCCGTTTATGCCAACCGAAAGAAAGCGTTTTTGGGTTAGGAGGGGGGGCGGGCTGATACCGGAGAGCATTCCCTTTGCCGGTTGCGGAGAAGGTTGCCCTTTTGCGCGGTTTTTAAAAGGCGGGCTAAACGGAAAAGGCCGATGCGCTTTTTGCCCGTTGCCTGGATATGTTTTCCAAAGCACAGCGGAATTTGCTAGAGTATAGTATCTTTTATGAGGAGGCCCCGAATGGAGCAAAGTGTTGTAAAAACCAAACAGCCCACCGGCTTGTGGCTCTTGTTTATGACCGAGCTGTGGGAACGTTTTAGCTATTATGCCATGCGCAGTATTTTGGTGCTGTACATGGTTTACTTATTGCAAATGGACAAAAGCGGTGCGGCCAATGTGTACGGTACGTTTACCAGCTTGGTTTACTTGTCCACCCTGCTGGGCGGCTTTCTGGCCGACCGCTACCTGGGCCAAAAATGGGCCACCTTCTGGGGCGGCGCGTTGATTGCCGCCGGTATGTTTGTGATGAGCGTGCCCACTATATCCTTTTTATATATAGCCATGGGGCTGATTATTTTGGGCAACGGGTTCTTTAAACCCAATGTGGTGGCTATCGTCGGCCAGTTGTACGGCAAGAACGACGCCCGGCGCGACGGCGGTTTTACCATTTTTTATATGAGTGTGAACATCGGGGCCTTTTTCGGGCCGCTTTTGGTGGGGCATTTTGCCGCTACCGGCAATTATAAAGCGGCGTTTTGGGTGTCCGGCATTGGTATGCTGATTGGGCTCGCAATTTTTATGCTGGGTTACAAAAAATTCCTGCCCGGATTAGGCGCCGCACCCGCCAAAAAACCCGTGTTTTACAAAGACGCCGCCCTGTGGGTGATTGCGCTGGCTATCCCCGTAATTGTGCTTTATATGAAGGGTATGCACGCGCTTTCTTACGGGTGTTTTGCCGCCTTGGCCGCCGGATATTACCTGTACCACAAAAACACCAAACGGACGGAAACCGAAAAAGCCGCCCCGCTGACCAAACAGGAAAAACAGCAGATTGCCGTCATTGGGATTTTGGCGTTTTTTAGCATTTTCTTTTGGGCGGCCTTTGAACAGGCCGGCGCCGCGCTGAACTTGTTTGCCTACGAATATACAGACCGCGTCATTCACTTCTTTGGCCATTCCTGGGAAATTCCGGCCAACTGGTTCCAAAGTTTGAACCCGCTGTACGTGGTGATTTTTGCGCCGCTGTTTTCCAAATTGTGGATTGAGCTGGCCAAAAAGAGCAAAGAGCCGTCCACCCCGGCCAAGTTTGTCATTTCGTTGTGGCTGCTGTCGCTGGGATTTGCCGTCATGCTGCTGGGCGCGTTTGCGCTGGTGGGAAATGCCAAAATCAGCTTGTTTTACCTGGCGCTGACTTATCTGTTCCACACGTTCGCCGAACTGTGTATTTCGCCCGTGGGGAAATCTATGGTAACAAAGCTGGCGCCGGCACGGTTTGTGTCGCTGCTTATCGGGGTGTGGTACCTCTCCAACGCGGCGGCCAACAAATTGGCGGGCGTATATTCGGGCTATTTCCAAAAAATCAGCAATGAGCAATTCTTTTTGTGGCTCGTTATCGTGCCGCTCTTGGTGTCGGGCATACTGATGTTCTTTTTAAAGGGCATCAAAAAATGGATGCACGGCGTGCACTAATCCGCACGATCCGGCCGACTTTTACCCCGGGCTGTGCCCGGGGTTTTTTATGGGCAAAGGGAAACCTGAAAAAGCAAACGCCTGACACAGAAAACCCCCTCCGCTTCAGAACGGAGGGGGTTATACAAAACGCAAGCTATTTAGGATTTATTTGGCTTCGGCAACCGCTTCGGCTTTTTCTTCCGGCTTGGCATCGGCGACTTTTTCTTCCACCGTGGTCAAGGGGTTGATTTGAACCTTAATGACGGCGGTCACGGTCGGTTTCAAATAAATGCCTACCTCGGTTTCACCCAAGGCCTTAATCGGCATATTCAGTTCAATGGCGTCTTTGGCAATGTTGTGGCCCAAAGCAACCAACGCTTTAAAAATATCGGCTTTGTTGACGGAACCGAACACCACGCCGTCGCTGTTGACGGTTTTGGTGAACGGCAACACCACGCCGGCCAATTTTTCGGCGATGGCACGCGCTTCGGCGAGTTCCGCCTCAATGCGTTTGGCACGTCTTTCGGCGCCCAATTGCCAGTTCTTAATGGCACCTTCGGTGGCGATTTCCGCCAAGCGGTGCGGCACCAAGAAGTTGCGGGCATAACCGGGCTTTACGTCTACGACGGTGCCCACCATACCCAAGTTCTTTACATTCTGTTTCAAAATAACTTTCATTTGTGCGTCCTCCGGCTTATTTCTTGGGCAACGAATACGGCAAGATAGCCAAGTTGCGGTCGCGCTTGATGGCTTTGGTAATCTGGCGTTGGTGTTTCGCGCAGGTGCCGGTGATTCTTCTGGAAAGGATTTTGCCGCTTTCCATGGTAAAGGACTTTACGAACTGAAAGTTCTTATAGTCTACATTTTCAATTTTTTCAGCGCAGACTTTGCAGACTTTTCTTCTGCTTTCAAAGCGCTTTTTGCCCATAAACGGACGCGCCGGTCTTTCGGAGCGGGCGGCCGGAGCAGCAGCGGCGGGAGCCGCGGCGGCAGGGGCTTGCGTGTTTTTAATTTCTTCAGACATGTGTTATCTCTCTTTGGTTCCTGTTAAAAAGGCACGTCGTCTTCCATTACGTCGGTAGTGGGGACGTCGTCCTTGGCGGCCGGGGCGGGGGCATCGGTGTGATATCCGCCGGCGGCGTTGGATTCCAGTATTTGTACTCTGCGGGCCGTTACCTGCAAAGATTTGCGGGTTTGCCCGGTTGTTTTGTCGGTGTATTCGCTGCTGGTGAGGCGGCCTTCCACTTGAATGGGGGTCCCTTTTTTCACCCGGTCTTTACACCGTTCGGCGGCAGCACCCCAAACCACTACGGGAACAAACACAGTGTCATCCTTCCACTCGTTTGTGGTAGCATCTAAATATCTGCGGTTGACCGCAATATCACAACGGCACACTGCCTGGCCCTTTTGCGTAAACGCCACATTCGGGTCACGTGTTAACCGTCCGACTAGAAGTACAAGATTTTGTTCCGGTAATTTGATTTGTGCTGGCATAGCGACCTTATTTTGCAACGGCAGGAGCCGGTTTTACCTTCACTTCCACGGCGTTCATCGTCATGGAGCGCAGGACTTTTTCGTTCAACTTCAAAGCGCCTTCAAACACTTTTACAAAGGTCGGTTCGGCTTTGAATTTGAGGTAGAGGTAGAAACCGTCGCGAACGTGATTGACTTCGTGGGTGAATTTTCTTCTGCCCAGTCTTTCTTCGCTGACGACTTCGCCACCGTTTTTCGCGATCAGGTCTTTGGCCTTGGTCACGAATTCGCCCACTTCTCCGTCGGAGAGTTGGGGTTTAACAATAATTACGCTTTCGTAAGTTTTCATATACCAATTATTCTTTTTTTGCGTTTTGCAGAGTCAAAAAGCCCCGAGGGCTTTCGCCCCGGAGAATTTGCTCTATGGATATTATAGCAAAAATAGGGACAAAACAACCACTTTTTGCCTGTTATTTAAAGCAATAGGTTTCGTAGGAGCTGTTGGCGCGACAGGGGGCGGTGGTGTTTGTTTCCAGGCGGCACACCCGTTGGGGTACGCTTCCCCGCGAATGATAGGCAAAGCACAGCCGTGCATTGGAGGCGAATTTAATCTCTAATTCAGGCACATCGGTGGAGGAATAATCCATACATTGCACCGTTCCTATCACATAGTCACGCAACATGCAAACGCCATTTTTGCCAAAAGTAATTTGATTAAAGGTACCATAACCTTCGGCATTGACGGGAGTGGCCGGGCCAAAATTTAAATCTAACGCGCTGAAATCCGTAGTGTATTGACCGTTGGCCATAAAGTATACTTGTTCCGCTTTGGCAATAGCAGTGCCCATTTCCACCAACTGCTGGTAGCGCGCACGGGCGACTGCGGTTTGGTACTGGGGCAGGGCCACTGCGGCAAGAATGCCGATGATAAGGACGACGACAAGAAGTTCAATAAGGGTGAAACCGCCTAAACGGCGCGTAGTAACGTTTTTCATCACAACCTTCCTTTTTGATAAATTTTTCGCATACTCAAAATTTATCAAAAAAAAAAACGATTACAACCCTTTTATATTTTGCCGGCCCAAAAACAGCTGTTCAACAAGGAAGAGATGCTGGACTAAAACACTCCAGCATGACCTTTGTTTGATGACGGACACGACACAAAGGGTAGATCCTGAATCAAGTTCAGGATGACCACCTTTGTTAGATAACAACGAGATCCTGGACTACAACCTTCCAGGATGACGGCTCTTTTACGGGCCGCCAGTTCAGCATAACGACCTTTGTTTTATAACGACAACGACTATTATCTATTGGCGTTTGAGGAAAATTTTGGCAGGGCTGGTGGCGCCCTTGATGAGCGAAAGTTTGTTTTCGGGTATGGACAACTGCTCGGCCAGCACGGTGCGGACGGCCTCGTTGGCGCGGCCCTGTTCCGCGGGCGCTTTTACCCACACTTCAAAAGTATCGGGAGATTTTTGGACGAGTTTGTTCTTCTTTTCCCCCGCGTGCACTTTTACCTTAATGTAACTTTCCATAAGTTTATTTTACTTTTTTTGAACCCGCCTGGCTGCTTGGCGGACATAAAAAATCACTTTTGCGGGAAGAACTGTTTGGTAAACCAAACAACCGCAAAAGTGATTTTTACAATCGGGTATTTCCTGCTATTTGCTGACGATTAAGCTCTTGGCCGTCATATCGGCAGGCTTTTTTAGACCCATCACGTCCAGCACCGTTACCGCGATGTCGCCCAGGTTGCCCGCGGCGGCCATTTTGGCGTTTTTATGGTCTTTGCTGACATACACAAAATCCACCAAGTTGGTGGTGTGCGCGGTTTTGGGCATATTGATTTTATCGTCCCACATTTCTTCGGCGTTGCCGTGGTCAGCCGTGATGAACACCGTGTAGCCCTGCTTTAAGGCCGCCTCGGTGACGAGGCCGGTGCATTCGTCCACGACTTCCACCGCTTTTACAACAGATTTAAAATTGCCGGTGTGACCGACCATATCGCAGTTGGCGAAGTTGATGACGATGAAATCGTACTTATCAGAGGCGATTTGCTTGAGGGCTTCGTCCTTGACGATATAAGCCTCCATTTCCGGGTGGTCGGCAAAGGTGGCAGGGTCAAAGCGGCCTTTGATTTCAATGCGGTCTTCGCCTTCGTACGGCTTAATTTGTTTGCCGTTAAAGAAGGACGTAACGTGTTTGAATTTTTGCGTTTCGGCCAGGCGCAGCTGCTTTAAACCGGCTTTGGAAATCACCTCGCCCAGCAGGTTATTCATGCCGCCGCCTGCAGTCATGGACGGCAAGGCGTTGTAGGGGAAGGAATCGTAATATTTCGTCAAACCGCAATAAACGCAGGGCACGCGTTCGCCGCGGGATTTGCCCGGGTAGTTGTCGTCAATAAACGCGCGGGTGAGCTGGATGGCGCGGTCCTGGCGGAAGTTAAAGAAAATCACGCTGGAACCGGCTTGCATGCCTTTGTAGTCGCCCAGCACGGTCGGCGGGATGTATTCGTCCACCATGGGGCCGCCGTCGGGCGTTTTCATGGTTTTGTAATCGGTTTGCACGACTTCTTCGGCCGTATTGCCGTGCAGCCCTTGGGCACGGACAATCAGGTTGTAGGCCTTGTCGGTCAAGCTCCAGTCTTCGCCGCGGTCCATGGCGTAGTAGCGGCCCTGAATCGTGGCGATTTGGCCCACGCCGTATTCTTTAATTTTTTCTTCCAGCGTGCGGATAAAACCAATAGAGCTTTGCGGCGGGGTATCGCGACCGTCGGCAAAAAAGTGAATGTAGACTTGTTTGACGCCTTTTTCGGCGGCGTATTTCATAATGGCGTGCAAATGGTCTTGGTGCGCGTGGACGCCTTCGTCCTGCACCAGGCCCATAATGTGCAACGGCTTGTTGTTTTTGAGGCAGTTGTCAATGCAGGCGGCAAAGGGCGCGGCTTTGAAGAGAGAACCGTCTTCAATCGTGTCTTTTAAGCGTTTGAGTTCCTGGATGACAATGCGGCCCGCGCCCATGTTGAGGTGGCCGACTTCGGAAGAGCCCATATAGCCCGCCGGAAGGCCCACTTGTTCGCCGGAGGCTTCAATCTGCGTGTGCGGATATTCGGCCAGGTATTTGGTCATGTTGGGCGTTTTGGCGTTGGTCACCGCGTTGTGCGGGCCCGCCTTGGCGTCGCCCCAGCCGTCTCTAATAATTAAAACCACTTTGTTCATTTTACTATCTCCTTATTGGTACGAATTAAATCCTTCCAGCGTTTGCATTGGAACTGGTTTAACTGCTCCAGCGTGCAGACGCCTTCCTTACTTAATATTGTAAGAAAATAATAGAAAATCTGCTCGGCCATTTTTGTATCGGCCATGGCGCGGTGCCACCCCTGCGGATTAATGCCCAAATCGGCCGCAATACAACCCAAATTGTTTTTGACAAACTTGCCGCTCTTGCGCGCCAGTTTGAGCGTGTCTATAATGGGATTAGGCGGAAAGTGCAGACCGCATTCTTCAAATTCCGCGCGTAAGAAGCTGACGTCAAAATCGGCATTGTGCGCCACAATGACACAGCCGTCCAAAAGGGCCAAGAGCTTGGGCAGCACTTCGGCAAAGGTGGGAGCTGTGGCGACCATTTCGTTCGTAATGCCGTGAATGGCAATCACGTCCGGGTGCATAGGCATGCCGGGATTGATGAGGGTGGAAAATTCCTCCACCGGGCGGCCGCCCTGCGAAACGGAAACGGCGATTTCGCAAATTTTACCGCCGTCCGCCGGGGACAGACCGGTGGTTTCCGTATCCAAACAAGCAAATTTAAGTTCGTTTAATTGCATAAATTACCACGTTAAATAAAAGCGCAGGCGTACCAAAAAACCCACCAGCGCCGACCCGATTACCCCAATATAAAAGGCCGCGTGGGAAACGTCCATCAGGCGGATTTTGCGGGCGTACACGCACGCGGCATACCAAACCACCAACAGCACCGCCCAACGCCACCCGGGCAGCAGCATAATTAAAAAGAAAATGGCGCGCACCATCATTAAGAGCCAGCGTTCGTCAAAGGTGGGGTAATTGGCGCCGTAGCGGTCCTGCTCAATGGAAAAAATGAACCAGCCGATGACGCGCGTGGCCGTTACAAGCCCCACACAAAAAATCACCCAGGATTCGGCAAAAGGGTTGCCCGTTTCGTACAAGGCCTTAAACGGCACGCACAAGAACAAAAATAAAAGGTTGACGAAGGTTTTAACAAAAAAAGTGAGCACATAGCCGTGCCGTATTTTGCCGCCGAACTGGAAGTATTTATCCGAAAATACGTGAAAGGCGCAGCACATCAAAATACACAGCCAGCCGGGGACGTGGAACAAATCCAAAAACGGCCAGGACATCGTCCAATACCCGTAGCACAGCAAGAAAGCCCAAAACAAAAAGACGCCCGCATGCAGCACTAGCGCCCGGGGGCGGTTTTCCTGCTCCATTTGGTTAATCGTTTTGTGAAAAAACACGAAATCCGTCAAGAAAAAAGCCAAAAACAACCGCCAAAATACAATCATTTAGTCTCCTTGGGCAATGTAACGCAAAAGGTACTCCCCTGCCCGGGGGCGGACGTAACTTCCAATGTGCCGCCGTGCGCTTCTACAATTTGGCGGCTGATAAACAACCCCAGCCCGTAGCCGGATTTTTCCGGGTGGACCTGATGAAATTTTTTAAAAAGCCCCTTGATTTCCGTTTCGGTGAGGCCGATACCGCTGTCCGCCACCGACAGGTAGCAGTGCTGGGCGTCCTGCCAGGCGTGCACGCGCACAAAGCCTTTTTCGGTAAATTTAATGGCGTTGGAAACCAAATTCATCACCACACGCTGGAAAAGTTTCGGGTCGGCAGACAGCGAAGAAACTTCCACCTGGGCGGAGAGTTCCAGGCCTTTTTCCCGCGCGGAAGGGGCCAGCGTGTCCGTCACGTTTTTGACAAGCGCCTTCAGGTCCACACTTTCTTTGTGGGGCAGCATCATGCCGGCTTGCACGCGGGACACGTCCAGCACGTCTTCCAATAGCGCGGATAAATTTTTGGCGGCTTGGCTCATCAATTCCAAGTATTGCTTTTTTTCTTCCTCGCCGGCTTTGCCGCTTTGCAAAATGTAGAGATATCCCTGCAAACCCATCAGCGGGGCGCGCAAATCGTGCGCGACGGCGCGGAAAACCTGCTCCTTCATTTCGCTCACCTGCGCCTGGAGCTGGAGCACTTGGTAATCTTTTAAATCCGCCGTCATTTTATTAAAGGAGGCGATGAGCTGTTTGAATTCCCCCCAACCGATTTCTTCGTCAATTTTTTCGTCCAAGTTGCCGCGGCTGACCTCTTTGGCCGCCTGTGAAAGGGCACCGATTGGTTCTCCCAAGCGCTCGGCAAAAGTCAGCGCGCCAAAATACGCCAGAGTGGCAATGGACAAGAGGAACAGGGCGATGATCACGTTGGTATAGTAAATACTGCGGTAGGCCTCGCTTTTGAGCTGCAAGACCGCCACATACGCCCCCAAAATGGGCGTGGGAGCAAAGGCGCCCACATACGTGTCCTGCGGGGTGTGCAGATTTTTAATCAGACGGCTTTTTGAGGCAAAGGCCGCTTGGAGAGCGGCGGCATCAAAAGCGGGTTTATACTGGTAATCGCTGGTGTAGATTTTGCCGTCTTGGTCCACAATGTAGATGTGACCCGTTACGCCGATACGCTGTTCCTGCACGCGGGATAAAAAGCTGAAAAAACTCATAATTCCGTACAGAAAGTCGCCGTTGGAAAGCGGGTAAATAAATTCGCTAATCGGTCTGCCGGACACCACGTCAAAGCTGCTGACGGAGAGGCGAGGCTCTTGGCGAAGCTCCGCCAAAGAAGGGTCGCCTTGCAAGTCCAGCGCCGGGATTTGGTTTAACACCTGCTTGTCTCCCGTGCGGTAAAGCTCCTTTCCTTCCTTAGATAAAACCGCCAGCATCAAAAAATCCGGGTTTGCGTTAAGCGTTTCCTTTAGGAGCGCAGTGGGATTTTTGCGCGCATTTAAAATTTCGGCCAGTTTGGGGGCAAACGCCAGGCGCCAAGACAAATCTTCTATGTGCTGGTTCATGGAAGACGACACGATTTGCGCCAAATTGGCGTGCGTCTCCAAGATGTTGTCTTTCAAATGCACCTGATAGTAGGCCAAGAGCAACGCCATGGGAATAAGCGGCATTAACACTACGGCCAAAAACAATTTAAAAAGTTTTGAAAATAAAGACATAATCCACCTTATTATAGATTATATCAATTCAGCACGCGGGGGAACGAAAAAAATCTTTTTGGGGCTAGCGCAGGCGGTACACATTGTCGCCCCAAGCAGAAAGCTGGCCTGTCTTTTCCCCCAAGGAAGCACAAACCTTTTCCCCGGTTTTGCCGGCTTCGGCTTGGGAAGGATAACACAATTGATAGGTGGGGTAAAAATCAATAGAAAAGCCCGGGCCTTGCCAAAATACAGCGGGGCCTGAATTGGGGTTGTGCAGGTCCCCCACCGGGGTGTTGTAAATAATGGTTTGGTCTTGTTCGGTACGGGACGTGTAGGGGAAATCAATATCCAGCGTGTCCAAATCGGCGGTATACTGGCCGTTGGCCATATAATAGACCTGCTTGGCATTTACAATGCTTTTAAGCACGGGCAACACGCGCGCCACGCGGGACTTGCGCACGGCTACTTCGTATTGGGGCAGCGCAATGGCGGCCAAAATGCCGATGATGAGCACAACAACTAACAACTCAATAAGCGTAAAACCGCCTAAACGGCGCGTAGTAACGTTTTTCATGACGACCTTCCTTTTTGATAAATTTTGAGCATACTCAAAATTTATCAAAAAAAAAACGATTACAACCCTTTTATATTTCCCCGGCCCAAAAACGGCTTTTCAACAAGGAAGAGAGGCTGGAACCCTGCGGGCCGCTAGACACTCCTGCATGGCCCTTATTTAATAAGGGACATAACGACCCAAAAGGTAGATTCTGAAACAAGTTCAGAATGACCTCATAATGAAACGGCAAGATCCTGGACTACAACACTCCAGGATGACAGCAAAACAACAACAGCAAACAACAAAACAACACATGCGGTAGATGCTGAATCAAGTTCAGCATGACCTTTTTATTTTTTCATTATGGTTGGTTGTTTTTGTCGCCCTTTGCGTTGTTTTTAAAAGGCGGTTTAAACGGAATAGTATTTTTATTTGTTTGAGCCCTTAGGGCGAGTTGTAAAGACTCCCGCCGTTACTGCCTTTTATGGGCAGGAACCCGCTGGTCTTTTTGGTTCTTTTTCTCCCACGAGAAAAAGAAAGCCCCATAGGCCAAGGGGCCTAAATGTGCCTGGGCCTATCAGGCCGAAAAGGATAGGTCTTTTTTAGAGGTTCACACGGGCCCTTTGGCCCTGGTGAACAGCGTGCGAAAACCCTATAGTATAAGTATGACAAAGAAACTTTTAACCCTAGCCGCGTTTGTGCGAGATGAATGGATGCGCCAAGTGTCTTTGGACCTGCAGGCGGCACCGTCGCTGCGGGTGCAAGAAAAAACCGTACTTTTGAACCGCACCGAAGCCGCCTTTGTGGACGCCGAAACCCGGCATTTGTTAGAAGGTCAGCGACAGGAAACCCTGCGCAGGCGCCGTCTGGGCATTCCGCCTCCGCCCGCGCCGGGCAGCATTGCTTACGCCGTGTATTATTAAAATTTTAGCTACATAAAACGCCCCCGGCTTGTACCTGCCGGGGGCGTTTTGATATCTAAAAAACCGTTTATTTGGTTTTTTTGAGTTCTTCTACAATGCGCGGCAGAATTTGGTGCGCATCGCCGACGAACCCGTATTTGCAGACGTTGAAGATCGGCGCATTGGCATCTTTGTTGATACCAATAATTACGTCGCTATGTTCCATGCCGACAATATGCTGTACCGCGCCGGAAATACCGCACGCCACATACAGCTTGGCGGAAACCGTCACGCCGCTTTGACCGATCTGCTGGTCTTTGGGTTTGAGGCCCAAGTCAATCGCCGCGCGGGAAGCACCTACCGTTCCGCCCAGTTCGCCTGCTAAGTTTTCCAAGAGGTCAAAACCCGCTTGGTTCTTCATACCGCGGCCGCCGGCTATGACCACTTCGGCCTCGTCCAGCTTCATGCCTGCGGCGGGCGGATCCATGTGCGTATTGATAATGCGCACTTTGGCCGCTTCGGCGGGCAGGGCGATGGCTTCGTGAATCACCTGCGCCATTTTGCCGGGGGTGGTAACCACTTTTTTGAACACGTTGGGGCGTACGGTGGACATTTGCGGGCGGTAGTCCGGGCATTTAATGTCCGCCATGATGTTGCCGCCAAACGCAGGGCGGGTTTGAATCAGGTTGCCGTCTTTAATGGACAGGCCCGTGCAATCCGCCGTCAAACCGACAAACAGTTCCGACGAAATGCGCGGAGACAAATCGCGCCCGATATAAGTGGACGGATAAAGCACCACGCTGGGGTTGTATTTTTTAATCAGCGTCACCATGGCGTTGGCATAAGCCGCGGTGTTGTAGTTGTGGTAAGCCGGGCTGCTGACAGCGTAAATTTTATCCGTGCCGTACTGGGAAAGCTCGGCAAAGTATTGCTCTACATTTTCGCCAATGACAACGGCGCAAAGCTCTTCGCCCAGCTGGTTGGCCAGCTCGCGGCCCTTGGACAAAAGTTCAAAACCTACGGGGCGGACCTTTTGGGTGCGGCCGTCGTCGGCGATTTCAATAAAGGCCCAAACGCCCTTGTAGGCGGAAAGGTCCTTTTTGGCGGCGCCGGTGGCGGGCAGAGAAAGCGCTTTAACGGGGCAGGCGCTCACACACGCACCGCACATGGTGCAGGCGTTGGAAGCCACCGCTTTGCGGTTGACCAAAGAGAGCGCACCAAACGGACAAGTGGCAACACACTTGCCACAGCCTACGCATTTTTCAGAAATTTGAATCATTTGATTACACTCTCCTTTTTCAAAATCTCAATAAATTTATCGGCCAGTTCCACGGCAGAACCAGAGAACATTTCGCCTTTTTGGCGGGCAGGCGGCGGGAAGATGCGGTCCACACGGGTGGGAGAGCCTTCCAAGCCTAGTTTGTGCGGGTCGGCGTTGACGTCTTTTTCCGTCCACACGTGGATGACTTTATCCTGCGCCTTGTGCGCGGCCATAAAAGAAGGATACTTGGCCACGTAATCGTGCGGCATGGTCATCGTCACCAATGCGGGCAGGTCGGCCTGCAGAATTTGGTGGCCGCCTTCAATGAGTTTTTTGACGACAATTTGGTTGCCGTTGGCGTCAATACTTTCGCAGAACGTAATTTGCGGAATGCCCAAGTGGAAGGCAATGCCAGGACCCGTTTGGGCGGTATCGCCGTCAATAGCCATTTGGCCGCAGAGGATCAAATCGTACTGGCCAATGTGGCGCACGGCCATGGCCAAGGCGTACGAAGTGGCCCAGGTGTCGGAACCGGCAAACGCACGGCTGGAAAGCAGCACGCCTTCGTCCGCACCCAGGGCAAGCGCCAGGCGCAAAACAGCCGTGGCCTGTTGCGGGCCCATGGATAGCACCGTCACCTTTGCACCGGTTTTGGCCTTGATGTCTAAGGCTCTTTCCAGGGCAAAGTGGTCGTACGGATTTAAAATGCTGGGAACGCCCGCACGAATGAGCGTACCGGTTTTCGGGTCTACCTTTACTTGGGTAGAATCGGGAACTTGTTTAATGCAAACAATAATGTTCATGAGCGTATCCTATTTTTTGAAAACTTCTCTGAGTTTGGCGGAAACCACGTCCATATCGTCAATGAGGCCGAGCATTTTGCCTTCAATGCCCACCAAATTGACCGCTTGACCGAGTTCGGCCGCGTTAAACGCCGGGCAGGTGCCCAAAATCAGGCGCATGCCGTCCGTGGCGGTTTTGAAGGCGCTCTGGCGCGCGTTGACACGGGCCATGGTGCTTAAGGTATTTAAGTCAAAGCGGCTGCCTTCGGTGATGACCTTGTTGGCGCATTGGCGCGTAAACACGGCGGCCACTTCCATTTCGCTGATGAGGTCGCCCAACATGAAGGTTACATACTGGTGGCGCGTCAGTTTCTGCGCGCGGCAATCCTCCAGCACGCGGGCCAAGGCTCTAAAGCCCAGTGCCACGCTGTCCGCACCGACGTTCGGGTTCTGCGCGTGAATCGCGTCAAACTCGGCCGCCTGGTTGAGGTAGTATTGGCCGCGGCTTTTTAAATGTTCCTGCCAGCGACCGCGGAAGATTGTCATTTCCAACACTTCGCTGGTGCCTTCGTAAATGCAGGTAATTTTAACGTCGCGTTTGATTTTTTCTACGGCAAATTCTTTGGTGTAACCAAAGCCGCCCATGGCTTGGATGGAATCTTCGGCCGCTTTGTTGCCCGATTCCGTGGCGTACAACTTGGCGATAGCGCCTTCCGTGGCGAGGCCGTGATTATTGACTTCCAGCTGTTTGGCCGTCCAGTCAATATAGGCGCGGGCCGCTTCAAAGCGGACATAGTGCGGGGTGATGAGCTTTAACATGAATCCCTGCTTTTCGGCCAACGGGCCTCCCGCTTGAATGCGCTGCTGGGCATACTGCAAGGCCGTTTCTACGGCTTCTTCGCCGCCACCCAAACCAAACGCCGCCACCATAAGGCGCGTATAGCCGAACACGGCCTGCGCCTGCAGGAAGCCTTGGCCTTCTTTCAGACCAATTAAATTTTCGGCCGGGACATAGACATCGTCAAACGCCAAGCCCGCCGTGTTGGAAAGGCGGATACCGTGTTTGTCTTCGTGCACATCCTGCGTGAAACCCGGGGTGCCCTTTTCTACAATAAACCAGCTCGGACCGCCCGGAGCCAGAGCGAGGACCGTGTAAATATCGGCCACGCCGCCATTGGAAATCCACATTTTGCTGCCGGTGATTTTGTAGCCGACAAGCTTGCCGTCTTTGACGACGTGCTCGGCGCGGGTGCGCAGGGAAACAAGGTCGGAGCCGGCATCGGCTTCCGTGGCACCGTACGCCACGAGTTTATTTTCTTGCGCAATTTTTTTGAACCATTTGGCCTTCTGTTCGGGCGTACCGCCGACGTTGATCGGGTCGCTGCCCAGGAAGGTGGCAAATACGCCGGTGGCAATGCCCAGGTCTATGCGGGCCAACTGCTCGCACACGCGGTAGATTTCGGTGGTTTGGCCGCCGAGTCCGCCGTATTCCTCGGGAATAAGCAACAGATGCACACCCAGCACATCGTGGTCGTACATCTCTTTTAAAATGTCTAAGGGAATTTCGTTTTTGGCATCATGCTCGCGGATTAGGTTAAAAGAAATCCGGTTTTTAGCATATTGCTTTAAACTGTCCAACATCAGGTTTCTGGTGGTCAGGTCGTTTTTAGCCATATTTGGGTTTCTCCAAAATACAATATAGGTATATGATACCAATTTTTGAGTTTGTGCGCATAGAGCAACAAAAAGACAACGACCACAACACAAGCGGCAGCTGGTGAAACAAGTTCAGCATGACGGGCTATTTTAACAACGGCGAGCTCCTGGAACCCCGCGGGCCGCCAGGCACTCCAGGATGACGGCCTTCATTTAACAGCAGGAAAAGCAACATAAATGCCCCAGCTAATAGCGACAGCACGAAAAAACCTAAAAAGCTTTTTATAAGGTATAATAGCTTTATGAATTGTATTTTTTGCGGCATTGCCGACGGCTCTGTAAAAAGCCAGCTTGTGTATGAAGATGATGAGGTGGTAGCCTTTAAGGATTTAAACCCGCAGGCGCCCACGCATCTGTTGATTATCCCGCGCAAACACATTGCGCGCCTGAGCGAAGCGGACGAAAAGGACGCGCTCCTACTAGGCAAAATTTTGCTGGTGGCCCAAAAATTGGCCAAGCAGTTAAACCTAAAGGATTTCCGCCTGATTACCAACAACGGCAAAGGTGCCGGACAGAGTGTGGACCATTTGCATTTCCACCTGATGGCAGGCAGACGTTTTTTGTGGCCGGCGGGGTGAGGCTACCCAAAACCGCCCAAAATAAGCTATAATATCTACAAGGTAAAATTTCCTTTTATTTTTGTCTATTGACCATAGAAGGTGGTGAGAAGAGAATGGTTTTCGTAAAAGTCAGAGATGCCGAACATCTGGAAGAAGCGCTCAAACGCTTTAAAAGAGAATGCGAAAAGAACGGCATTTTGAAAGAAATCAAAAGACGCGAAACGTATATGCCTCCGAGCGTGAAGAGAAAAATCAAATCGCAGGAAGCCCAGCGCCGCGCCCGCCGCACCAAACGCAGACGCTTCTAATAAAAGCAGTTTTACAGGCAATAGTCCTTTACGCAAGTATTGGGCTATTGCCTTCTTTGCCTTACTCTATACCCAGGCGGTTCCGGCGTGAATACTAGCGTTACCGAACAAATTAAGGACAAGTTGGACATTGTAGAATTTATCCGGCAGTATGTACCGAATTTAAAGCGCGCGGGTAAAACTTACAAGGCCTGTTGTCCTTTTCATAAAGAGAAAACCCCTTCCTTCACTTGCAGCAGCGAAAAGGGGTTGTTCTATTGTTTCGGCTGCCAGGCAGGCGGAGATATTTTTGATTTTCTGATGCGGATAGAAAATCTCTCCTTCAACGAAGCATTGGCCAAGTTGGCCGATCTCGCAGGAGTGCCCTACCGACCAACACGCCAGCTGACCGGGGAAGAAATCCGGCGCGCCAATGTGCGGCGTCTGCTAGAGTTTGCAAAAAGTTTTTACCATAAAAATTTAATGGCGGCCGGGGGCGAATTCGCGCGCGCGTACGTGAAAAAGCGCAATTTGACCAAAGAAACCTGCCAGCACTTTGAGCTGGGCTTTGCCAAAGCAGAACCCACCGCTCTGGCACAGGCGGCCTTGGCCGCTGGATACAGCGAACAGGATTTGAAGGACGCCGGGTTGTGCATCATCACCGGGTTTGGCCCGCGCGATTACTACCGCAACCGCCTGATGTTCCCCATTATCAACCACCGCGGGGACACCATTGGCTTCGGCGGACGTATTTTGGGCGAAGGTGAACCCAAGTATTTAAATTCGCCGGAGACGATTGTTTTTACCAAAAGCCATGTGCTTTACGGCTTAAATTTTGCCGGGCCGGAAATCCGCAAGACGGGCCGGGCCGTGCTGCTGGAAGGGTACATGGACGTCATCGCCTGCCACCAAGCAGGGGCCGCCTATACCGTGGCGCCGCTGGGCACCAGTTTGACCGACGAACACGCGCGCCTGCTCAAGCGTTATACGCAAAATGTCGTGGTGCTGTTTGACCCCGATGAAGCCGGTATTAAGGCCGCGCTGCGCGGCGGGCTGATTTTGATTGAGCGGGGGCTCTTTGTGAAGGTGGCCGCGCTGCCGGACGGGTTAGACCCCGACGAATATATTGCCAAGTACGGCAAGGACAAATTTGAAGAGATTTTGGACCACGCGCAGGATTTGATTGCCTTCCACACGAAACGGCTTTTGAGTGAGGCGCCGCAGCCGCTCTGCGCGCAGGACAAGACGAATATCGTCACGGAGCTGGCAGAGACAATTGCCCAACAGCCCGACGAAATCGTCCGCGGGGAATGGGCCAAGTACGTGGCGGAGCACTTGGGCGTGGGAGAAGGCGTCGTGCGCGAGCGTGTGTGGGAACAGCTAACCCCGCAGGGGCCCTTCAAAAAACGCACGCAGCCCGGAGAAACGGTGGAAATGGATGAATCCGTGAACCCAGCGGAAGAGGATTTGCTGTCTTGGATGTTAAAGAGCCCGCAGCATGTGGTGTTGTGCTCGGAGCTGGTGCGGGAGGATTTTTCCACCCCCGCTGCTTGGAACCTGTTTGAGGCAATTGTAAAGGCGCATGCGGAAAATCCCCAGGCAACCGACCTGGCCGAAGCCGCGGCGGCCCTGGCCCCCGAACAGAAGAACACCCTGGTTCGGCTTGCAATGCTGCAAGCCCCAGCCGATTTTGACCCGGCACGCGACATTGCCGCCTGCGCCGCACGGCTGGAACAAGCCGGCGTGCAAAAGCGGCTGGAGGCCGTCAAGCGCCAAATGAAACAATTGGGCGCGGGTAACGTGCCGCCGGAAGTAATTCAAAATTATATGCAGTTGCAGAACAAATTAAAAAAATATCGCAGTTGAGGAACATATGGCATCTGGAAACAAAGCGCTGAAGGATTTAGTAGAAGAAGGAAAAGAGAGCGGTTTTTTGTCGCTGGAGGAATTGAACCGTTCTATTGCCGCGTCGGACATGAGCGCGGAGGATATTGACGGCGTCATGGGGACCTTAGACGACCTGGGCATCCAAGTGGTGGACCAAAAGAAATACAAAGCCGCCGCTGCCGAAAACAAGGAAGCCCTGAGCGAGGATTGGTCCGCCAGCCCGGATGTGTCCAACTCCATTCGGATGTATTTGTCCGAAATGGGCAAGGTGCCGCTTTTGTCCCGCGATGAAGAAATCACCCTGGCGCGCAACATCCGCGAACGTGAAAAAGAACTGCGCAAACTGGTGCTGGAATCGCCCATCACCATGCGCGAAATCTGCAACTGGGAAGAACTGGTGGACCAAGAGGAAATGACCACCAAGGAACTGATGCCACGCGGCAAACGCACAACGCGCGAGCTAAACAACATGCGCAAAAAACTCAAGGATGCGGCGCAGTTTATCGGTAAACGGGAGCAGGAAATCACGAAGCTGATGAAGGAACTGCGCGAAGGCAATTTGACCGATAAAAAGCGCAACAACGCCATTGAAAAACTGGAAGCCAAACAAAAGGAAGTGGTGGCCAGCATTACCAAATTGAATTTGAACCAAAACAAAATTAAACGTTTGACCAACAAAATCAAAAACTTGGCAGACCGCCTGACCGAAGCCCGCAACGACATACAGCGCTTTGACGATTACTTCGGCCCTTATGCCACGGTCAAAAAGTTGGTGACCAAATTTAAAGCGGGCAAGATGACCGAGAAGGAATTTAAAAAGGCGACCAAGTTCACGCTGCCCGAATTGGAACGCGCTTTAGCCAACATTGAGGATGTGCAGCGCCGCCACGCACAAATGGTGGACATGCTGCCCATGACCGAAAAAGAATTTATTTCGTTCAACGACCGCATTGTGTTTTTTGAAAACATGATTTTGCAGGACAAGCTGAAGCTCATCAAGGCCAACTTGCGCTTAGTGGTGTCTATTGCCAAGAAACACGTCAATTCCAATTTGGAGCTTTCCGACCTGATTCAGGAAGGCGGCTTGGGGCTGATGAAAGCGGTGGAAAAATTTGAATACAAACGCGGGTTTAAATTCTCTACCTATGCCACGTGGTGGATCCGCCAGAGCATTAACCGCGCCATTGCCGACCAGGCCAACACGATCCGCATCCCCGTGCATATGAAGGAATTGGTTTCCAAGCTGACCAAGGTGACCAATAAATTCCGCCAAGAGCACGGCCGCGAACCCACCTTGGAAGATTATTCCAAGACGCTGCGCCTGTCCGTGGAGAAGGTGAAGAGCGTGCTGAAGATTATGCAGGACCCGATTTCCCTTTCCACGCCGATTGGCGAAGATGAGGATTCCAACCTGGAAGATTTTATTGAAGATAAGAACGGGCCAAACCCCACCACGGCCGCCGTGGACTTTTTGCGCAAGCAGGAAGTGGCGGACGTGCTGGCAACGCTTTCGGAGCGGGAGGCCAAAATTATCAGTTTGCGCTTTGGGATTGATTCCGGCTACCCCCGCACCTTGGAAGAGGTGGGCAAAATGTTTAACGTAACGCGCGAGCGCGTGCGTCAAATTGAGGCCAAGGCTATCCGCAAATTGCGCCACCCCAGCCGCACCAAAATGTTAAAAGATTACCAGGAATAATCTGCCGCACAAAAGCAAAGCCCCGCGTCAATCCAAACGCGGGGCTTTTTTGTACCATACGGTATCTGCGAAATCAGTTCTCTTGTACAAAACGTTTAAAAAACCGCTCCGCCTGGCGAAATTCTCTGCTTTGTTTAGCGGCCTCTATCGCCCGCGCGCTGATCTTGTTGGAAAACGAATCCGTCATCGCGCCTTCCAGCGATACGGCTCCGGCAACGCCAAACGGTCTCCCCATATCGGACGGCTCTTCCGGCCGGAGTTTCTCCTTGTCCACCACAAAGCGCACGTCCGTGGAACCCTGTTGGTTACGCAGCGTAGTTTCCTTTCCATATTGCTGGTACACCAAAAGACGAATTTTCCCGTCAGGTTCCTGCATCCCCAGGACGATTCGTTCCTTTTTACGGCCTTGCCGCAAGGCGGTCAAATCGGCCACCAGCTCCCCGTTTTGCAAAAAGATACACTGCTTTTTTTCGTACGTATACGAACAGAACATTTCTTCTCCGTTGGCTCTTTTTTCGTAAATCACCCGGCCGTCCGGATTTTTTTCTTGGACGGTAACGGGCGCATCTTCCAAGATATCCATGGAATACTTGTCACTCCTTTCGGGGAAAAAACGCTCTTGCACCAAGTCGCCCCGGGCATCAAATTCCAACAGGACAACGCCTTCTTCTCCCTGTTCTTCCACCACATATTTATCATTGGAGGAAGGGCGGCCATTTACATATTTGTAGGCGCGTTTTTTGCATAAACTGCGCCAGCCGTCTGCTCCGCCGCGGGTGTGTTTAAATACAGCAACATCCAATAAATTAATCATGCCGTCCGCATCATCGCAAGAAAAGCGCATCCCCGGCCGGCCTTTGTACATAAGTCCCGTTCCGCTGTCCGGCGTGTGGTACCGCGCGGAGGCATTATTGCGCCCATACTTGTACTGGTCGGCAAGGCCCAATGTATGCCCCAACTCATGCATTAAAACATTCCAGTTCCCGCCGGTGAGCAGATTGCCCAACCCGCCGCGGTGCATAAAAAATAACCGCATGGGTTTTGCGTCCATTCGCACACATGCCAGCGCGCGGAGACAGTTTTCCCACATGGTTTGCTTAGACACCACATACAGCTCCAAATCGGGCGTTGAGCACCTTTCCCCCTCCACCGCTACGGACACGGGGGCGTTTAAGACCTCGCGCAAATCTTCAAATTCCTCCGTGCGCTTGGCGGAAACAATCTGCTTCCACGTTTCACTAAACCAACGCTGATACCCCTGTTGCACTTTTTCCAAATAAAACGCATTGTCCTTTTTGTCTGTTTGGTTCTCCAGCCGGATGCAAACCGGTTCCCCACGGGAAATCTTTCGCATTAAAGCAAAGGGAGAGCCCTCCCCCGAGCGGGGAACGACTCCGTCCAACAGGGCAAAAGGCGCCGCCAGCAACGCCGGGGCGCACGCAAACATGCTTACCAGTATAAAAATGTTCCTCATGCGGATATTTTAGAGGTTTTTACCTAAAAGTCAAGACGGGCGCGGCAAAAAAGAATTTTATTTCTTTTCTTTTTTAAATAAATCGCGCAGGAATTCGGCCACGAGCTCTTTAGAGCCAAGGCCGACGCCAATCCCAAATGCGAGGCCCAAGGACGCCAACACGATGGTGACCACATTGTTCACCAGTTGGTTGACAAAACCCAGGTTTTCCACCGCCAGCATGGCACAAAAGAACACGATAAAAATATCCACCGCTTTAGCAATAAAGAAACCGCCCTTTAGGTTGTTGGCTTTGGCGGAGTTTTCAATAATGTTGCCCATCAGCTTGCCAAAGAGAAGGCCCGCAAACAAAATAAGCACGGACACAAAGAGCGTGGGGATAAATGCCAAAAAGCGCGTGAAGAGGTCGCGGATGATTTCCAGGTGCAGAACGTCGGCCGCTAGCACAATGGCGTAAAAAATAACGGCCCAAGCCAACACAAACGCGATGATGTACGTCGGCGATTTGCCCAGCCCAAAACGGACGCACAACTCGTTGATGCCCAGTTTGGATGTTTTTTCGTCAAACGAAATTTTATTTAAAATCTTTTTGGCGTAAGAACCCACCAGGCGCGAAATATAAAGCCCCAGCACCAAAATGAGCACAGCCGCAAAAAGCAGCACAAGCACGCGCAAACTGCTTTGACCCACCGTCAAAAGATGAGTGCTTACCTGCGAAGAAATCGTTTCCAAATCCATCATAATATGCCTCCTTTTTTTTAATTGTAGCAAATATTATTTGTAAAATAAGTATATAGCTATGCCGGATACTACACAAATCCAATACCTAAAGGGCATCGGCCCCGCCAAAGCCAAACTGTTTGAAAAGCTGGAAATTCAAACGGTGGAGGACCTGCTACATTATTATCCCCGCACTTACCAGGACCGCCGGCTGGGCGTACCGCCCAATGAGTACAATTCCGAGGCTCTTGTGGTATTTAAAGGCCGGGTGCTGCGCACGCAGGAAATACCGGCCCGCAGTGTACTGATTTTTAAAGCGTTTTTAGAGGATGAAAAAGGGAACCAGGTGGAATGTACGTGGTTTAAAAAACGCATGTACCGCGGGTTCCGGTTTGACCCGTTCGGCGCGCTTAAAAAAGATTTTAAAATAAACCACGAAGTGTGGGTGATTGGCAAGCGGGAAAATAAAAATAATTTTTTTGGCAATAAAATTACCGTGGACGAACAATACCCCGAAGAGGACGCGCTTTGCAAACTGCACGCCGGACGGCTCACCCCCATTTACGCCCTGACGGAAGGACTGACCAATAAGCAGTTTAGGCAATTTGTCTACGAGGCATTGCAAACACCTTCTTTGGCGCGGGAACCGGAAATTTTGCCACCGGCACTGCTTTGCAAACGCAAACTTTTAAGCGCCCCGCAGGCGCTGAAGGCCATTCATTTCCCCAATTCGCTGGCCGAATTGGAGAGCGCTCGCACCCGCCTGGCATACGAGGAATTTTTGCTCCTGGCCACGGCCTGGGGCATTAAACGCACGCAAACTAAAATTTTATCTAAAGATTATTCCTACGAAATCAAAAAAACGCTTTTAACGCCCTTCCGCGAGCAGCTCGGTTTTGCCTTTACCAACAGCCAAAAAAAAGTGATTAACGAAATCTTCCGCGATTTGTGCTCGCCACGCCCGATGAACCGCCTGCTGCAGGGGGATGTGGGTTCCGGCAAGACGGTGGTGGCGCTGTGCGCCATGCTGCTGGCGGTGGAAAACGGCTATCAGGCGGCCCTGATGGCTCCGACCGAAATTTTGGCAGAACAGCACTTTTTGACGTTTAAACGCATTTTGCAAGGGCTAAAGGTAAACTTGGCGGTGCTGACCTCCAGCACCAAGTCGGCCGCCAAAAAGAGGATTTTAAAGGAACTGGCTGAGGGGAAAATTGATATTTTGGTCGGCACGCATTCCGTGATTCAGGATGACGTAAAATTTCACAATTTGCGTCTAGCAGTGATTGACGAACAGCACCGCTTTGGCGTGAAACAACGCAGCAAACTCAAGGAAAAAACCGCTAAGCTGGACTTGCTGACCATGACGGCCACCCCCATTCCGCGGACGCTCGCGCTGGCGTTTTACGGCGATTTGGAAGTGTCCACCTTAAGTGAACTTCCGCCCGGCAGGCAGCCGATACAGACGGAGAGCGCCACCTCCAAACTGGCTTACGACCGCGTGCGGGAAGAAGTGCAAAAAGGACGGCAGGCGTACATTGTTTTCCCGCTCATTGAAGAGAGCGAAAAGGTGTCTGCCAAGGCGGTTACGGCAGAATTTGAAAAACTGCAAAAAGTGTTTCCGCAGTTTCGGCTGGCGGTACTGCACGGGCAAATGACGCAGACGGAAAAAGAAAATGTGATGGCGGATTTTGCCGCGCATAAAACCGATATTTTGGTGGCTACCCCTGTAATTGAAGTGGGCATTGACGTCAAAAACGCAACGGTTATGGTCATTGAAAACGCCGAACGGTTCGGGCTGGCCAGTTTGCACCAGTTGCGCGGACGCGTGGGCCGCGGTGAACACGAAAGTTACTGTATTTTGGTGCCCCAGCACGCGGGTAGCGTGGCCAAGGAACGGGTGGATATTATTTGCGCCACGCGCGACGGGTTTAAAATCGGCGAGCGGGATATGCAGCTGCGCGGCCCCGGTGAAATTTTGGGCACGCGCCAAAGCGGGGAACTGGAATTTAAGGCCGGGGATATTTTTCAGGACCGAGACATTTTATATCAGGCCATTGAGGACCGGAACGAACTTTTAACGCAGGACCCCGCACTGACCAAGCCGGAACATTTGCTCTTCCGCCAAAAGTTGGCACAGCTGTACCAAAAGAATTGGCACCTGATTGATTTGAGCTGACAGCACCTTTACACAAGCAAGGGGAACAAAGAAATTCTTTGTCCCCCGATGCGTTTTACAAGAGCGGCTGCGTGCTATTTATCCAAACGCGGAAAAAGCGGCGCGTACTTTTCAATCTTGCCGGGCAGCAGGCGTTTTTGCATTTCCTTGGCAACCGTCGGCATAAAAGGCTCCAGCCACACAGCTACCTTGCGCAGGCAGGCCACCAGCTCCAAAAGCACCGCTTGGGCGGCGGGCACATCGTGCTTGGCGAGCTCCCACGGTTTCTTTTCGTCCACCAGCTTGTTTAGCTCGCTGGCAAAGCCGTAAATGTGCTCCAGCACTTTATCAAAGGCTAGGTCGTTATAGGCTTTATCAATAGCGGCGTCCACTTCGGCAGATTTGGCCAGGAGCGGATAGTTGCCTTCAATGGTTTGGGGCAATTCGCCGATATTTTTGGCGGCCATATTGAGCGTGCGGGAAAGCAGGTTGCCAATGTTGTTGGCCAGGTCGGAATTGTAGCGGTTTTTAAAGCTCGTCATGGAGAAGTCGCCGTCCTGCCCGAAGGGAACCTCGCGGAATAAAAACGCGCGCAGCGGGTCCACCCCATATTGGGCGGCTACTGCGGCAGGGTCTACAATGTTGCCCATGGATTTGGACATTTTTTCCCCCTCCACCGTCCACCACCCGTGGGCAAACACCTTTTTGGGCAGCGGCAGGCCCAGCGCCATTAACACCGCCGGCCAAATAACCGTGTGAAAGCGGAAGATTTCCTTGCCTACCATATGCAGATCGGCCGGCCATAAATCTTCAAACTTTTCCGCCTTGATTTGCTTGAGCTGGGCCTCGTGTTCGGCTTTATCATCGCAGATCAGCGTGCCATATCCGGCGGCGGAAATATAGTTAATCAGTGCGTCAAACCACACGTAAATGGTGTGTTTGGGGTTGCTCGGCACCGGAATGCCCCACGCCACTTTGGTACGCGTGACGGACAAATCCTGCAAGCCGCCTTTGACAAAATTGATGATTTCGTTGGCGCGCGTTTTGGGGCTTAAAAATTCCGGGTGCTCCTCGTAATACTTGAGGAGCGGTTTTTCGTAACGGGAGAGTTTAAAGAAGTAGGTTTCCTCGTGCACCTCGGTCAGCGGTTTTTTGTGCACGGGGCAGAGGTTGCCTTCCAAAATTTCGCTCTCGTTATAGTACTGCTCGCAGGATAGGCAGTATTTGCCGGAGTAGGAACCCAGGTAAATATCGCCACTTTTGAGGAGCTTTTCAAAAATAGCCTGCACGACATGCTCGTGTTTAGCATCGGTGGTGCGGATAAAATCGTCGTAAGAAATGTTAAGCAGTTTCCACAGTTCTTTGTATTTGGCGGAAACTTGGTCCGTCCATTCTTTGGGCGTAACACCTGCCGCGACGGCGGATTTTTCAATGTTGGCGCCGTGTTCGTCCGTGCCTGTTAAAAAGCGGACGTCAAAGCCCTTTTGGCGTTTGTAGCGGGCCAGCACGTCGTCGGCAATCGTTGTATACGCATGGCCGATATGCGGCACCGAGTTCACATAATAAATAGGGGTGGTAATATAGAATTTCTTGGTCATAAGTTCTCCGTATTAAAAAAGCTGCAAATTGAGTCCGTCCAGGCTCATGAGTGCCGTCTCCACCACCAGCGCCGGGGAAACGTTGCGGCTGATACTGCGTTTGTAATTTTCAAAACGTGTAAGTGCCTGCTGATAGGCACGCTGTTTGGCTTCGTCCGGCTCGTGCGTCCACGCACGGTGCAGGGCCATAATGAGTACGTCCAGCACGGCTTGCGCCTCTTGCCGGGCTGCCACTAACGTGCGGGAAAGGCCCATGGCCACACCGCACGGCCCCTGTGGCTTGCCAAATCCGCCGCTTTGCAAGAGTTCCAACGCTTCGGAGGCCTTTAATGCCCCGGAAACAGAGCCGGCGGCGTAGCGGGCGCACAAATCCACATCTGACACGTTGGCTCCGGTTTGCGGCAAAATCTGCTTAAGGGTTTCTTCGTCCAGCGGGGCAAAGGCCAAGGGTTGGCAGCGCGACAAAATGGTGCGCAGCATAGTGGCGCGTTTGTTGGTAATCAAAATCCAAAGGGTCCGTTGGGGCGGTTCTTCAATAAATTTAAGCAGGGCGTTGGCCGCCGCGCCTTGCATGGTTTGGGCTTGGTCAATCACCAGCACCTTCCACCCGTTTCCCACCCGCTTTTGCTGGGATTTAGCCGTTACCTCGCGAATGGTATCTACGTTAATATGCTGCTGTTTGGCCAGTTCTTTTTCCAGGTCTTCTTCGTAACCCTTGCTGGAAAAGTCTTTTTTTACTTCCATGCGCGCCTGGTATAAAAAATCTACAAAAGTTACATCCGGGTGGGTGCCTTTTTCAATGGCTTGGCAGCTGGCACAAACGCCGCAAGCGCGGCCCGTTTGCAACGCGCTGGGATCCTGGCAGTTTAAAGCTTGGGCAAATTTACGCGCCGCTAAGGCTTTGCCCACGCCGTCCGGCCCGTAGAACAAGAGCGCGCCCGGCACTTTTTGGCTTTGGACGAGCTTTTGCAAATACGAGGAGGCTTTTTCCTGCCCCAGGAGTTCGGCTAACGGCATGGTTACGCTGTAATGTGATGTTCCTGTAAAAGTTGTAAAACGCGCGCCTGGATTTCTTCTATATTTTTATCCGCATCCAGCAAGTAGGCATGCGGCGTGCGCTCAATCATTTCCAAATAGCCCTGGCGCATTTTTTGTCGGAAGAATATATCCTCCTGCTCCAAACGGTCGGAAAACAGGTACTCGCCGCGCTGGGTGAAGTATTTGTCCGACATTAAAAATACGAGCGTTAAATCCGGCACGGTGCCCAGGGTGGCAATTTTGTTTAAGGTATCAATAATTTTTAAATCTATGCCCCGGCCATAGCCCTGATAGGCACAAGTGGACATGGTGTAGCGCTCGCAGATGACAATTTTTCCCGCCTCTAGGGCTGGCAAAATTTTTTCCTGCGTGTGCTGGGCGCGGGAAGCTTCGTACAAAAGTAACTCCGCCATGGGGCGTACGTCCAGCCCGGGTTCCAATACGATTTGGCGGATTTTTTCCGCGGTCGGCGTGCCCCCCGGTTCGCGCGTTAAAATGACTTCTTTTCCGCGCGCCACCAGCTGGTTGTAAAGCATTTTGGCCTGGGTGGATTTGCCACAGCGGTCCGGCCCTTCCAGCACGATAAATTTTCCTCTCATAGCTTAGGCCAGTCCTTCCTGCGAGGTGATCACTTCCATTTCCGGGCGTTTGCCGGAGGTCCAGGCGGAATTTTCCACCTGCTGCAAAATGGGCTCCAGCTTGCCTTGCGCCTGCAGGATAAAATCTACAATTTCGCGGTAGGCGCCGTCCCCACCGACGCGCTTGGTAATGTAGTGCGCGTGCTTTTTGACGCACTCCAACGCATTGGGCACCGTGGCGGCAAAGCCCACCTCTTTTAACAAGGGGATATCGGTGATATCGTCGCCGATATACGCCACCTGCTCGGCCGTAAGGCCTTCGCGCTCCAGCACGTCGTTAAGCGGCCCGATTTTGGTCAAAAAACCTTGGTACATGTATTTGAAACCCAGGGTTTTGGCGCGCGTAACCGTGGTGGGATGGCGGCGGCCCGTAATAATGCCGCACAAAATGCCCGCGCTGTGGCAGAGCAAAACGGCGATGCCGTCCTGCGTGTGAAAGGATTTAAATTCGTCTATTTTGCCGTCGTCGCGGACAAAAAAATTGACTTTTCCGTCCGTCAGGATGCCGTCAACATCGGTCAAAATGGCCCGTACTTTGCGGGCGCGTTCTATTGCCTGTTCCATATATAAGGTATTATACCAAATATCCCCAGGCCCGGCCCGCGGGCCTTCCGCGCGCGGGGCGCGTTATTTTATATAATGGAGGTAATCGTTTGAAAGGGGTTTGATACGATGGCAAAAAGATTTACCGAAAATGCACAAAAAGTAATTCTCGTCGCACAGGAAGAAGCCAAACGCTTGAACCACGATTATGTGGGCACTGAGCATATTCTCTTGGGGTTAAGTGCTTTGGAAGGCACCGTTTCCAACAAAATTTTATCCGGGCTCGGCGTTACGTTTCGCAAAGTCCGCCAGGAAATTGAAAAAATGGTGGGCATCGGCGATGCTATTATGCTGTTGGGAGAAATCCCGTTCACGCCGCGCGCCAAAAAAGTGCTGGAATTTTCTGTAGAAGAATCCCAACTGTTGGACACCGACCATATCGGCACGGAACACATTTTGCTGGGGCTCATCCGCGAGGAAGAAGGCATGGCAGGCAAAATTTTGGAAAACCTCGGCCTGCGCCTGGATACCGTGCGCGACACTGTGCTCAACTACATTGGCGATGCGGACGAAGCCATCAACGAGGACGCCCCGCTGCCCAAGGATTTGGAACTTAATTTGGCCCAGCGCCGCCAGGAAACCAACGAAAAAAAGAGCAAAACCCCCACGCTGGACGAATACACGCGCGATTTAACCAAACTGGCCGCGCAACACCGGCTGGACCCGGTCATCGGGCGCGAGGAAGAAATTGAACGGCTCGTGCAAATTTTGGCGCGCCGCACCAAAAACAACCCGGTGCTCATTGGCGAACCCGGCGTAGGCAAAACGGCCATTGTAGAGGGGCTGGCGCAAAAAATCGCTTCCGGCGAAATTTCGGACGTACTTTCCAATAAGCGGCTTTTGGCGCTGGATTTGGCCTCTGTAGTAGCCGGCACCAAATACCGCGGCGAATTTGAACAGCGCCTAAAAAACATCATTGACGAATTGGCCGCCAGCCAGGACGCTATTGTTTTTATTGACGAGCTCCACACCATTATCGGGGCAGGCGCGGCGGAAGGGTCTATAGACGCTTCCAATATGTTAAAGCCCGCCCTGGCCCGCGGCGAAGTGCAGTGCATCGGCGCCACTACTTTTGACGAATACCGCAAATACATTGAGGCGGACACCGCCCTGGAACGCCGCTTTCAGCCCGTCGTGGCAGACCCGCCGGATGTGGACGAAACCATTGCCATTTTGAAGGGTGTGCGGGCCAAGTACGAGGCACACCACAAGGTGCACTATACGGACGGGGCTATCCGCGCCGCCGCCACGCTGGCCGACCGCTATATTACCGACCGCGCCATGCCGGACAAAGCACTGGACCTTTTTGACGAAGCCGGTGCCCGCACCCGCTTGAAAAATGCCACACTACCGCCCGAAATTAAACAAAAGCAGCAGGAGTACAATCAGGCAGTGCAGGAAAAGGATGAGGCCCTTTCCAACAAAGAATTTGAAAAGGCCGCCGCCGCCAAAGACACCGAGGCGCGCCTGAAGGATTACATTGAAATTTTAAAACAAGAATGGCATAAAAAGCACGACCGGGAAGTGCCGCAGGTAACGGAAGAGGACATTGCCTTGGTCGCTTCCAAGTGGACGGGCATCCCCGTTACGCGCCTTACCCAAAGCGAAACCGACAAGATTTTGCACATGGAGCAACACCTCCACGAGCGCATTATCGGGCAGGACGATGCGGTGAGAGCCGTCTCGCAAGCCATTCGCCGCAACCGCACCGGGCTGGGCAACCCGCACCGGCCGATTGGCGGATTTCTCTTTTTGGGTCCCACGGGCGTGGGTAAAACGGAACTGGCCAAAAGTTTGGCCACTTTCCTGTTTGGGGACGAGGACGCCATGATCCGGCTGGATATGTCCGAATACATGGAAAAGTTTGCCGTTTCCCGCCTCATCGGCGCGCCGCCCGGCTATGTGGGCTATGAAGAAGGCGGCCAGCTGACCGAAGCCGTCCGCCGCCGCCCTTACAGCGTGGTGGTATTGGACGAGTTGGAAAAAGCCCACCCGGACATTTACAACATTTTGCTCCAAGTGTTAGACGAAGGCGCCCTGAGCGATAATTTGGGCCACAAGGTAAGTTTTAAAAACTGTGTGATTATTATGACGTCCAACGTCGGCGCACGCGAAATTACCAACAAAGGCAACACGCTGGGCTTTGCGGCGCAACATTCGCCCGAAGAGGAATACCGCGATATGCGCAAGAATGTGATGGAAGAGGTAAAGAAAACCTTTAACCCGGAATTTATCAACCGCATTGACGAAATTGTGGTGTTCCATTCTTTATCCAAAGAAAATATCGGCGCGATTTTGGACTTGGCCTTAAAAGAAGTGGACGACAAACTGGCCGAGCGCGAACTGGCGCTGGAACTTACCCCCGCCGCCAAGGACTTTTTGGTAGAAAAAGGGTTTGACGTAAAATTCGGCGCGCGGCCGCTGTTACGCACGCTGCAACGCGAGCTGGAGGACCCGTTGGCGGAGAATATCCTCGTCAACCGCTACCCCGCACACACCAAAATTATTGTAGACTTTAATAAAGATGCCGGGAACCTTTCGTTCCGCGGCGCGGCAGTGGAACAAAAAACACCCGTAACCATTTAACCCAACAGGGAGGATTATTAGCATGGACGCAAACAAACAAAAAGCGCTGGATTTGGCCCTCGGTCAAATTGAAAAAGCGTTTGGCAAAGAAGCCATTTGCAAGTTAGGCGGAGGCGGCGTAAAAAACGTGGAAGCCATTCCCACGGGGGCGCTGTCCTTGGATTTGGCCTTAGGCGTGGGCGGGCTTCCCCGCGGGCGCGTGATTGAAATTTACGGCCCGGAAGCCGGCGGCAAGACCACCTTGTCTTTACACGTGGCGGCCCAAACCCAAAAAATGGGCGGCACGGTGGCGTTTATTGACGCCGAACACGCGTTGGACCCTGTGTATGCCGCCAATTTGGGCGTAAACGTGGACGAGCTTTTGGTATCGCAGCCCGATTCGGGCGAACAGGCCTTGGAAATTGCCGAAAAGCTGGTGCGCTCGGGCGCGATTGATTTGATTGTGGTGGACTCCGTGGCGGCGCTGGTGCCGAAAGCGGAAATTGAAGGCGAAATGGGCGACGCGCACGTGGGCTTGCAGGCCAGACTGATGAGCCAGGCCTTGCGCAAGCTGACCAGTCTTCTCAACAAAACCAAAACGAGCATTATTTTTATTAACCAGCTTCGCCAAAAAATCGGCGTGATGTTTGGCAACCCGGAAACCACTCCCGGCGGGCTGGCCCTTAAATTTTACGCGTCCGTGCGTATTGATGTGCGCCGCATAGAAAACCTCAAAAAAGGCGACGAGGTTATCGGCACGCGCGTGCGCGCCAAAGTAACCAAAAACAAGGTGGCGCCGCCGTACCGCCAGGCCGAATTTACCATGATTTTGGGTCACGGTATTTCGCGTGAGGCCTGCATTATTGACAAAGCGGTGGAAGCGGGTTTTGTGGAAAAGAGCGGCAGCTGGTACCTGTACGGGGAAGAAAAGCTGGGCCAAGGGGCAGACAACGCCCGCCAGTACCTCAAAGACAACCCCGAACTGGCCGCTGAAATTGAGGATAAACTTTATGTAAAGTATCTCGGCCACCACTACAACGGCAAAAAGGCCGACGCGGCGGAACAGGCAAAAGCCGAACCCGCCAAAGAACCTAAAAAGGTTACAAAGAAATAGACTCTACAAAAAATGCCCTAGACTAAAATTCTAGGGCATTTTTTTAAATTCACCAACTAACAACAGGCACAATAGTCATCATCAGTACTGTTTTTTACATTAAGTAATTTGGCATAATCCATTGAATGTTTTACTCCACTGTCTATACAACTTTCATCATAGTTAACTACAAATTCATCCGAATCTAAATAGCATAGACAGACTCCTTCTTTCTTATACTGAGCAGAGGGAATACTGTTTGACTGGGAACTCGCATAATAATAGAAATCTTTTGTTTCTACAAATCCCTCCTCCTTACTACCAGCAATAGAAATGTCCAATTCGTCCATAAAACAAATTTCGTCGCCACCTTTTGCCAAGCGACATACTCTATCTGCTTGAGCAATAGTTTTTAAATTACTCATCGCTTCTGTAAAACGGGACTTCGTAACCGCCTTGGTATATTGCGGCAACGCCACCGCAGACAATATACCAATAATGAGTACAACAACTAACAATTCTATTAATGTAAATCCTTTCATTTTTTTCTCCTTATTAATGCCTTTATATTTGAGCAAAACGGCCTTTTATGCGCGTTTTTATACGACAGATACATCCGGGTATGACCACCGCGATTTATCAAAATCTTAACAAAAAACGATATTTTTTGCCGTCTCCCTGAACTTGGTTCAGGGTCCATCGGAACTTTGACTCTCTTGCGCTGGATGCTGAAACAAGTTCAGCATGACGGCGTGTTTTGATAACAGCGAGATCCTGGACTACAACCTTCCAGGATGACGGCTCTTTTGTGGACCGCCAAACTTGCCAAGATGACGACTTAAAAAGAGCATGCGTAAAGCTGCCTAAACGGCGCGTAGTAACGTTTTTCATAACGACCTTCCTTTTTGATAAATTTTTCGCATACTCAAAATTTATCAAAAAAAAAACGATTACAACCCTTTTATATTTTGCCGGCCCAAAAAATGGTACAAAAAGGAAAGGCAACGGCCACAACAAATAAGGAAAAGATCCTGGACTAAAACTCTCCAGAATGACCTTATTTAATAACAACAACGACAAAACGACACAAAGGGTAGATGCTGAAACAAGTTCAGCATGACGGTCTATTTTAACCACGGCAAGCCCCTGGGACCCTGCGGGCCGCCAGTTCAGCATGACGACACCTTGTTTAGTTGCGACAATAACAAGCGGGGCCAAACGGGAACGCGTAAAAATACTACAATAAGGTATGAACGATTTTTTGCTAGAGGATTTTAAAAATCACCTCACGTTTGAGCGGCAACTATCCAAAAACACCGTGCTTGCGTACGGAGCGGACACGGAAAGTTTTTTGGAGTATTGCGCCGCCAACGAGCTCCCGCCCGAAAAAGCCACCCCGGAGTTTTTGGACCAATACAACTACCAACTCCGCGTCGTGGAAGGGCTCCAACCCGCGAGCGTTTTCCGCAAATTGGAAGCCGTCAAAAGCTTTTACAAGTTTCTGCTGGTGGAGGAGAAAATTCAGGATGACCCCACCCGTTTTTTAAAATCGCCCAAACTTTCGCAAAAAATTCCCACCCAACTCACCCGCGAGGAAATGGACCGGCTGCTTTCCTATCCGGCGGAAAAATTTGACGAAATCCGCACCGTGGCCATTATAGAACTCTTATACGCGGCGGGTCTGCGCGTCAGCGAGCTGATCAACCTGCGGTTGGAAAACGTCAACACCGAGGAGGGCTGGGTGTTGGCCTTCGGCAAAGGCGGCAAGCAGCGTTTTGTGCCCATTCATCCGCAAGCTTGCGCGCGCATCAAGGCCTATTTGGACGTGCGCGAGGCGCATTTTGCCGCCAAAAATGTGGGCTCTGAAGTGTTTTTAAACAAAAACGGCAAAAAAATCAGCCGCGTTTGCGTATGGAAAGACCTGGCCGCCCTCGGGCGCAAGGCCAACATTTCGCAACCGCTTCATCCGCACCTGTTCCGCCACACCTTTGCCTCGCACTTATTGCAGGGCGGGGCGGACCTGCGCAGCTTGCAGGAAATGCTGGGACACGCCAATTTGACCACCACCCAAATTTACACGCATTTGGATGTGGGCGACCTAAAAAACAAACACAAAAAATTCCACCCGCGGGGCTAAAGATGAAGATTTTAATTCTCCTGCGCCACGGGCAAAGCACTTACAATCTGACACACCGCTTTACGGGTTGGGCCGATGCCGCGCTCACCCCGCTGGGGCAGCAACAAGCCGCGCAGGCGGGACTACCCTTGCGGCAAAGCGGTTTAAAACCACAGCGCGCCTACAGCTCTTGCTTGCTGCGGGCCAAACAAACCCTGCAAGCCGCACTCGCCGCCGCTTCCCGGACGGACATTCCCGTGCAAACCGATTGGCGCTTAAACGAACGCCACTACGGTGCACTGCAAGGGCTCACCCGCGAGCAAGCCGCCCAACAATTTGGATTGTCAAACGTACTGGCGTGGCGGCGCACCTTCCGCCCGGCCCCGCCGCCCGCGCCGGATAATTCTGCCGCCCGCCTGCTGGTGCCCGCTACGGTAACGCCGCCCAACGGGGAATCGCTGCAAGCCGCCCAAACGCGGGCGTTGTCTTTTTTGAACGGGGTTGTCTTTCCCGCTTTTTCGCAAGCGGACGTACAGCTGCTGGCCGCGCACGAAGATTTGCTCCGCGCTCTGGCCGCGCATTTCAAACGCTTGGGCGAAAGCGAACTGGAAAACCTGGTGGTTCCCCCCGCCGCGCCGTGGGTGCTGGAACTGGATGACGCGTTTTACGCACGGCGGGACCGCTTTTTGGGAGACCCGGCCCAAATCCGCCGCTTTTTGACCAAAAAGCCCGAGTAGTCCTTCCTCTGACAAGGGGCTTATTTTTCCCTTGAAAAATTGTTAAAATAGAGTATTATGAGTATTGATAATTTTCCGCAAATTGACAAAAAGCAACAAGAACGCTGGGAAAAGGCCAACCTCTTCGCCAGCCCGAAAATGCCGCAGGGCAAAAAGTTTTACTGCTTGGACATGTTCCCCTACCCCTCGGGGGCGGGGCTGCACGTCGGACACCCGGAGGGCTACACCGCTTCGGACATTCTTGTGCGCTACAAACGGATGAACGGCTACGACGTACTGCACCCCATGGGGTGGGACGCCTTCGGCCTTCCGGCGGAAAACTACGCCATTTCCACGGGCATTCACCCGCGCATCACCACTCATAAAAACATCCAAAATTTTAAACGCCAGATTAAATCTATCGGCCTCGCGTACGATTGGAACCGCGAAATTGACACCACGGACCCCAACTACTACAAATGGACGCAGTGGATCTTTCTGCAGCTTTTTAAAAAGGGCCTCGCCTACGAGTCCACCGTGCCGATAAACTGGTGCCCCTCGTGCAAAACGGGGCTCGCCAACGAGGAAGTCTTTAACGGCAAATGCGAACGCTGCGGCCACGAAATTGAACGCAAGGCCCTCAGACAATGGATTTTGCGCATCACCGATTATGCCGAAAAACTGCTGGAAGGGTTGGACGAACTGGACTGGCCGGAAAGCACGCTGGCCATGCAACGCAACTGGATTGGCAAATCCAACGGAGCGGAAGTGACCTTTCAAGTAGCCGGTACGGACGAAAAGCTAACCGTCTTTACCACCCGCCCAGATACACTTTTCGGAGCGACGTATATGGTCGTTTCGCCCGAGCATCCCCTTTTAAAGAAGATCGTCACCCCCGAGCAACAAGCGGCCGTGGCCGCCTATCAGGTGCAGGCCGCCAAAAAGAGCGATTTGGAACGCGGCGACCTAAACAAAGATAAAACCGGCGTTTTTACCGGGGCGTATGCCGTCAATCCGGTAAACGGTAAAAAAATTCCGGTCTGGACGTCCGACTATGTGCTGATGGGATACGGCACAGGCGCGATTATGGCCGTCCCCGCCCACGACGAGCGCGACTATGCCTTTGCTAAAAAATTCGGGTTGGAAATTATTGAAGTCATCAAGAGCGAACAGGGCGTGGCAAAAGAAGCGTTCACGGGAGACGGAGAGCTCGTCAATTCGGATTTTCTGGACGGCCTGCGTGTAAAAGAATCTAAAGCCGCCATGATTAAATGGCTCACCGAACGCGGCCTGGGCAAAGCCAAAACCACTTACAAATTGCGCGATTGGGTGTTTGCCCGCCAACGCTACTGGGGCGAGCCAATTCCGATTGTGCACTGCCCTAAATGCGGGGTCGTTCCCTTGCCGGAAGACCAACTGCCGCTGCGCCTGCCGGAAGTGGAAAAATTTGAACCTTCGGGCACGGGCGAATCGCCGTTGGCCGCAGTGGAAGAGTGGGTCAACACCACTTGCCCGCATTGCGGCGGCCCGGCCAAGCGCGAAACCAACACCATGCCCCAGTGGGCCGGCTCCTGCTGGTACTATTTGCGCTACATGGACCCGCATAACGACAAGGCCTTTGTGGACCCGGCCATTGAACGCGCTTACGGCCCGGTGGATTGCTATATCGGCGGGGCGGAGCACGCCGTGCTGCACCTGTTATACGCACGCTTTTGGCACCGGGTACTCTTTGACTTGGGCTATCTGAGCCACAAAGAACCCTTCCACAAATTGCGCCACCAAGGGATGATTTTGGCCTTCTCGTACCGGGACAAAATGGGCAACTACCACGGATACGACGAGATTGATTTTAAGGACGGAAAGGCGTTTTTGAAAACCACCGGCGAAGAACTGAGCGCGATGATTGAAAAAATGTCCAAATCCAAAAAGAACGTGATTAACCCCGACGACATTTTGAACCAGTACGGCGCGGATGCCTTCCGCATGTACGAAATGTTCATGGGGCCGTTTGAAGCCAGCAAGCCGTGGGACATGAAGGGCATTGAAGGCGTTTCCCGCTTTTTAAAGCGCGTGTGCGCCTGGAGCGAAAATGCCAAACTGACCGCGGAAGCTGACCCCAAAAAGAGCGAAATTTTAAAGAACAAAACCATCGCCAAGGTGAGCGATGACATTGAAAATTTCCGCTTTAACACGGCTATTTCGTCCTTAATGGTGCTGTTTAACGACCTGAGCAAATTGCCGCAAGTAAGCGAAAAATCGTTTAAAACCTTCCTGCAGCTCTTGCACCCGTTTGCCCCGCATCTGAGCGAAGAAATTTGGCAGCAAAAGGGCTATGAGGGATTTGTCGTCCAATCCGCCTGGCCCCAGGCCGATGCGGCCCTGATGCAGGACGACACGGCCGAAATCGGCGTACAGGTAAACGGCAAAGTGCGCGACCGCGTGGCCGTGCCCGCAGACGCCGCGCGCGAAGAAATAGAAAAAATTGCCCTGGCCAGCGCCAAGGTTACGCGCAGTTTGGAAGGGTTGGAAGTGCGCAAAATTATCGTCGTCCCCGGGCGCATGGTCAGCATCGTGGCGACGCCAAAAAAATAACACCGGGCCTTGGCCCAAAGGGAGCTTTTATGAAGAAACTTCTGTTTGTGTTGGCCGGGGCCGCCGCCTTGGCCGCCTGCGCCAGCGAAGGCGCGGTGTATAAACCGCAAGCCCAAATTATGCCCCAGCATATTAAAAAAATCGCCGTGCGGCAAATTTTAAACCGCACCGAGGTCTTTGCGCTGGAGGATAAATTTTACAACGAACTCTACGACGAGTTTCTGCGCAACGGCACCTATCAAATCGTATCCGAAAATGCAGACGCGCAGGGCGTGGTGGCCACCACCATTTCCCGCTATTTAAATGTGCCAATCCAATACGACAGCCAGCTCATTCCCACCGTGTACCGCATGGATATTTGGCTGGACGTGGTGTTGATTGACAAATCCACCAATGCCCCCGTGTGGCGCGAACCGGCGCTCTTGGGTACGCAAATTTATGCGGCCTCCACCCTGCCCGGCGGTATGACCGAGGTGCAGGCGCGCGATGTAGTGTTTGAAAAATTATCCAAAGATATTGTCAAACGCACGGTAGACGGCTTCGGCTCGGTGATGAGCGAAAACAAAAAGAAAGTGATGAACAACCCGGAATACACCACCATTACACACTAAAATGCCCAAAATTTCTGCGGAAAAACTCAATACGGAACTGGATAAAAAAGCCTTATCTCCCGTTTATTTATTGACGGGAGAGGACGTTTACCGCAAAAATTTAGTCATTCAAAAAATCCGCCAAACCGTGTGCCCGGATGAATTTAATTCTTACCAAAGCGAAGCCGACAAGGCGGACATGGGTGAAGCGCTTGCTTTAGCCAATACGGCGCCTGTTTTTTCCAACGCGCGCCTGGTGGTACTGACGGGTGTTGAAAAACTCCGTAAGGACCCCAAAGAAGCCCTCATCCGCTATATCGCCAACCCGCTCCCGACCACGACCTTGGTGCTGACGCACAACGATTCTAAAAAATTTAAGACGGAAAAAGTGCTGGCGGAAGTATGCGCGGATGCGGGGCGCGTGGTCAATTTTGACGAGTTAAAGCGGGACGAACTGGCCGCCTGGGTCCGCCAGAAAATGCAGGAAAAGGGCCTCAAGCCGGATTTTAATTCCGTGGATTTACTGTGTGAAAGCGTGGGTGGCGAACTGCACGCGTTAGAAAATGAAATAGAAAAAATTGCGCTCTACACCGCCGAGCGGGAGGACAAAACCGTTACCCAAACGGAGGTGCTGGCGTGCATTGGTTTTAGCAAAGAGGAAAACCCGTTTGAACTTTCCAACGCGATTACCGCCTGCAACAAAACCCGCGCCATTCAACTGGTGGACAAGCTGGTGGACGACGGCGAGGAGCCGGTGGCGATTTTAAGCAAGATGACTTTTCCCATCCTCAAAATGGCGCGCATCAAACGCTTGAGCGAAGCGGGGATGGCGCCGTCGGAAATCCTGCGTGCGGCGGGGCTAATGTTTTGGGAAAGCCGCCTGGTCAATTCCGCCCGGCAGTTCCCGCCCCAAAAGAATTTTCTGCATGCGTTAAACCGCATTATTGAAGCGGACGGCGCCTTTAAATCCTCTACCGGAAACGACCCCAAAATTGCCTTGAAAGGCATCCTTTTAACCCTCTTTAACCGCTAAAAGCGTGGCAGGCGGACTTTACTGTCTGTCAACTTGTTAGTAGTGGTAAGTTCGGTATTCGGCCCTTCCCGAACCCCGAATGAAATCAGGCGCACTTTTTTGTGTTTCCGCTTTGCATACGCGCTCCACCACCGGCCCCATCCACGTTGGAGCAACGCAATCCCTTGTTGAGTCTGCAAAATGAACATAAATTTCCGGGGCAGCGCCCTTTCTATTTAAACAGTTCACTTCATTTTTGGCATACTCTTTCAATTCGCAACAGGTATCATTCCAGCATGCTTGCGTAAAATTTCCGATGGAATTGTCTTGCAGCAAGGTTGCCTCGCCAAAATCTAAGTCTAACGCGCTAAAATCTGTGGTGTATTGCCCGTTGGCCATGAAATACGCCTGCTCCGCTGTAGTAATCCTCATCGCCATGGTAACTGCTTGCTGATAGCGGGCACGCGCAACAGCGGCTTGGTATTGCGGCACCGCAATGGCGGCCAAAATGCCAATGATAAGAACGACGATTAACAACTCAATGAGCGTAAATCCGCCTAAACGGCTTGTAGTAACGTTTTTCATAACGACCTTCCTTTTTGATAAATTTTGCCTATAAGCAAAATTTATCAAAAAAAAAAACGATTACAACCCTTTTATACTTTACCGGCCCGAAAACGACCCAAAAAGAAAGGGCAACAGCTACAACAAACAACACAAGCGGTAGATGCTGAAACAAGTTCAGAATGACGGCACTTATTAATAACAACAAGATCCTGGACTAAGACTCTCCAGGATGACGACAAACTAGTAACTTATTACGCAATATGCAACGGGGGCCTGCCAAAGCAGACCCCTGTTTTTCCCCCCGAACTTCCCCAGCCTTTCGTTAAATCCGGTACAAGAGCCGCAAAGAAGTGGTTACGTAAGCAGCACGCGGATAAATGGTGACATGGTGCCCGGCGTGCGGACCGTGCGAAACTTCTTTAGACGCATGGAAACGGTTTACGTTGTAGCGCACCTCTAAATCCAACGCCCAGCGGTCGTCCAAGGAGCGCTCTACACCGATGCCCGCATGCCCGGCAAAACCCGTATAGCGAAAATGCTCGTTAGTCGTAAAATCCACCGTCATATCCGTACGGGCCACGCCCACCGCAAGCGGCAAATACACTTTGTAGGCCTGGGCCGTATCGGTTAAAAAGATACGGGACGCCAACATAAAATTGCGCTGGCGGGTGCTGGTGTTAATTTCCCAACCGCTGGAAAGATCTGTATCAAAGTTTTGATCCTCAGCCAAAACACCAAGCGCTACACGCGGATGTACAAAATACAGGGCCGAAACTTCCCCGCCAAGGCCGGGATGACCCAATTTAGCATCGTGGGAAGTGTTATCGGTTTGATCGTCTATATTCACTTCGCCCCAGTCCGTCCCTAATTCAAGCGGAGAGACAACAAAAGCCGCGCCAAGCAGCACGTCCCCCGTCTGATAAGCACGGGCCTGTGCAGTGAAAGTAAAGCCCAAAAGGCAAACGGAAATAGCAAAGAATTTCTTCATTTTAAGCTCCAAAAAATAGATTACTTACCGGTAAGTAGATATTTATATTATACCATACTTTCTCCTCTTTTTTGGCGCTTTTCTACACTTTTTTGGACATAAAACGGCTTTTTTATTATTTGCTACAATATTTTTATGGAAATTTTGACACAGATTGTGGATATTTTTTTACATTTGGACGTACACCTAAATGCCTGGGCCGCATGGATGGGCATTTGGCTTTATGTAGTGATTTTTGTGGTGGTCTTTTGCGAGACGGGACTGGTGGTAACGCCGTTTTTGCCGGGGGACTCGCTGTTGTTTGCCTGCGGGGCGCTGGCCGCCGCCGAGGGAAGTGCCATCCACCTGCTGTGGCTGGTGGCGGTGGTGTTTGTGGCGGCGGTGCTGGGCGATTTTTGCAATTATGAAATTGGCAAATGGCTGGGGCCGAAGGTGTTCACCAAAGAGGACAGCCTATTCTTAAATAAAGACCATTTGAACAAAGCCCATGCGTTTTACGAAAAATACGGCGGGAAAACCATTATTTTGGCGCGGTTTATCCCCATCATCCGCACGTTTGCCCCGTTTGTGGCGGGCATTGGAAAAATGACGTATTTCCACTTTGCTTCGTACAATTTGATCGGTGCGCTGGCGTGGGTGTTACTGTTTTCCTTGGGCGGATATTACTTTGCCGATTTACCTGTCGTACAGCAGCATTTCCACTATGTGGTGGTGGCCATTATCGTGATTTCCGTCTTACCTGCGGTGTACGAGTTTTGGGCGGCACGGAAGAAGCAGCACTAGGCGTTAGCTGCAGATCCACCGGCAGGATGCCTTGCGGACGCAAATTGCCCAAAATAATGTTGGCTGCCGTCTGTAAAACATATTTATTTAACCCGTAGGTTGCGATGACTACATCCGCCTCCGGGTAATTTTTTATATCGTACGGGCTCATCGTGGAGATAAAGACCGTGTTTTTATTTTCGCGGATGAGGCCGTTAATGGCGTTTTTTTGGTTGATGTTGGTTTTATCGGCCCATTGCAGGCTGGTGACAATCAGCAAATCCGCCCCTTTGGCGCAGGCGGCGGCACGCTCGCTGTCTTTCTTGCGCGGGGTGAGCGCGGCGTTATAACTGCGTATCTTCCACCCCTTTTGCAAAAACGGTTTGGAAAAACTCATCAGCTGGTCCGCAAAGCGCGACGGCGCAAAAAACACCGCGCACACCGTGGGGCTTTGTTTGCCCGCAACAGGAACAAAGGGCAGCAGTTTTTTGCGGTCCCGCACGAGGGTGACGGCGGCATCGCTGATCTTTTCAAGCTCAACCTGGTAGGCTTGTTCTATCGGTGCGGGAACAGTGCGGGAACCGTCCAAGAGGCCTAGCTCCTGCTTTAAATCAAAGATTTTTTTGGCAGCAGCTTCCACCTGCGGCTGCAGCCCTTGCTGCCGGGTGGCGGCGGAAACCTCGTTAAATACCGACACCGGCTTTACGTACCTCCCCAACAATACCATATCGGCCCCGCTGGCCAGGGAGCGGACGGCACAGCCTGCAATGGTGCAATACGAGGTGGCGCTCTTCATATCCAAACTGTCGGTGACAATCAACCCTTTAAACCCCATTTTTTGACGGAGTAAATCCTGCAAAATGGGTTTGGAAAAAGTGGCAATGTTTTTATTGTCCAAGGCCGGATACAGCACGTGGCCCGTCATCACCCCGCGCACGCCCGCGCGCACGGCCTGCCAAAAGGGTTCCAAATGGATTTTGCGCAGCTGGGCGTAATCCGCCTTGACCACAGGCACGTTGTAGTGGGAATCCTCAGAAGTGTCCCCATGACCGGGAAAATGTTTAACAATACTGATGACGCCTGCCGCCTCAAACCCGTTAATGAGCGCCAGGCCCATTTTGGTGACGTTGGCCGGATCCGCCCCAAACGAACGGACACCGATAATCGGATTGTGCGGGTTGCTATTTACGTCCAGCACCGGGGAAAAATTGATGTGTACGCCCGCACGGCGTAATTCAAGCCCGGCCAAATAGGCCAGGGAGGCGGCGCCTTCCTCGTCCTGCGCGGCGGAGAGCATCATGTTGGTGGGCAGGTAGTCAAAGCCCAGGGTAATGGGCGTATAGACCGTGCCGCCCTCGTAATCAATAGAAATTAAAAGCGGAATTTGGTGCGGGCTGTTCTGCGCCCATTTCTGCAATTTTTTCACCAAGGCCTGTGTCTGCTTGAGCGAGTAGTTGCCCCATTGGATCAGCACACCGCCGATTTTGCCCGACTCTATGGCCGGGCGCACCTGTTCGGCACTGTCCACATCCACAAAGACCACCAGCGTCTGCCCCAGTTTTTCTTCGTAGGACAGATCTTCAAAACGCGCGGCGGCCTGCGCGGACAGCGTGCAAAACAAGAGAACGGCAAGCAGGAGTTTATGCATTAATAATTGACCTCAATGACCGGAATTTCCGATGGGGCCAAAAACCGCAGCGGGACGCCCCAATAAAACATGCCGGAGGTAATATAAAATTTCATCTGTTCCACTTGAAACAAACCGTACACGCGCGGGAACTGCAGTTTGACCAAATAATTAAAGGGATAAATTTGACCGTTGTGCGTGTGCCCGCTAAACATTAAATTGGCTCCGTGCTTAGCGGCTGTTTCGGCAAACACGGGCGTGTGACTTAAGAAAATAAGCGGCTTATCCGCGGACGCCTGGGCTAGTAACGCGTCCACCGCTGCGGACGTGACGTGCGCGGTGTGCGCATCTTTAATCCCCGCCACCTGCACGCCACTGGGCATTTGGGTGAGGGCGTTTTCCAACAGGGTAATGCCGGATTGCTCAAAAAAATCTTTGGAATTTTCGTACCCGGCGTAATACTCGTGATTGCCAAACACGCCGTAAATACCCTGTGGGGCCACAAAATTTTTAATCCGCGTGGCGTATTTTTCCCGGTGCGGGCCAAACTCAAACACATCTCCCAAGACAAGAAGGGCATCGGGCTGCTCCTGCTGCAGGCGCGCCATCGCCCGGTCAAAACGGGCGTACGAAACGCCCATACCCAAATGGGAATCGGACAAAAGGGCCAGCTTCATTTTAGGCATACCGGGCACGGAAACGGAAATCCGCTTGAGCCGCGGAGCCGAAATTCCGCCATAAATGGAAAGGGCAAACACGACGGCCATCAGCCCCACGCTAAGCGGCCCCAGCCACACGCGCGCGGGCAGGTGGAGCATCCCCAATACCCCGGCCAGTACCGCACAAACGGCACAAATGCAAAAGGCCAAAAACGCAAGGCCCATCCACGCGTAGGATGCATAATAAATCACGGGAGCAAAACCACCCCAATGCGTTTGCGTGTAAGACAAGCCCGCAAACATTCCGACAGACAATAAAGCGGGCAATACTACAACGGGCAACTTCCACCCCAGGGACGGGAACGACGCAAAAAGCCAGGCGCCTACCGTCACCTGTATGAGCCACAAAATAAAAGCTGACACGACAAAAAACCAAGCCACAAGCGACTCCCCCTAAAAACCTATTTTTTATATTTTAAAAAATTTTCCATAATAAGTATAATATATCTATATACGTATTACTTCATTTTTGTAAAAAGAGGAACCTACTTGTATGACCGTTAGAGTTAGATTTGCCCCGTCCCCGACCGGATTTTTGCACATCGGCGGCGTGCGCACTGCGCTTTTTAACTACCTTTTCGCCAAAAAGAATAAAGGCACGTTTTTGCTCCGTATTGAGGATACCGACGAGGAACGCTCCACCCAGGCATCCACCGATGCCATTTTTGAAGGAATGCAATGGATGAATTTAAATTGGGACGAAGGCCCCATGCCCGACGGCACCAACAAAGGGCCGGACTTCCCGTACTACCAAGCCCAGCGCGCCGATATGGGCATTTACAAAAAATACATTGACCAGCTTTTGGCCGAAGGCAAAGCGTACAAATGCTACTGCACCGAAGAAGAACTGGAAGAAAACCGCCAAAAATGCCTGGCTGAACACCGCCCGCCTAAGTACAGCGGCAAATGCAGCCACCTGACGGTGGAACAGCAGAAAGAACTGGAAGCCCAAGGCCGCAAATACGTCATCCGTTTCCGCATGCCGCAGGAAGGCGACGTGGAATGGGACGATATGATTCGCGGACATGTAAAATTTGCCAGCAAGGATTTGTACGACCTCGTCATCCAAAAAACGAGCGGCTACCCCACCTATAACTTTGCGGTGGTGGTGGACGACCATCTGATGCGCATGACGCACGTCATCCGCGGGGATGACCACATTTCCAACACGCCGGCCCAAATTCAGATTTATCACGCACTGGGCTGGAAGGAACCGATTTTTGCCCACCTGTCCATGATTCACGGACCGGACGGCAAAAAACTATCCAAACGCCATGGGGCAACCAATGTAGTGGAATTCCGCAATATGGGTTACCTGCCCGAAGCGCTTAAAAACTACTTGGCACTTTTGGGTTGGGCTACGCCTGATTCCCAGCAGCTCTTTAAACCCGGCGAACTGGAAGAAAAATTTGATATCTCCGGCTGCCAGCCCAGCCCGGCTGTCATGGACCCGGAAAAGCTGAACTGGATGAATGGGGAATATATCCGCGCTACGCCGCTTGACCGCCTAACCGATTTGGCCATGCCGTTTATTGAAAAAGCGGGCATTAACGTGGCGGGAGTAGACCGCGCCAAGCTGGAGGGCATTATCGGCCTGGAGCAGGAAAAATACAAACTTTTAACCGAAATCCCGGATTTGATCCGCTTCTTCTTTGAAGAGCCGGTGTTTGAGCAGGAAGCCCTGGAAAAGGTGTTTGCCAAGCCTGAGGCAAAACAGGTGCTGGAGGGCATTGCCAACGTGTACGGGGAGTTGGCCGAGTTTACCGAGGCCAACCTGGAAACAGCTGCCCGCGCGTATGCCAAGGCAAACGCCATGAAGGCCGGACAGATCTTCCACCCGGTACGTGTGGCCGTCTCCGGCCGCACCCACGGACCGACCTTGTTCAAAATGTTGGAATACATGGGCAAGGAAACCGTATTGGCGCGCCTTAAAAACGCCCTTAAATTCTGCAAATAGCAGGTTAACCGGAGCGGCATGAAATACTGGTTTTTTGACGGAAACGACGTAATCGGCCCTTTTGCGCCAAAGGAACTCTTGGCGCGGGCCGGGTTTTCCAACACCAGCCTTGTCTGCCCCGAAAAATTTAGCGAAAACGAGGATAGCTGGAAACCGGCGTCCTCGTTTTCTGACTTTTCGGATGAGGCGCTTTTGAAAGAACCGCCGTTGGAGGCGGAACCCAATGCGGAACTTTTGCAGGAAGAAATGAACACCCTGCTTAAAGAACGGGAACAGCTGGAAGCAGAAGTAAAAGATCCGCACGAAATCACCCAAGAACCAAATTTGCAGCTGCCAAAACGGCCCAATAAACCCGGCCCGATTGAGGATTATTTTAACAACATCAAGGGTGAGGACCTGGGCAACATTTTGGGCATTCCGGACCCGAATGAAAATTCAGACATGAGCTTGGCACGCGCCCTGGAAACGCAATTTGGCGCCACCAATCCACCCACGGATAAAGAAATCCGCCCGGAAGAAGACCCCTTTAACGCCTTCACCCGAAACGAAGAGGACGACGAAACAGACGAATTTTTGGCCCTGGCAGAAAAACCAAAAACAGAAAAAATACCCGCCGCAATGCCAAAAACCGCAGCCTTGCTGCCCCAAAAACAGCCGGTAAAAGAGGAAGGCCCGGTGTCGGTACCGATTTCCAACACGGCGGAAACAGAGGAGCTGGTGCTCACCCTGCACGGAGAGCTGCCCCCCCAAGAGGAAAAGACAAAAGAACCTGAACCGGCTCCCGCGCAACCCCAACAGGAAACGCAGCCATCCGCACCGGAAACGGCCCAAGAGACAGAGCCAGCGGAAAACTCCGCCGTACAGCTGCCCGTTTTGGACCAGCCCGGCAACGACTTGCCACAGCTCCCGGAGGGCCAGCCACAGCAAGTGCCTGCATCAACCGATTTACCCGAACCGCCTGCTGCGGAAACAAACAAAGCGGCGCCCCAACCGGCGGAGCCGCAGGAACTTGTTTCAAAAGCGGTGGCCCCGACAACAAAGGCGGAAGGAACCGCGGAACCCCTAAAAAGCATTTTGGAAGGGGAGCTGGATGTGGCACCCGCACAAAAAGAAATACCGGAACCGTTGGAAAATGTTCCCGTGGAACCACAGCTAAACCAAGTGCGAACGCGTTTAAAACAAACGCCGGAAATTGAAGCTTTTTTGACTAAAACACAGCATGCGCGGATTTCGCCCGTGCGGAAAAAATTGAAGGTGACACTCTGCCTGCTGGTGGCACTGCTGGCGTGTGGGGCGACATTATTGTTAAACCACGGGCAAAACCCGGTGGAAACGCCCGAGCCTGCCGTTCAACAGCCTGCCCCGGAAGAAACGCCCCAATATCCGTCTGCCAAGGAAATTTTGTCGCCTAAGGCACCGCAACAACCGACCGTGTCCGTGCCGGCTCCCAAGGCGGAACCGTCCCCCGCGGACAAGGCCCTGGCCTTGGTGCAAAATTACCCGCTCTCCAATAACCGCGGGACCATTGCCTCGTACTTTGACCGCTTGTACCGCACGCAACTTGCGCAGGGGTACTCCGGCGCGTGGTCCGCGGAGCCTTTGCACAAAAATACATATATTGTAAAATACAGGTTAACCAAGACGCGTACGGAACCGATTGTCTACGTCTTTCAGGCGGATGTGGCCCGCGGGAAATTGACCGGGGCGCTCAATAATGTTACATTGGATTTAGTTGGGAAAATTTAAAGAAAAGAGGGTTGCTTATGATTATCATGGACGATTTGTTCAAATTGATGAAAGCCAAGAATGCTTCGGACATTCACTTGACCGTGGGCGTTCCGCCAGTGCTGCGTATCCAGGGGCGCTTGTACGCCACCCAGTTTGAACCCTTAACCAAAGAAACGGCGCAGACGTTGATTTATTCCATTTTGTCCGATGAACAGCGCCAGCAATTTGAAGAAAAATTGGAATTGGACTGCTCCATCGGCCTTAAATCGCTGGGGCGCCTTCGTGTAAACATTTACAAACAAAAAGGCTGCGTGGCCGCGGCCTTCCGTTCCATTCCCAACGACTTTAAAACCTTTGAACAGCTCAACCTGCCGCCCGTGGTGTACAACATCATGAAGTTAAACAAAGGCCTGGTGCTGGTAACCGGGTGCACCGGGTCCGGTAAATCTACGTCCTTGGCCAGCATGATTAACTACCTTAACATGAACGAAAGCAACCACATCATGACGGTAGAGGACCCGATTGAGTTCGTCCACCCGCACAAACGCAGCATCGTCAACCAGCGCGAAGTGGGAGCGGATACGCACTCCTTTGCCGACGCGCTGAAACACTTTTTGCGTCAGGACCCGGACATCATTCTGGTAGGCGAGTTGCGCGACCGCGAAACCATGGAGGCCTGCCTCACCTTGGCGGAAACGGGCCACTTGGTGTTTGCCACCTTGCACACCAACGACGCGGTGCAGTCCATCAACCGTATTATTGACGTCTTCCCGGCAAACCAGCAGCCGCAAATCCGCACGCAGCTGTCCTTTGTGTTGGAGGCCATTTTGTCCCAACAGCTCATTTCGTCTTTAAACGGCGGACGCGCCATGGCGTGCGAAGTGCTGCTGGCCAACTCGGCCGTGCGCAGCTTAATCCGCGATGGGAAAGCCGAGCAAATTCTCTCCACCATGCAGACCAACGCCGGCATGGGTATGATTACCATGAACCAGGCCCTTGGCGATTTGTATATCCGCAAGGTCATCAGCTACCAAGAGGCGCTCTCCCACACGAGTGATCCCTCCGGCTTAAAAACGTACTTGCAGCAAAAATTGGGTACGTCTAACTTTAAATAAGCCGCGTGTTGTTTTGTCAGCAAAGAGCCCCGGGCTGTTGCCCGGGGCTCTTTTGTCAGCTGGCGCGACGAAAGCGTTACAATTCAAACCCGTCGTAAAAAGTCCCTGCACTGCCCAGCAACTTGCCGCCTAAACCCTGGCAAATTTGGTGGGGCAGGTCTTTGCCTTTGGCGGCGTAACACTCTCTTTTATCCCGCAAATGGGCCCATTTTTGCGAGTAAAAAAAGAAAAGAGCCACCCCCGGCACGCGGGAATCTTCTCCCCGGGCAAAATAATCCCCCGCAAGTGAAATGGACACTTTGCCCATGTAACAAATAGAATTGTCGGCGTTGTACGACTCACACGGTAAAGAAATATCCAGCTCCGAAAAATCTTTCGTCAGCTCTCCGCTGTTGGCCAATGCAAAACGATGCTCGGCCAATTGCACGCTGCGCATAAGCGGGAGCAACGAAGCCACACGGCTTTTGGACACGGCTTTTTGGTACTGTGGTACCGCGACAGCCGCCAAAATACCAATAATAAGAACGACGACTAATAATTCAATCAGCGTAAAACCGCCCAAACGGCCCATGGTAACGTTTTTCATTACAACCTTCCTTTTTGCTAAATTTTGCTTATAAGCAAAATTTAGCAAAAAAAAAACGATTACAACCCTTTTATATTTTGCCGGCCAAAAAACAGCACAAAAAAGAAAGGGCTTTTGTGTCATCCCCTTGCGGACTGCAGTGGTCCAAAGTCTCTCTGTTTTAAAAACGGAAGAGATCCTGGACAACAACCTTCCAGGATGATCCTTATTTGATAGGGGCCGTGCAAGGCAACTGCAAGATGACAGCAACTTCGGGGAAAGAAAAAGGGCGGGAAGAGAACTCCGCCGCCCAGTTAAACAGATGTGTTTTAGCCGTTATTTCCCGGCGCCACAACACTTTTTATATTTTTTGCCACTGCCACACGGGCACGGGTCGTTACGCCCGATCTTGGGGCCTTCGTGCACCACGGTTTCCACCTTGGCGGGAGCGCCTTCGCCCCCCATTTCGGCCTTCAGTTCGGCTTCGTGGTTTTTCATCCATTTCTTCATTTGGCGGATGCTTTTAAAATCCACGCCGTCTTTCTCCATGCGTTTGGCAATATCAATAAAGCGCTTTTTGATGCCCGGGTCCTTCAGTTTGCCCTTGATCATAGCGGGCAGCGCGTCAATTTCCCGTTCAATACGCTCTTCTATACTTTCCTTTTTGGCGGGCTTGGCCTCGGCCGCTTGGGCGGGGGCATCGCTCGCTTGTTTCTTTTTAAACGGATTCCACATATCAAACGACTCCTTAACTATTCGGAAATAAGTTTTTCTACAAAATTTTTGATGATTTCCGCTTTTTCAAAATAATGCTTTTCCCGCGGCACAACCAAGCGGTTGGGGTGTTTTTCCCAAATTTTTAAAATGCGGTCGTCAATTTCAAACGCCTGCTGCAGGTTTTCCGTGCGGACGTTGGTGGCTTGGTAAAAGTCCTTCTCCGGCGGCGGGGAAAGGTGGATGACCGCATCGTAGCGGGCGAGTTCAGCCTCCAGCGAGGACTTCATAGATTTAAAGAAATCTTCCGGACCGTGCGGCCAATAAACAGCGCCGTCTATGGAGCCACGGTCGCACACCATGACTTTAGCGTCGGAGGTTTTTTCGGCCAATTCCTCCAGCTGGTGAACGGTGTAAAAAATAATGTTTTGTGCATGCTCAATGTGCACGGGACTGTTGTCCTTGCGGGGGAAACCGCCGCTGTAAATGAGCGTGGCGGCTTCCTGCACCAGGGCAATTTTGTTGCCAAAGGTCTCTTTCAAAATAGAAAGGGCCGTAGTTTTGCCGCCGCTGGGGCCGCCGGTTAAAACGATTTTTTTCATAAGTTATCCTTTAATAATTTTTTCTACAAAATTTTTAATGGCTTCCGCCTTTTCAAAAAAATGCTCGGTGCCGCCTACTACCAAACGATTGGGATGTTTTTCCCAAATTTTTAGAATGATACGGTCAATTTCAAAAGCTTTGTCCAGGCTTTCCGTCCGCACATGAGTGGACTGGTAGAAGGCCGGGTTGGACGGCGGGGACAGGTGCAGAACTGCGTCGTAGCGGGCGAGCTCGGCCTCCAGGGACGTGCCCATTTCCTTAAAAAAGGCCTCCGGGCCGTCCGGCCAATAGGCGGACGCGTCAATCGTCCCGCGGTCGCACACGATAAGCGGAGCGGAGGAGGATTCCTCGGCCAGGGCCTCCATTTCTTTGGTTGCCACAAAAATAATGCGCTGGGCGGCTTCTATGTGCGGACGGCTGTTGTCCGTGCGCGGGAAGCCCCCGCTGAAAATCATCGTGGCGGCCTCGCGTACTAGCTCCACCTTCGGGCCGAAGGTTTCTTTCAGCACGGACAGGGCGGTCGTTTTGCCGCTGTTGGGGCCACCGGTGATGGCGATTTTTTTATGCTTCATTCTTTTCCTCCGGCGCGGCGTTTTGTGGGGTGAAAGCCTTGCTGCGGGCCGCGTCCAATTCCTTTAAGTATAGCACTTTTAACTCTTCAAAATCTTTACGTTGTTCTTTGGGAATGTCCCGCACGGTGGAATTGCGGTTCTTCATCTTTAAAAAATCCACAAATTTATTTTTTTCTTTAATGCGGAAATCCAAGTGAGGCCCCGTGGAAAGCCCGGTGCTGCCCACATACCCCACCGTTTGGCCCTGCTTGACCTTGGCCCCCGCCTTAATGCCGCGGCCATAGTCCTTTAAGTGGCCGTAAGAGGTCATATAACCGTTGGCGTGGCGGATTTCCACATACTTACCGAAACCGCCCTTCCAGCCCGCAAATTTAACGGTGCCGTCCGCTACCGTTTGCACCGGGGTGCCCACCGGGGCGGCGTAATCTATGCCCAAGTGCGGGCGGCGGATTTTTAAAATCGGGTGCATCCGTCCGTACGAAAAACGCGACGAAATGCGGTAGTTACGGAAGCTGATGGGCGATTTTAAAAACATTTTTTTGCTCATCTTGCCCGTTTCGTCGTAAAAATCGTCCTCATAATAAAAGGCGTTCGTGGTGGTTCCGCTTTCCGCGCTTTTGTAGGTGGCAGCCAAGAGGTCTTGGCGCGTGATATCCCCGGCGGCGGTGTAATGTTCCTCCCACAAGGCGGTGTATTCGTCTCCGTTGCGGGTATCGGTGTTAAAGTCAATCGTCCACGAAAAGGCATCCGTAAAATCCAGCACCAGCGGAACCTGAAGGCCCTCTGCTGTCATGGAATTAAACAAAGAACCCTTGACCTTGCCGGCGGCGGTTTTGACGCGGGTTTTGATCTCTACCTCGCTCACGCCGGCGATCAGGGCGCCGTCCACATTAGCTACGTAATAGCGTTTGAAGCCTTGCGTTAACAGTAAAAAGAGGAACTTGCCGTCCGTATCTACGGACAGGGAATACTCGTCCTGCTTTTGCAGTTTACGCGTGTCCGCCACCGAAGAGAGCTTTCCCACCACCTGCGCTACCGTTTGGTTGGAAAGGCCTGCCTCCTGCAGGGCGACGTAAACCGGTTTTTCTTTAATGGTGTATTGCACCGCCGGTATTTCGCGCTCGCGCAGGTTTTCGCGTTCCTGCTCGTTTTTAACGCGCGTTATATGCAGCGCGGCAAAGGTGGAAACGGCAATTACACACAACGTGAGCACATAAAAAAGCACATCGTGGTAGCGGCGGTAATGATGTTGAATAAAAGCTAAAATCTGTTCTTTCATGAGGCATGCGGAAAGGGGCGGTGTTGCACCGCCCCTTTGGCTTAAGTTATTTTTGGTCTTTTAAGAACGAGCACAACGCAATCGCGTTGAGTTTTACCTTCGGGTCATCGGCGCGGGAAGGCAGGATGACCGGAATCTTCGGCCCGACCAAGACGGCAGCGGCTTCCATATGGTCGCCAAAGAAGGCCAAAGCTTTGTAAAGCGGGTTGGCGGCATCCAAATCCGGCAGGACCAAAATGTCGGCATCGCCGGCGACCACTTTCCCTTTAATGCCTTTTTCAGCGGCTCTTTCGGGCGAGAGGGAAATGTAGAGGTCGTACGGGCCTTCCACGGTGCAGCCCGTAATTTTGCCTTCAGCGTTCATTTGCGCCAAGGCGGCAGCGTCCACGGTAGACGGGATTTTTTCGTTCACCTTTTCCACCGGGCACACGCAGGACACTTTGGGGTTTTCCAGCCCTAATTTGTGCATAGTGTTCACCGCGTTCTGCACGATTTTTGCCTTTTGCTCCAAGGTAGGGGCAATGACCACGGCGGAATCGGTTACCGCAAAGGGTTTGTGGTATTTGGGCGTGCTAAAAAGCACAAAGTGCGACAAAAGCGCCCCTTCCGGTACCAGGTGGGCCTCTTTATTCAAAATGGCCTTCATGTAATACTTGGTGTCCACGAGGCCTTTAATCAAAAAGTCGCCCTTGCCGGCCAAAATTTGGTCCACGGCCAGTTTGCACATGGTGGGGACGTCTTCGCAGTCAATGTATTCAAACTTGCTGTCGTTAAGACCCACTTCGGCCATGGTTTGTTTGACGGCGGCCAGGGGCCCGATCAAAATACCGTGGGAAATGAGGCCGTTTTCATCGGCCATTTTAATGGCGGTTAAGGCTTCTTTATTATTCGCGCCGGGAACAACCACACGGTTTGATTTTCCCTTCACTTGGTCAATCAAATCGGCAAAACTTTTGAATTTCATAGTACTCTCCTTTGATAAACAATACAAAATCAGCAATACTGCTTGACAATGTTGGGGTTGTCCAGCGCACGGCGGGCGGCCTCGCGCAGGGCATCTTTTTCTTCGCTGCCCGGGAACACATACACCGGCGCAATCCAGCCGACGTACGCGCTCAGCTCCTGCGGGATATAGGGGCTGTTCATCAGCCCGCCCGTGAGCGCAATAAAATCCACCTTCCCCTCCAGTACCACCGCCATGGAACCAATGTATTTGGCAATTTGGTAGATCATGGCGTCTTCGGCCATTTTGGCCTCTTCGCGCGTGCAGTGGATGAGGGAGCCGGGGCGCTTTTTGCCCGTGCGGATAAATTCCTCCAAATCTTTTACGTCCGACGTGCCCGTGTAGGCCACCAAGCCGCCTTTGCCGCGCAATTTAAGGCGCATATCGCGCAAGGTGTATTTGCCCGAATAGCACATTTGCACCAGGCCGGAGTTGGGCGTGCCACCGCTTCGCTGGGGGGTCATGGGGCCGTCGCCTTCGTAACCGTTATTGACGTCCACCACCTTTCCCTGGCGGTGTGCACCAACGGTAATCCCCCCGCCGCCGTGGCAAACAATGCAGTTGAGCTGTTCGTACGGCTTGCCCAGTTTGCCGGCAATCAAACGCGCCACGCGCTTTTGGCTTAAGGCATGAAAAATGGAAATACGCGGATTTTCGGGCATGCCCGAATAGCGGGCCAGCGGCTGGAGTTCGTCAATCACCACCGGGTTGGCAATAAAGCTGGGACAACCGGCAAACTGCGCAATTTCGCGCGCCAAAATGCCGCCCAGATTGCTGGGGTGAATGCCACCGTAACGGCCGGTTTCCAGGTCACTGATCATCTGTTTATTGACGGCGTACACGCCGCCTTCCATGGCGCGGATGAAACCGCCGCGGCCGATGACGGCGTCAATTTCTTTTAGCGGCACCTTATGGTCCAGCAAATAATCCAAAATGAGTTTGCGGCGCAGGGGCAATTGTTCGGTAACGTTTTTGCCCTCGTAGGGTTCCAAATCGGTGAGGGAATAGCGCACGGTTACTTCAAAAACGGGCTGTTTGCCCCGGTAGTAGCCGATATCGTCGGAAGTTGATCCCGGGTTGATAACCAGAATGTTATAGTCCATAATTCCCCCTTGCTGCGCTTACTATATTCTAACAAAATATCAGCTCTTTGACCGAGGATTTACGGCAATTTGGCGGACAGCTTGTCGGCCCATTTCTTTAAAAAGAAGAGCTGCTCGCGGCTGAGACCCTGGCGCGAAAGCATTTGTCGCAAAAGAGCCTTGCGCTGTTGGGAGGAAAAATCCGTCCGAAAATCCGCCTTTTCGCAAAGACGGTCCAGAGAGGAAATGAAAATTTCCTTTTGGGCGTCCGTCGGGTACTGCGGGCCGTCCCCGGGGCGGCGGAGCGCCGCAAAATCGGGCCGGCGGGAAAGCTCGTAACAGGTTAAAATAACCGCCTGCGCCAAATTGATGGACGGCTGGCGGGTGGCGGTGGGAATGTTGAGCACTTCGTCACAGCGGGCAATATCCTCACCGGACAGGCCGCTTTTTTCATTGCCAAACACCAAGGCCACACGGCCGCCGGGAGCGGTTTGGAGCCGTTCGTTTAACTGCGGCAAGGGAACAATGCGCTGCTTAATTTCGCGGTTCTTTAGGGCGGTGGAAGCAAATGAAAACGACGTATCAGCCAGGGCTTCGTCCAAAGTGGCACATTTTTTGGCGCTGAGCATAATTTCATGTACGCCTACCGCGCTGACGGCTTCGCGCCAGACGGGTTCATAGGGGTCCACTACGCGCAGGTCCGAAAGGCCAAAGTTGCCCAGGGCGCGGGCGCACGCCCCAATGTTATTGGGGTCACGCGGGCGCACCAAAACAACGCAGAAATCCGTCATCTGTTTAGCGCCTCCCCCAAGGATTCGGCAAAGGTGGGGTGGGCAAAAATGACTTCTTTCAGCTGCGCGACCGTCATCCCGACAGACAGCGCCACGCCCAGCACATGCACCAGCTCGGTGGCCCGGGCGCCCACCAGCACACCACCCAGCAATTTGTCTGTTTGGGCGTCCGACAAAATTTCGTAATAGCCATCGGTTTCCTGTTGGGCAACCGCGCGGCCGTTGGCGAGCAGAAAGGTTTTGTGCGCTTTGACGGAAAGCCCCTTGGCTTCAGCCTGGGTTTTATTTAAACCGACGGAGGCAATTTCGGGCGAGGTGTAAATGGCGCGCGGAACGGCCCCGTTGTGATAAACCGCCGGGACACCGCACAAATTAGAAGCGGCCACTTCGCCCTGGCGGCTGGCGGCGTGCGCCAACTGGCACAGCCCGTTGACATCGCCCACGGCGTAAATGTCGTTCTTTAACTGCAAGGTTTGCGGATTTACCTGAACGCCTTTGCGCGTCCAAGCAACCCCAATATTTTCCATTTTAAGAGCGCTCAAATCCACACTGCGGCCAATCGCCGCCAGGACGGCCTGCGAGGTTAACACCTGCCCGTCCGAAAGCGTAAGGGCAAAGAGGCCCCCCTGTTTTTCGGCCGACACGGCGCTGAGACCCGTGTAAATTTTGACACCGCGCTTGACGAGCGCCTGCGTGAGGGCGCGGGCCGCGCCTTCGTCCTCCAAGGGCAATAGCCGCGGCTGCAGCTCCACCACGCTTACCTCCACGCCGAGCCCGTTCATAAGATCGGCCATTTCGCAGCCAATCACGCCGCCGCCAATAATCGTGAGTGTTTTGGGCAGGGAGGGTATTTCAAAAATAGTGGAATTATCGTAAATTTGGTCTTTTATTTGCTCAAAGGGCGGCGGGAAAAAGGCCGTTGAACCAGCGGCCAAAATAATCCCGTCCGCGGGGAATGTTTTTTGGGTGCCGTCGGCAAGCTGAACGGAGACGGTGTGTTCGTCCACAAAAGAGGCTTCCCCGGTGACGACTTCTACCCCTGCTTTTTTAAGCAAAAAGCCAATCCCCAGCGTCAATTTGCGCGTGGCGGCCCGCTGGCGGGCTTGTATTTTTTTCCAATCCAGTAAAGAAATTAATTTGTCGGCATATTCCTGTGCACCATCGGCACACAGGGCTGTGGCGGAAGCTACCGTACGAAAGCGGTGCGCCGCATCCAACAGCGATTTAGAAGGAATGCACCCGCAATTTAAGCACACGCCGCCCAGCTTGTTCTTTTCCACCAAGGTAACTTTGGCCCCCAACGAGGCAGCCTTTAAAGCCGCCGGATACCCACCCGGACCGCCGCCAATAATCACGATATTTTTCATCTGTTTCTCTCCCCCCGGTTATACGTCTTTTTGATTATACCTATTGTAGCATTAAAAACGGTATAATAAAAAACAGGAAAACACACTATGCCAAACAAACCTTCGTATTTCGGACACCGTGAACGCATCCGTGAAAAATTTGCTGCTGCCGGATTAGACAGTTTTTTGGACCACGAAATTTTGGAACTGCTCCTTACTTACGCCGTGCCACGCCGGGACACCAAACCACTGGCTTGGGCCCTGCTTAAAAAGTTCGGCACGCTGGCCGCCGTGTTTGACGCGGACGAAAACCAGCTGACGCAGGTGGACGGAATTGGCACGGGCGCGGCACGGTTTTTAAGGCTGATACGCGCCGTGTTTAAAAAGTATTCGCTGGATGAAGTGAAGGAAACCGTATCCATCCGCACGCCGCAACAGGTGCTGGAATACTGCAAGGCGTCCCTCGCCGGCAAAAAAGAAGAATGTTTGGAGATTATTTACCTTTCTGTACGCAACACCGTGATGAGCACCCAAGTGGTAGCTTCGGGACTGATTGACCGGGTGGCGGTGTCTCCGCGCAAAATAGTAGAATGCGCGCTGGCGGCCAAGGCCTCGGCCATTATCCTGGTGCATAATCATCCGTCCGGGGATGCTACCCCGTCGCAAGAGGATATTTCCCTGACGCAGGACGTTATTCAAGCGGCGGCCTTATTTGGCATTTTGGTCCATGACCACATCATCGTAGGCAAAGGCTCACACTACAGCCTAAAGGCGAACGGCAAAATCTAACTTATTCCCGCGCAAAGGTGTATGCCAATACCTTTTTAGCACCCGCCTGCTTGAGCGCTACCGCGCATCCTTCCAACGTGGCACCCGTGGTGGCTACATCGTCTATCAGTAAAATTGTTTTTCCCTTTACAACAGCCGGATTTTTGCATAAGAAAGCACCCGTCATATTGGCTAGGCGCCCCATGCGCCCCAAGGTGGTTTGGCTGACGGTGTCGCGCACGCGCACCAAGCTGGTATCGTCCACCGAAAGCCCCACCTGCGCGGCAAAATGGCGGGCGAGCAGGTCGCTTTGGTTGTATCCGCGGGCGCGGCCTTTTTTGGGAAACAGCGGGACGGGAATCACCCGCTCCGCTGGGGCCAGCTCTGGGTATTTTTTAAAACAGAACGCCATTTGCCGCCCCATGTACGCCGCTAAATACTCGGCCTTGGCGTATTTTAACGCGTGCACCAGTGCACGCGAAGGCGTGTTAAAAACAAAAGCGGAGCGGATGACACTGCATTTGTACTTTTCCGCTTTGCTGCCGCGACAGGCATGACAATGGGCACCGCCCGATTTGAGCACCGTGCCGCAACGCCGGCAAATGTGTGGCCCGGGTGCAGCCAATTTACCCGCGCAGGACGGGCACAACGGCACAGATGAACGCCAAGACAAATCGCATCCGCAGGCAAAACAGGTGCGCGGGAAAAAGAAATGTAAAAACAGTTTGAAAAGGGAAGAGCAAACACGTTTCATTAAAATTGCACCGTCATATTAGCCGCCAGGTTGTAGGCGGTGTAATCCTCGGTCTCCACATAAGCGTGGTTGAGAAGCGTCAGCCCGCCGGAAAGCGTAAAGCGCAGATTTTGGGACATTTCGTAATCAAACGAAGTGGTGACATCAAACTTTTTATAATTGTTCTTTACCTCCACCGGGGACTTTTTGTCCGCATACGTAAGCGTGGTGTTCCAAATGACGCGGTTGGTGGCGTTATACATTTTGTTAATAAATGGCAGTTTAATGCCGCGGGGAATGTTAAAGTCCCAGCGGAAATTGATGCTGGGTGTGGTGGTGGTAGTGCTTTCGCTGATCTGGCCCGCCACCAGCCATTTATCGTGCGACGAATAGAGCAGTTTGGGCGTGATGCGCATAGCACCCACATAAAAGGAGGTTTGGGCGGAAATGTCGCTGTCGCGCACGGACTCCAGGCTGGTGCTGGCGCGCAGGTCGGTCTTGTCGGACTCCTTGCGGGTATAGTTGAGCACGGTGTCAAAATAATTAAACAGCATAAAGCGCAAGTCCCCGCCGTACTGGGTGGTGTATTGTTCGTCCGTCCCGGTGTTGGTTTGCTCCACGCGGCTATAGCGCAGTTTTAAATTGGACGAGCTGAACCAGCGCCCAGCATAAAAGAATTTTTCCAAATCCGAAATGGAGAACGTCATATCCGGCAGCGTCATGCTGGTGGAATCGTACGAGGTGCCGGTTTGCTCGTTGGATTGGAGCGTTTTGTTGAAGTTATTGATGAGCGAAATGGTCTTTAACGGTGCGGCAGCTCCGCCCAAGTTGTACTGGGAGAGCGGGCTCCAACGCTGGGAGGAAGTAAAGGTATCACGCAAAATAAGGCTCTTGCGGTAGCCATAACTGCCGACATCTTTAAAGGAAGAGCCGCGAATCCACAGTTCCTTGCGGGAGTCAAAACCGCTGTCCACATCCGCCCAAGCGTCGGCGTCCTGCAGGCGGTAGCTGGACGAAATGACAAACGAGTGGAAGAGCTTGCTTTGCGGGAGAATTTCGTTGCCGTTTAACGTAAGTGACACGCCGCCGTCCGCATTGCGGTTGATGGTTTTTACCTCGCCGATGCCCACGGCCACAGACGTGCCGGAGGCCGTGAGCGTTTTGGCGTTTAGGTTGTTGTTTTCCTGCGTGCTAATGTTGTAGCTAAGTGAGGGCGCCAGCCATTTGCTAATCTTCCATGTGCTGTTAAACCCGGTGTTTTGCGTGAGGGCCTTGGGATAGCTGTAATCGTTTTGCGAGGCCGCGGTGTATTGGGTGCGGTCCTCTTTGCTTTTGCTTAAACTGTAATTGGGCGTAATGCTAAACGAATTATTGGGCTGATAAGTGGCTTTGACGCTCATCTTTTGGGTGTTTTCGTCCGTATTATAGTAGTTGACGGATTCCAGGTGGCGTTGGCGGTCGTAATCTATCGTGGAATCCGTAATGTGATAGGCGGCGGAAATGTTCTTAAACGAGCCGACGCTGTGCGAGAGCGTGGCACCGTACGTTTGCGCGTTGTCCTTGCGTTTCATCACATCGTACTTGACCTGATCGGCCGTATATTCCAGCCCGATTTTGGGTAAATTTTCTTTGATAAAGTCCCCGCGGACGCTGGCGCTCTGGCGGTCCACCTGCCCTTTATCCAACAAGCTGACCGTGTTGTAATCCTTGGAATCGGTAATCAGCGGCGTGGTGACGGTGGATTTGGTTAAATTGGCCTGCATGGGGAATTCTTTGACGCGGTCCACCTTTACAAAGTATTCCTGCTGGGTGACTTCCTGGTTTTTGGAAACGGCGAGGGGTGTTTCAAAATTGCTGTCCTGGTATTTGTACTTGGCACCGGCACTGCCCCAACCGTCCATTTTTACCACCACGTCGCCCTTGTAGGCCGTGCCGTCTTTGGTAATGCTGTCCGCCAGGTGGATGACGTTGAGCCACACTTCGCCCTGGTTGCCCGAGGTGCCCGCCTGCTGCTGTACCCCGGCCAAAATCATGCTGATTTCCTGAAAGTTTAAGATCCCGTTTGACGTACGCTTCTGCGATACCTCTACGCCGTAAGAGGCGTCGGATACGTCTTGCAAGGTGTCGGCAATACCGTCCCCATTGGAGTCCACCATTTTTAAGGAAATCAGGCGCCAGCCGTCAAAGTTGGTGGGGACGATGACTTTATCGTAATTGCTTTCCGTACCGACCTTTAATACAAAATCGGTGCCTACGTCCGAGGAGGCTTTGTCCGAATGGAGCAGGAAGCGCAGTTCGCGGTGCTGGCTGAAGTCCATGGTGGAAAAGTTGCGGTTTGCATATACACCGTCCGCCGGGAAGGCAGAGCCGGTGGTGTCAAACTTAAGGCTTAGGGCTTGGTCCAGCACGTTGGCAGAGTCGTTCGTTTTTTTGTAATTATCCACGGAACCGTACAAATAATTAAAGACCATAAGGCCGTCCCCACGGTCCGAAAAAATGGGTTCGTAATTGGTGTTATCCACATTGTTAATGCCGGAGACGGAAAACTGGGTGGAGTTTACTCCGCTGCCGTCCTGCGGGTTCCACGCCGTGCCGGAGACGGATACATTGGCGATTTTAATTTGCCCTTTAAGTTTACCGCCTTTTTTAAGGGTAATACGCAAGTGGCGAACAGCCGTCCATTTAGATTTGTCAATAATGTTAAGCGGGGTAGAAAAGGTCCGCCAACCTTCAAAATCAATTTTGCCGTCGGCAAGACCGTCAATCTGTTTATTTACCCCAGCTGTTACGCCGTCAGCAAAACCAAAGTTTACACCTACGCTGGAATCCTCTGCGTCCATTTTTCCGTTGCCGTTTAAATCCTGCGTATCAATGCGGCCGTTGGGCTGGGATTCGGGGTTATAGACGTTGTTGACAAACGGGTTGTAGCGGTGGAGATCACCGTTCGGGTCTTGGTATTCCCAACCGATATCCTCGTTTGGCGCTAAGCTGTTACGGCAGTAAATGTCTTCCGTCTTCGGCACGCCCACACCGCACTGCGTGGTCATACCGCCGCTGTTGTCGGAGTCTTCGTTAATGTTACCGAAGGTAAAGTTAACTTGGGGGCCGTCCACTTCGCCCAGCATGGTGACTTCAAAGGATGTTTTCTTGGATAAATCCACCCCGCTGGCGCTGAGCGGATAGACGATAGACACTTCGTCATGGTCGGCATAGGCATCAACCGCTTTTGAAAAATCGTAATCAATTACCAAGACCTGCTGTTTGTCATTATAGGCGGCTACGGAGTGCGGGTTAATTTCCAAGGAAGGAAGGTCCTGCGTGTCCCAATGAATGGAGTCAAAAAAGGCAGGCTTGCGGTTCGGGTTGGCGGCAATAATCCAGTCCCGAAATACGCGCGACCCCGCTACCTGTTCGTTGGTTTCGTTCATGCTGTCAATCATCGCATAGCCAAACAGGTTTTGCTTTTTGATACTTTTGGCAACCTCGGCACTGAAATCCACCGACAAGGGTTCCGTCAATTTGATGTCCTTCCCGTTAATATCCGCCCCGTAAACCAGGAGGTCTTTGGCATAGTCGCCCACTTGCGGGACGGTGGAGGGTTTGTCGCCCCCTTCCTTTAACGCGGTGGCACCCATAACGATTTTATCAAACAGTTTATAATCCAAACGCCCGCCCATGACCGTGTTGTTAGAACTGGAGCCGTTGGCCGTATCGTAGGTAATATCAATGGTGGTATTTTCGGTGATTTCGTCCCCTTTATAAAAAGTGATGAAGCCGGAGGTGTAATCAATGTAATAGTCGTTATTGCGCTTTAATTGGCGGCCGTTTAGTTTGACGGTTTCAGACTGAACGACGATGTCCGCCTCGATGAAATAGGTTTTAACCGTGGATTCGTACTGGATTTTAAACGTTAGGTTTTTGGACGAGGTCGGCGTGGGATTGTAAAGGCCGAGATCGTCCAAACGGTTTTGCAGGTAAAAGATACCGGTGTCAAAATCCATAATAATGGTGGACGGGTAGAGAAACCTCGGGTCGTTAAGCACTTGGCCGTTGGCGTCTTGGAGCTGCAAAATAAAGTTGCCCTTGCCGTTATCGGCCGTGATTTTTTGCGCGCCGATACGGTAATAGGTTTTTAATTCTAATTTGTTGGCTGTTTCCTGCGTGCCGGAAACAACGGATTTCTCGTTTTCGGTTTTGATGAGTTTAATGGTGTTGGGCGTGCCCAAACTGCTTAATTGGCGGCCCGTGGTGCCGCGGTAATCCACGGCCAGGACACTTTCCGCCTTAATGGTACGCTTGAAGGTGATGATGCCGCTGGCATAGTCTATGGTATAGTCCGTCCCGCGGGTGAGCAGCTGCCACTTGGCGGTATAATCCCCCCCACCCAAAAAATCCGTGGCCGTTTGCGTGATGGGCACATAATCCGAGGAGGTGGAGTTGCTATCCAAATAAATTTCTTCCGAGCCCGGGGAAATGGAACCGATTTTGTCCCGCCATTCATCGTAAGCTGTGTGGTCAAAATTTGGCACGCCGGGGGGCACGTTCCCGCCGAAGGTCAAATCGTAATAGGTGCGGCGGATGTAATCCTTATCCGCCAGGGAGACGATTTCGCTCACGCTGCTGCCCACGAATTGTTTTTGCTTGCTGGAACCCTTGGTTTGGGAACCGATTAAATACAGATTGGCATTTTTGTGCTGCAGGTGCATTTTGGCACCGAAGAGCTGCTTTTCGTACGCGATAAATTCCGTCTGCGGCAGGGAAAGATTGATATCGCCGAACTCGGCCGATTGCACCAGTTCGCCCGGCTGGCCGCGGTACGCCACGGAGAGGGTTTTTTCCTCCTCGCGCTGGTCGTCATAGTCAATATCCACAAACACGCGTTCCAAAATTTTACCCTGCATTTTAAGCTGCAGCTGCTGGTCCATTTCCATGCTGGATTCGTTGCGGTCTTCCACCGTGTTGTTATCGTCCTGCTTGTACTTTTTGGAGGACATTTTAAACCCCAGCACATAGCGGCCCGTCAGCGCGATGCTGGTACCGTACAGGGGCAAAGAAAGCGTGGGGTTTAGGAGGGTTAAATCGGGAATTGGCTCCGGCCCTTTATCCAGCTGGTATGCCCCTTCCACCGCGGTAACGGCCTGACGCCAAAATTCATTGGAGTATTTAAGCAGTTGGGCGTCGTCCGGCGCGTCTTGGATTTCAAGCGCTTTTTCGTCACGCGCTTGCTGGTCCTCGCGGAAGATGTCGTATTGGTCCGTGTCCACCAGCCGGTAGGGAAGCGACTGCGCGCCCGCTGTGGGAGCGAGCGTGAACTGGAGGGAAAGCACCAAGGCTAAAAGGGCGCGCAAGGGCTTCATAAGTGGGAATAATACCTCATTGTTTCATTTTATAATATATCAGGCGTGGTGCGCTGTGTTCCCCCGGCAAACGGGAAAAGCGGATGCAGGTTTTCTCCGATTATGCGTCTATATTTGTTAGAATAAAGTATATGCGCATCGGCATTTTTACTAAATACATCGCCAAAAGCCTGCTGACGTTTTTTGTCGGCGTGCTGGGGATTTTGACGTTTGTTATCTTTATGAACCATTTCATCCGCGTGCTGGATATGGCGATGACTTACGGCACCAGCTTTGGGTGGATTGTGTCGTCTTTACTCAACATTTTGCCCGATGTGTTTTGCCTCAGCGCACCGATGGCCTTTCAGATTGCCATTCTGCTCACGCTGACCAACATGAGCGAGCACGGGGAACTGATCGCCCTACGGGCGGCGGGGTTTTCGTTTAAGGAAATTGTGCGGCCGCTTCTGTTTTGCGCTGTCATTTTGTCCGTTATTTTGGTGACGATGAGCAACTGGCTCACCCCGCGCAGCTACAAACAATTTTTAAACCGCCGCAACGAGGCGCGCAGCAAAATCACCAAGGTAACGCTGGAGCCAAAGACCTTTCTGAACCTGGGCGAATGGGATTTGTATTTGGAAAATTTGGACAAAGCCACCGACACCGCCCAACAAATCCACCTGATTAAAAAAGACGACAGCGGCGCCCTTTCCACCAAGGTAAACGCCGCCACCGGCAAGGTGCTTTTGAGCGACACCGCTATCGGCCTGCGGCTGGAAGACGGACAAATGCAACGTCTGGACGATAAGGACCCGTCCTCTTTTATTGCCGCCAATTTTGACGAATACATCATGAGCATTTCCCTGCTGCGGGCCAACACCCGCCGCCTGCGCGTGGGCGAAATGAGCTCCACCAAGCTTCTGCGCCGCCTGCACCAACTGCCGCTGGACCAGGAAACGATCAACGAATACAAAACCCAAATCAGCATGCGCAATGTGTTGGCGCTCTCGCCCATTATTTTGCTTTTTGTCAGCTGCCCGATTGGCTTTTCGTTCGGCAAGCGCACCAACAAAGGGTGGGGCATGCTTTTTAGCGTGGTGATTATTTTTACCTTTTACCTGCTGATGACGCTGGGCCTTTCGCTCGGCAAAAAATACGGCTTTTTGGCCTACGCCGGCCCATGGCTGCCCATTTTAGTGGGCGTGATTACCGCAAAATACCTGTGGAAAAAGAGGTTGAACATCTGATGCGGATTTATTTTTATATTGCCAAAAAATTTTGGGGGCCGTTCCTGTTTGCGCTCGGCGTATTTACCACGCTGGTGGTCTTGGGCGACACCTTTGAAAAAATGAAAAATTTGGGCAACGGAACCACCACCATTTTGGATTTGCTTTCTTATTCCGTGGCTACGTTCCCCAACTGGCTGGCCACCATTATGCCCGTGGCGTGTTTGCTGGGGGCGATTTCGGTCATTTCCGAAATGGTGGCAAACGGCGAATGGACGGCCTGCGTGGCGGGCGGATTTGCCCCCAAACAACTGTTTAAACCGATTGTCGCGTGCATTCTGCTGGTGGTGGCGCTTACCATGTTTATGCAGGAGTTCATCGTCCCCCCGCTAAACGCAAAAGCCAACCGCATTTACTATACGCGCATTAGCCCGTCGGACAATTTCAATCCGGACACCGAATACGACGTGGTGCTGAAGATTTCCCCCAATCAAATGCTTTTTGCCAAAGAGGTAGACCTAAAACACGGCACGATGAACCAAGTGTCCTTGGATACGTACGACGACCGCTGGGACATTGCCGACCAAATTGTAGCCCACCAAATGCGGTGGGACCCACAAACCAAAAGCTGGCTGTTTGCGGACGGAATACGCCGCACCTTTGTGGACCCCATGGACACCACCGAAAAAACCTTTGAAACGGAAACCTCCCCCGTGAGTTTACATCCCGAAGAAATGTCCGTAGACCGCACGGAAAACAAACTGTTAAGCATTCGCGATTTATATAAACGGATCCGCTTTTTTAAACGCAGTGGGCTTTCCTCGTACGCGGCGCAGACCATGCTGCAATCCCGCCTAGCCACGCCGCTAGTTACGCTGATTATGTGCCTGCTGGGAATGCCCTTTGCAATCAGCATGCGCCGAAAGAGCAAAATTTTGAATATCATTGCGTCTATGGTGATTGCGTTTACCTTTTGGTGGCTGATCTCCATGTTTACGTCTATCGGTGAAAACGGCTACATCAACCCCTTTATTGCCGGGTGGGGCCCGGTGGTGTTTTTTGGCGGGGTGGTGTATGTTGAGTTTAAATGGCTTAAGCTGTAGCAGCTTTATTTATCCGACGAGCAGACAAAGAAAATCTGGCCAAACCGACAAAAAGTTTTTATAATTTCCCCGAATAGGAGAAGAAGGAATGATTGCTGAAAAAAGCGCTTTTGGTTTTACGTTAATAGAATTGTTGGTGGTTGTACTCATTATTGGCATTTTGGCCGCTGTGGCCTTGCCGCAGTACGAAAAAGCCGTGGAAAAATCCCGCGCGGCCGAAGCGATACAAACCCTCAAAGCCCTCCGCGATCAACAAGCTTTATGCTTCTTGGAAAAAGATAGGGAGAGCTCCTCTTGCATGCAAGGATCTGACGATGATAATTTGTTTACTAATATGAATATTGAAATCAAGGGGACAGAAACACCCATGTGTGATATTGCCACAACCGCCGGCCCGGCAACTAAAAATTTTGAATACTGGCTTGATGGCCAATATATTGACGCAGTAAGAAGACCTTGTGAGACGTACATATTAGAAACCACGGCCTATCAAGGCAATGATGGATATGATTCAGTAAACAATATTGTGTGTTACAATATGTCCGACGAGAAAGACTGGTGTAAAATATTTGGCGGAGAGGGCGTACCGATTCACTAAAACCAACAGAGCCCCGGGGAAAAGACCCTGGGGCTCGTTTTATCGGTTACTGCAAAATTAAAACAGCTTAGGAGCGGCGGACGCGTTCAATAGAGGCCAAGAGATCGTCCGTATCAAACGGCTTATACAAAATGCCGTCCGCACCCAAGCGTTCGGCTTCTTCCAAAATGGAATCCTGCCGAAGGCCCGTAACGATAAGCACTTTAACCTGCGGGGCCATTTTTTTAAGTTTGGCTAAAATATCCAACCCGTTTTCCGTCGGGAAGAACACATCCAGCAAAATAAGCCCCACGCCACTGCCGGGCAATCTGCTAAATAATTCGGCAGAACCGCCCGCCTCAAAAGCTACTTCAAAGCCGGACGACTCCAATACGTTTTTGATTGCAGAACGTAAAATGACGGAATCGTCTACCAAGGCAATTTTTAACATGAGTTCTTTTATTTCCCCTTTATGTACGGAGCGACCAGTTTCTCCCCAAAATCCAGGAGGGCCTGCGTGTCTTTTTTGGCGGCCGTTTCGGCATATACGCGCAGGAGCGGTTCCGTGCCGGACGGACGCACAAGCAGCCATTCGTCATTTTCAAAAATAATTTTAAGCCCGTCCAACGTCAACACTTCGGCAATTTTAAGCCCGTTGATTTTTTTGGGCAATTTTTTGCGCATTTTATCGGTCAGCTGGGCCTTGTCCACCGGTTTTAACAGGGGCAGATCGCGCCGCATATAGTAGGATGCACCATACTCTTCGGCCACCTCGGCACACAGTTCGCTGGCCTTTTTGCCCGTCACGGCCATAATGTCCAAAAATCCGATTGCCACCGTCAGGCCGTCGCGGTCCGGCAGATTGCCCTTCCAGGCAAATCCGCCCGACTCTTCCACCCCAAAGGCTACATCGTCCAAATTCATACGCTCGGCCACATTTTTAAAGCCTACGCCGACTTCTTCAAACAGCATTTCGTGCTGGCGGGCAATGCGCTTGAGCAGGTAGCCCATGGAGACGGTTTGGACGATTTTGCCGTCCAATTTCTTCCGTTTGATTAAATAGTTGCACAACACGGCCGCCACCACACAGGGCGTGAGATAGGCGCCTTTTTCGTCAATCAGGGCCACGCGGTCGCCGTCGCCGTCAAAGGCCACGCCCAAGGCCGCTTTTTTGGCAAGCACCGTTTTTTTAAGTTCGGCTAAATTCTTTTCCACCGGCTCGGGCTGGCCGCCGCCAAAGGTGGGGTCGTACTCGGCCCGCAAGGCAATGACCTGCTTTTCGGGCAGGAACTTTTCCATGTATCCGGCAGAAGCGCCATACATATAGTCCACCGCTACTTTGCCTTTAAAGGCCTTGAGTTTTTTGGTATTGACGTGGCTGGACACATATTTAAAATAAACGTCGGTCAAATCTTTTTGTTCTGCTTTTTGTCCGTACAAGCGAAGCACGGAGTTTTGGTCCACGAGCGCCTCTACATCCTTGGTGACGCGCGCCGGGGCCGCACCACCCGCCACTTTGATTTTAATCCCGTTGTAATTGGCGGGATTGTGGCTGGCCGTGACCATGATACTCATCCAAAATTTGCTAAGCGTCAAACATGCGGCCACGGGAGAGGTGACCGGGCAGGCGGAAAGGGTGACATCAATTTTATTGGAACGGAAAATGGAGGCAATGTCCGCGGCGAACAGATCCGACATAAAGCGGCGGTCGTACCCGACAAAAATTTTGGGTCCCTTGGAGCCCTCTTCGCCGGGAGCGTTTTCGTTGATATAATCCGCCAGGGCCTGGGCCATGCGCCGTACATTTTCAAACGTAAAATCCCACGCGATTATTCCTCTCCAACCGTCGGTGCCGAACTTAATTTCAGTTGCCATACATTCTCCCGTTAAAAATAATAAATCTATCCTGTTTTACAATTTCCGTTTTTGCTGTTGTGTCTTTACCGTTTATGCGGTTTTCACCGTAAATTTGTGTCGCTTTCTAGGCGTGGGCAAAGGCAGGATATATGAAAACATCTAACTGCGCCCACAACGACGAAAGCGCCCCAATTTACAAACAAAAAAGTGGAGGTGGGGGGATTCGCACCCCCGTCCGAACATCTTCTCCATCCGGGCACTACAAGTTTAGCCTCGCTTGAGTAACCGCAAACTAAGCGCAAGGCAGCACGTTTGCGGTTTGGTTCGTTGGTCTTAGGCAAAGTTGGACGAACCGCGCCCGCTTTGCCGCATTCCATGTAGTGACCGCACTCCCTTAGCGCATGGAAGACGCCAAAGGCGCGGTGGGACTAAGCGTTAGCCCAAGCGACTTGATTGTCGTTAGTTATTTTTTTGGCCCTATTTTAGCCGGCCTGGCCAACCGGCACTTGCTCCCGGGCGGCAACAGATACCCGTCGAATCTATTACACCCCCGTAAAATACGGAAATTGTCAAAGAGCTCTTTTAGCTTACGAGCATTATATTGTATCATTTTCTTATAACAATTTTTAAACGCAAAGGCAACCTTAATTATGTACGTGAGCACTAAACCAACGGTCTACTTAATTGACGGGCTGAACCTTGTGCGGAGCTTTCTCTACGAGTTTGCCCGCACAGAGGAGGAAGTGACCGCCGACTTTTTGGATTTTTTAGCTGATATTTCGCAAGACGAGCACTACGCCATGCACAGCTATGAAGTGATTTTTGACGGGGCCTTCCGCCCGGTCGGCCCGCTCTACCGCGGGGGCGTGCACATTTCGTTTGCCGAGGAAGATTCAGCCGACGAGGTGATTTACGAACGCGCCAGCTACCTCAGCCAAACGGGGCAGCGCGTCATCGCTGTGACGGATGACCGACTGCTGCAGGAAGATTTAAAAAAGCTGGGCGTGAAAACGCTCTTTTGCCGCAAATTTTACAACGGGCTTAAAACCTTTGACAAATAACCCGCGCAAAAAGAGTGCAAAGCGCGTTATTTTTTGTTAAAATAACTGTATAAGAGGGCTGGTGGCGGAATGGCAGACGCGACAGACTTAAAATCTGTTGACCGCAAGGTCGTGGGGGTTCAAGTCCCCCCCTGCCCACTTAAAAAATCCTGCCATTCAATTTATCCCACCAGTACGAAAAGCCTATGTTAGCAGACATTCAACGCACCTTTGCCAAATGTTTTGGTTGGGTGGGAACCGTTTTACCGTTAGGATTAAAATTCTTCGCCATCGCTGTAGCGGCGGCGGCTGTGTTTTTATTTTTTGACCTTCGCACGCTGGGCGTTTTGTGCCTGCTGGTGGCGTGCTTTTGCGCGTTCTTCTTCCGCGATCCGAAGCGCAACACCGTTTTTGCCGACGACGAAATTGCCTGCCCGGCGGACGGAACCGTGCTTTCTATTAAAACGGAAGAGGACCCCAATTCCGTGGTGGTGCGCATTTTCCTCTCTATTTTTGACGTACACGTACAGCGCGCTACGGTTGGTGGCAAAACGGGCGATATTTTTTACCACAAGGGCACCTTCTTGTTTGCCAACAACCCGGAGGCCGACAAAAACGAACGCAACCTGATCCAGCTTTTTAAAGACGGTGACACGTCCCGTTTTGCCCACGTGGAACAAATCACGGGGGCCATTGCACGGCGCATTGAATGCTGGGTAAAACCCCAGCAGGAAATTAAGGCCGGACAGCATTTGGGCCTGGTGCGCTTTGGCTCACAGGTGGCGGTATACCTGCCCAAAGACAAAGTGCGCGTGCTGGTGAAGGAAGGCCAAAAAGTGCAGGGCGCCGTGACCGTGCTGGCGTTGTGGAAATAGAGGATTTTATGGAAGAGAAAAAGGAAATTAAAGTAGTAGAGAAGTTGAAACACACCGGAGCCCTGACGGCCCCCTCGCTCTTTACGCTTGGAAATTTATCCTGCGGCTTTTTTGCCATTCTGTCTGCCGCCAAGGGCAACTTTGCACAGGCTGGCTGGCTGATTTTGTTTGCCATGGTGTTTGATATGTTTGACGGACGTGTGGCGCGCCTGCTGGGAGCAGAGAGCAACTTTGGCGTGGAAATGGATTCGCTGGCGGATGCGGTTTCGTTCTGCACGGCACCGGCTATGCTGATGTACTTTTTTGTGCTCCATTTACAGCCGCTTTGGGGCGCTCCTATTGCGTGTGTGTATGCGTGTTTTGGCGTGCTGCGCCTGGCCAAATTTAACGCCATGGCGTATGCGGGCGAAGGGTCTAAAAAGTATTTCGCCGGGTTGCCCACTCCGGCGGCCGCGGCGATTTTAGCCTCGTTTGCGATTTCTTACAGCATTATGGAAGGCCAAATGGGCGGACGCAACATCCACCTGCTGACCCTCTATTTGCCGCACCTGTATAATTTTGTATGGTTTGCCATGTTGGTGCTGTCTTTGCTGATGGTGTCCAACATTCCGTATGCGGCCTTTAAAGCCAAACGCGAAAAACGCCTGAGCGTGTGGACGCTGCTGCTGATCGTGTTTTTGGTGGTAATGCTCATCCGTTTTCCGCAGGATGTGATTTTTATCGTCTTCTCGCTCTACGTGATTTTTGGCCTGCTGGCGGTGCTGTACCGCGCGTTTAGAGGCATTAAAGTAGAGAAATAAGACTTTGCTGACAATACCGCACCCCCGGGCAGAATTTCCCGGGGGTTTTTTATACAAAAACCCCAGCATCTTTTGCCGGGGTTTTATAACTCAGATGGCGGCTCTCTTTAATCAGCCCCACACCAGCAGGTACACGGGTCGCATTGTCCCAGCCCTACGCCACAAGCCACATACTGGTCGGTACAATACCAGCGTTTTGTCCAGGGTTTCGTCTCCTTACAGGGCTGATTGGGTTTAGAACAATCCATTTCTCCCCCGTGTTGGGAAATATAATAAGCATTTTTATCCCCGGCTTCACAAGCCGCCTTTGCGGAAGATTCGGATTCATACTCATTTTGCTGGGTGGCCATGCCCGATGAGCGGGAGCAACGCCAGTAAAGCGGCGGAACGCATTCAGATTCGCATTTACAGGTATCCGAATTCCAGAAGCGCTTTACCTTGCCTTCTCCGCCCCCCGCAACTGGACACTGCTCCTGGGATTCCCCGGAACAGCTTGTATATTCGGACGTCCCATTTGCCTCCGCCGCACATACGCACGTACCGGAAAAACTATCCAAAATCCGGCCTTCCCCGCAATTATCTGGCTTGGAGTCGTCTGGCTTGCACTCCTCTTCCGTTTTGCTGCACTCGCCAAAAGCCCCGGGGACCCACTCGCCGGTGGCCGAGTTACAGGTAATTGTACGCGTTTGCGTACCGCAACCATTGCATGCTTGGCTGGAAGCCGGTTGGGCGCCCAAGCAGGATTTTAAGGTGTTATCGGATTGCGACGTATCTGCCGCACACTCCACCCCGTCCTCATAGTCCGACCTGGCGGTAAGTTCCGAGCAGAGCGGATAATCTTTATTTAATTTGGAACATTGTTCCTCTTTTTCACAGCACAAACGCCCATCGCGGTAGGAGGGCATTTTCAACGTATAGGCGTACTTGCCTTTGCTCGCGGCTTCTATCCCCGTGCTCTTTAACGCGTAATTAAAATATTTGGTGCTCAAGGAGGCCAAATTGGCCGTGGCCGCATCTGTGGTGTAGTTTTTATCCAAGGCACAGCGGTTTTCCTGTTCCGTTCTGACGGCTTCCATAATTTCTTCGGCTTCCGTCGTTTTGCGCGTTTCTATTACTTTGCTGAATTTCGGCAGCACCACCGCAGCCAATACGCCTATCACAATGACCACTACCAAAAGTTCCGTAAGTGTAAACGCTTTTTTCCCTTCGGTTTTTTTCATTTTTTATCTCCTCTTCCCAAATGAAACATGCGGATTTTTCGCATATTCAAAATTTATCAAAAACGGGTACAGCTCCTTATATTTTTCTCACTTAAAACAGCACACGCGCCATCCCATACACCAGGGGGGATTCCGTCGGAGCGCGCCAAAAGCAAGGCCCTATTGCTGCCTAAAAACGGGGGTTATTTGGAAGAAAAATACACCGGTGTGTTTTTGTTGTCCTTGGCCACGGCGCTCAGACGGTAAGAATCGCCCTTTACACCAATTTTAAAGCCGCGCGGAGCCAAGACTTTTTGCGTATCGCGTTGGAATTGCACCGGGTCGCCGGAGAGCAGCGAAAGGCGGAGCAAATCATTCGTATAATACCCATAGCGATTGTAGTGGGCTTCTTCCAACAGGGCCACCTTACGCAGGTGTTCCTGTGCGTGGCGGATGTAATACTGCTGCAGAAGGGCCCCGCCACCAAAATACTGGGTGTACGCCACCCAAAAAAAGAGTACCAAAAGCACCGAGCCGATGAGGCGCACGGACAGGCGTTCCAACCAGGATTTCTGACGGATTTGCACCACCACACTGCCGCCTAAAAAGTCGTGCAAGGCGCGGTGGTATTCTTCAAAAAAGGCAAACAAAAAGCCACCCATAAACAGCACCGCGCTGATGTAGTACCCCACCGCACGCAAAAACGCCCGCGGGAAAGAAATCGGACCGCTTAAATCTTTTTTTACAACGGCTAATCCCAACAACGCTTTGCCAAGCGTTACCCGGTCCCCACACGAAAAAATGGTTTCGTACAACACAAACAATAGGTTAATACCTACAAAAATAGAGACAATGCCCCACAGTTCCATTTGCTGTGGATTGACCAGTTTAAAAATTAAATTGCACAAAAGCTGTGCCGGGATGAACACCACGCCATAATCAATTAGCAGCGCTACAAAGCGTTCCGTCACCGAGGCGTACACCACCTGCGGTTTTTCTGCAGGGGCGGAAACCAGCGGGGCGGCTTCGTCCATAATGTTAATGCGGTTTTGGGTCATAAAAGGGTCCTCCGTCTATGTAGTTATTATAACAAGTTTTTCCGGTGCAAACAAAGCGCTTTTCCCACGGCGGCGGAAGGGATAAAACAGCACCTTGATTTCTTAGGGCTTAAACGTTATACTTTGAGTATAAGTCAATTTACGTTCAATCCCCGCAGACAGGAGGCCGTTATGGTCGTTTGGTTTTTGTTTGGTGCCATGTGCATGCTGGTTATTTTGCTGATGCTTGCTTATGTGAAATTTATGTCCCTAAACAAGGCCGCTACGGTCGCTTGGCGCGCGCTGGATAACGCCATGAAGAACCGCGCGGAACTGATCCCCAGTTTGGCCCTTTCCGCCGCCGCCTTTGACGAACTGGAACGCCCCTTTATTTACGAATTGACCGCTTTGAAAGACCTTTGCCGCAAAACACATAGTTTGCAAGAACGGGTGCGACAGGAGAGCGAAATTACCCAAAAATTTAAAAAGGTCTTTACCGCCGCCCAGCAGCACCCGGAACTAAAAGAGGACGAACATTTTTTGAAGCTGCAAAAAAGTATTATTCACGCCGAAGGAAATGTACAGCGGGCCAAACGAAAATACAACAGCGCCGCGCGGGATTTTAACACCATTACGGCTATTATTCCGCTGAACCTGATTGCCCAAATGTTTGAGATGGAACCGTACGAGTATTTTGATTTTGACCCCAGTTTGGATAAAGTGATGCAATAAAAAAGGCCCCTCACGGGGCCTTTTTTACAGGGAAGTTAAATTCCGCGGTCCATTTCCAAAAGCGCTTGGATGCGTTTCTCAACGGGTGGGTGGGTGGACGTCAGGCCCGACATCGCCCCAAACAGCCCCATGCCCAACGGGCCGACGGGGCTTTCAATGCACATGCCCGCCATGCTGGCATGTTCTTCAATCGCTTCCACCCGAGGACAAACGGATATTTTTTTGAGTGCACTGGCAAGCGCCCGCGGATTGCGCGTGGTGAGGGCGGCCGTGGCGTCCGCCTGGTATTCGCGCGCGCGGGAAACCGCCAAACGCAAAAGCGGGGCAATCACATAGCCGTAAATCATACAAACAAAACCCAGTACCAAAAACAATAAACCAGCACTGCCGCTGCTTCGGTCGCTACGGCGGCTGCGGCTGGAAGAAAGCGCCAGCCGAAAGCAAATTTCGCCCATAAACGTAAAGAACGAAATGCCCGCCACGGTGATTAACATGAGGCGAATATCGCGGTTTTCCACGTGTGCCAGCTCGTGCGCAATGACCCCCTCCAGCTCCACCCGCTCCAGCCGAGTGACAATTCCCTTGGTCAGCGCAATGGAGGCATGTTCCGGGTCCCGCCCGGTGGCAAAAGCGTTGAGGGCGTTATCGTTCAAAATATAGATTTTTGGCGTAGGCAGCCCACGCGAAATGCACAGGTTTTCCACCAAGCGATAGATTTCCGGCTGGTCGTACGCCGTTACAGGAATGGCATTTACGCTGTTTAAAAGCAGTTGGTCACCTGTGTAGTACGAAACTAAAATCCACACCATGGCCAACCCCCAGCAAATGGGCAGCACCCACAGCATAAGCTCGTTCAGGCGCGTCAGGTGGTCGGTAGCTTGAAATTCGCTCACCGTAGCGTACGGATCGCCCCCAATCGTAAAAAAGACCAAGGCAAACACGCCCCACGTGAGAAGTGCGAAAAGAACCGGAAATAACAAAACAAGCAGCACGGTGCGCCGCTTGTTTTGTTGTATATGCTCGTAAATAGTAGCCATGAAGGGCCCTTGTTAGAACTGCACTTTGACCGCCTTGCGGGCGTCTTGCTCGTCCTCGGCCAGTTCAAAGAACTCGCGTTTTTCAAAGTGGAACAGCGCCGCCACTATGTTGCTGGGGAACATTTCAATCTTGGTGTTTAACGCCAGCACATTGCCGTTATAAAAACGCCGCGCGGCTTGGATTTTGTCTTCCGTGTCGCGCAGTTCGCGCTGCAATTCTATAAAGTTGGCGTTTGCCTTAAGATCCGGGTAATTTTCGGACAGGGCAAAAATGGACTTAAGCGCGCCTGTGAGCATGTTTTCGGACTGGGTCACTTCCTGCATATTCTCGTGCATGCCCATGGCCATATTGCGCGCCTGAATCACTTTTTCCAGCGTGCCTTTTTCGTGCGCGGCATACCCCTTGACCGTTTCCACCAGGTTGGGAATCAGGTCATAGCGGCGTTTCATCTGCACCTGAATATCGCTCCACGCCTCGGTCACGCGGTTTTTTAAGCGCACGAACCCGTTGTATACGCTCACCGCGTAAATTACAAACACTACCGCCAAAATAACAACAATCCAAAGTCCGTTCATTTCTGCTCCTTAATCGTCGTGTTCATCACGTTTTTGATTGTGATAGAACTGATAGCGGGACGTTTCATACAGCCCCTTGGCAAGCGCCTTCATGTGTTCAAAGCGCTGCGGCTCTTGTTTTGAGATATCTTTATTGTAATCCTCTGCGGCAAACTTGTAAAGGCCTTCTTTGTCGCCCTGGCTGTGATAGTAATAATCTCCCTGTACAAATCCAATCGTGGCCGGCGAAACCGCCCAGCCATAAATGAGTGCACCCGGTTCGGGCGTGGGGTCCGTCAGCACGTCGCGGCCGATAGCCCGCGTGAAATACCCGCGGCCCAAAATGCCCATAACCGTGGGCAAAATGTCCACTTGGCTGGCCGTTTTGGTGATGACTTGCGGCTTGGTGATCGGACCGCCCGCGATGATGAGCGGAATTTGGTGGTTAATCAAATTGAGGTCCACATAGCCGCGCGGCATATTTTCCGACTGCGGGGCCGCCAAACCGTGGTCGCCAAAGATCAGGAAGATCGTGTTTTTGTAGTAATCCGATTTTTCGGCCAGTTTGAAAAACTCGTGCAAGGCATGGTCGGAAAATCGCAGGGAATTGTATTCCGCCACGCTGACAAAGCTGCGTTTGTGCGCCAAATCTTCGCCAATGTCCTTGAGTTCAAAGCCGGCGTTATCGTCCGGAATGGTATACGGGCGGTGATAACCGGAGGTTTGAATAAAGGCAAAGAACGGCTTTTTTTGCGTTTGCTGTTCTTCGTTTAAAATGCGGTTAGCCTCGCGGAAGAGGGCCAGGTCCGAAATGCCCCACACGTCGTTGCGGTGTTCGTGGGCAAATTTTCCTTCCTCGTACATGTGCACATCCGTCAGGTTGTGCTCCAAAATACCGCGAATGTTGCCCCAGCTGGCACTGCCACCGATGAAATAATACTTTTCATAATCGCGCAGCGCGTTCACGGTTACGTGCTGGTCCACAATCAGCGGATTGCGCGAGCTGGTTTTGAAAGAAGTCACATCGGGAATGCTGGTAACCGTGGCGAACACGGCGCGGGCCGTGGCCGAGGTAGGCGCGAAGAAGTTGGTAAACAAAATGGAGCGGTCCGCCAAGCTTTTGACAAACGGCGTAGGGTCAATGTCCGGGTTGGTCATGGAAATTTTGTTCCAAGCCAAGGACTCCATAAAAATAACCACCACATTGTAGTCGTGCTGCTGAGCCTGGGGCTTGGCCGGAATAGAACGCTCAAAATTAAGCGTATCTTTATTCGGCTGGTCCACCCGCAGGTAGCTGGAAACCGTATCGTAATACTGTTGGGTTTTGGCTTTGTCAAAGCTGTCTGCCTTTACAAAGTGGGCCGTATCAAAAATGTTGAGCACGGGGTTTAAGGTTAAATTGCAGATGAAATTGTTGGTGGAGTGATAGGCATTGCTCCAGCGCAGCGGATACTGGCTGAGCTGCCCGAACATCAGGCCGCCCGTCGCCAAGAGGCCCGCAAAGAACCAGCCCAATTTGCCCTTCCAGCGGTAATTGTCCGTCTGTGCGAAGGCACGCACCTGCAAGCGGTTGACGAACCAATACCCCACCGCTACCCAAACCAACAGGCCCAGCACTGCCCAAACCACCGGGTAGGTTTCCCACGCCATTTGCAGGGAGATGAGTGGGTTTTCGGAGTATTTAAAAATGGAGTAGTTAATGCGCATGGCAATGTAAGCATAGTGCGCAAAATCGGCAAAATAGATGAGTAAGACCGTCGCTTCCAGCACACCGTACAACGCCGCTATTACCTTGCGGGCCGCGCGGGCGGCCTTCCAAAACGCACACACGGTAAAATACAAGCCCAGCGGAATGGCCAGGGCACAGGCGAGGCGGGCGTCAAACTTGGCACCAACGTAAAAAGTCTCCCACAATTCATGGTAAGACTGCGGTACTAACGCCGCGCGGAAAACAAATAAAAAAATACAACGAAAAACACCAAAAAACAACCAGTTGGCCAAAATAAAAGCTGCATAGCTTTTAATCCAGCCGGGGACAACCAGTTTTTTCATAAATTCCTCCACAAGTTCTTATTTATATGATACCAAATTAGTGTGCACGGGCGGCGGCCACAAGGCGGCTTAGCTGTTTTTTGTGCGCAAAACCAGGCAACTAATTTCCTATAATATAAGTATGGAAAAAGAACAGGACGTAACCGTTGCCAAAAGTGCCGGCTTTTGCCCGGGCGTAAAACGCGCCATTGACAAAGTGCTGGAACTGGAAGCCGCCGGGAAAAAACCGGTCTACACCATCGGGCCCTTGATTCACAACAAACAAGTGACCGATATGTTGGCCGCCAAACAGATCACCGCCATAGACCGCCCGCAGGACGCGGCCGACAAGTCCGGCGTGCTGGTCATCCGGGCGCACGGAATTACGCCCCAGTTTCAAGCCGAAGTGCAAGCCTGTGGCATGGAAGTGGTGGACGCTACCTGCCCACTCGTCAAACATGCGCAAAACGTGATTGCCAAGTTTGCCGCGGAGGGATATCACACCGTTATTGTAGGGGACGGCGGGCATGCCGAGGTGATTGGCCTGTTGGGATATGCGCAGGGAAAGGGCACGGTTGTTTCCGGCCCGCAGGAAGCCGCCCAACTGCCGCACTTTGATAAGGTAAACGTCGTTTCCCAAACCACACAAAAGGAAAGTGTCTTTTTTGAAACCGCGGAAGAAATAAAAAAACACGCGGACGTATGCCAAATTTCCAACACCATTTGCCAGCCCACTAAAGACCGCCAAAAAGAAACCATTGAACTGGCCAAAAGCGCGGATTTGGTGATTGTGGTCGGCGGGCGGCATAGCGCCAATACGGCGCGATTGGCCCTTTTGTGCAAGGGGCTTGCGCCGGCCGTGCAACACGTGGAAACGGAAAACGAACTAGACACCGTACAGGTGCAGCATGCCAAGAAGATTTTTATTACGGCAGGCGCCTCTACCCCCAACTGGGTGATAGACCGCGTGGCCGCACGCGTCAAAGAGCTGCGCAAACCCAATGCAACCTCCATTGTTTCCGACTGGGTAGCCAAGACCTGGCACTTTTTGGTGCGCAATTGTTTTTACACCGCCTTTGCCGCCGCCGCACTGGCCTATGTATGCATGCGGCTGGAAGGACGGCCGACAGATGCCCGGGCACTGGTATTTGCAGGGTTGTTTGTTTTTTCGCTGACGGCGTTCAACCGCGCCAACGAAAGCGCTACCGAAAAAAATGCACGCTTTTTGACCGTTGCCAGCGTGCTGGCGGGCCTGGGGGCCTTGGTGGCGTGTGTGCTGCTGGGCAAGGGGGCCTTTCTGTTGGGGGTGGTGTGTTTGGCCCTGGGTTTTGCCTATCCGTACCGGCATTTGCTCAAACTGCAGCTTCTTTCTTTGCCCGGCACGAAAGATGTGGTGACGGCCTTGGGCTGGGCGTATGCCTGCGCTTTTTTACCGGCCTATGCCAACGGACTCTTACTGCGCAAAGCCGCGTATCTGGCAGTTTTCTATACCCTTTTACTTGTGTTTATGCGCTCGGTAACGCTGGGGTTTTCTTCCGCTAACAAGGACCTCATCATCGGGCGGGAAAGTTTTTACAAGGCCTTTGGTATGAAAAAAACCAAATGGGCCGTGACGCTGATTCTCTTGGCGCTGACAGCCGCGCTGGCCACCCTGCTGACCCTGACCTGGAAACCCGCCTTGGTAGCTATGCTTTTGGCCGGGCACCTGTACACCGTTTTTATTGTAATATATTACTATAGCAAGAGCAGCACCCGCAGTGTGAAGGACGAAACGTTAATTGACGGGCAATTCTTCGTGCTGTGGGCATTAAGCGCATTAGCCGCTTATTGGTAGGGGAGAACCTTATGACGATTAAAAAAATTGGTATTCTAACGGCCGGGGGAGACTGCCCGGGATTAAACGCAGTGGTTCGGGCGGTAAGCAAAAATGCCCTGCGCCACGGCATTGAAGTATTGGGCATTAAAAATGGTTTTGACGGCTTAGTCCGCAACGATTTTATTCATATTACCAACGAAACGGTTTCCGGCATTTTAACGCTAGGCGGCACCATTTTAGGCACCAGCAACATTGCCAACCCGTTTCGCTATACGCTGGAACCCTTCGGCACGCCGGAAACGCCGCGCGATTTGTCTTCCGTGGCCATGCACAATTTTAAAGAAAACCAATTGGATGCGCTGATTACCATTGGCGGGGACGGAACGCTGCACATGTCCCAGCAGTTTGTAGACTTGGGAATGCCGATTGTAGCGGTGCCCAAAACCATTGATAACGACCTCTCCGCCACCGACCAGACCTTCGGATTTGATTCCGCCCTGGCCGTTGCCACCGAAGCCATAGACCGCCTGCACACCACCGCCCAAAGCCACCACCGCGTGATGATTGTGGAAACCATGGGCCGTTATGCGGGATGGATTGCACTGCGCTCTGCCATCGCAGGCGGGGGCGATATTGTGCTCATCCCCGAAATTCCGTATAACGAGGATGTAATCGTCAACTATATTTTAAACCGCAAAAGCCAAGGCAAGACCTTCAGCATTGTGGTGGCGGCAGAAGGCGCCAAAAACGAAAACGGCGAACAAACCGTCGCACGCACCTTGGCCGGCAGCACGGACCCCATCCGCTTGGGCGGCATTGCAGCCAAACTGAGCAATATGATTGAGGACCGCACGAAGATTGAGTCCCGCGCGTGCGTGCTGGGGCACACCCAGCGCGGCGGGACGCCCACGGCGTTTGACCGCTGGCTCTCCACCCTGTATGGCGCCAAAGCGCTGGAAATGGTGCTGGAAGGCCGCTTTGGCTATATGGCCGCGTTCCGCGATTTTAAGATTACCGAAGTGAAAATTACGGATGCAATTTCCAACCTCAAAACGGTGGACCCGCAAGGCACCGAAGTAAAAGCCGCGCTGGAAGTGGGCATGAGTTTTGGGTCGTCCGTGATTGGTTAAGGAGAAACGATGAACGACAATTTGGATATGATTTACGGGATTCATCCCGTGATGGAAGCGCTTAAAAGCAAAAAGCGCAATGTGACCCAGCTTTATGTGTCCGACAGCAAGGCCGGCCACCGCGCGGTAGAGGAGATCATCCGTTTGGCCAAACGCGCCAATGCCCGCATTGACCGCATTGACAATAAAACGCTGGACCGCCTGACCCGCAATGCCAACCACCAAGGTATTATGGCCAAGGTGCAACCCATTAAGTTGATGAAGCTTTCCAACGCCATGTATGAGGCCGACGGGAAAAAGAAAGACCTATGGCTGGCCGTGGACGAAATGACTGACCCGCAAAATCTGGGGGCCATCATCCGCAGTGCGGCCTGCTTGGGCTTTTCCACCATTATCCTGCCGCAGCGGCGCACCGTGGGCATTACGCCCGCCGTGTACAAGGTGGCGTGCGGCGCTATTGAAAACATCAACATCGTGGAAGTGGCTAACCTTTCTGCCGCGCTGACGGACTTGAAAGAGGAAGGATTCTGGGTGTACGGCGCCGATATGGACGGCAAGCCGATCAACACGGTGGACTATGCGTCCCCGGCGGTGCTGGTGATCGGGTCCGAAGGGTTCGGCATCCGCGAAAAGACAGCCGAAAATTGCGACGAAATTGTTTCCATTCCGCAACAAGGCGGCGTGGAAAGCTTGAACGCCTCGGCCGCGGCCAGCATTATTATGTACGACATGATGGCCAAAGTGCAACTGAAGAAATAACCTTCCCGTTGACAAAATTTACCGCCCCGGATTTTTTCGGGGCGTTTTTTTGCCAAACAAAAAGCCCAAGGGCTTCAAAACCGTCCCTCGGGCTTGTTTTCTTGGATAAAAGAAAAACTAAAAGCTCCAATGCGGGGTGAAGGAATCCCCCTTCAAGTCCGCGAGTAAGTGCGGGGCACTGCCGTCCATATCCATCATGTACAGCTGGCGTTTGCCATTGCGCGTGGTGGTGAAGGCAATAAAGCGTCCGTCGGGGGACCAGGTCGGGTCCTCGTTGGAGCCGGCGTCGGTAGTCAGACGGCGGATTTGCGTGCCAGTCAAGTCCACCAAAAAGATGTCCATGGGGTGGTAGGGCGATTCACGCCCCGTAAATACAATCCATTCCCCGGTGGGAGACCACTGCGGGCTATCCGACCAGTTGAAGGTTTTGGTCAGCGGGCGGGTTTCGCCGGTGGCAAGCTCCATGACGTAAATTTGCGGATTGCCCGCGCGGTTGGAAACAAAGGTGATGTATTTTCCGTCGGGCGAATAAGACGGAGAACCGTCCACCGAGGCCTTGTTGGTAATGCGCCGTTTTTCGTGCGTTTCCAGGTTGTAAATGTAGATGCTCGGGTTACTGCCGCCGGAACTGGTAAAGGCCAAGGCCTTTCCGTCCGGCGAGACGCCGCCGATAAGCGACAACCCACCGCGGATGATAATAGGCGCGATTTTGCCGGCGCGCAAGTCAATGGCAAAGATATCCGGGTTTTTGTACTTGTACGTGGTATAGAAGATACGGCCGTCCTTGCTCCAGCGCGGCAGAAGAGCAATGCTCCTGTCGTTGGTTAGCTTTTGCAAATTTTGACCGTCGTAATCCACGACGTAAATCTCTTTGTGGCGGGTGGAGTTGTTGGCAAAGGCAATTTTGGTGTCGGCAATACCGCGTTTGCCCATTAAAGACGCCACAATTTGGTCGGACGCAATGTGGGCAAGACGCCTTAGACTGCTTTCCGTTCCTTTAAAGGCTTTGGCAAATACTGCCGTGCGGGTGGAAATATCGTACACGTAAAGCTTAATGATATAGTAGGGAGCGGCGTATGTAATGTCCCCCGCCAGCAAATAGCTGGCCCGGGCGCGGCCCCATTGGTTGAGCGCGTTGCCCAGGTTGCCGGGCTCAAAGGCCGGGCCGTCCTCGGTTACGTCAAAATAGCGCATAAACAGCAGGTCGGCACGCATGACATCGTGCACCTGCACGGCGGCGGCCTGTGCTTTTTCGCCGTTAAAGCGGAAAGGCGGCATGCCAATGGCGGGCAGACGTTTATCCCCCACCGAAGTAATGCCGATGTACACATCCGTCTTGGGCTGCGCCGCAAACAAAGCAACGCAGGAAACCGATAAAACAGCCAATACAGCGAAAATGGGAAACAGTTTTTTCATAAAACGGGAAAAGGCACCCGGGAGTGCATTATTTTAATTTTGCCAGCTCCGCCTTGGCACGTTTGGCCTCGGAGGAGGAGGGGAATTCCTGCACGACGGAGGCCAGATAGCGTTTGGCCTCATCGGTCTTGCCCAGGGGGACAATGCTTAACGCATATTTTAAACGGGCGGCAGGGATGAATTTGCTTTTGGGAAATTTTTGCAAGAGGGTGGCGTAGGCCACAGCCGCGGGCTTGGTCTGCCCGGCGGCTACGTAAGCATCGCCTAAATAAATATAGGCCTGCTCTACATTTTCGCTTTGCGGATATTTGGAAATGTAAAGTTTGAAACCCATGGCGGCCGGTTCATAGGAACCTTTGTCAAGGTGACTCTTGGCCTCGGCAAATAAATCGGAGGGCAGGAGTGCGGCCTGCTGGGCTTGCTGCTGTTCCGCCTCGGCCGCGGCTTGAGCCACTGGACGGACGGAAGCGGTTAGGTCATCCAACTTGGCGGAAAGCTTGAAAATTTGGGAATCCACCTGCGCCAAGTTCTCGCTGGAAACGGACAAATTGTTGTTCAGTTCGTCCATTTTGTTGGCCAATTCGGCCTGGTTGGACTGCATTTGCACAATCGTGGCGTTGAGCTCCTGAAGCTGCAACTTAAGCGTGCTCATATCGCGCTCGCTGGCAATGCAGGCGGACAATAAAAAGCCCGAACCTGCCATAAAAAGTAGTTTTAATCCATTTTTCATTTTAGGTCCGGGCTCCTTATCTAAAAGTCAATTATTTAACTTTTAAAAGCGTGTCAGCTCTGCGGTTTTTGGCCCAGCAGGACTGCGTGGCTTCGTAGCAAACCGGTTTTTCTTCGCCGTAAGAAACGGTGGCGATGTTCGCTTCCGGAATACCCAAGCGCACATAGTACGCTTTTACTTCGTCGGCGCGTTTTTGGCCCAAGGCGATGTTGTAAGCAATGGTGCCTCTGTCATCGCAGTTGCCTTCCACGGTCACTTTGTAAGAAGCGACAGCACCGGCAGACTTGATGGCTTGCGCGTTAGCTTCCACAATTTTGCGGGCATCGGCGGACAAGTTGTATTTGTCCAAAGCGAAGTGTACCACACCGAGCGCCACTTCCTGGGCAGGAACTTCTTCAACCGTTTCGGTTTCTTCCAGCACCATTTCGGTACCGTTACCGGCGGTGAGGTCGGCATTGGCGTCATCTTTTACGTTCTTTTTGCAGGCGGTCAAGCCGGCGGCCAAGGCCAACACCAAAACTACTCTGAGTAAGTTTTTCATTTCTTTCTCCTAATAGGTATTTACTTCTACACATAAATATTAGCAGACTTTGCCCCCCCGGGTCAAATGTGTTTTACGTATAAATCTGCCTTTTATGCGCACTTTATGGTAACTTTTTATCCGTCTTTTGGCGTTTCTTTTTTTGCATTAGAAAAGCCGGCCCCTGCAAGAGGCCGGCTTTTGAAACTTTTGCCGCAGCGGTTAAGCAAGCAGTTTGGCCAAGAGCTGGCTGATGATGCGCGGGTTGGCTTTGCCCTTGCTCTGTTTCATCACGCCGCCCACCAAGGCGCCGATAGCAGCTTTGTTGCCTTTTTTATAATCAGCCACAGCCTTGGGGTTGGCCTCAATCGCGGCCTTGGCCCAAGCTTCCAGCTGGCCTGCGTCGCTCACCTGCACCATACCGCGTTTTTCTACCACGGCGGCGGGAGCTTCGCCGGTCTTCCAAATTTCGTCAAACACCTCGCGGCCCTGCTTGCGGGTGATTTTGCCGCTTTCCACCATTTCCAGCAGCTCGGCTAACCTGGCGGCAGGGATGGGAGAGTCCTGGATTTCTTTCTTTTCGGCGTTTAGCATGCCTAAGAGGTCCGTTTGAATCCAGTTGGAGGCGGTTTTTAAAGAGACCTTTTTACCCTTTACCAGTTCCTCAAAATAATCCGCAATTTCGCGCGAACTGGTCAAGACCCCCGCATCGTACGCGGACAAGCCGGCCGCCGTAAAACGGGCTTCTTTGGCAGACGGCAACTCGGGCATGTGGGCCTTTACTTTTTCCAGCCAGTCGTGCCGAAGCACCACGGGCGGCAAGTCCGGCTCCGGGAAGTAGCGGTAGTCCAAGGCGTCCTCTTTGGAGCGCATGGGCTTGGTGACCAGTTCCACTTTGTCCCACAGGCGGGTTTCCTGTTTAACCTGGCCGCCGGCGTTTAAAATTTCCGTCTGGCGGTTGATTTCGTAATACAGGGCATCCTTGACGGCTTTAAACGAATTTAAATTTTTAATTTCCGCACGCGTGCCGAATTTTTCCGTGCCCTGCGGGCGCAGGGAAATGTTCACGTCCACGCGCAGTTCGCCTTTTTCCATATCGCAATTGGAGGCGCCGACCCAGCGCATGAGGCGTTTGATTTCGGTCAAATAGGCATAGGCTTCTTCGGGCGAGCGCATATCCGGCATGGACACAATTTCCAAAAGTGGGCAGCCGGAGCGGTTGAAATCAATCAACGAATACGTGCCCTCGTGCGAGGATTTACTGGCGTCCTCTTCCAAGTGTGCGTGGTGGATGCCGATGCGTTTCTTTTGCAAATCTTCCTTGGGGCCGAAGGTAATTTCAATATATCCCGCGCCGTTGATCGGTTCGTCATACTGGGTGATTTGGTAGCCCTTGGGCAAATCCGGGTAAAAATAGTGCTTGCGCGAGAAGGACGAATACTCGTTGGTTTGGCAGTGCATGCTTAACCCGGCACGCACGGCAAGCTCCAAGGCGCCTTCCGTCAAAACGGGCAGCACGCCCGGATGACCCGTACACACCGGGCAAACGGTCGTGTTGGGTTTGGTGTCTTCGCTCACGCCGTTGGGGCAGGAGCAAAACAGTTTGGTTTTACTGGCAAGCTGGACGTGTATCTCCAGCCCGATAACAGGTTCAAATACGGTAGTCACAATAATTCTCTCCTAAATTATTATAATATCAAATATGGTTCATCTTTTTAAGCCCACCTCTTATTCTTTTGGGGCCGCTTTGGCGGTAGGCGCCACATTGGCGTGGAAGTTGGTGTCCTTTGCCAATGCGTTGCTGATTGCACTGTACTTTGGCGCCGGACGCTCCACGGATGTATATTTTTACCTCATTATGTTTATGGGTTTTGGCGTTACGTTTTTACAGCGTATGAACGCCGCCGTGCTCATTCCCGAGGCTATGGCCCAGGATGCCCAAACGCCAAACGGCGGGCGCCCCCTGTTAAACGGTTTTTTGTATTTTTATGTCGGGCTGGTTGTGCTGCTGGGCGCAGCCGGGTGGCTGTGCCCGGTGTGGCTGACTTCTTTCTTTTCGCGCTTTGACGTCGCCCAGCTGGAAGCGGACAAAGCCATGCTGGCCGGCGCGTTTGTGCTCTTTGGGCTGCAAGCGCTGACGGCTTATTTAAACGCCGTGTTGGAAATGTACCGCCGCTTTATGGCGGCGTTGTTTACCCCGTTAAATGCTTTGTTTCCGCTGCTGTTTTTGCTCCTTTTTGGCCATATTTGGGGCATTATTAGCATGATTTACGGCTTTTTGGCCGCCAATTTGGTGCAAATTATCGCCTTTTTGTGGGCGATGAAGCGGGAACTGGCGTGGGATTTTTCCGCCGTTTGCCTGCGCGGCCACCAAAAACTGGCCGGAAATTTGCTCAGCAGCCAGCTGATAGAAGGGGCCAATATCGTCAGCAGTTTACTGCCGCTATACCTGCTAAGCGGGCTTGGCGCGGGGGCCGTCAGCGCGCTTAACTACGCCAAACAGCTGGCGGATTCCCCCACGGAAATCTTCACCCAGCGCGTGACCAACGTGTCTAAAATCCAACTGACCGAAAGTGCTGCACGGCAGGATTACAACAAACTAAATGCCGATTTTCTCTCCACCCAGCATTTTTTGCTTTTTTTGCTAACGCCGCTGGCGGTGTTTACCTGTTTTTATGCGCCGGAAATTGTATCGCTGTTTTTTGAGCGCGGAAACTTTACCCCGCAGAACGCACAGGGAGCGGCGGCCTTTTTGCGCCCGCTCATGGTGATGATGTGGTTTATGGCGCCGATTTTAATGCAAAATAACACGGTGGCCGCCGGGCGGAAGGTGAAGGAAAGCTTGCCCTATGCGCTGGCGGGCATTTTGCTTTTTATCGGGCTCGTGCCGTTTACAATGAAATGGTGGGGCCCTTATGCGTATCCGTACACGCAAGCGGGCTGCTGTGTGGTGAGCTTGGGAATCAATTACCTGCTGTTTAAAAAACATTTTGCACAGGTGGAATATGTGTATTCCCTGCGGCAGGCGGCCAAGCTGGTGGCCGTGAACATTTTGGCGCTCTTTCCGTCTGCCGTATTTGCGTTTTTCGGGCCACGGTTAAATGCGTTTTTTACACTGCTGGTTGGGGGAATTATCTTTTTGGCCGCGCTGTTTTGGCTTTCCCGCCAAAGCGGAGACTGGGCTATTTTTAAAAGCCAACTGAGCAAACGGGCCTAAGGCTTTAAAAGCTGTCTTAGGGCAGACAGTACAGTCTCTGCAGATACGGCGGCGGTGCACGGAGGCTCCGCGTGCCCCAGCGGGCAGGTGAACATCCAGTCCGCCGTGCTCCACATACACCCGCCGCACGAACCCGCCGCTAAATTGATATTTTTAGTATAACCGAAAAACTTTTGGTCCGTCGGACCAAAGATGACTACGCTTTTTACATTCAAATACTGCGCCAGCTGCACAAGGCCGCTCTCCGTATCCACATGCGCGCACGCACCGCTAAGCAAGGCCGGCAGATCTTGCAAGGCTGTTTTTCCTACTAAACAGACATCTGCCTCCGGGTAGACGGGGCTGTTTTTCCCGCCCAACTGCACTACTTTTAGGTGCGGATATTCTTTTTTAAACAAGCGCAGGAAATCGCGCCAATGAGCCGCGGGCCACGCGCGCGTTGGGCGCGTTGTACCGACGGTTTGGGCCGTGCTGATTCCGTCATGAAAAGTGATATATTGCTGCGGTGCAAGCCCCCACCGGGGAAGAGCCTTTAAATCGGACGGGAGCCTCTCCGCCGTATCGTGCAGCAGGGTAACGCCGCCGGTATAGCTAAGCAAATCAAAACGGCGGCCGCCCTGCGCCTGCAGCCAGCGCCCCAGCGGCCATTCGGTCAAAAAAGGATCCTCTAGCAGGGAGCCCAAATGCTGCTGGGCCGCTTGCGCCTGCTTGAAAACAGGCAGGAAGGACGGGGCCAGTTCCGCCAGCCGCGCTTCGTCCGCGTGTAAAAATTTAACGGACAGACCTGCGAGCAACGCTAAATCGTACGATAAATAATTGATATGTTGAGTGGGCAAAATCCGCACGTTCTTCTCCGCCCCAAACAGCAGGTGGGCCACCCCAGGCAGTGGCGCATAAACAGCAAATTCCGCCGTTGGCAGCAGCTGCCTATACGCCGAGACCAACCGTTTGGCACACGCCGCGTCACCCAAGCCGCCGGAAAGCCAAAAGAATACGCGTACTTGGGCCCCTTTGGGTTCCACGCGACGCAAACGCCGGCTCAGTTTGGCCAGCAGCTGTTTTTTAAACGTGCTCCACCAAAAGGCCCCGCGCACCACGCGGCTGTCGCGGCCGCGAACGTTGAGCGTTTCCTGTAAGTCCTTTAGCGAGAGCTGTGTTTGCGGGTCATTCCAGTTCATTGGACGGCATCCTTACATAACCTTTCGTACGCATCTAAATACTTCTGCAGTGAAAAACGGCTGGTAACTTCTTGGGCTTTTTTCCCAAAGCGCTGGCGTTTGGCATCGTCCTGCATCAGCTCGGCCAGTTTGGCGGCCAGACGCTCCGTATCGTTTTGTTTGACCAAAAAGCCGTCTACACCGTCGCGGATGATGACATCCGGCCCCGTGCAGGAAAAACTGACGGCCGGCACCCCAAAGGCCATGGCCTCCAAAAGCACCATCGGAAATCCCTCCGCCCGCGAGGACATGGCATATAAATCCGCATGGCAGTACACCCCATTTAAACCCTGCTGCGGCGGCACAAACGAAACACTGTAAAGTATATCCAGGGTATCGGCCAGGCCCTTTAGTTCAGCCTCGTCCGGCCCGGCCCCAATTAGGCACAGCCGCCAGTTGGGAAAATCGTCACAGACGCGGCGCCAGGCTTGAAGTAATCGGTCAAAACCTTTTTGCTTGACCAGGCGGCCAACCGCCACCACATATTTTTTATCCGCCTGCATAAAGGACGGACGCGGAAAGACCCCTTCCGCCGGCGCAAGCGCCGGATTGTACACAATCTGCACGCGCCACGCAGGGTGATACATCGCTAAAAATTTGCGGTCCCGTTCCGAAAGGACCGTGACCTTTTTGGCACGGGAAAGCAGAAAATTGCGCAGTAATTTCCACTTCCATTTTTCCGGCGGACGCCGCACATCCAGATGGTCGGCAAAAATGTACGGCACGCGCAGCAGCCAGCACGCGCCCAGGACGCTTAACGTCATAAAACTGATGACCACCTCCGGCCGCGTACTCCGCACGGCACGGACAATCTGCCACAGGCGGGAAGCGGCCGTGAACAACCCGTTTTTTTGAAGGACGGGCAAGTGGAGCCGCACGCGGGAGACGTCCGCCGGAACAGCATAAAAATCCGGCACGGCGTTGCACATAGTTAAAAGCGTTACTTCGTGACCGCGCGAAGCCAAGCCGCCGCACAGATGCGTCATCACGCGTTCCGCGCCGCCACAACCCAAGGTTCCAATCACACATGTAATCTTCATAACACTCCCGCTTATAAAAAGCCCCGGCAAAACGTCGGGGCGGGAAAAACTACTTCAGCAGTGCTTCAAACGCACGGACAAAATCCGCAAAGGAATACTTGTCCTTGAGTTTGCTGGCTTCTATGGCCAGCCCAACACGGTGGCCCCAATTGACCATAAGTTCATCTAAGGCAATGGTAAACGGTTCTTCTTCCCCCGCGTTTACAATCATCCCGTTAATGCCGTTGGCAATCAGTTCCGTAACAGGCGCAGATTCGCATGCCACGCAGGGCAATTTACTGGCCATGGCGTCCAGCAGGATATCGGCCCGCGCCGGGTTTAAAGCCGGATAGGCAAAAATATCGGCGTTGCGCAAAAGGCTGTAAATATCGCTTTCTCCGGGGACAATTTCGGTGCTGGCCTCCAAATGATTTTTAGCAATAAATTTTTTAAGCGCCGCCTTTTGGGTGCCGTCCCCCACCAGCGTCAAATGCCACGTGGTATGCGCGGGAGCCAGGCGGGCCCAGGTTTTGAGCAGGGTATCAAAACCGCTTTCCTTGGCCAGCTTTCCAACAGCCACAATGTTGTTTTCCTTTTTAAAACAGGCGGGTTTGTTGTAGTTGTAATGCTCCACCCACACGGCCGGATTGGTAACTTCCTGCACCTTTAAACCGGTGTACGCTTTTTTGTTCAGCGGTTTATCCCCCGTTTTAATAACAAAAACCTGTTTGGCTTTTTTGAGAAGGGCCTTTTTGTCCTTGGCGGGTTTATCCTCTTTAAAACCTTCATTCTCCGCATACACGAAGGGAATCCCGGCCGCCACCGCCGCCGAAACGCCCGTCAAATTCATCAGCGAAATCACAAAATCCGCCTGCTCCTTTTTCAGTGCGCTCGCCAGCGAGGCGGGTTTGGCCGTTGCGGCATATTCTTTAAGCGCCACCTGCCCGGCTTTTATTTTTCCCTTTACGGCACGCACGGTAACCGCAAAGCCCTTTTCCTGCAAGGCTTCGCCCAGTTTTACGCCCAGGCGGTCCGCCGTAAAATTTTTATTTCCCCCTACAAAAATAACTATCTGCATAAACTCCTCCTTCTCTGCACCCTTTTATAGCTTTTATTGTACATAAAAAAACCGCCCTTGCGGGCGGTAAATGATAGAAAACATTGCGGGGACTGGATTTGAACCAGTGATCTCAAGGTTATGGGCCTTGCGAGATACCAGGCTTCTCTACCCCGCAATGTTATTATAACACTTTGCGAGAGGAAAAGCAACCGCCGCACGAAACAGCGGCAAATTATTGGTAAATTTCCAAGGTGTCTAGCAGCTTGCCTTTATCGCTATAGGCCTTGAGCGTTAACTTGCGGTCCACAATTTTAACTGACGCGTAGTGCCGGGCGGACACAAAGCGCGCCGTGGACGCATCCGCATGCACGCGTTTGCCCGGCGCAGGGGCTGCGGTACCGAGCGTGACATACGTAACGCCACGCGGATTCGGTTCGCCGCGGTACATGGGGAAGGTGCGTTCGTAATCCGCATCGCCGCCCTGGAGCACCAGCTTTACCCGGTAATCTTCAAAAATTTTGGCCCAATTTAAAAATACTTCGTTGTTGGTGCCGCGGACACCGGTGGAATAAGCCGGAGCGTTCATTACCACAATCTTCCACTTTTCCCCGGCGGTGGACAAGGTGGTTTTGAGCCACTCGGTTTGCGCCGATTTTTCCCCGATTTCGGGCGCCCACACGGCCCCTTCGGCCACGTTCGTGTCCAAAAAGATAAAGCGGACGTTGGCCGTGTCAAACGAAAAATACTTGGGGGTGGCGCGGCTCCAGCTCATGTCGTGGTAGCGGGCATAGTTGGCGCGGAAGAAGGGCTTGCTGTCGCGGTTTTCGCGCGCGGGGCCGTACTCGTTGGGGCCAACTGCCACAAATAACGGGGTGTTGAGCAGGACGTTTTTGAATGGATCAAAGAATTCCCGGTTGGCATCGGCATTTAATCCGCTGTGCGTTAGATTGCCCGTGTGTACCAAAAAATCGCTTTTTTCCTTTTCCATCAGCGCGGCTAGGTTTTCACGCGCCAAGGCGGCTTCGTCCACTGCGGGGAGCTCGCCCTCGCCCGCGGCGGGAGCTTCCGCCCCAGTAGCACCCAAAGCTAAAAAATTCACCACCTTGCGTTCGGCGGAGTACAAGGTTTTAAAGGTGCCGGATACCGGTTCCTGCACGCCGTCTTGGGAGGCGTTGTTCACGTATACGCGGTAGCAAAAATCCTGGTTAGGCACGAGCCCGTACAAAACCGCCTTGTGCTGGGTGGATTGTGGGGTAATAGTCATGATTTGGTTGCAGCGGGGAGCCGGGCCGTACTCCAGCCACGCGGGGGTGGGCACGTCCGTCTGCCACTTTAAAATCATGGTCGTTTGGTTGGGGTCTTCAATATACGGGCCGCGCACCAGCTGTGCGGCCGGGAGCGTAAGCCACAAAAACATAAAAACGGAAAAAAGGGTAAGTTTCTTCATCTTTTTTATTCTAGCAAATAAATCAGCCCGGTATTGGCAAAAAAACTCCCCAAAAGTCCTTAAATTTGGTTAAATGAATATATGAAAAAACTCTTTGTATTTTTGATGCTTTGTGTATTTACCCCCGCCGTGCTGCAGGCCCGCACGGTAGATGTGTCGGCGGCGTATGTCGGCGCGTCTCATTTTGACCAAGTCCGCGCCAGCGCCGTAGCGGCCCTAACGTTAAACACCCTGGCAGGGGTGGAGGCCAAATATATTGACGACGATTCCTTTAAGGATCCCATTTACGCCGTGGCGCTGCCTGTGGAACTGGACTTTGATTTTTTGAAACTGAACCTGCGCCCGTTTTATTACTTTAAAAATAAGAGTAAAGAGGCGACATTTCAAGATGCCTCCGCCTGGGGGATTTCCACCCGCGTGACCATGACGCTGGAGGAAGACACGGTGAATGACTTGTACACGCATGCGTACGTGAATGCCTCATTCGCCCGCCAACAGGGCACCGTACTGTTTGACGACGGCTCGGCAGACAACCAAAATTATTCCCAGTTTGCCTACACCTTGGGCATTGCCAAAAATTTCTTCCGCCGCTTTGGGTTTGAAGCGGCTGCCACCGCCTTCCAATATCCGAATGGGATCTCCGGTGTGCAGGGCTTGCGCGGCATTATGGACCAGCAGGAGCTGGCCTTCACACAAACCTTTGATTATGTACACGCCTTGGGCAAATACGCTTTGGGTGCACGCTTGACCTGGATGTGGCCGGACAGCGCCTCCTCCCTCTACCTGGGATACCGCTATGGTGAATTTTACACGGCGGACCCGGAGCATTCCTTTGTGGCGGGAAACACCTTTGGCGTGCTGAACAATGTACATGCGGACTTGGCTTACAACCACGTACGCACCGTGCATAACCAAGACAAGCGCGATATTTTGTATGTCAGGTTGGTGGCCTCGTTTTAGGAGCAAATTATGGCTGATGAAAAAGAACTTTCCATTAATGCACGCGCACTGAGTTTGATTTCGCACAAATTAAAAACACCGCTCTCCATTATCAACGGGTATTCGGAGGCGATTTTGTCGCAGGCAGGCAAGGAAAAGTTTTCGCCCTTTACGGCCAAAGCCTTGGAAGAAATTAATAAGCAGGGTGGGAGAATGTCCCAACTGGTGGACAAGCTGGTGGCCTTCAACAAGGTGACCACCGCCCAGCACGAAGGCATTGAAAAGCAAACCGTCTATTTGAAGCCGCTTATTAAAGACTGCGCCGCCAAAGCCGTGGCGCAGAATGAAGAAGCCTTTCCTCCGGCAGAAATGCCGCAGGACGGCCCCGTTAAACGCGGAACCTTTGTGGAGATTGACTGCCCGGAAGGATTAAGCGTTTTTGCCGATGAGGAAATGCTGCGCCTGTCTGTGCAGGAGCTCTTGATGAATGCGGTGAAATTTAACAATAAAATGGAAAAAATCATCAAGGTGCAGTGCGCCAACCACGGCGACAGCATTTCCATTTCCGTGCGTGATTACGGCGCTGGCATCCGCCCGCAGGACGTAAGCCGCATTTTTGAACCGTTTTATCAGGTGGATGACTTTTTTACCGGCCAAATCAGCGGCTGGGGCCTTGGGCTGCCCATGGTCAAACGCGTGCTGGACCTGCACAATGGGTCTATCAGCGTGGTTTCTGACCGGGGACTGGGGTCTATCTTTACAATTACCTTTCCCATTGTATGACAAGCGAAGAACTGCTCACCCAACTGTCGGACCAATGCAACGCACTGCGGGGCGAATTAAACGCTGCCGCCGCGCAGGTGCGCGAGTTTAACAGACGCCTAGAACTGGTGTTGCAGCAACTGCACAAAAACATCCCCGTGCGGGACGAAGATTTTGCCGACCAATTTAACGCTTATTGCCATTCCCTGCGGAAAAAAATGGACGCACTGGAGCTCTTTTGGACGGAGGCGCGCGCCCAAATACGCACCCGCAAGGAAGCTGAATGGACCGGGGATTTGGCCTTGGCCGCCAAAGGCTTAAACAGCCGCGCCAAGGCGCTTTCGCGCGCGTGTGACGAGTTCACCACTGCTTATGACTTGTTTTGCAGAAATTACAAAAATTTTACGGCAGCAAAATTAAACGTGTGGCTGCTCACTTCGTGCCAAACCGACGCGGGCAACCTGACCGGAAAGATTTTATTTTGGGCGCGGGATATTGCCAAAAAAACCGAACGCAACCGGGGGACAAATGCTTTCATCTGAAAAAACTACCTACTATTACCTAAAGGCCAGTGCCGTGTGCCTGACCATTATCGCCGCCGGCGTGGTGACCGCTTTTTTGGTGTACACCAAGTCGCTACTAATTCCGCTTGTTATTTCTGTTTTTCTCTATACTATTTTGGGCCAGATGACACTGTATATGAAGCAGAAGTTTTCCTTCCCCGGGTGGCTGGCCATGACCATTTCCATTTTGCTGTGCACGGCCTTTTTTGCCGGGGTGATTTATTTTACCGTCAACTCCGTGGGGAGCTTTTTAAAAGGAGCGGAAGTATACCGGCAGAATTTAATTGACACCGTGTCGGACCTTACGTCCCGCCTGCACCAGCACGGCATTACGCTGGACCAAAAATTTCTTGAAACCTACCTGCGCGATTTGCCTGTGTTTAACTGGCTTAAAAACTTTGGCGGAAAAGTGTTTAGTTTGGTGTCAAACACCACGCTGATTATTTTGTTTATGACGTTCTTTTTAATCGGTAGCAAAAAAACCCCGCCTATCACAAACCCCGCCATTAAAGAAATGCTGGCGAATGTGTCGGTGTATTTGTCCGTTAAGCTGCTTTCCTCACTAGCGACGGGACTGCTGGCGGCGGGCATTTTGTTTGGCTTTCAGGTAAAGCTGGCCACCCTGTTTGCCTTGTTTGTATTTCTGCTTAATTTCATCCCGAGTGTGGGGTCTATTATCGCCGTTTTGCTGCCCGCGCCGGTGCTGTTTTTGCAGTATGGTTTCGGTCCGCAATTTTTTGTAGTGCTCGGATTGTTGGGGGCCACGGAATTTATTATCGGCAATTTAATTGAACCGCAGTTTTTGGGCGAAGGAATGGATTTGCACCCGGCGGCGGTGGTGGCCTCGTTAATTTTTTGGTCGCTGGTGTGGGGCGTTCCTGGGGCCTTTTTGTCCGTGCCGATTACGGCATCCATTAAAATTGTGCTGAGCAAAATTAAGCACACGCGCCCGGTGGCCGAATTTTTGGCCGGGCGGTTGCCGCACTAGTGAAATGCTTTAGTAACGAAAAAGCCCCGCAATGACGCGGGGTTTTTTTATGGAAGGGAGAATCAGTTAGAAGGAATAAGCATCACCCATGTAGAATAATTCTGTTGCTGCAGCGTCAGGCATACCTTGGCCGCTTAAAGACTTACAAAAGTTACGAGCGAGGTCGTCATCTTCGTCGTATTGCATGCAAAATCTCTTGCCTATTACCGGACGATACTCCTCATCCAATGACCCAGCCATCTCCTGGGGAACCACCATTAAAGCATAGTTAGGACTGCTCTTAGAGACTGCCAGAGGAAAAGTAGCCCCATAGCTATAAGCAAAATTTTTTGTTTCAAACGGAAATCCTTGCTCCACTAGTTCATCCCCCGCCGCAGGCAGTCCTTCCATGAGCATGTCGCTACCATTTTCCAAGCAGGAGTTTGCGTCGCCATTGGCCAGTATGCACATGGTCCAATTGTCCGACATTTTTTTAAGCCACACCAAGGCTTCTGCCACCCGGGCCTTTTGGACGGATTTTTCGTACTGAGGCAAAGCAACTGCCGCGAGGATACCAATGATGAGGACGACGACGAGGAGTTCTATGAGGGTGAAACCTGCACGACCAACGACGCAAGCGGTAGATCCTGAATCAAGTTCAGGATGACGGCGTGTTTTGATAACAGCGAGATCCTGGACTACAACTCTCCAGGATGACGGCTCTTTTATGAGCCGTCTGACACTCCATGACGACTTAAATAAACCCTGTGTAAAGCTGCTTAAACGGCCCATAGTAATGTTTTTCATAACGGCCTTCCTTTTTGCTAAATTTTGCTTATAAGCAAAATTTAGCAAAAAAAAAAACGATTACAACCCTTTTATACTTTACCGGCCCAAAAACGGCTTCAAAAAAGAAAAGGCAACGGCTAAAACCCAAGCGGTAGATGCTGAAACAAGTTCAGCATGACGACCTTTATTTAATAACAACGAGATCCTGGACTAAGACACTCCAGGATGACGGCTCTCTTGCAAATTGCCAGGCGCTCCAGGATGACGGCAAGGCACGTAAATTTTAAGTAAATCGCAAGATTTTTTCCTCGCGCCGGACCCTGAAAACCCTGCGGGCCGCCCGACGGCTCTACAGGCAGGAGGCTCGTTTGAAGGGAGAAAAAAAGCCCCTCTAGTTTTAGAGGGGCGGGTTGGAAAAAGTGTTAACTACTTATTCTGTGCCGGTAAATCGCCGCGGACCTTGTCAAACAAATTGCTTTGCGTGGCCCGCTGCAGGAAGGCTTCCCATTCTTGCTGGGTCATTTCAAAGTCGTCCATGACAATGTAGGAAATTTCCTTGGCGGCGTCTTTCCCTACGGCCTGTTTTTTGGCGTATTCGTTTTCCAACTCCACATAGCGGCTGGCGACTGCATAGTCAATATCCGCCTGCGAATACGGGGTGGCCGGCTGCTGTTGGGCCGGGGCTTGAGCAGGCTGCTGCGCTTCGTGCAGGGTGTTGGTGTCAAACACGCCTTGCGGCTGCTGCGCGGGCGCGGGAGAAGTTTTTTGGTCTCCGGCGGGGGTGAACATTTCGCTGTGGTCCTCGCGTGCGGGAGCGAGTTCGGTGTCCATGGAATTAACCACGCGCCCCATCATGAGGTTGGAACAGGCGGAAGGATTCACAATAAAATAAATACTTAGAATAATAAAAACTAATATAGCTGCTTTGAGAAAAATTTTAATCATAGGAAAGCCCTCCTAATATCCTATAGAATACAATATTTTTCGTATTTATTCCGCTTTTTTTGCGTTTTGGGCCTGAGTAGCGGCCGCCGCGCCCTGCAACTGCCGGATACTTTCCACAAATTGCGGATTGGCAAAAATCTGTTTCACCGTTTGGGCAAAGTTCGGGTTTTGCATATATTGCTGCACCACTTGCGCTATTTGCGGGTTTTCTTTAAGTAGCGCAGCTAAATTCTCGCCGCCGAGGGCACTTAAGTCGGATGCTTTGCCCTGCGTGGCCGCGAACAGATCTCGGTTGAAACGCTGCAACTCGGGGTCCTGTTGGTAATCCGCCAAAATAGAGGAAATAGTTTCCTGCGCTTGTTGTTTGCGCTGTTCGGCAGAGAGAGGAGCTTCTTCTAAAAAAATGGCGCTCTGTGCCGGGTTGAACGGCACCGGGCGGTTGGGTTCCGCACCCTGCGGAGCTGCCAACGAAACCGGAATATGCTGAAACGAAAAGGGCGTCCCGTCGTTGGCCTCTGCCTCGGCCAGTTCCTGCGCGCGTTTTTCGTACGCCTGATAACCGCGGACCGCGCCCATAAAAATGAGCGCGGCCCCCATAATGGCTATTAAACAATAGCTGAGCTTGGACATTAGAGCCCCAGTTCAATCATTTCCACGTCAAACGTCAGCGCCGAGTTGGGCGGAATCTGCCCCACCGGGCGGTTGCCGTATGCCGTATCCGCCGGGCACACGATCGTGGCGCGGGCGCCTTTCTTCATCTGCTGGAGCGCCTTGGTCCAGCACGGGATGACGTCCGTCAGGCGGGTTTCAAACGCTTCGCCGCGGTCGCGGGAGCTGTCAAACTTGGTGCCGTCAATGAGCGTGCCCGTGTAGTGCACGCGCACGCGTTCGTCCGCCTTGGGCGTGCGGCCCTTGCCGGGGCGGGAAAGCTTGATCATGGTGCCGTTATCCAAGGTTTTGACACCTTTTTCTTTTTGGAAATTTTCCAAGTATTCCTTTTGCGCGGCTTCGCGCTTGGCGGAAATGGTTTTGGCATCATCCTGGTATTTTTGGATGATTTGCGGTTTGTATTTTTCCAGGTCCGTTTGCGATTTTTTGTTGAGCAAACTATCGCGCATGCCCTGGGAGAGCGCTTTGTAATCGTCCTCGTTATCCAACACCAGTTGGCGCTTTAAATTGTCCCCCAATAAAAAGCCCAACGAATAAAGCATTTTGTTGCGTTCGGCCACCGACTCCTGCGTAGTAGTGGCAGGCGCCGCGGCCGGAGTGTCTTGCGCAACGGCAAACACCGGCAATAACAGCACAGCCAAAAGTATAACCTTTTTCATCATGTTCTCCTATTTTGTTTTTAAATATGCTTCCAAGCGAACGGAAATTTGCTTTGCCGCTTGCTCCCCCACGCTTTGCATACTCTTGCGCAGCGAATCCGCCGCGCGCGAGGTGCCCGCCCGTTCGTGCACGTTAAACCGTGCAAACGTAACGCCGCGCGACACATCAGCCAGGCTGACCGCCGCACCGCTGGAACACCATACTAAGCCCTTCACTTTTTGGGAGGAGTAATCGTCCACTTCCGTGACCAGTTTGACGAGCAACACTTTGTCCGGGTCGGACATATCCACCACTCCCAAACCCATTTGGTTGAGTGCATCCACCACATAGGTTACCAGTTCTTCGGACTCTACCCCTTCTACTTCCACCGCCACCAACACGGCGGCCATTTTTTCCTTCAAAATGTTTTTGTACGGCGTGAAAAGCTCCGCCTGATACGCGGCGTGATCCGCCTGCAAGAATTGATAGATTTCGTCCAGCGCCAGCCGGCGGGAAACGAGCGGTTCCATTTTAAGCGCCACCTTTAAATCCGCCAGCGGATCGGCCGGGGTGGAAAACTGCGCGGACAGGCCGGCAAGTTTTGCGTCGGTCTGGTCCAACAGCGGGATTAAAATTTTGCGGGCTTTTTCGCGCGGTAAAACGGCCAAGGCATAAAAATGTTTGCCGGAGACGTTCGCGTCGCGCCAGGCTTTTTCCACCGCTGCATTGGCCATCAAATCCGGCACGACGTTTTGGTTGGCCGCCAAGGGGGCCCGCTGCGTCATTTCGCGCTGCATATTTTCCAGGGCGTTTTGCGACGCCTCGGCCTTGTTTCTGCCCTCGCCCGCTACCACGTAGTATTGGGCGGCGTCGTACTTGGACATTTGATAGCTGACCGTATTTTTATTCAGCCCTGCACAGGCACATAAAGCCAAGGTGCTGACAAATAAAATAAGTTTCTTCATCCTTCCTCCTAGTAAGCCGTGCGGTAATGCAGAAAAATGCGTTCACCCTTGCGCACGGGCACTTGTTTAAAAGTGTGTTCTCCTATTATATTACCATTTCCGTCCCGAAACAACAGCTTTATATCCTGCGTTTGAGGGGTTAGAAACAGACGCGTCATGCGCACTTCGGCAGGCAGGGTGAACCACTGGCGCGTGTCGGCGCGTTCCAACGCGGCCCCCACTGCACTGACAAACATACCGGCTAAATCGCCCCAGGTATCTTCGTTCGTGGCGGACTGTGCCGCCTGACGGGCCTGGGCGGAGGCAATTTCCTTCACCACGGCACGTGTGGCGGTGCGAAATAAAATACCCGGCATTTTTTCCTGCAAATCCAGCGCGGCGGCTGCGGCAAAATCCGCCACTTTTTGCATGTAAAAAAGCTGTCCGCCTGCCACCGCAAAGGAACCTTTTACCGCGTAAGGCTGTGGCACCAAAACCGGAAAAGAAAGCGTGACCGCGGAACCGTACAACCCCGCCACCACGGCATTTTGCACTTCGGGCGAGACGGACTCCCCTTCCTGCGCCGCATTGGCGGTGGCCAGGGCTTTGTCCCACGCGACTTGTATCGTTTCCGTGCGTTTGAGCGGCAAGAGGCCGTTATAGTGAACGATGATCACTTCCCCCCAGTTGGACGCATCCTTGGGAACAGAAAACTCCGGCGCCGTTACGTTTAGTTTTTCGCCCAGCCGCACATAAGCGTTGAGGGCGTTTTGACGGGCGATGCGCGCGTCCGAAAGCTGGCCGACGGATTCAAAAATCAGGCTGGAAAAGTATTGCACAAAAGGGTCGTCGTTATATCCTTTTTTCTCGCCGCGTAATTGGTCCAGAAAAAAGACGGCCCGGCGGGCCTCCACCGCGGCGGCGGAAACGTCGTTTTGCTGCAGAAAATTTTGGGCGCGGTAAAAATAAGTGAGGGCTTGCTCGTAACTAGCCGGATAGTAGGGGGCGGTTAAATCGTTGATGAGCAACCGCCCGGCAGAACCGGTGATGCTGGTGGCGTACAGTTCGTCTATGCGGTCCTGCGCTTGGGAGAGAAATTGGTCGCTGGCGGAAGCGTCGCCTGCGTCGTGTAAAAGAGCGGCACTGTCCAGATAAAACAAAATGGCATCTTTGCGGGAATAGAGCTTGACCTTTTTGTCTGCAAGTTTTTCCTGGGCTTCTTTAAATTTTCCGGCGGAAACAAGTTGGTTAATTTCGGTTTTATAACGCAAGGAAGGCGCCGCACAAGCGGAGCAAAACAATACCAGCCCCAAAAGCCCTATGCGCGCCTTCCCAATCATAAAATTACCAAGTTACTTTGCTGCGTTTGACGTATTTTTTAATCTTCTTTTGTCCGTTCCAAACAATTTGGTTGGTTTCCAAGTTAATCAGTTTTAAATTCACCTGATAATACACCAGCGCCTTGCTTCCGGACTTATCCACCACGGAATTAAGCACGCCGCTTAACATAAAGTCGGCTCCGATTTCTTTGCCAAAGGCCTTGCGGGTTTCTTCGGAGGCGAATTCGTCCTGTTCCAAACGTTCGGTGCGCACTTCGCCACGCTCGGCGGAAGAGGCCACAAAATCTACCTTGGCGGAGTTGATCAGCGCGCGCTGCATTTCTTCAATAAACACGCCCGTGTTAATGTGCTCCATGGTGTTGTTGGTAACGGTGCCCACAATGACGGTGGGTTCTTTGCCGTTGCGCATTAAAAAGCGGTTATACCACCCGGCTTGCAGACAGTCTGTAATCATTTCCTGCGCGACCATTTGTGCGTCGGTATCGTTCCAGCCGCCGCTGACGTCTTTTACCAAATTGGTTTCCACACGTTTGACGCTGGGCGCACACGCAAAAACCAATGGAACAATGAATAAAGCCAGTATTATTTTCTTCATATTTTTCTCCTTAAAAATCTAGCGCACGGACGCCGGGCCCAAATCCACCCGGGCACAAATGTGACTCCCGGCCAGGGAACCTTCCTCGTGCGAGCAATCCACCGCGCCGTTTTCTACATCTACCACAAACCATTTGGGCAGTTTATTGTGCTGCACCCGTAACTGGGAACCTTCCAGCGTATACGTGTAATGCGCACAGGTCATTTCCACCTGCTCTGCACTGCGCGTGACCGGGCAAGGCAAGTCCACCCCCAAGCGGGTGAAATCCGGCGTGTAGGCGCCATGGTGCTCTTTATAAACGGACTCGGAATAAGCCAGGGCTTTACCCAAATCCACGGCGCGCTGCGCCGCAACCACCGTTTGGTGCTTTTTATACTGCGGCCAACCCAGCGCAATACCAAAACCGCAAATCATCACAAGCAGTAAGACAATCGTGTGAATGGAACCGCGTTGTCCAAGTTTCATATATTCTCCTTCCCTGCAATTTTTTATATTGTAGCAAAAACCCTCAGTGATACGGCAAAATGTTGGGGTGTATGCCGCGCACCTTGGTAATATACAAAAATTTGCCGGTGCGGTAGCCCTTTTCCAACGCCGGCGAAAGGACTACCAGCGTAACTGCCAAAATAATCAGCACCACCCCAAACGCCGTGGAACGCGTGAACGGTTCGTGAAATACGACGACGCCCACCGTCATGGCGGTGACCGGTTCCATGGCGCCCAGCACGGAAGCAAAGGTGGACCCGAGCTCTTTAATAGCCACGATAAGCGTTAAATTGGAAACGACCGTGGGCACCAAGGCAAGCCATGTTAAATTAAGCCCGCAAGACCAATCCGGCGGCACCTGCAACTGCCCGAGGGCAGCGGTACCAATCCCCAAAAACAACACGGTAAACAGAAACATATATAGCGTCAAGCGCGTGGAACCCATATTTTTGACACAGGACTTATTGACGGAAATGATATAAATCCCGTACGAGAGGCCGGAGAGAACCGCAAGTAAAATGCCCGTGGCACTCACGCCGCCCGCCTTGCCGTTAAGAGACAAGAGCGCCACCCCTACCACCGCCAGCAAAATGGCCAACATCGTCCACCAGGAGTTCTTTTCCTTAAAAACAAAAATCATAATGAGCGCCACAAACACCGGGTACAGGAACATCATCGTGGTGGCAATACCGCTGGACAAATAATGGTAGGACCAAAACAGAAACACGGCGGAACCAATATAAAGTAAGCTGAGACCAGCGAGCACCAGCATTTCTTTAACCGTCACCCGCAGGCCGCGTTTAGCCAGCAGGGCGTAGGCGCCCAACAGCACCGAGGCAAACAAAAAACGGTAAAACAAAATAGACGGGATATTCATGCCCGCCGATAATAACGGCAACGTAAACAGCGGAATCAGCCCAAAAGTGGCCGAAGTAATAATGCCGCAAAAAAATCCTTTCCAATTAAGCATATCTAATATTGTATCTTTCTTTTCTCCGCGTTCCTAGTACGCAAAAAGGCCCCGGCAGTACCGGGGCCTTCAAAACTGCTTGTCTCCTAGGCCAAGAGTCGCTGGGCTTGCGCAAGCAGCTCCTCTAAGTGTTTTTGGCTGACGAAGGTTTCGGCATAGATTTTTAAGATATTTTCCGTGCCGGAAGGCCGCACCAGGAACCAGGAACATTGCAGGTATACCTTGATGCCGTCCGTATCCCGCACGCGGGTGACGCGTTCGCCGGCCACTTGGTGCAGGGTTTCAAAATCGGACGCTTTAAGCGCCTTGACCCGCTTTTTGGTGGCCTCATCCGTCGGCACATCTACCCGCGTGTAGTAGGGAGTGCCGTGTTTGTCCGTCAGGCGGTTGTACAGCTCCGCCACGTCTCCCTCCTTGGCGGTAATTTCCATAAGCAGGCACACGGCTAAAATACCGTCCTTTTCCGGGGTCCACCCACTGACCGACATGCCTGCACTTTCTTCGCCTGCGAGCACGTATTTGCGCTTTAAAATCCCTTCTACAAAATACTTAAAGCCCACGTTGACTTCGTCCAACTTAAGGCCGTATTCGTCTGCAATACGGTCCAGCAGAGAGGTAGTGCCTAAGGTACGCCCAATGGAATGGGCATCGCGCACCTTGTGGTGGCGGTATAGATAATCCGCCATGACACACAAAGCGTGGTTGGGGGCAATCAAGCCGCCCTTCGGCGTGGCACAGCCGAAGCGGTCTGCATCCGGGTCGCTGGCGCCGGCAAAATCATAGGTGCCGTCTTCCACAAATTTAATAAGCGGAGACATGGGATATTTGGAGGAGGGGTCCATGCGGATTTTACCGTCGTGGTCTATGGGAATAAAATAGAAAGTGGGGTCTTGCACCTTGCTGACAATTTCCATATTGTCCAAGTGATAACGCTTTTTGATTTCCTCATAAAACGCCAAGCTGCTGCCCCCCAACGGGTGCACGGCAAATTTTAACGGCGAAGCGGCAATGGCCTTAAAATCCACAAACTTGGCTAACGCGGTGACGTACGGCGTCATGACGTCTTCCTGCACCAAGAGTCCGTGCGCGCGGGCTTCGTCCAACGGTACGGATTTAATTTGCTCCGGGCGGGCCATGTATTCATTGGCGTATTTTTCAATGACGGACGTGACGGACGATTCCGCCGGCCCGCCGTTTGACGGGTTGTATTTCAGCCCCATATCCTGCGGCGGGTTATGGCTGGCGGTGCCGTTTAACGACGCACTGGCACGGCCGTTAATAATGGTAAAGGAAAAAACCGGGGTCGGCAGTGGCATATCCGGCAAAATAACTTTGAGCCCGTTGCCGGCCAGCACTTCGGCGCATAAAATGGCCGTATCGCGCGACATCAGCCGCGTATCTCCCCCCACCAAAAGAGGGCCTTCAATATGGTTTTCCAGGTGAATGCGGGCCACGGCTTGCGCAATCGCCTTGGCGTGCAACGCACAAAAACCCGTGCCCAACGTTCCCCGGTGCCCCGAGGTGCCAAATTTTACGGGAATAGGAGTTCCCTGCGGGTGGAAAAAGGCCTTTTTGAGTGCCTCCACATCAATTCGTTCTTTGGTTAAGGTTCCGGCAAGTTCGCTGACCATAGAAAAGCTCCTTTTCGGTTAAAATTAAAAGAAAATCCGCCTGGGCGGGTTGCACTGCCTTCCGTCTTTTTCTATCATATTATATATCTTAAATTTTCGCAACGGAGAAACCATGAAAAAATTGCTTACTTTTTTATTCGCCCTTTTTGTCCTGACGGGCTACAGCGCAGCCGCCAACATTGCGGATGATTTCCGCGCCCATTATTCTGCCTCTACTGACTTGTCCGCCTACAACAAAGATATTAACGCCATGATCGGACTAGCGGATTTCCACACCGGAAAAGGGACCACCTTCCCCGGGTTTGACGTTGGGGCGTCCTTCGCCGCGATTAAGCCTTCCTCCAAAAACACGATTACTTCGGACGATTACTTGTATGTGGGTTTTCTGTCCGCGGAGACCAAAATTCCGGTGGTCAATTTGGGCGTTGTGGTGCGCGGAACGGACATGAACGGATTTTCCTCGCTGGGCGGCGGATTAAAATATAACTTTGGTTTGTTTGACACCATTCACGTCTCCGTGGCCGGATTTTACGACCGCGGCCAAACCGATTGGTACACCACCGACCATTATTCCGCTTCGGCGGTGGCATCCATGAACGTGCTGTTCCTAACGCCTTATGTGGGGCTTGGGTACGACTACGGCGAACTAAAAACCAAGGACGTTTTGCCCGAACGCTCCACCAAAGACGGCGCCCTGCGCTACACGGTGGGCGTGAATATGAAACCGTTTCCATTTGTGTATGTGTTTGCCGCGTACACCCAAACAAACGACAACCACGGCCTGCAAGGCGGGGTAGGGCTCAATTTTTAATATGGATTACAAACAAGAACTAAAAGCCTTTTTGGGCGAAAACTGTCTGCTCCGCGAGCCCATGGCCAAGCATACCACGTACCGCACCGGTGGCCCGGCGGAGGCGTATGTCTATCCGCAGACGCAGGAAGAGTGGAGCTTTGTGTTAAAACTGGCCCGCACGGAAAATGTTCCGCTGCGGGTGATTGGGTTCGGCTCTAACATTTTGGTGGGCAGCGGCGGCATTGGCGGCATTGTGTGTGCCACCAAACGGATGAATCAAATTTCTTTAGACGGGGAACACGTCAAAGCACAAGCCGGGGCCGCCTTGGATAAAGTGTGCGAAATGACCGTTTCCGCGGGCCTTTGCGGCATGGAGAAACTTTCCGGCATTCCGGGGAGCATTGGCGGAGCTGTGTATATGAACGCGGGAGCCTTTGGACAAGAGACCTTTGATTGCCTGGAATACTTCAACGTGATAGATTTGGAAGGCCGTCCGGCCACGCTTTTAGAGGAAGAAGTGGTGCACGCCTACCGCCATGTGGAAGGATTGGAGAACCGCATTATTCTTTCGGCCGGATTTAAATTGCAAAAAGGCGATTTTACCGCGTTAAGCGAAGCGCGCAACACTGTGCTGCATAAACGCATTGAAAAACAACCGCTGGATTTGCCGTCCGCCGGGAGCGTATTCAAACGCCCGGTGGGGGATTATGCCTCGCGCCTGATAGACGACACCGGCCTGCGCGGATTGTCCGTAGGTGGGGCCAAGGTGTCGGAAAAGCATGCGGGGTTTATTGTTAATTTCAACCACGCCACGCCGGAGGACATCAAGACGCTTATGGAGGCCGTGCGCGAAAAAGTGAAAGAAAAACACGGCATTGAGTTGGAGTTGGAGCAAATTTTGTGGGGAAAATTTAATTAATTTTTCCTATATAAAATGAATCCTGCGAAAAAAAGTTGACGGCGTGCCTCAATTAAGCTAAAATATATCTGTAGCAAGTAAAGGAGTCGTGGTGTAGCCTGGTTAACACGCTGCCCTGTCAAGGCAGAGACCGCGAGTTCGAATCTCGTCGACTCCGTATTTTAGTTTTGAATTATTAGCATTTATCCCCGTTAGACGATTTGTCCGACGGGGATTTTTTTATGCGCGACTTTAAGCATGCGGTTTTTGGCAGGTTTTTGGAAATTATGGAGAATTTTTTGTTTTTATGCTGACGGGACTAGGTAGGAAGTGGTTTCATAACATCTAGAAAGAGGCATTTTGATACAATATATTTGCACATAATAGAATATCAGTTTATAACCACTATGAATATACTAATAGATATTATAGAAGAAAAATTTACGGAATATCTAATTTTTCATCTCTCTGAAAAGTTATCTTTACCTATTCTCATTTTAAAGGCATTAGAGGATTCGTTGCAGCAGAGGTTTCATCAATCCGATATCCTCAAATTCCGAATATACAAACCTGAACAGTTATGTGCATTTTATATAAAACCAGCAAGTTTACACGAATTATCTGAAACCGGTTTAGAAATTCCTTATATGAGAATCGAAATTTGGACACCGCCCACAATACAAGATATCAATCTAATGTCTCCCGTTTGTGTTCAATATCTTGATTTTAAGTACACTGATACTTATTCTATCAAATACCAAATTAAAAAATTAGCACAAAAAACTAAAAATAAATTCACGATTGAAATCAAAACCTTCTTTATTCCCGCAAATATTTTTGAAAATATTTTCATTAAATTAGCCCATTTATGCAATTCAGGATGCGATACTAGATATCTGCAAGAAACTAAACTTGAAGATTCTCATTATGTGAGTGGTTCAATTTTTGAGTGTAAAATATGCGGAAAAAAATTTGCATGTACCTGCTGTCAAAAGGGTATCTTAGAATATATAACTCAAACAAAAGATAAAAGCAACTATTTAAATGATCCTTGTATAGATTATAATTACCCCTTTGAAATTAAGAAAATCACTCTCCTTGAAAATCTTCATTATCTGCCTAATATTTGTCATATCTGCACACAACAAATCCCATTTTTTCACAATTATAGCTTTGCAACAAGCACTTTCGCTAGCAAATATTATCCATATATTGAGAATATGGCATTCCAAAAAGGGGCAAAAAGATTCGAGATCAATCAAGTAGCAATATGGCGAGAAGCTGAAAATTGCATACGTGAAAAGATGAACTATCCCAAAATAGGCGAAAAATGGATTAATGAAACGTTCCTTTATAACATTCTTAAAAATTTATTTGCAGATTATCAAATCATTAGAGAAGCATCTCCAAGTTTTCTCGGTAAATTAAGATTAGATTTTTTTATACCTGAACTTTCCCTCGCTATAGAATATCAGGGGGAGCAACATTTTCATCCAGTACAGAGATTTGGAGGAGAAGAATCTTTTGTCGCTGGGAAACAAAGAGATTTGACCAAACAAAAATTATGTAAGAAAAATTCTATAACCTTGGTGTATTTCAATTATTTTGAAGAACTTGATGAATCTCTTGTGGAAAGAAAGCTAAAAAAATTCATCAAAAAATAGTTTATTTTGTTTCATCCAATCAAGAATACGAATAGAGAGTAATTTTTTGAGTGTGCAATCTGCCCACACGTATTGCCGCCACTCATCCCTACCAAGCGTATAACATTTTACCTCTCGTAGATTTTTGGGCGCGCCGTATCGCAAACCCGGATAAGCAGACTATTTTTATTACTGTTTTGACGGATATAGAGGACTCCACCGGAAAAAAACACAACCTGGGCATAATCGGATCTACAAGTTTTATTGCGGCCCAAAAAGCGGCCTTTGAGTTGGCCCACCAAGTTAATCCCGCTATCCAATGGGCCCCGGATGCTACTGCAACAGCAAACCAAGAACAAGAGGGGTCCCGGCTGCTGCAAAGGATGATAGGAACCTACATTCCCGAAAGCGTTTACGATAAATATGATAAGTTAAAAGAAAACAAACGGAAACATAAAACTAAACGTCTTATAGAAGAAAGGAACAATGACTCTTACAAAATTATTCATTTAGATAAATAAACCGTACTTCTTTTCTTACGCTCCCTGCAAATCCCCAGGGAGCGTATTATAAAGCCATGCCCCCGCCCAAGAACAGGCCAAAGACAGCCAAAGGACGCTCCTAATCAGGCCAGCCAAACCTCTGCTCAAGCCAATTCCGAAAGACCCGGCCCAACCGTCAAATCCGCCAAAACGCTCCCCAGCCAGGGCCGATTTAACTTTAATATCCCCGCGTGCCGTTTAAAGACTCATCGTTGTCAATCCAGTCCTGCACTTGCACAACACGGTAGTCGTTTTCCGTGTCGCGGATGACTACTTTCTCTATCCCCGCGTTAATGACCATACGCTTGCACATGGAACAGCTGGAGGAATTTTTAATATATTCCCCAGTGTCCGCTTCGCGCCCGGAAAGGTACAGGGTGGCGCCCAGCATTTTATCGCGCGGGGCGCTGATAATGGCGTTGGCCTCGGCGTGGACACTGCGGCACAGCTCGTAACGCTCCCCCCGCGGAATGTTTAACTGTTGGCGGATACAGACGCCCAAATCGCTGCAATTTTTGCGGCCCCGCGGCGCCCCCACATAGCCGGTGGAAATGACTTCGTCATTTTTGACAATCACCGCACCGTAACGACGGCGCAAACAGGTGCCGCGCTTGGAAACAACATCCGCTAAATCCAAATAGTAATTTATTTTGTCGCGTCTTTGCATAAAGGGATCCCCTCCTGGTTCTTTGCCCGTTATTATAGCAAATATACCGCGCGCAACAAATTACTTACCGGTAAGTAATAAAAGATATAATTTATATATGAAACTTTTCCTTTCTCTTTTACTAATTTGTTTTTCGTTTTCCGCCTTCGCGCAAACAGTAGGCCAAGTGACGGCCACTTCCACGCGGATGAGCCCAAACACCCTCAAAAAATTATTTTTGCTAAAGCCGGGAGATGCGTTTACCCCCGAAGCGTACGATAAGGCACAGGACGATTTGCACAACTTGCGCGTGTTCAAAAAATTGGATTTTTCCACCGACCGGCAAGGAGACAAGGTAAACATTTCTATTGATGCCCAAGACGGCAGCTATATTTTCCCCCTCGCCTTTGCAGCGGGCGGGGCCAAGAGCGCGGCGGGGGGTTCACTCGCAGGCGGAAACCTGTTTAAGCAGGGCGAAAGCACCTTTCTGTTTGCGGGCGGCAGCCAAGACGGCACAACCGCCAGCGCCGGGATCACACAAGGGGATGACCATTTTTCCGTTGGGTACACCAAGCTTAATTTTGACCAGCGCTTTTACAGCGGGTACCGCTCCAATATGTTTGGGGTATTTTCCACTACCGATGATGAGGATAAATATAAAAACGATTTAAAGGCACTCGTACACACGAAAAAAGAACAATTTTCCGCCACGTATTCGCACCGTTTTTCCCGCACCGTCCGCGCATTTGTCCGCCCAGAGTACGTCCGCTATGCCTATTCCGCCCCGGGGTTTGATAACGGAAACCACAACCAAATTACCTTGGGTCTACGCCTGGCGGACGACATCCGCCCAGGCACAAATATGGGTGCCCTGTCAGGCTATGGACTGACGGACAAAGAAAAAAGCTTGCGCAATTTACCCCATGCCCGCCAAGGCTATGCCGCTGATATTTTTTACACGGGCGGCGGAAACTGGACGGGAAGCGACTACGACCTCGCCAAGTTGGGACTTAATGCCGCGTGGGTGCTGGAACTGAAGAACCGCCATATGCTGCTTGTGCAAGGCAAAGCACAGGATGCGTTTAAAGCGTCTTTTAGCGACGAAATTCTATCGGCCGATTTGCTGACCTTTGGTCGCTACGACCGCCAAATCCGCGGAGAGAGAGGGGCTGGGGTTGGGGCGTCGTTTGTCTACTATATTTTGCGCAACAACACGGGCCTTTTGTCCTTGGCTCCGTTTTACGAAAACGCCTACGTACATGCCGGCGGAGGATACCGCGCCCACAGCGGCGCCGGGGCGACCCTTTCCTACAAATTGTGGCGCTTTCCGCTCCCGGTGGGGATTAACTACACCCATAACCTGCAAGACGGCGGGGACCTGGTGGGCTTTGTCATCGGCGGGGCATTCTAACTAACCTTTTTTACCCGGCCTAAAAAGCCGTCCCAACTGCTATACTAGCGGTAAGGGGCGGCTTTTTTCCGCTCCCGGTAAATAACCAGGGGGTAAAAATATGGGAATGAAAGGAAGAGAAATTGTAGAACGGGCCGGCGTGGATGTGGACGGCTTGATAGAAATGCTCAATAAGGCATACAGCGATGAATGGCTGGCCTATTATCAGTATTGGGTAGGGGCGAAGGTGGTCACCGGGACGGCCGCGCCGAAACTGATTGCCGAAATGGAGGAGCACGCCGCCGAGGAATTGGACCATGCGGAAAAGCTGGCCAAGCGCATTATTGAACTGGGCGGAACGCCGATACTCAGCCCGGAGGAATGGTACCAGGAAACCACTTGCGGCTATTTGGTGCCCGAAAAGCCGGAATCCAAATTTATTTTAGCGCAAAACCTGCAGGGAGAACGCTGCGCGATAGAAGTGTATAACAAAATTTTAGACGTGGTGAAGGGCAAAGATCCGATTACGCACCACCTGCTGCGCAAGATTTTGGAAGAGGAAGTGGAACACGAACAGGATTTGGAAGATATCGGCCTGGATATAAAAGACATCGCCGCCACCTGCTCTTGCCAGAAAAAATAAATGATTCCGTCATAAAATCCCCCGGCGTTGCCGGGGGATTGTTATTTAATGGTTGGAAGAGGTAAGAAGCTGGTAGTTTCTGCCATGCACGGTAACGGTATTTCCTTTTCTGTGGTCCGGTTTGACCACATTTTCTTCCACGCTTTCGTTGCGCATAAATAACTTAATGGAAAGCCGGGTGGAGGACGAATCAAACCGTTTCAGCCACTCATTTAACGGCACCGGATGTTTAAATAAAAACTTGTCAATTACAGCTACCGAAAAACCGCTGCTGTTGCGGTAAACCACCAACGTCGCCCGGTGATAACCCCAATCCTTTGCCACCGTTCCGTTTGCCAGCGCAAACTGTTTTTTATTGCGCCCGGAGGAAAACAAAGTTCTCCCCGTCTTGGGACGTGCCTCCAGCGTGTAAAGTCTGAACTGGTTAAATTGCTTTTCGGCCTTCTCCGCCTCTTGGCAAATACGGCGGCAAGTGTAATAGGTGCATGCCGCACACTCGTCCTGCGCCGGGCGGCAATAACAGCTCTTGTCCGTCCGGGTTTTCCCGGCGATGTAATCGCCGCCCTGCACATGGCTATAAAGACACACAAGACCGTTGATGTCCTTTAGGCCTTGGTTCATCCATTGCTGCTGACGGGCCTTTTCTTTGGCGGAAAGAGAGTTTCCTACCTTGGAATACGCCGAGAACAAGTAATAATTCTTTTCGGCAACTTGGGAATTTTTTAAGGTTTGCAAAAAGGCCTTTTCCACCGCGTCATTTTTAGCGTCATTTACGTTATATGTCGCTTGCAGCCCCAGTTTTTTTAAGCTGATATTTTTGAAAAATTTGGCCAACTGCTTTTTGATTTCTTCTTTGTTGGACTCATAAAAAGATTCCGCTTCGTTTGCATCAAAACCTATCCTTATATAATCCAATCCGTCCGTTACCCCCAAATAATTGGTATTCAATTTTTTCGGAGCGGTGGCAACACCATAGGCAGCAGACGTTACGTACATGTGGTACAAGTACAAACTCAGTGCATAAATTTTTTCATCGGTAGGAGAAACCACCTCATTCCACACCGATTCCCAAAAACCCACATCCCCGTATTTTTGGCTGTCCGGAGCAAAAAACAGCATGACATAAAACCGGTTGTTGCCCGGGTCGCTCGTGATATAGGAGGAGTGTTGGAATTTGTTTTTAAGTCCCGTGTAAAAAGGCGAATTGAGCCGCAGGGAAGCCCCTTGCGCCCAAGTGGCACCAAAGGTAGCAAGTAAACATACAAAAAAGAGCTGTTTTAACAATTTTTTCATATATAAATGTTATAAAACCTTTCAAAACGCATACAAGGGCCTTTTGACCTAGGCGGAAATAGGCCCTTTTTTCGCCGCGCCCAACAAGGCTGTTTTTATTATAATATAGGAGACATTTCACTCTGAGCAAAAGGAGAATTACATGTGGTATGGTATCGCCTCCCTGCGGCCGTTTGAACAGTATGCCTTGTTTGGTGTACTTTTGATTGCGGTCTTAGGGCTTTTGTATGCACTTTTCCTGCGCAAGCAGGTCATCCGCGAGGATACCGGCACCCCGGCCATGTTAAAGGTATGGGGCGCCATACGGGAGGGCGCAAACGCCTATCTCAAACGGCAGCTTAAAACCATTCTGCCGCTTATCGGGCTGTTGACCGTTTGTCTGTTTCTGTCCGTTTACATTGTGCCCGTATCGCAGGATTCCATGGAACGCTTTGCCGGATTAACGCCGGATAAGGTGAAACTGATCGCCGCTTTTGGACGGGCGGGCGCCTTTATTTTGGGGGCGGTTTTCTCCCTGCTGGTCGGCCAGCTGGGCATGCGTATTGCAGTGGATGCCAACGTACGCGTGGCGGCAGCTTCTAGACGCAGCTTTGGGGATGCACTGCGGATTGCTTACCGCGCCGGCACCGTAACCGGGATGCTGACCGACGGCCTGGGTCTGTTGGGCGGAACGCTCATTTTCATCATCTTTGGTATTGCCGCACCGGATGCGCTGCTTGGCTTTGGGTTCGGCGGTACGCTGCTGGCTCTTTTTATGCGTGTGGGCGGCGGCATTTATACCAAGGCCGCCGACGTGGGCGCTGACTTGGTGGGCAAGGTGGAGGCGGGCATCCCGGAGGACGACCCGCGCAACCCCGCCGTGGTAGCGGACCTGGTGGGCGACAATGTGGGCGACTGCGCCGGTATGGCAGCTGACATTTTTGAATCGTACGAAGTGACAATCGTTTCCGGCCTGATTTTGGGTATTGGCCTGTGGCGCATTACCGGGCACCATGAATGGATTGTGTACCCACTCTTGGTACGCGGAATTGGCGTGCTGTGCTCTATCATCGGCACCTATGCGGTGAAGGATTCCAAACGCAACGCCGGAAATGCCATGAAAGCCATTTTTAAGGGGTACAGCATTTCCGCCGTCATTTCCGTGCTGATTTTTGGCGTGCTGGCCTACTACTACATGGACGGCGTACCCGGCGGCTGGTGGAGGCCATTCGCCGCTACGACCATTGGTATTATTTTGGCTATCGGCATTGACCGTTTGACCGAATACTTTACCGGAACGGAAAATAAACCCGTGCAGGAAATCAAAAAGGCAACGGCTACCGGTTCTGCCACCACCATTCTCTCCGGCATTGCCGTGGGATTTGAATCGGCCGTGTGGACCACGCTTGTTATTGCGGCGTCTATCTTCTGTTCCGTGTTTATTTTCGGGACAATTGACGGCCTGACTCCCGCCGAAAAGTTTAACTTTATCCTCTACGGGGTAGCCATGACGGGCATCGGCATGCTGACCCTGACGGGCAACAACGTGGCCATGGACTCCTTCGGCCCGATTGCCGACAACGCAAACGGTATCGGCGAGATGAGCTGGCACGGACAAAATGACGAAGAAACCCTAAAGGCCCGCCAAATTATGGCGGACTTGGACGGCGTGGGCAACACTACCAAGGCCATCACCAAGGGGGTAGCTATCGGTTCAGCCGTGATTGCCGCCGTATCGCTCTTTGCTTCGTACATGGTGGACGTAAGCAACGTACAGCGCCTGTTAAACGACGCTTGGGCCGCTGCGGGAGAGGATAAAATTTTGGTATTGCTCTCCCAGGTAGGCATTGTGGTTTCCAACCCAGTGGTGTTTGTGGGTATGCTTATCGGCGGCGCACTGCCGTGGCTGTTCTCCTCCTTTGCTATTAATGCCGTCAGCCGGGCCGCCGCGCTGATTGTGCAGGAAGTGCGGCGCCAATTTAAGGGCGGCGTGCTGGAAGGCCATGCCAAGCCGGACTACACCCGCGCCGTGAGCATTTCCACCGTGGCCGCACAAAAAGAACTGATTATTTTGGCCCTCTTAGGCATTGTCTCTCCCGTGGTGGTAGGGCTCGCCTTTGGGGTAGAAGCCCTGGGTGGCTTTTTAGCCGGGATCATCGTATCCGGCCAGCTGCTGGCGGTGTTTATGTCCAACGCGGGCGGCGCCTGGGATAACGCCAAAAAAGTGGTGGAAGATGAGCCCTGCAATTTAGCCGCCAACACGGGCAAAGGATCCGAACGCCACAAAGCCAGCGTGGTGGGTGACACCGTGGGAGATCCGCTTAAGGATACTGCCGGGCCAGCCGTTAATCCGCTGATTAAAGTGGTCAACATGGTGGCCGTGATTGTAGCCCCCATTATCGTCAACTATCACAACGATTTTACCCCACTGGGAAAGATCGGTTGGGTGGTAGTGATTGTGCTGCTGGCGGTGCTGGGATGGGCAATTTTAAGCAGTAAAAAGCCTGCGCAAAGCCTGGAAAAATAAACGCTGTTTTGACTCCCCGCGTCCTCCCGGATGCGGGGATTTTTTATGTCCGGCCGCGCTTTTTTGCTATGATATGGATATGAGTTTACTGCTATTAATACTGTTTGCGGCCGCGGGCACCGGGCTGGCCTTTTTTGCCGGCAGGACCCGTTCGGCCCAAATTGCGCGCATGGCGCGGTTGAACGGCTGCCAATACGACCGCGAAAAAGATACCGTTACCACCGAACTGACGGCCGGACGCTTGGAATTTTTTACCCTGTATTTTCACCAATACCAACATGTGTGCACGTCGTCGGACAATTTGGCTTTCTTCCGCACGGCGGACGACCTTATCTACCTCAACGACAACCCGCAAACCAAACCCGTCAAATACACTATTTTCACAGCGGAACTGAAAACGCGCCAATTCCCGGCGTTAAAAATAGCCCCGCTTAATTCGCTTTTTGCGCCCTCGCAATATGCGCTGATGAAAACCAACATTCCGCAAATAGACGCGGCTTACCGCATTCACGCGCCGTCGCCAGCGTCGGCACTGGTGTTGACGCCCTACCTCATTGGTTTGCTCAAAACGCGCCAGAATATCTATTTGGAACTCAACGACAATGCCCTTGTGTACCACGAAAACTGCCTGCACCCCGTGCACGATTTAGAAATCTTCCGTTTCCGCGCTATGCAAATTTTGCACGAACTGGAAAATGTGCTGGTAAAGCTGGCGGCCACCGACACTACCGCTACCGCCACGCTAACCCCGCGCCCGACAGACGAAGCAGAAGCGCGCGCCGAGGCCATGTTAAAGGCATTGTGTGCCGAAAAGCCAAACGCGGAGGAGGGCTCTTCCGTGGGTGGATTCCGCGGCGTGTGGCTGTTTGTACTGCTGGTGCTGCTGATAGGAATTTCGCTTTTCTCGTGGGTGGCACTGCACAACTGGATTGCCCGTTAATTTACCGGACATCAAAAATCCGCGCTTTTATAGAGCGCGGATTTTTGATGTTAAGCGTACCTGATTATTCAATTCCCAGGCTCTTTAAAAACGCCTTATCGTTGTAGGGGCGGCCCAGGAATTTTTCCACCATTTCATTTTCGTCGTATACGGTGCCGGGCGTATAGATATATTTACGCAGTTTGGCTCCCAACTCCGCATTAAACAAGCCCTCTTCCTCAAAGCGGGAAAAAATGTCCTGCGCAATAACGAGGGACCAGGCATACACGTAATAACCCACATCGTACGGATCGGTCAAACTCATAATGTGTCCAAAGCTAGCCTGCGGATAGGTGCCCTTGGTCATGGGGATACCCGTAATTTCCAGCATCATTTGCGCGTAAAGCTGGGTGCTGTCCACGCGGTGGCTAGCGGTGTGGGCGGCTAAATCGTACTGGCCCAAAAAGTTTTGACGTAAAAAGGCCGTAGCCACGCCCACATTTTTGGATTTGACTAATGAAGTAATCATATCCTCCGGCAGGGCTGCGCCCGTTTGGTAGTGGGCGGAAATCTTTTTGAGCACCTCCGGCTGCCAGGCCCAATTTTCCAACAGCTGCGAATGGGCCTCAATGTAATCCCAGGCCACATTGTCCCCGGTCAGCGTGGCATATTTGGACGCTGCCAGCGACATTTGCAACACATGCCCAAATTCGTGGAACAGGGTTTCCACCTCGCTGTGCTCCAGCAAGGAAGGCAGGCCGTTTCCGGCAGGCGTAAAGTTGGCGGCAATCACCACAGAGGGTGTTTGCATTTCGCCACTGGACAGTTCAAAGCGGTCCACAAAGCTCCAGGTGGCGGCATGCGTATATTTGCCGTCACGCGGGAAGAGGTCCAGGTAAAAGTTAGAAACCAGTTCGCCCGTTTTGGCATCTTTAATTTGGTAGACCAGTACCTCGGGGTGCCACACCGGCAGGTTTGCCTTTTCAAAACGCAGGCCAAACAAATGGCCAAAAACGTCAAACATGCCATCTATCACATGCTGCGTGGGGAAGTACTCCTTTATCTTTTCGTTATCCACTTGGTAGTATTTCCGCTTGTATTCGTTGCTCCAGTAGGGCAGTTCCCAGGCGGTCATTTGGGGAGCCTTCTCCCCGGTGGTTTCTGCCTTAAGCTTGAGATAGGACGCTATTTCCTGCTGGGCCAGCGGCGTGATTTCCCGCTGTAAATTTTTTAAGAAGGCTTCCAGCGTTTCGTAATTTTTGGCCATGCGCACGGGAAGGACATAGTCCGGGTAGCGCTTGTAGCCCAGTAAGGCCGCCTGTTCGCGGCGCAGGACAAGCGTGTCCTCCAGCAATTTTACGTTCTCCTTGCCGCCGCGCCGGGCGAATTTTTTCTGCAAGGCTTTGCGTGCTTTTTCGCTCTTGGCAGACGCCATAAACGGATTGTAGTCCGGGTACTTTAACGTCACAATATACTTGCCGTCCTTGGTGCGGGCTAAGCGCTTAATGAAGGTTTCCCCTAAACCGTCTAATTCTTCGCGTGTGACGGCCAGTTCGTCCTTATAATTATTGAGATTTACGTTATATTGCGTAATTTTTTGGAGCCGTTGTGTGTTCAGTTCCGTATATTTTTGGGCGTCTTTTTCGGACAGCGCCATCCCCGCACGTTCAAAACGAGTCAGCCATTTGCTAAGCAGGCGGGCCTCCTCGTGCGGCAGCGCTTCCTGCTTATCCGCATATTCTTTAAGTGCGCGGTATACATCCTTCCGCGCAAAAACGGCGGCCTTTTGCTCGCTGCCGACAGCTTCCAGCTCCGCGGCCGCTTTCCGCACGGAGGCATCCTGGTGAAAATAGGCCAGCAGGGATAAATTTTTAGGAACAAACCAATACGAAGTATACGCATCTTCCAGTGCGCGGACCGTGTTGTTAAAGTTCCGGTCGGCGGCCGGAATGTGTGACAAAAAATCCAAATTTTCTTTCAGTTCCCGCTCGGCCCGGGTTTCCAACGCGACAATTTCGCCCGGGGTATAGTCAAAGCGCAGATGCCCGTCTTTAAACATCTCGCTGTAAGCGCCGGAAAAGGCGGCGCAGGGCAGTGCAACGGCTGCCAAACTCATCATCATTTTTTTCATAGATAAATTATAGAAAAGTTTGCTTTTTGCACGCCAGCACCGCGCCACGCAAAAAGCCTCTTCTCTTTTTCGTCGGAAAATGATATGCTGGAGTTCCAGCAGTATGTTGTTAAAAATCAAGGAGGCAGGACCTATGAGAATGATTGATGTAATTATCAAAAAAAGAAATGGAAAGCCTTTAACCCAAGAGGAATTTAATTTTGTGGCCAACGGGGCCGCGCAGGGCACGGTGCCGGATTATCAACTTTCCGCCTTTTTAATGGCCTGTTTTTTAAACCCACTTTCCGATAAAGAAACCGCCTTTTTTACCAAAGCCATGGCACACTCCGGCGGACGCTTGGACTTTTCCGCCACCAAGCTGCCCAAGGTGGACAAACACTCCACGGGCGGCGTTGGCGACGGGATTTCCATGGCGTTGGCCCCGCTGGTGGCCTGCGGCGGCGTAGCGGTGCCGATGATGTCCGGCCGTGGGTTGGGGCATACCGGCGGCACGCTTGATAAGCTGGAATCTATGAAGAATTTTGAAGTACGCGTACCCGTTAAACTGATTTACCGCCAAATCCAAAAATTAAATGTTTGTATGTTCGGGCAAACCAAGGACCTCGCCCCAGCAGACAAAAAACTCTACTCCCTGCGCGACGCCACCGGCACCGTGGAAAGCCGTCCGCTCATCGTGGCGAGCATCCTTTCCAAAAAATATGCCGAAGGCGTGGACAGCCTGCTAATGGACGTGAAATATGGTTCCGGCGCCTTTATGCAGAAACTGGAAGACAGCCGTAAATTGGCCCGTGCGCTTGTCAACACGGCTAAGCTGTTGGGACTGAAATGCCGCGCGCTGATTACGTATATGGACCAACCGTTGGGCCGCGCCATCGGCAACGCCAACGAAATGCGCCAGGCCGTCCAAATTTTAAAAGGCAACAAAGAGCTGGCACCCGACTTTTACGAACTGCTGATTGAAGAAGCGGCCAATATGCTCGTCATCAGCGGTAAAGTGAAAGACCTCAAAAAGGCCCGCGCGTTAATGGAAGAAAAAATTGAAAACGGCGAAGCGGCCGCCAAACTGCGCGAAATGGTCAAATGGCAGGGCGGAGACCCCAAAGCCGTGGACGATCCGGAAGCATACTTTAAAGATGCTAAGCTTAAGTTTGAGTTTAAGGCTCCCGCGGCCGGGTACGTACAGCACATTGACGCCAAAACCGCCGGTATGGCAGGCGTGCTGCTCGGCGCTGGGCGCAACACCATGGAGGATGCCATTGATTACGGCGCCGGCATTTGGCTGGACAAAAAATCTGGCGACGCCGTTAAAAAGGGCGACGTGATTGCTACGATCTATGCCTCCGACAAAAAGCGCTTGGAGGACGGAGTGGCGCTCTTTAAAACGGCGGTAAAGGTGGGCAAAAAGAAACCGGCCGCCTACAAAATCATCAAAGAAGTTATCAAATAAAAATTCGTTACTGCATGAAAACCCCGGGCCATGAATTTGACGGCCCGGGGTTCTTTCTTGGTACAGGATAAATTAATTTTGGGAAGCTTCCGGCGCGGTTGCAGTCGGTTTCTTTTTAAACAACCCCCACAAGCCGCCCAGCCCTTTTTTAACAGAGCGGCTGGCCACATTGTTGCCAATTCCTTGCAGGACCAAAGACGAAACAGACCCTGTCAGGCTCATGTTCCCCTGGGGATCTTCCACCGTTCCCCCCACCTTAAGCTGCAGTGGCATAATGCCGTCCGCCTCGTGTTTTCCGGGGGCGGCCTGGACGGTCATATCCAATTTACCTGTATTAAAATCCGTGGTTCCCGCTACCATAAAGGACATCGTGTCCGACACAAAACTTCCGTTCTTTACGTCGGCTACACCGTTTTGAAAGGACACCTTGGTTTCCAGCTTGTCGTAAGCCATTTTGCCGTTTACACGGCGTTTGGACGGAGGCACGCGGATTTCCATAGGCTGTCCGTCGGGCCCGAGCACGGTTTGCACCTCACCTGCGGCTGGGTCTTGCGCGTTATCCGAACCACTCACCGCAGAAACCATACCGCTACCAATGCCGTCCAGTACGGAAAAAACATTGAGCGAATTGAATACTTTTCCCACCACATTTAACGATAAAAAGAGTACCTTCGTCAGCGCGTTGGCATTGGTTAAATGGTATAAATCCTTAATTTCTCCTTTCCCCATGGAGAGCGCCAACGTGCCCTGCGCTTGCTTTAAATCCGGCGTGAGACCCGTTAAATCGGCTGTAAAATCAATGGACGAGCCGTCCACATAAGGCACGTCCAGCTCTTGCACCTGCACGTGCGCCTGCACGGAAACGGGCGGAAGGTTCCAGCTTTGCGGAGCCTTTTGCTCCAAGCGGGCATCCGGCACAAAATCCGTTTCCGCGGCGGGAAGCTGCTTGGGCGCTACCACAACTAATTTTTTAAAGAATACATTTACCTTGGCAAATAACTCCTGCACGGTTTGGGCGGCGGAAAGGGTGACCTCAAAGGGGGCCCGGTTAAAACGACCGGAAATTTCCGCCGTGCCATGGCCCGTGTTCCAAAGTTTGGTTTCTTCGGCATTCAGCTTGGCCTTCACCTGCGAAAAATGCCCGGCAGCGGCAACAAAAACGCCGCCGTCCTGCAAGGATACTTTTGCACTTGATTGCTGAGCATCTGCCTGTACGCTGGCAGTTAGTGTGCCTGTTGGTTGGTATTGTTTTTGCCACTGCGGGAAAGAGGCCACGGCCTGCGCCACATCCGTTTGCAGATTTAGCTGGGCGGCATAATCGGTTTTTTTACCCCAAGAATACTGCCCTTGGGCCGTTACTTTTACCCCCGGGACAGAAAGTGCCAAATGTGCGAGCTGGCCGCGATCTGCTTGAAGGTGCCCGTCAACAGACAGGCGGGCCTTCGGGAACATAAACGAAGGCACGTCTGTCACAAAAAAAGCCAAGGTGTTAGACGACAAGGGAGACGCCGTGAGCTGTGCGGAAAATTGGGGGGCGTTAAAGTTATGCGCGCGGGCTTTTACTTGAACGGAAGAATCTTTGGTTTGCAGTGAAAGATTTTCCACCTCGGCAAATGCTTGCGAAAAATCCAAACCGGCTAAATGCGCCTTTACACGCCCGTCCGCCCAAACGGTAAAAGTGTCCGCGGGCTTTTCGTAAGACAGCGCCCCGCGCAGCGTGAGGGAAAAGGCCCGGTTCAGACCGAAATCCTGCACGGCGAAACGCCCATCGGAAAGCGTCACCCGTTCCGGGGCCCCTTCGCGGCGGAAGGATAATTTGACATTTTGGAGCAGAAAACGATGCACGCTAATATTCAGCGGCAAGGAAGAAGAATTGGGATCCGTTTTCGTCTGCTCTTTTGGGGAGGCGGCAAAACCGTTTATGTGACCGAATTTGTCCTGCACGATATCGGCCGAAACATCCGTTACCGCCACCAAGGGCAATTTTAAATGCCCGTGCAGCAGGTGATACAAGGACCACCGCACCCGCAAACGCCCCACCGAAACAAAATCTCCCTGTGAAAAACCGCCCGGCTGGGCAATTTCCAAACCGTCCAGTTTTAACCCCAAAAAACTGAGAGAGAGTTTTTTGACATGTACTTCCCGCGCAAGCGCCACAGACAGCTGGTGTTCCGCCCGCCCCCGCAGCCATTCGCTGGAAGACACACACCGCAGGGATAAGTCTGCCCCCAATCCCACAAGCCCCGCACAAACGAACAGCCAGGCGATTATCCGCATCCATTTATTTTTCATCTTTTCCCCGGCGGCTGTATTTGCAGCCGCAATACTCCTGCTTATAGAGGGCCCATTCTTTAATGAGCGTTTGGCGTCGCTCCTCCAGCCCGCTCTTGCGCCAATTAATGGCGTAATAAGGCTTTCCCACAGCCATCCACACTTGCCGCGCAGACGCATTTACCTGCTCAAAATCCTTGTAGCGGGACACCCCCAAAACCGACGTGACCGCCGCATATTTGTGCTTTAACGCATATTCCTGCGCTTTTTTTAAGCGCATATAAAAACATACCGAGCACCGCTTGCCACGCTCCGGCTCCGCCTCCAGTCCTTTGACGGCTTCGTCCCATTCCTGGGGCTCATAGGGGAGTTCTACAAAGGGAACACCAAACCGCTCGCAGAACCGTTTTTGCTCGTCGCGCCGTTTTTCGTATTCGGCCTGCGGGTAAATGTTGGGGTTATAAAATAAAATAGTTGCGTCCACCCCGTCTTGGGCCAATTTTTCAATCACCGCGCAGGAACAGGGGGCACAACAGGATAAAACAAGTACTTTTCCGGGGAAATTCATATATAAATTTTATCAAAATAGGAGAAAGGTTCCACGGTTTTTACAGCGGCGCTTTGGATTAGATTTTTTTGACGCAAAAAGAAGGAGCCGCACGCGCAGCTCCTTCCTAAGCAAAAAACAAAGGCAAACTACCAGTTTTTGTGCCGCCAGAACATCATCACCAGCCACACCAAAATTAAACAAACGCCCATTAACATCCAAAACGCGTCCGGGTGATTGGCGAGGGGCAAAGCCACGTTCATACCATAAGCGCTTACCACAAAGGTGGGCACCATCATCCAAATGGTGATGACGTTTAGCTTTTTAATCAGCAGGTTTAAATTGTTGTTGACGATAGAGGCACGGGCATCCAAGAGCTGGGCCAAAATGTTGGAGTAAATATCCGCCTGCGTTTTGCACTGCATATTTTCCACGATGATATCATCCAACATTTCCTCGTCTTTTTCATCAAAGCCGATGCGGGCGGAAAGGTTGCGCGTTTTTTCAAACACGAAGCCGTTGGAAGTGATAGCTTCGGCATAGTACACCAAGCTTTTTACCAAGCTAAATAAGTTAAGCAGGTAGGTGTTATCCATAGACTCAGTGATTTTATCCTCAATTTCTTCCGAGATCATATGAATAATGCGCAGGTGTTCCACGTAGTGCGAAATGGAGTTGTACACCAGTTTTAAAAATACTTCTTTAATGGACGAAACCGAGTGAAAGCGTTTGCCGACAAACAGCGGAATATCCTCCGCCAGCACGACCACCAATTTATCCTCAAATAAAAACATGCCGACCGCTGCCACCTTAAATTCCAGCTGGTCCTTGCCGGAATAATTTTTGGGGCGCTTGTAAATCATCACAATGTGTTCGGGCTCAAATTCCAAGCGGGGCAATTCGTCCGGGTCCAAGGCGGAAGCCAGGGTATGCTCGTCAATTTGGTAAGCATCCACCAAAAAACGCTGTTCCTCCACCGTGGGGTTGGTGTACACAAACACCTGTGCGACGGAAGAATCCGTTTCCAGCAATTTTTTGTCTTTGATTTCGTATTTTTTGAGCATTTTTCGTCCAAAATTTCGTCAATATACTTAAATGATAGCACCTAAACACGGCCTTGTAAAGGTTTTTTACCGCCCAGCCTTGGCCGCGCGGAGTTCCCCCGCCAAGTAAGTCTGCGTTTCGCTGAACACGACACCGCGTAAAAGCCACAGGGAAAGAACGTTCGGCACGCACATGACGGCAATAGCGGTGTCGGCCAGTTCCCACACCAGTTTGGGGCTTAAAAAACCGCCCAGACACATGACAAACAGCCACAAAAAATAGACGGTTTTTTCCACCCGCACGCCCAAGCAGAACTGCGCCGATTTGGCGGTATAGTAACTCCACCCCACCAAGGTGGAAAAAGCAAACAAGGACAAAGACGCCAACAAAAAGAAAGACCCGCCAGGCAGAGAGGAAAAAGCATCTTCCGCCAGCTGCGCCCCAAACAAAGCGCCGCCCTGCCAGTCCCCCGCGATTACCACGGCTACGCCGGAAAGCAGACAAATCACCAACGTATCCCAAAACACGGTGGTGGCGGAAATGAGCCCCTGACGCACCGAATTAGGCGTTTGGGCCGCCGCCGCGGCAATGGCGCCGCTTCCGCTGCCAGCCTCGTTGGAAAGCACCCCGCGGGACACACCATAGCGAAGCGCCTCCCTAAGCGTAATACCCACGGCACCGCCCAATATAGCCGTCCCGCTAAAGGCTCCCCTAAAAATGCACCCAATGGCCCAAGGCAATTTTTCCAAATGCGTCACAATAACCGCCACACAAAGCAGCAAATAAATAACAGCCATCACGGGCACTAACCATTTGCAGAAGGCGGCAATTTTTTTGACCCCGCCCAAAATCACCAGGCCCGTTAATACCAAAAGCACCGCCGTGGTGCCCCACGCCGGAACTTGGAAAACAGACGCATATACCGCCACCAGCGAATTAGTTTGAATGAGCGCGTCGGCCAGCCCCATCAGCGCCGTAGCCGCCGCAAAAACAAGGGCGGTTTTTTTCATATTCAGGCCGTTTTTTAACACATACATCGGGCCGCCCACGTATTCGCCCGCTCCGTTTTTTTCGCGGTATTTAACGGCTAAAACAGCTTCGGCATATTTGGTGGCCATGGCAAAAAAGGCGGAGAGCATCATCCAAAACAACGCGCCCGGACCACCGGTGGACACCGCCGCCGCCACACCCACAATGTTGCCCGTTCCCACCATAGCCGCCAGCGCAATGACGAGCGCCCCAAAACTGCTTACGGCGCCGGCCGCGTGGCTCTTTTTAAGCGAAAGCGAAACAGCTGCCCCCAAATGACGTTGAATGCCCTTTAGCTTGCACGTAAAGTAAACGCTAATGCCCACAATGAGCGCCAACATCGGTACGCCCCATAAAAATGAATTTAATTTTACAACCATTTGCGTGAAGGCCTGCATAAAAGTCGGTTCCATTCTTCGTCCTCTTTAATTTGCTATAGTATAGGGGTAGAGTACAACTCTAAAATTTTACAAAACTTATGACTATTTTATTTCCAAAAACGAAAAAAGCTTCTCTGAAAGAAATTTCCACCCCCGCCGGCTATGTACGCCATGTAGCCAGCGGACTGAAACTGCCGTCAAAGGCAATTTTGTGTCCCATTTCGTCCCTCACGCGGTATGTAGAGGCCCACGCTAAGTACAAAAAGTACAACTGCGAGGCCGATATTTACGTGATGGAAGGCAAAGACCTTTGCTATGTGACGAATTTCGGCTCCGGCGCGCCCGGCATGGCGATGGCCTTGGAAGTGTTACTTGCACTGGGCGTAAAAGAAGCGGTTTTCATCGGGCTGGCGGGCGCTCTGCAGGAGGAAGTGGAACCGGCAGATATGGTGCTGGCCACGGAAGCGTTGTGTGATGACGGAACCTCTCCCTGCTATACCGCCAAAGAAATTTCCACCCCCAACAAAACCTTGCTGGGCAAGCTGGCCAAGGCCTTAACGGCCCGCGGGAAGAATTTCCATACCGGACGCAACTGGACGACAGATGCTATCTTCCGCGAAACAAAAGAAGAAGTGAAACACTATCAGAAAAAGGACGTGCTGACCGTGGAAATGGAAACGGCTGCCTTTTACGCCATTTGTGCCAAACGCAGGGCAAAAGGCGTGGTGGCTTTTGCCGTCAGCGATGTGCTCGCCCATTACAAATGGGAACCACACTTTGGCGAAAAACCGATCTTCCGCGCCTTGGAGGACTTATTTGTGGCGGCGCAGGAAGCCTTAAAATAGTTTTGGCTGAGTAGTAAAACGCCCCGGGGGCATAAAGCCCCGGGGCGTTTTTATGTGCAGGCAAAATTAGTAGTGTGTTTTTTCGGGATCTTCCGGCAGCGGTTCTATCTTTTCCAACCGACTCCAAAATTCGTCAATGGACTGGATACGCTCTTTGGGATCCTCTTTGAGGGCATCTTCCAGCAGCGCATCCACCGCCGGGGGAATGGCGGGGGCCAGTTTGGAGGCGGGAACAATCTTTTTATTGGCAATATCAAAGCCCTTTACCGTCCACGGCACCTGCCCCACCAAAGCCTCGTACAAGCACAGTGCCAGGGAATACACGTCGCTTTGTTTGCGCATAAAGCCCTTTTGCTGTTCGGGGGCCATGTAGGCAGGCGTCCCCGCTACGGTGCGGGCGCCCGTTTCGTGATCCACCGATTTTTTTGCAACGCCAAAATCCATCACCTTGGCTTTGTCGTCATCAAAAATCATAATGTTGCCGGGTTTTAAATCGCAATGGATAATGTCCTGCGAGTGGGCATAATGGAGCCCGCGGCAGACATATTCAAAAATCTTTTTGGCCTTGGAAAAGGGCAGACGGCCGTCAATATCCAGGCGGGTTTCCAAGGTTTGGCCGTCCACATATTCAAACACCAAATAGAGTGCGCTTTCGGACTCAATGACCGTGTAAATTTCCACGATGCAGGGATGCCGCAAGAGCGCCACCATGCGCGCCTCGGACAAGAACTGTTCCCGCACGTAAGAGCTCCGCACGAGTTCGGGACGCACACGCTTGATGGCTACTTTGCGCTTGAGTACTTTGTCGTACGCTTCGTACACCTTGCCCATGCCGCCTTCTCCGATTTGGCGGATAAAATCGTACTGTTCCTTTACCTCTACCTCGCGGCGGGAAAAGGCATTCTTCGGCCGGTGGAAAACATCTTCATACCGCCAATACACAAACAGCAAAATGGCCACAAAAATAGCTACAAAATACAGGGCCACCCAGCGCGGCGTGGATTTTTGCGGCGCGGGAGTGACGGGCTTGGGCTTTTCCGGCGCCTTCATGAAGGTTTTTTCGTAAAGTTCTTTTTGTATTTTCTGTCCCAACAGAGAATCCGGATTTAGCTTAAGAGCCGTATCCAAATCAATCCGGGCGCGTTCGTAATTTTGCAAATGCAGGTACGCATTGGCACGCAGCAAGTAGGCCCGGGAATCCTGCGGAGCCACGGCAATGGCCTGCCCGGCGGAGTAGATGACATCGTCAAATTTTTCCAGACCGTCATAGGCAATGGCCAAGAGCAAGTGAAAACGGTTATCTAAAAAGTTCTTGCTGACCAGTGTGTTGATGCGCGAAAGCACCTCGTCATATTTTTTATATTTTAATTTTTCGTATAAGGCGGAGACTTCGCCGTCGCGGGCTTTTTTGTTAAATACATCCACCTTGGAAAGCGTTTTGGTTTGTGTAGAAAAGTTGCCCCCTACGAGCAGCGCAGACCCCTGCTTGGCCGGAGCGGCAGAAAGCGCCACTGCACAAAGCAGTAGTCCGCACATAAAAAGGAAACTCTTTCTAAGCATAAGGATATTCTAGCACAAAGAAAGGCTTTTGTCCCAACCGGGCCATAATTACTATAATAGGAATTATGAAGAAACAACCCATTGGCGTGTTTGACTCCGGCTTAGGTGGGCTGACCATTTTAAATGCCCTGCGTCGCACGCTTCCACACGAAGATTTGATTTACTTTGGGGACACGGCCAACGTTCCCTACGGTTCCAAGTCTCGCGCGGCGGTGACCCGTTTTTCGCTGGCAATTGCCCGTTTTTTGCAGGAGCGGGGCGTCAAACTGATTGTGGTGGCCTGTAATACCGCCTCGGCACTGGCACTGGAAGAACTGCGCAAACAGTGTGCCGTTCCCGTGCTGGGCGTGATTGAACCCGGTGCAGAAAAGGCGGTCCAAACCACTCGCAACAAATGCATTGCCGTTTTGGGAACGGAAGGGACGATTAAAAGCGCGGCCTATGCCAAAGCCATTGCCAAACGCAACAAACAAATCCGGGTAGTCCAGCAGGCCTGCCCGCTGTTTGTGCCACTGGTGGAGGAAAACTGGACCCACAAACCCGCCGCGCGCCTGATTGCGCAGGAGTATTTGGCTCCTGTTAAAAAAAGCGGTGCCGATACGGTTATCCTCGGCTGCACGCACTATCCAATTTTAAAGTCTATGCTAGCCCGGCTGTTGGGCCGCTCCGTGCGCCTGGTGGATTCAGCCGACACCTTGGCCGCCGCCGTGCAAACTTTTTTGCAAGAACATAAACAAGCCGAAATCTCCGGCAAAGGGAAGGTGCACCTTTTTGCCAGCGACGATACCACCCGTTTTAAAAAAATGGCCTCTATGCTGATGGACGAAAAGGTGAGCGCCGTACAACTTAAAAAATTAAACGTATGAAGATTTACGCCGACAACCGCATGCTTGCCCTCGGACTGATTGGCGGGACCTGCTCCCGCCATACGGGCTACTTGCGCACGGCAAACGAACAAGCCCCGCTATACGCACGGTTGGGCGTACCGACCGAGAAAATACTGCACCTGCACCAAACCCACAGCGACAAACTGCTTACCATTTCTACCGATACGGACGCACAAACAACGGTTCAACACCCCGAACAAGAAGCGGACGGGTGGGTGTTTGCCACCCAAGGCTGGGGCGGTGCCATTTTGACAGCGGACTGCGTGCCTCTTTTTTTGTGGGATGAGCAGGCAAAGGTTTTTGCCTTGGCCCACTGCGGTTGGAAGGGAGTGGTAAAAGAATTACCGCTTAAAACAGCGCAAGCCATGTGGCAAATGGGAGCAAAGGGGAAAATTTCCGGCTGGCTGGGGCCACATATCCAAAGCTGCTGTTTTGAGGTGCAACAGGACGTGGCCGACCAATTTCATCCAACCAGCGTTTTGCACAAAAACAGCAAATTGTTTGTGGATTTAAATACCGAAATAAAACATCAGCTGCAAACGGCCGGGCTCAACCCGGACGACATCCGCACCCCGTATTATTGTACCTGCGGGGACAAGGAAAATTTCTTTTCCTGGCGGCGCGACCACATTCGCCAAAATCTGCTTTCGTTTATCTACAAGCCTTAGCGGTCTTTGCCAGAAACTTCTGCGGCGGGAGCTTGCTCCGCTACCTCAACAGACGCGTTTGCATGCCGCCTAAACAGGGCCTTTCCTACCCAAACCAATCCGCCCTTTTCAATCCGAAAGGACATCAGGTTAGACAGCAACACGCTAAAGAAAATGACAGCGTAAATAATATCCTGCACGACCTGACCTTCCGCAGGCAATTGTGAAGCCACCATGGCCGCCAGCACCGCGCTGACCAGCCCATTGGGGCACATAGACAAAATGACCGAGCAGTCAAACCGGGAGACTTTTTTGGAAATGCAATAATTAACCACCGGAGCCCGAAAGAGCAGTTTGGCCAGCGCCAGCAACAAGCCAATGGCCAAAAGATCCACTCGCCCCACACGCATGCAAATGCCCATATAAACAAAGAACAGGGTTTTAAAAATAAATTCCACTTCCTCAAAAAAGGTTTTTTCACCCTGATTGAGGGAAAGCAAATGGTTCACGTCCCAGCGTTTTGGAAGCCACAGCCGTTTGATAAGCCGCATATTCCCCGCTACAACCCCAAAGGCCAGGGTGGCAATGGCGCCGTCCCCGCCGATAAGTCCGCTTACACTGTACACCAGCAGGACAAAGGCAAAGGTGAGGGAAATGGCATTTTCCAACCGGCGGACGCGGTTCAAAATTCCCATCCAAAACATGCCCGCGGCTACCGCAAAGCCTACCCCCACCGCGAAGGATTTGAACACGTCCCACGCTAAATTTTCAGCAGTTAAATTTTCCCCGTGTGCCGCCGCGGCGAGCAGCGCCAGAGCTAGCACAATGGAGTACACCCCCGTCAGGTTGGCCTCCAAAAATAAAATCGTTTTGGCCGTTTTGGACACCTGCAGTTTGGCAATCATCGGCACAATGACAGCGGTGGAATTATCTGCCACAATCACCCCGATAATTAACGAATAAACCGGCGGAATCGGCAGCAGGATAGCCACCAAAAAAGAGATTAAGGCCGCCAAGAGAGTAAAACAAACCGTCGTAAGCAAGAGCCCCTGACCAACCGTACCGCGCAGGGAGAGAATACGGAAATCCACCCCGCTTTTAAACAGTACTACAATCAGGGCTAACGTCGTAAAAATCTGCCCGGCCTGCCCAAAGGACTGCGGGTCCACCAAGTGCAACACGGGGCCCAGCAGCATGCCCAAAATCATCAGTGGAAGCACGTCGGGCAAGCGCGTTTTTTCAAACAAGGCGGAAAAAATGTGTCCGAGAAAAAGTAAAACACCGATTAATAAAATAGTATAAGTCATAGTGTTATTATACGAAAAAGGAACTCTTGCGCGGGGCCCTAGAATTTAATTAAATATCCGTATGGAACAAAATGCAAAAATTTTACTGGCGGATGACTCCCACGCCATTCGCTTTTTAGTGTCGGAAATTTTAACCAACGCCGGATTTACCGTGATTGAGGCCGAGGACGGACAGGACGCCTTGGATAAAACTTATAAGGAAAACCCGGACTTGTTAATTTTGGATTACGAAATGCCCAAGAAAACGGGCTTTGAGGTGGTGCGCGAAGTGCGCAGCCGCGCGGGGTACCTGCATACGCCGATTATCATTTTTACAGCCGTTTCGGACAAGTCCACCAAACTGGAAGGGCTGGGGCTGGATATTGACGACTATTTAACCAAGCCGGCTGATGAGGACGAAATTGTCGCACGCGTAAAACTATTGTTAAAACGCAACAAGCAAAAAATGGACTGCAACCCGCTCACCCGCCTGCCGGGCAACCCGTCCATTCAGGCCCGTGTGGAGCAGGAAATCGCTTCCGGACGCCCGTTTGCCGTGCTGTATTGCGATTTAAATAACTTTAAATCGTTCAATGACAAATACGGCTTTGAGGCCGGAGACCGTGTGCTGAAAACGGCTTCGCAGATTATTGTATCCGCCGCCAACCAAGACCCTACTTCTTTTGTGGGACATATCGGCGGGGATGATTTTATTGTGGTTTCGTCTTTTGACAAGACGGAAGATATCGCCCGGGAAATCGCCCGGAAAATAGACGCGGTGGCGCCCTCTTTTTACAACGAAGAGGACCGCAAAAACGGGTATATGGTGTCCACCAACCGCAAGGGAGAACTGGAAAAGTTCCACTTTCTTTCCATTGGCATCGGGGTGGTGCACAATACAAAAAAACCGCTGACGTCCTTTGCCATGGTCAGCAACATTGGCAGCGAACTCAAATGCTTGGCCAAAAAGCACGAGGGCGGCAGTTACTACGTGCTGGACCGCCGCGCGTAAGTTACTTTTACATAACAACGCCCCGCCGATTTGCACCGGCGGGGCATTTTGTTTTTTACAATAGAAAAATCACAAGACGTGATGCAATTTAAAACCGCCCCATACCGCCGCCAAACAAACAGCCACGTTTAGCAATACATTTAGCCCGGCCAGCCAAAATTCCCGGTTGTGATAGAGCGATAAAGTATCCAAGGAAAACGAGGAAAAAGTGGTAAATCCGCCCAGCACGCCCACCACCAAGAAAAGACGCCCCGGGTGGGTGGAGGATTCAAAATACGGCGCTAAAAAACCGATTGCCAAACTGCCCAGCACATTCACCGCCAGAGTGGCCCAATGGCCACGCCACGCCAACGCAGTTGTGGCAGCTGTGACACCATAGCGCAGGGCCGCGCCCACAAAACCGCCGAGGCCCACATATACGAAATTGAGCATATTGCACCTATAAAAAACCCCGCTTGGAGCGGGGAAAAGATAAAAGACACGTCCCGTACGAGATTCGAACTCGTGATCTCCGCCTTGAGAGGGCGGCGTCCTGGACCGCTAGACGAACGGGACTTATACAGTTATTTTATCATATTTTCTGCTCTTCCGTAAAAATCCGTAAACTGCGGTTGAGACCGATTTTTTATATAATAAAGATAAATTACTCTATTATAGGGGGAACGTATGGAATTATCTGCCGTACAGACGACGCTCTTGTCGCTCTTGATTGCCGTGGTTTTATTCTTGCCACTTACTGTACACAAAGTGGAAGAGAATTTGGAAGCTTTCCTCTTTCTTTGCGGGATGGTTGCCGTTACCGTATCCAAGGTATGGAGCGGGCACTTGGTGCTCACCGCGTTGGAAGACCCAATTAAAATTACCGCTGCCGTATTGGTGGCGGGGCTACTCTTTCGCAAATTTAATACGCATTTGCAAAAGCTTACGCATAAGGCCGTGCAAACAATCGGTTTGCGCTGGACCCTCTTTTTAATTGTATTTCTCTTGGGGATAACCTCCAGCCTGATTACCGCCATCATCGCCGCGCTGATTTTGGCAGAGGTGACGGTGATGCTCCCGCTGGAACGCAAGGGCAGAACGCGCCTGGTGGTATTTTCGTGCTATGCAATCGGCATGGGGGCCGTGCTGACCTCTATCGGCGAGCCCTTGGGGACGGTGGTCCTCTCCAAACTAAAAGGCGCGCCGCACTACGCTACTTTTTGGTTCCTCTTGGACCATTTGGGCTGGTATGTGTTGGGCGGCGTACTCTTTATGGCGGGGCTGGCCAGCTCTATCCGCGCCAATACGATCCAAAAAGCACCCGGCCCTAAGGCCTCCGAAAACGCCGGAAAGAACGAGCATTCCATTAAAAGCATTGTGGTGCGTGCCGCCAAGGTATATTTGTTCGTAATGGCGCTGGTCTTTTTGGGAGACGGCTTAAAACCGCTGGCCATGCAGACCATTTCGCACCTGTCGGCCGACTGGCTCTACTGGATCAACTCCCTTTCCGCCGTGCTGGATAACGCCACCTTGGCCGCCATTGAGGTAACGCCGGACATCAGCACCCGCACTTTGACCTTTCTGCTGACCAGCTTGATTATATCGGGCGGTATGCTGATCCCAGGCAACATTCCCAACATTATTTGCGCCTCCAAATTGGGAATTAAAAGCAAGGAATGGGCGGTAAACGCCGTGGGAATTGGGGCAGCACTGATGATTGCATACTTCATCATCCTGCATATTGCCATGTAAACTAACCCAAACTTTTGAGCCGCTTTCCAACCGGAAAGCGGCTTTTTTATAAGCTAATTTTATATAATCTCTATATATATCAAAACGACAAGGGGATTATTTATGAAAATTCATTCGTTCAACGTACAGCCCAATCTGCCGGAAAATATCAAATTTTTGGAAGAATTAGCCAACGATATGTGGTTCACCTGGAACTGGAACGCCATTCTGCTTTTTGTACAGGTAGACCCCAAGCTTTGGATCGCCGCAAAACGCAACCCCAAGTGGTTCTTGGGATGCGTACCGCAAAAACGCTTTGAAGAACTCAGCAAAGACGAAACATTCGTCAACAATTTAAACCAAGTAAAACAAGCCTATTACAATTATAAAAATAACGACCATACCTGGTACAAGGAGCACCGCCACGAAAACGCCAACCTGCTGACAGCCTATTTCTCCATGGAATACGGCATTGGCGAAGGGCTGCCCATTTATTCGGGCGGCTTGGGTATGCTGGCCGGAGACCACATTAAATCCGCCAGCGACCTGGGCATGCCGATTATCGGCGTGGGCCTCTTCTACAAGCAGGGTTACGTACAGCAGGTGCTCAACCGCGAAGGCTGGCAAAATGAAGAATACCCGGACAACGACTGGGCACACATGCCGGTAGAACGTGTGACCAAGGACGGCAAAGATGTGGTTGTGGACATTCCGCTTGGCAGTGAAAACGTAAAGGCCTGCATTTGGCGCGTGCCCGTGGGCCGCACGTCCCTTTATTTGCTGGACACCAACCTACAGGAAAACACCCCGGCACAGCGCGCCATTACCGAAAAACTTTACGGCGGTGACCGCGAAAACCGCATCCGCCAGGAAGTGGTGCTTGGTATCGGCGGTGTGAAAGCCTTGGACGCCATGGGCATTACTCCCACGGTGTACCACATTAACGAAGGGCACAGCGCGTTCTTGCTCTTCCAGCGCATTATTGACATTATGCACGCAAAAAACCTGAGCTTTGCCCAAGCGCGCGAAATTGTGTGGGCCTCTTCTGTGTTCACCACGCATACGCCGGTCATTGCAGGCAACGAACATTTTGACCCCGCCCTTGTGCGCAAATACATGGATTTTTATGCCCGCGAAATGGGAATCTCGTGGGAAGACTTTTTGGCCTTGGGTAAAGAGACCCCCTCTTCCGCCACGTATTGCATGACGGTGGTAGCCTTGCGCCTGGCGGCCTTCTGCAACGGGGTTGCCAAACTGCACGGCAAAGTGAGCCGCGAAATGTGGCACAACCTGTGGCCGGAACTGCCTGTAAGCGAAGTACCGATCACCAGCATTACCAACGGTATTCACAGCGCCTCCTGGATTTCGCACGAATTAAACGAATTATACCGCAAGTACCTCTTTAACAACGACCAACTGGGCGAGGTGGACCCCTCCGATGTAAACGCCTGGGAAAAATTGGCCGACATTCCGGACCAGGAACTGTGGGACGTGCACACCACGCGCAAAAACAAACTGGTGGATATGGTCCGCACGCGCTTGAAACGCCAGCTGACGCGCCAGGGATTTGACGTCATGACCGTCAAAAAGGCGGCCAAGGTGCTCCGCCCCGACACCCTGACCATTGGCTTTGCTCGCCGTTTTGCCACCTACAAACGCGCAACATTATTGTTTAAAGATTTAAACCGCTTGGATAAAATCGTCAACAACCCGCAGCGCCCCGTGCAGTTTGTGTTTGCAGGCAAGGCGCACCCGGCGGATACGGCCGGTAAAGAATTTATTAAATTAATCGTAGGCCTTACGCAAAACGATCCGCGCTTTAAGGGAAAAATCGTATTTGTGGAGGATTACAACATGAACGTCGCCCGCTATATGGTGCAGGGTGTGGACGTGTGGCTCAACAACCCGATCCGCCCCATGGAAGCCAGTGGCACCAGTGGCATGAAGGCGGCCTTAAATGGGGCGTTGGCGCTCTCTATCTTGGACGGCTGGTGGGACGAAGTCGGCCCGTGTGATTTCGGCTGGTCTATCGGCGGGCCGGAAACGTATAAGTCCGATGAGGAACGCGACGCGGTGGAGGCAGAATCGCTCTACAGCCTGATTGAGCAGGAAATCGCCCCGACCTACTACGCCAAAGAAAACGGAGCGGCATATTCCCTTCCCTGGCTGTCGCTCATGAAGCAGTCTATCGGGCACATTGCGCCCTTCTTTAATACGAACCGCATGGTAAAGGAATACTACGAAAAATTCTATATCCCGGCCAACAATTACGGATTAGTATTAAACGAACCCGGCAAGGCCGAATCCGTGGCCGCCTGGCGCAAAAAAATTGCCGATAACTGGTACCGCGTCAGCGTGACGGATATTACCCCCGCGCCGACCACCGCCATTTTGATGGGCGACAAGGTGAACTTTAAAGCCCGTGTGGTGTTGGGCGGATTGGATCCGGCGGACATTCAAGTGGAACTGTACTTGGGGCAGCGCGGCACCTTGGGCGATATCGTCAAGGAAGAGGCCATTGATATGGCCTGCACTGGAAAGGACGGGGATGCGTATCTGTATGAGGTGGAAATGTCTCCGCTTAACAGCGGCCGCCAGGATTATGCACTGCGCGTGTTGCCCAGCAACACGAGCGTCCCCACCGTGCTGACACCGCTGTTTATCCGCTGGGAAGAATAAACACATTCTTGCAAACGGCCGGGATAATACCGGCCGTTTTTTTACGCCGTTTTAACTGAGATAATGAGTAAAAAACTATGTTAAACATTGTACTTGTCAACCCGGAGATTCCCTTTAACACCGGAAATATCGGCCGCTCGTGCGTGGCCACGGGCACCCGCCTGCACTTGGTGGGCAAGCTGGGTTTTAAAATTGCTTCTAAAGAAATCCGCCGCTCGGGGCTTGATTATTGGCCCAACCTGGACTACCGCCGATACGAAACATGGGAAGCTTTTTTAGAGGCGGAAAAACCAACCGGAGATAAAATGTTTTTCCTTTCCACCAAAGGAAAACAAGCGTATTGGGATGCGGCCTTTCCCCCGGACGGGTTTTTAATTTTTGGGGCGGAGTCCTGCGGGCTGCCCAAGGATTTTTACGAACGCTACAAAAGCCGCCTGTTTACCATTCCCATGACTGGGCCCGTGCGTTCGCTGAACTTATCCTCCTCTGCGGCCATTGTGCTCTTTGAAGCCCTGCGCCAAAACCGCGGAAAATAACCCTTATAAACAACAAAAAACCGCTCAAAAGAGCGGTTTTTTTACGCAAAACGACCTTTTTTTACCTAAAATCAAACAGAAATGCGCCATCTCCCCCCTGCTCAGCACCCGCTTCTTGGCACTTTTCCGTATCGCCCGTGCAGGTAATATACAGAAGTGTTCCGTTTTCGTTGTGGGCGGTTAAGGTATAGCTGTTGCCCTCACGGGTGGTCGTAAATTCCACAACAGACGAGCTGGACGAAGAGAGCACCGGGGTGGTGAAATACTGCGGCTTGGTATAATCCCCTTCCGTGTGGGAGAGATTTCCCGTCACATACTGGTTTCCGTCAATAATGTATTGGGCGTTGACGGCGTCGCTGGCGGCCTTTAAATTAGTAATTCCTTCCGTGGCGCGGCCGCGCTCCATAGACGCACGGTATTTGGGAAGCGCAATCGTTACCAAAATACCCACTAATACCATGACAATCAGCAACTCAATTAAGGTAAATCCTTTTTTCATAAAACACTCCTTGCGTATGATAATTTATTATATAAATTTGTACTGTTTTAAACAGTATAACTCTTTTTTGCGGATTTGCCAGTTTTATTTATAGAATAAAAATGATGACTGCCAAACGGCTTTTTTGGATTTTATTTCTGCTGAACCTGTTTAATTATATAGACAGACAGGTGCTTTATGCTGTCTTCCCGCTGATAAAAACCGATTTGCACCTGCTGGACTGGCAGCTGGGGGCCCTGGCTTCGGTTTTTATGCTGGTGTATATGTGCTATGCACCGCTGGTAGGGTATTTTGCAGACCGGACCCCACGCCACAAATGGATTGGCGCCAGTGCCCTATTGTGGAGTGCGGCTACCTTTGCCTGTTCCTGGGCCAAAAATTATTTTTCCCTGCTTTTTACCCGGGGGCTTATCGGCGTGGGTGAGGCCGGATTTACCACCCTGGCACAGCCCTTTTTAGCCGAACACTATCCATCGGAAAAACGCGCCTCCACCTTAGCCCTTTTCGGGCTGGCCCTGCCGGCCGGGAGCGCCCTGGGGTACTTGCTGGGCGGACTGGTGGGGCAACACTGGGGTTGGCGGGCGGCGTTTATGCTGGCAGGTGTGCCGGGGCTTTTTTTGGGGCTCTTGGCGCTTACGCGCCTGCAAGACCGCAGACGAGCAGAACAAAAAGGCGCAAACACGCCCCGCCTAACAGACTACCTGTTGTTACTGCAAAACAAACGGTTTGTGTTTCTCTGTCTGGCGCATGCCATGCTTACCTTTGTAATTGGGGGGCTGTCGGCCTGGATGCCCACCTATTTGCACCGCTATTTGGCCTTTGACGTGGCGCGGGCAGGCGCGGTGTTTGGAGTGTTGGTGGTGCTTTGCGGGGCTGCGGGCACGTATTTGGGCGGCGTGCTAGCCGACCTGTTTTTTAAGCGGACGCGCCGCGCATATTTTGGCGTATTGGCCGCGGCATTTGTATTCCTGCTACCCGTGGCCTGGTTGGGCCTGCGCACCAATTGTGCAACGCTGGCCTTGGCCTGTTTTGGCGGGGCCATTATACTGCTCTTTTTGCCCACCGGTCCGGTGGCCGCAGCACTAGTATCCCTGACGAGCCCCAAGGTGCAGGCCATGGCTTTTGCCATCAATATTTTTCTCATCCATGCGTTGGGAGATGCGCTTTCTCCTTTCTTGGTCGGGCGTGCCTCGGACGCTTGGGGACTTAAAGCCGCGGTGTTGTGCTGCTGCCTGGCGGCGCTGCCCGGGCTGTTTTTTACCTGGTTGGCGGCACGCCATTACAAATAACCCTTCGGCCGGACAAAAGGGGCGAAACGGAAAGTTTCGCCCCTCAGTAAAGACCTTGGTGTAAACGCTAGTTTTGCTGGCCCGTGCGGTCCTTTTTATCGCGGTAGTGCGTATGGAGCAATTTATGCGCCAAGGGCCCGCCAATTTGGTCCAAAATGCGACCATACAGGGCATTGACGCCGCTGTTATCCTGCGATTTATAGGCCAGTTCCGTATCCTCCTGATACAAGCCTTCCGCGCGGCGTTTGCGCGGGGCCCAACCGTCAAACTGCGGCTGACCCGCACCCGCCACACAACCGCCCTGGCAGGACATGACCTCAATGAAGTCGTAATGGTCCTTGCCGGCCTTGATGTCCTCCAACAATTTGCGCGCGTTTTTAAGCCCGCTGACAACCGCGGTGCGGATTTTTAAGTCGCCGATTTCAACGGTTTTCTCTTTAAATACACTGCTTTGGCGCAGGCTGGAAAATTTAACACTGCGCGCGTTGGCCGGGTCCAGCTCCGACAGGGCATAGCGCAAAGCCGCCTCCATCACGCCGCCGGAAGCCCCAAAGATAACGCCCGCGCCCGTCTTGGAACCAAAGGGCATATCAAACCATTCGTTTTCCAAATTCACGAAATCAATGCCAGCCTCTTTAATCATGCGCGCTAACCCTACCGTGGTTACCACATAATCCGTATCCGGGTTGTCGTTCACATAAAATTCGCGGCGTTTGGATTCGGACTTTTTGGCGGAGCAGGGCATAACCGCCACGACCACCAAATCCTCGCGTTTGCCACCCTTATCTTCAAAATCCGCCTTGAGCACGGGGCCCATCATCTGCATAGGGGAACGGGCGGTGGATAAGTTAGGAATAAATTCCGGAGCGAATTTTTCCACATAGTTCACCCACGCCGGGCAACAGCTGGTGAACTGCGGCAGATTGGTGCCTTTTTTAAAGCGAGCCAAGAATTCGTTAGCCTCTTCCCAAATGGTCAAGTCCGCCGCAAAAGCTGTGTCATACACATAATCAAAGCCCAGCATACGCAGGGCGGCGGCAATTTTACCGTCTACATTTTGGCCTTGCGGCAGACCAAAGATTTCGCCCAAGCCGACCCGCACCGCCGGGGCAATATGCACGGCCACTTTTTTATTCGGGTTGTTGATTGCTTTAAACACGTCTTCAATTTCGCTGGAGTTGGGCATTAAGGCGCCCGTCGGGCAGACGCGGGCACACTGGCCGCAGGATACACACTCGTGGCTTTGGCCCAGCTCCTTATTAAAGGCAGTGGCGATTTTGGAACGGAACCCGCGGAAGGCAAAATCAATCGCGCCGATACCCTGGACCTCGTTGCAAATACGCACACAGTTGCCGCATAAAATGCATTTGCTATGATCGCGCACCAGGGCAGCGGAGGTGGCGTCTTTGTGGCTGTCCAGCTTTTTGGATTTAAAGCGGATTTCGGTCACGTCCATATCCTTGGCCAGCTTCTGCAATTTGCAATTGTTGGATTTGCTGCAGAGGGTGCAGTCGTGATTGCCGGAGGAAAGGAGCAGCTCCAGGTTAATGCGGCGCAGGTGGCGGATTTCATCACTGTTGACGCGCACCTTCATGCCGTCCTTGGGGGCCACGGTGCAGGAGGCTACAATGCCCATTCCTTCCACCTCCACCAAACACAAGCGGCACGCGCCATAGGCGGCCAGCTCGGGGTGGTAGCAGAAGGTCATAATATTAAAGTTGGCCTTGCGCACCAATTCCAACAGGTTTTTTTCGCCTTCAATCAGAACTCTTTTTCCTTCAATGGTGACAAATTGTTCTTTTTCCATAATTACGCTCCCGTTACCACGGCGCCGAATTTGCAGGTGGATTTACAGCCGCCGCATTTGATACATTTCTTGGGGTCAATGTGGTGCGGTTTGCCCACCTCGCCGCTGATGGCTTGCACGGGGCAAGCGCGTTTGCACATACCGCAGCCCTTACACTTGGCGGGCAAAATTTCAAACCGGGCCAAGGCTTTGCATACCCCGGCGGGGCAGCGTTTATCCACGACGTGGGCGAGGTATTCTTCCCGAAAATGCTTAAGAGTGGAAAGCACCGGATTGGGGGCGGTTTTGCCCAGGGCGCAAAGAGAGGCCTTTTGCACCGCTTTGGCTAAATCCTCCAAATTTTCCAGTGTTTTTAAGGTGGCACGGCCTTCCACGATATCGTTTAACATGGTGAGCATTTGCTCCGTTCCTTCGCGGCAGGGAACGCATTTGCCGCAGGACTCGCGCTGGGTAAACTCCAAAAAGAACCGGGCCACATTGACCATGCAGGTTTTGTCGTTCATCACCACCAGCCCGCCGGAACCCACCATGGCACCGGCTGATTTTAAGGAGTCAAAATCAAGCGGGATATCCAGATGTTCGCGCGTCAAACAGCCGCCCGAAGGCCCGCCGATTTGTGCAGCCTTAAAAGCCGCTTTATTGACGGTTCCGTCGTCATTAGTAGTGCCGCCGGACACATCATCAATCACCTGGCGCAGGGTGGTGCCCATCGGCACTTCCACCAACCCCGTGTTGGCAATGTGCCCCGTTACGGCAAAGGTTTTAGTGCCCGGGCTGCCCAAGGTGCCAATTTTACGGAAGGCTTCCGCCCCCATTTCCAGCACTTTGGCAACGGTGGCCAGCGTTTCCACGTTATTAATGACCGTGGGCTTGCCAAACAACCCGCGCTGGCTGGGAAAGGGCGGCTTGATTTTGGGCATACCGCGTTTGCCTTCCACGGAGGCAATAAGCGCGGTTTCCTCGCCACAGACAAAGGCGCCCGCGCCTTCCATGACGTTGATTTTAAAATTCTTGCCGGAACCAAAAATGTTTTCGCCCAACAGCCCAAGCGCCTCGGCCTGTTTAATAGCCGTGCGGACGCGCTCAATGGCCAGCGGGTATTCCATGCGCACGTAAATATATCCTTCATCCGCCCCGATGGCACGGGCGGCAATCATCATGCCTTCCAGCACTGCATTGGGGTTCCCTTCCATGACGCTGCGGTCCATAAACGCACCCGGGTCTCCTTCGTCGGCATTGCAGATGACGTATTTCTTGGGGCCGGGTTCCACGCGGGTTAAATCCCACTTTTTGCCGGTTGGAAAGCCGCCGCCACCGCGCCCGCGCAGACCGGAGGCAATCATCTCCTTGCAGACTTCTTCGTCCGTCATTTCGGTATAGGCCCGCTTGGCCTGGGCATAGCCCCCGTGGGCGATGTATTCGTTGATGTCTTCGGGATTAATGCGCCCGCAGTCGTGCAATAAAATGCGCTCCTGTTTGGCGTAAAAAGGAATTTCCGATACGGTTTTTGCTTTTTGGTTGTTGGCCGGATTGTGGTACAACAGACGATCTATCACCTCACCCTTGAGGAGCGTCTTTTCCACAATTTCGGGGACGTCCTCCGGCTTTACTTTGGTGTAAAAAATATCTCCCACGCTCACCAACGGCCCCATGGCGCAAAAACCGCGGCAACCGGAAAAACTAAGGTAATTTTCGTGGCAATCCTTGGTGATTTGCAGGCAAAAGCCAATGCGGCGCTTTTCCATTTCGGTTTGGAAGGCTTGGTAGACCTTTTTAGAGCCCCCCGCAATACAACCCGTTCCGCCGCAGATAACCACGCGGCCCGTGATTTTTTTGTAAGCGTCGTTGTAATCTTTGGCAATTTTTTCAATGTTTTTAGTCGGCATGTTGGGCCTCCTGGCGGGCAACTTCGTCAATAATCTCTACGGCCTTGGCCGGGGTAATTTGGCCGTGTACCGTGTCGTCCATCACCATAACAGGCGCCAAACCGCACGCCCCCAGGCAAGACACGCATTCCAGCGTAAACAGGCCGTCTTCGGTAGTGTCTTGGCCGTCTTTTAGTTTAAGTTTATCCTTTACGGTATTAATGACAAACGAGGAGCCCTTTACGTGGCAGGCGGTGCCGTTACACACCTTGATGATATGCTTGCCTTTAGGCGTAATAGCAAAGTGCGCAAAGAAGGTGGCCACGCCAAACACCTTGGCGGGAGAAATCTCCAACTCGTTGGCGATAAAGCGCATAATATCTTCGGGCAGGTATTTGTATTCATCTTGCACTTTTTGCAAAATGGGAATGAGTTTTGCCTCATCGTACTGATGCTCTTTTAGGATTTTTGCTGCTGGGGTGAAACGGTCTGTCATACGCTATCCTCTCTTGATTAGATGACAAAACATACAGCGTTTTAACCACGCTGAAACGGCAGACTTCTTTTGTAACTTTTGGGTACTGCAAGCCAGGGACGACTTTCTTCCATTATAACTACAATTGGGAAGGTGTGTCAAACAGAAAAGAAAAACGCGGCCGGAGAAAACCCCAGCCGCGCTGGTGAAATTTTGAGGATCAGCCTTAACGCTGCCAGCCGTGCAAGTTTTTGTAGTAAAAGTAACGCTTGATGTTACTCATCCAATTAAACGAGCCGTATACTTCTTCAAACATATCGTCTGCGTACATGTATCCGTCAAAGCCGAGTTGGAAGAGTTCCTCGTCATTAAGTTTGTAGGCCGGGAAATTGCTGCAGCCAATGACGGGCATATTTTTTCCCTCTTGGCGCAACCAAGACGTTAGGTACTTGCCGCCACCGCCGGGCACAACCATGTCGGTAATGACTAAGTCAAACGAGGCGCCTCCTTTGAAAGCGCGAATTAAATCGTTCGTATCCTTGTACAAGGAAAAGTGCCAGCCTTTCCCCATACGGCCTTCGCGTTCCCATACTTGGTACATGTACAAAATATCCAGGTCATCATTTAACACGGCCACGTGCCAATTTTCCGGCACCTCTATCGTGGAACCGGAATAGGCTGGGTCCTTGGGTTCCTTTAAGAAAAATTCGGCCTTGTCCACAACACGGTTGTCGGGACGGACCGCTACCTTAAGTGCCGAATTGGGCACATAAAAGGGATTGACTTCCGGTAAAACCGTCTGCAGCCAGGTTTGCACCTGCTGCAACGGGACATCGTGGGAGAACACCACCGTACGCAGGTGATCCACCGTCAATTCCAGGCCGGAAAGCTCCGTGGTAAAATACCGCCGATCGGCCAAGGACAATGGGGTGCCCTCTCCCGGCAAATTTTTATATAGGAGCTTAGGCGTTAGCTCGTGACGAATACGTTGAAAGTCCTTCATCGCCTCGGTATATTCACTCCGGAACTGCTGCACCTGCTCTTGGGAAGGACTAATGATGTTAGGGTACAACTTTTCCACCGGGGTCGGCGTAATCGTACGGCTCAGGGACCCGTTTAAAAAGTGGTTACGCCGCAAAATAGCAGATGTTTCGCGGACCGTCGGTACGGTAATTTTGATATCTCTCATCCGGCGAACGGTTTCCTCTGCTTCTTTCGCTATGCGGTCCATCCGGCCCAAAGCAGAACCAGCGCTAACACTCGGGCTGATGCGAGAAGTTGTACGACCAGCTGCCCGAATGCCACGGGTGAGCTTGCCCAACTGCGCAAAGGCGCTTTGGCTAAGTACCAAAGAAAAACAAAAAATTAAACTGCCCTTCCATAGATTGTTCATAACAAATAGCTCCTGTTCCCTCTGTACTTATACTTTAGAGAAATAGGAGCTTGCTGGAAAGGGCCTTTGGACCTAGGAGCATCTAGGTCTTTTGGCCGATAAAAGAGGAAACGAAAGGTTATAAAACGACGAGCAACACCAAGAAGTAGCTCCCCATGAGGACCACGCCCGTGGGGACGGCAATGGAGGCCCACTCGCGGCTTTTGATGCCTAATTTTTCCGCCGCCACAATGTTGGGCAGGTTCCCCTGCACCAGCATACTGCCAAAGGCGGCCAACCCGATTACCATATAAATGAGGTCGTTCATGGAAATGGTGGGGACGATTTCAATCGCGGCCAGGGTAGCATTATCAATAATAACAGACACCGCATTGGCCAAAAACAGCACTTTCCCGCCCAGGTGGGTGATAGTGCTTTGCGCTAGAGGGCGCAGGCCCGTGCTGATTAAATTAAGCGCACCCACGAACATATAAATGTGCCAGGTGCGGCGCAGCATGGAACCATAGGTTTCTTTATCTTCGCGGATGTGCATTTGCATGGTGGTTCCAGCGTGGCGGGCTGAATAGCCAGCGGCAGCACTCATCAGCAAAACGGCAGGCATAATCCACCAAAAGAAATGACGCAGTAAAAAGAAGAAATCGGCATGGTGAGGGGCCCCGGTCAGCGCGTTATTAATGATAAGCCCCAGCGGTTCGGCCAGTGGCGTGAGAACGGCGCCCAGGCCAATGGCGTAGCAGGCAAAAACGGTAATGCGTACGGTGGCGGTACGCTCCAAATTAACCACCTTTAAGACCTCGGCCAGCACCAGGGCAGAGACCGTCACACTGACGAGAGAGGAGGTCATCCCCAATAAAAACACGAGCAAAGCAAAGCTGTACTGCGGCGCCAAATTGCGGAAGAACGCAAACAACACCCGGAAAATATAGCGGGAATAATTGTTAAAAATAACACTGACCACCAACACGATGAAGGCCACATTGACGGGGTATTGGAGCGTTTCGTAAATAAAATCTACGCTCCAGCCGCCGCTGACTGTTACAGCAGCGGCACCTACGGCCAGCAGGAAAATTTCCAGGTGGCTTTCCACCCAGCGCGAAGCCAGCGGCCACACCAACAGGTTGGCCACCACCACGCCGAGCAAGATATTCATCCACAACGGGACAGATACTGGTTCCATAATGTTATTTTACAAAATACCCCCACAGCTCCGCCCGCGAAATTTTAAATTAGAACTAACCCGAAAAACCGCGTTGAGGCTAACGCCGCATTTTAGTAAAATAAGAATGTAACGTAGTTTTAATTCACCCAAGGAGAAGGAAATGAAAAAAATCATCGTATTTGCCTTTGCACTGACCATGGCCGCTGCTTGGCCGACCAGCGCCACCGCCGCCGATAACTGCGGCTGCGCGACGACGGACGTCACCTGCGTAAACAACTGCACACTTTCTAAAGTGTCTGCCTTGAGAAAAGACCTCCAAACCAAAAAGGAAAATGCCAAGGCTCAAGTAGCCGAAGCTAAAAAAGCCAACGCCAACACGAACAACGCGGAAGCCAAAGCGCAAGCCAAGGCCAAAGTGAAAGAAGTGAAAGCGAATGCCAAAAAACGGGCTAAACAAGCTAAAAAAGATGTAAAAACAAAAGCCACGGAAGCCAAGGCGAATGCTAAAAAGGCTGAAACCGATGCCAAAGCGCAGGCCAAAGCCAAAAAAGCTGAGCTGAAACAAGCCAAGGAAAATGCGAAAGCCAACGCCAAGGCCCAAAAAGAAGCCAATGCGGCTAAAAAAGCCGAAGCCAAAAAGGCCGCCAAAAACGCCAAAAAATCGCTGAAGGACGAAGCGAACGCTTGGAAACAGTTGGCCAAATAAGCAGTTTTGTGGAAAAAGGAAACACCCCGTGGGAATTATACCCGCGGGGTGTTTTTTGTAATGGCCACATATCAAAAAACGCGTCGGATTTAGACTGAGAGCATTTTATCAATCATTTTTCAGCCAAGTGCCTTTTAAACTGTTGCAGAGACCTTGGGAAAAAGGGCTCACGGAATAAGCAATGCAATAATTGGTCCATTTCCCCCCCTCAAATATACTTTGCATGGTAATCACGGAATACGGATTGCCAGCTTCAGGCACAAAGGTGGCGTACAAATAATACGACGAACTACTTCCATTAAAACTGTACCATACTTGTCCGTCCTTGCTTCGGCAATCCGTGCCGGAACAAGTAAGCATTTTTGTCACATCAATGTCCAACAATTCCGGCAAATTTTCGGCATCGACGTACCCATTGGCCAAATAATAGGCCTCTACCCCTTTGCCCACTGCATTTAGCGTGGTTTGTATCTCAACCATACGCGCCTTCACTACCGCTCTTTTATACTGGGGCACTGCGATAGCCGCCAAAATGCCAATGATAAGAACAACCACTAATAATTCAATCAGCGTAAAGCCGCCTAAACGGCTCATAGTAATGTTTTTCATAACTGCCTTCCTTTTTGCTAAATTTTGCTTATAAGCAAAATTTAGCAAAAAAAAAAACGATTACAACCCTTTTATACTTTACCGGCCCAAAAACGACACAAAAAGGAAAGGAAAAATCGTGAGCAAACTATCCCGCCAAGAAAAACCTATTTATTTCATATTTGGGGTTGATGAGGACTTTTTACCGACGACGAAAGAGGGGAAAACCCTAAATCAGGCATTAAAAAATCCCGCCAAAAGTTAAGCGGGATAAAATGGGTGCTTCCCGTATGAAAGGAAAATTTATTGGCGGGCTTATTCCCTTTGGCTATCGTTTGGATAAAGAGCGACACGTATTGGTGCCAAATCCGCCTTATGATGAGCAGGTGCGGTTTATGTTTGAGAGAATTTTGCAGGAAGAAAATGTAGCGAAGGTGCTTGATATCTTAACCGCCAAGGGAATATGCCTGCCGGAACGCAAATTACACAATGGAAAAGTCTGGCCCGCGCGGCCGATTTCACGGGCATATTTTTACCGGATTATCCATAGCCCTACCTATATTGGCAAAGTAGAGTATAAGGGCAAGATATACGAAGGGGAACACGAAGGGCTTGTTCCTTTGGAAACGTATCGGGCCGTGCAGGACTTATTAAAGACAAAACGTTCCAGTCACGGTTTTTCCCGCAAGCGGATACCGGGGCTATTGCGGGGCCTACTTTATTGCAAAGAATGCGGTTCGGATATGGTGCCAATTTATGCTAAAAAGAACGGTCGGAAGCATTTTTACTATCTATGCCATAAGTGCGCACAAGAAGGATATGCTTCCTGCCCGACAAAAACAGTACGTCAACCGGAGTTTAATGAAGCGGTTTTGAAGCAATTAGCGGAGCGGGGGCTAATTAATCGGGCTGAATTGGAACCATTGGAGTTAGACCAGCAAACGGAAATTTTATCCAAAGTTGTACGGCGAATTACTTACGTCTACCAAGGCGAAAATATAGAAATTCTGCTCCTTAACGGTGTATGTTTTACCTTTCATGCAATAGTAAAACCTAATTATGGGCGACATATTAAGCGGGTTAAGCCCGCGCAGAATACGAAGAAAGCAGACAGAAAGACGTATCATAAAGCTCTTGCACTGCAAATACGGGAATATATGCGGGTAAATAATCTATCCCAGAAAGAATGTGCTGCCACGCTGGGTATGAGTCCTGCGCGGGTGAGCCAGATTTTACGAAACATATAGTTCCTCCGTTGGTAGAAATTCTTTGTATTAGGTTGTAAATTTGTATAATACAAACTAATGACCCCAGAAGAAATTGCTCGGCAGCAGATTGATGAAAAACTAACCCAAGCGGGTTGGCTAGTACAAGACCGCAAAGAATTTGACCGCTTTGCGGGGATTGGTGTCGCTTGCCGCGAGTTTGTAATGGAAGATGGCACGGAAGCGGATTATCTATTATTTGTTGACGGGAAAGCGGCAGGAGTGATTGAAGCCAAAAAGGCAGGAATCGTGCTAAGTGGCATAGAAAACCAATCCAAAGGTTACAGTTGCCATTTACCTGCGTATGTAAAACATTATCAACTTCCTTTGCCGTATATATATGAAAGCAACGGAAGCGAAATCTTTTTTACCGATCTTCGGGATCCTCATCCTGTCGCCAGACCTGTTTTCCATTTTCATCAACCTGGCACTTTGAAAGAAAGTTTAGATAAAGGTCCTTCTTTGCGGGCTCGTTTGCAAAATTTACCCGTTTTACAAAGGGGAAGTTTGCGTGAGTGCCAGTTCACGGCTATTCAAAATTTGGAGAAATCTCTTGCTTTGGGCAAACCTCGTTCTTTAATTCAGTTGGCAACGGGGGCCGGTAAAACTTATACCGCCTGTAATTTTACCTATCGTTTATTAAAGCACGCAAAAGCCAAACGCATATTATTTTTAGTGGACCGCAACAACCTGGGGCGCCAAACCCTCAAAGAATTTCAATCGTTCCGGCCGTCGGATGACAACCGCCTGTTTACCAATTTACATGTGGTGCAACATCTCCAATCTAACGTACTAAACCCGGATACGGAAGTAGTAATTACCACTATTCAGCGTTTATATTCTATGTTAAAAGGCGAGCCCGATTTTAATGAAATTAACGAAGAAACCTCCGCCTATGAAACACCTGCTTTGGCTAACGTACAGGTAGCGTATAATCCACATATCCCGCCGGAGTTTTTTGATGTAATCATTACGGACGAGTGCCACCGCAGTATTTATGGTTTATGGCGGCAGGTTTTGGAATATTTTGACGCCTTTTTAATTGGCCTTACGGCCACGCCGTCCAAACAAACTTTGGGTTATTTCAATCAAAACCTAGTGGCCGAATATCCTTACGAACGTTCCGTGGCGGATAACGTCAATGTGGGGTATGATATTTACCGTATCAAAACGGAAATTTCCGAGCATGGCGCCAAGGTGGAGGCCGGTTATACAATCCCTAAAATAGACCGCCAAACCCGCCAAAAAATGTACGAAACCTTGGACGAAGATTTAACCTACTCGCCCGAGCAGTTGGACCGCGCAGTCACTTCGCTCAATCAAATCCGCACGGTACTGCAAACATATAAAGATAACGTATTTACTGCTTTATTCCCGGAACGCGCCTCCAACCCGGCTTGGCTCCCCAAAACCCTTATTTTTGCCAAGGATGACAACCACGCAGAAACCATCGTGCGCATAGCGCGGGAAGTATTTGCCCAAGGGAACGATTTTTGTAAAAAGATTACCTACAACGTATCTGGTGTCAAGCCGGAAGAACTAATTAACGAATTTCGCAATTCTCCCGCTTTCCGTATAGCGGTGACGGTGGATATGATTGCCACCGGCACAGACGTTAAACCGCTTGAAGTGCTGATTTTTATGCGCGACGTTCATTCGGAACTATATTACGAACAAATGAAAGGCCGCGGTTGCCGCACCATTCCGCTGGATGACTTGCGCTCCGTCACGCCAAACGCCGTATGCAAATCCAAATTTATTTTGATTGACGCGGTAGGCGTCACGGAAAGCAAAAAATCTGTTCCGCCGCCGTTGGAACGCAAGAAAGCCGTGCCATTTAAGAAATTATTGGAAAGCGTAGCCTTGGGTAAATGCGACGACGACACGCTCAGTTCCTTGGCGGCCCGCGTGTCTGCGTTGGAAAAATCTATGGATGAAAAGTCCCAAACCCAATTACAAGAAAAATGCAACACCACGCTTAAAATTTTGGCTAACGATTTACTGGACGCCATAGACCCTGACCATTTGGAACACAAAACCCCGGCCGAGGCGGAGCAAATTAAAGAAAAAGCCATCCGTCCGTTTAGCAACCCTGCGTTGCGGGATATGCTGCTAAATAATGCCCGCAAGGCCTATATGTATGTGGACGATATTACGCCGGATACAGGCACCATAAAGCCCACCACAGACCGCGAACAAGAAATTTTGGAAAACTTAAAAACCTTTATTGAAAAGAATAAAGACGAGCTAACCGCCCTATCCATTATTTATTACCGCTCTTATGGGAAAAAGCACCTAACCTATAACGGCATTAAAGAACTGGCGGACGCCCTAGCCAATAATACGCCCACGCTGGATATCCCGGTGCTATGGGGCGCATTTATGCGCGTAAACCCAAGCAAAGTGGCAGAAACAAAACGGCCGGAAAAGATGCTGACGAACGTTATCCAACTCATCCGCTTTGCATTAGGGCAAGATGACGAATTAAAACCCTTTGATACAGTAGCCACGGCCCGTTATAACCTATGGCTGGGCCGTATGAAAAAGCGCGGCATTGTATTCACGCCCGAGCAGACAAATTGGTTAAACGAAATCCGAAATTATATTATTTCTAACGCGCCTATCTCCTCCGCGGATTTACAGCAAGACCCGGTGTTGTCCGACAAGGGCGGCCTGTTAAAGGCCCGCCAAGTATTTGCCGGGCTGGACCTGCCCCACTTGCTAACCGACCTAAACACCACCCTGCTAGGCGCCGATAACGAAACAGGAGAATAAGGAATATGTCAGAATTGCAAATAGAATATTGGGCTCTTATTATATCTGGTATTGCAATGCTATTAACTTGTGTTAATGTAGTTGTAGCACTTTGGGAATGGAAGAACAGAGCCGGAATAAAGTTAAGTTGTATGCTGTCACCATATTGTAGACAACACAATACAAGTATTAAAAATGGTTTTTTAATTGTCTTAACTAATCATAAAACAAGTAATATTGCTGTAATAGAAATTTCATATATACAGACTAGCGATATAAAAAACCCAATAAAAAAGCAGTTGTTTCCAACAATAGATAGCAGAGAACCTCAGTTATTAAGTGGAAATGAAACGATTTATCTTCCAGCAAATGACATTGAGGCAAATGATATAGTTATTAATCAAAAAGAACCGTATTATGTTCGCATAAAAACATCAAAAGGCATTTATACTATTGATGAACGCAGATTATCGTTTTTTAAGAAATTTCAGTGGTACAAAACGAGTGTACGCGCTATTGAAAAATTAGTCGCTGAACAAGAAAAACAAGTAATAAAAAATGGCCAACAAAAACTAAACAACATTATAAAATGAAAACAAAACTATTAAATCTGGTATCCAGCAGAAAGTTTGAAAAAAGACAAGCCATTAAAGTCTTTCGTTTTAATGACAGAGACATTGAACCGATTCCCGAAGGCATTAAATTGAATAACACAAATTTAACAGCCAATCCGCGACAGGGAACCTTGTTCAATATGAATGAAATCGGAACAAACAAAGTTCATTTATGAAAGAGATAAAAATACCGAATAACTGGCTTTTCTGCAGGATGCAGGAAATAGCATCGATTTATAATGGGAATAGCATATCCGAAGAGATAAAACTTCGTAATTTTACTGGCCTTGCCGGTGGATATAATTATATTGCTACGAAAGATATTGGATTTGATTCCATTATTAATTACGAAAATGGGGTCAAAATACCTTTTACGCGAAAGGATTTCAAAATTGCCCCTAAAAATACGCCTTTGCTATGCATAGAAGGTGGTAGTGCCGGACGGAAACTGGGTTTCTTATCGGAAGATGTTTGTTTCGGAAATAAATTATGTGCTTTTGTGTCTCCGTTTCCTCGGTGGATATACTATTATTTACAAAGCCACTCATTCCGTAATCATTTTAATACAAATAAAAATGGTTTAATTGGTGGAGTATCAATCAATAAACTTAAACAAAGTTCTATTCCGGTGCCGCCGATGGCGGAGCAGAAGAGGATTGTTAAGAAGATTGAGGAGCTTTTTGGAGTAATAGACGAGCAAGTTAAACGGCTAGAAGCCACCCGTGCCGCCCTCGTCTCCTACCGCCAAAGCATCCTTAAAAAACTTTTAAGCAATCCAGTTTATCCGCAAGTATCTTTCAATGACGGAATAAAAAAAATTATCGGCGGGAGTACGCCGTCCAAAACAATCAGCGCATATTATGAAGGGCATATTCCTTTTATGACGGTAAAGGATATGACTTCTCCACGCCCGCAAGATACGGCTTGGCATATTACTCAAGAGGCAGTAGATAATTGCTCTACTCATATTATTCCTGCCAATACGCTTATTACTGCTACAAGAGTAGGTCTTGGAAAAACTGTATTAATGCCTTTTCCTGTTGCCATCAACCAAGATTTAAAAGCATTAGTTCTAAACAAGAACAAGGTAAATACCCGCTTCTTTGAGTTCGTTTTGAACGCAAAAACAACAGAAATCATAAGTAAAAGCCGAGGAACAACTGTAAAAGGAATTACCTTAGAAGATTTTAAGAGTATTAAATTCTATCTTCCCGCTCTCGCAGAACAGCAAAAAATTGTGGATGAGATAGAAAGGACTTTCTATTCCGCCGACCAAGTGCAAAAGGCAGTGCAAAACGCATTAGAACAAGCCAAACAACTCAAACAAAGTATTTTGAAACGGGCTTTTGAGGGCAAACTCGTCCCGCAGGACCCGAACGATAAACCCGTAGATTTAACCCAACTTAAAAAGGATAAACACAAATGACCGAAGCCACCTTAATCAATAAAGTTTGGAATTATGCCACCATTATGAAAGACGCCGGACTAAGTTATACCGACTACGTCCGCCAGCTTACCTACCTCTTATTCCTAAAAATGGACCACGAGCGTGAAACTTTGCTTAATGAGGGCTCTATTGTCCCTAAAAAATTCCGTTGGAATACGCTCCTAAACCTAAGCGGAGCGGAACTGGAACAACATTACTCGCACATTTTGGAAGCATTATCCAAAGAAAAAGGCATTATCGGCACGATTTTCCGCCGCGCCAAAAACGAGATTACAGACCCCGCCAAACTAAAACAGTTGATAGCTCTTATCAACAAAGAAACCTGGCTCGCGCTGGATATGGACGTTAAAGGGGCTATTTACGAGGGGCTGTTGCAAAAGAACGCTACCGAAACCAAAGCCGGGGCGGGCCAATACTTTACGCCGCGCCCTTTAATACGCGCCATGGTGGAGGTAATGCGCCCTACGCCGGAAATGACGGTAGTGGACCCGGCCTGCGGTACAGGTGGTTTTTTACTGGCCGCGTATGACTATATGAAAAAGCAGACGCGTGACCGCACCATATTAAAAGAACTCCGCGCCAATAAACTTTCCGGTAACGACATCACTCCGCTTGTAGTAAACCTGTGCGCCATGAACTTGTATTTGCATGGCATAGGAGAAGGCAAATGCCCCATTGAGGAAAAGGATTCCCTGCTTAACGCAGGCGAAAAACGCTACGATATGTGCTTAACAAACCCGCCTTTTGGAAAAAAGAGTTCCACCACCATTATCGGCGAAGACGGCACCCTGAAAAAGGAACGCGAAAACTACGAGCGGGAAGACTTTATCGCCACAACGTCCAACAAACAGATTAACTTTTTACAGCATATTATGACGATTCTTAAAACGCCCGGTTATGCCGCCGTGGTGGTGCCGGATAACGTGCTATTTGAAGGCGGCGCGGGCGAAAAAGTGCGCAAACGCTTGCTAAACGAGTTTAATTTGCATACTATTTTGCGCCTGCCGACCGGGATTTTTTATGCGCAGGGCGTAAAGGCTAATGTAATCTTTTTTGAAAAGCACCCGCCCTTAACATCCGGCCACCGCACGCAGGATGTATGGGTTTATGATTTGCGTACCAATATGAATTTAACCTTGGTGGAAAACTCGCTTTCCGACGAGCATTTGGCGGACTTTGTGAAGTGCTACCATGCCGAGGACCGCACCAAACGGGTGGAAACGGAACGCTTTAAAAAGTTTACCTACGATGAACTGATTAAACGTGATAAAACGAACCTGGATATTATTTGGTTAAAAGATGACAGTTTAAAAGAATTAGAAAATTTGCCTGAGCCGGAAATTTTGCTAAAAGATATCGTCAAAAATTTAAAAGGTTGTCTATCTGATTTGGAAGCGTTGGAAAAAAAGTTATGAAAATTGATGAAACTCTTGTCCAAAGAAATACAGAACATTTGCGTGCTGTTTATGAAGCTAAAATTAAGGAGTTTCGTAAAAAAATAGAAGTCTTGCATGATAAATTTAACAAGCGAGCGCAAGATCGTATTTTTAAGACGAGGTACGAGACCACTTTTGGGCTTTTTCTATCGGAATATATTTTTAAGCTGCCTGTGTGTACGTTGGAATCTTCTATTGATAAAGTTTTGTTGAATGCCCGTAGGTTATGCGAAGCATTTATCACCGTAAAGTACTTTAATCAACAAAATGACTTTGAGAAAATGGTGGCATATTGCGATCGGGATAGAATGGAGTATTTGGAGGGTTGTTTAGCCCGAACAGAAGCAGATGAAAAACTATTTTTTGAACTGAAAAATATGCCAGATATGAATCAGCCTAATCGGGATGAACTAGCAAAGCTAAAGCAGAAATATGAGGAAAAACCAGCTAAAATGCCTAATATGAATACAATGGCGCAGAGTGTTGGGTTGAAGAAAGAATACGACTATTTTTATAAGTTTTCATCCAAGCTGTTGCATTTTTGTCCATTTAGTTTGAATGGGGACTCCCATTTTGAGGTACCCGTTCATAAGATAATATTTTTAATGCGAATAGAGCGTTATCTGGAAAAAATCAAAGAAGAATTAGATATCGTTTATCAAAAAACTAAACTAACAAACTAAAAATTAAATTTCGCTAGTTAAATTTTGGCCTAAAAGATACTTTTATACTTTTTAGGCCTTTTCTTTTGCCCGTTTAGGCCCGCTTGGATTTGTATCTATGTAGTATTTGTTTGCCCTAAACAAAAAATCCCCGACGAGAGTCGGGGATAAATGGGCCAAAATACAATTAAAAATTCCCGCCGAGGGTTCGACAGGAAAATTATTGGGGTACTGTCTTCAATGCTTTTTATAACTTTTTGCTTAATTAAATGAGTATTCCTTTAACTCTGGAACATTGACTTGGACATCTGTTACAAATGTAACACTATATCTGGCTCTTGTGATTGCTACATATAGTTTTGCACATGATTTCATGATTTTACTTTTATCATTAGATGCTAAATAATTATCTATCATTTTGTTCGGTATAATTAAAACCCTATCGTGAGTTTTACCTTTTGCCATGCCGAAATTAATAGTTGGAAGGCCCTGTGCTTTATCTTTTGACCGTTTATCATAGATTAAAACTAGAGGATGGTATCTTTGATAATAAGTGAGCATCATTTGGGGGCGAATATAAAAAAGACCTAGATGCTCTACTTTCTTTGTGTTTTTTGAAATAGTGGCAGGTAAATTAGGATAGAAGGAATCTGCGAATTTGCAGATTTCTGCAGAACATCTATGCGATGCTTTTTGCTCTACAAGGTTTCCCCAGCCTTTCTTTTCCCATTCTTTGAACCATTGATATAGGGAGGTTTTATTTTTATGTTTAGGGGAATGATGTGTCTTGTATGTACTTTGTCTGCCATCTCCAACAAGGATAATTTCTAGTTTTGACTGTAGAAAGAGTTCAATTAATTCAAAATCATACCCAGATAAATCTTGTGCCTCATCAATAAAAATCTTACTATAGCATTTTTCTAATCTTTTAATGTAACAATTATTTCCTACACTATTGGAGTTATAGGAAAATTTGGCAATTTTATCGCTGTATATAGCTTGGGTATGTTGGTTAAAATAATGTTTCTGTATTTCCGTTGCTTTTGTATATTTCGCTGATATTCCAGCAACAAGTTCCATTTCAGTAATTTTATGGCTAGAATATAAATTTTTTTGAAAAGGACGTACCATGTCAGAGAGTAAAAAAGAATACCAAGCCTGAATAGTAATATTAGAGGGGACAAACCCGTTAATTTGTATAAAGATATCTTTTATATTTTGGATATTTTCGGTAGTATAGGTTGTGATGAGAATGTTCTCTTCTGGTTCTTGTAAAGCCTTTTTAACTAAGGTAGTTGTCTTGCCACTTCCTGCGGCAGCAAAAATAAAAGTATTAGATGTCATTTACGGCCTCTTGAATATAGTCGGGTATGTTAAATTCAATCTTAGTATCAAATAGTTGTAATGCGCATTTTGTTTTGTTTTTAAGCATATATTGTAATAGGCTTTCTTTTGTCGCATCATTTCTATTTAAAATCTGGTTTATAACACTCAGCTCGTTGCAAGCGAGTAAACAAGGTTCTAAAGTATTATTTTTGGGGTTTTTATGATAATAAATCTTGATATTGGAGTCTTTGTTACCTAGGTATTCTTCATATTTTTTTTCTAAGGCAGAAATATCTCCGTCATTGTCAGTAACAACAGAAACGCTTTTATTTAGCAACCGTGCGATTTCTAAAAATCGTTTAAAGGCCAAGGATACAGACATAACGTCAACTCCCCGTTCTATTGGGTAGTATTTATGTTGTTGATAACAAGCTTTTTGAACGATTAATTCATCTGACGCGCCTTCAACTAGAATTATTTTATTGGTTAGTGCTAACCTCAGCGTATCAAATCCGGGAAGTTTCCTAAAAAAATCTTTTGTTTGTGAAGATAAAGTAGACATTAAAACAACATTATCCCCATTTAGCAAGATTGTATTTTCTAAACCAATACTATTCATAATAAAAGAACTATGTGTACTGATAAAGAGCTGATTGCTAGTACAGTTGTTAACAATGTGATGTACCAGTTTATTCATGTTGCTAAAGGAAAGATTGGTTTCTGGTTCTTCTAATAAGATAATATGATTTTCTTCTTTGCATTCTTGAACTACTAATTTTGTTTTAACAGCGTTTTGTTCTCCTTTCCCAATATATTTAAATGGAATATCATCTAGGTAAAATGTAAGATTGGTTTCCCAAGTATTTTTATTGGAAACATCTACTGAAACACTTAAATCTTTGTCTGTAATATCTGCACTAGATGTCTGCAAAGTAGAGTTAATTTTTCTAATCGCTTCTTCTGTTGAAAAAGATTCTTTAAGGGTTCTATAAGTCAAGTTTAAACGCGCCGTTTCTTCCTTTGATAGCGAGGTAGAAAGAATATCATATAAATGTTTATCTTGAGTATTGTTATAACGAGATTCTGTGCAGTTTAAAAATGTGCTTTTAAAAGGAAGGGAATTTGTTTTTAAAGGGTTATAGGCAAATGACGACCAATCATAAGTATAAAATTCTGTGGGAATGGTTTTAACCTTGGCAGGCTCTTTGATATATTCTTGATATTGTCGGTTATATTGACTATCAAAATGTATACGCAAAAATAATCCTGCACAATTCTCAGAACATGAATTATTTGTTCCAATGAAGCGATTGAGTTCTTGATTTTCACTAGGATAAAAATAAGCTTCAATTAGGATTTCTGGTAAAGGAGCATTTTTATCGGTTTGTAATTGATTAATGTATTCAGTTGTAATCTCTTTATTAAATAGATAAGGCGAGATATTAAACTTAATAGACTGATAATTAATTTGAGCAGATAGAACTAGCTGTATTGCTTCTAATAAAGTAGTTTTTCCTGCCTCATTATTCCCTATAATTATATTAATGTTTCGTTTAAATTCTAAGTTTAGATCTCTAAAAATTTTGTAATTTCGGATGATTATTTTTTGAATTTTCATATGTGTTTAATTTTTTAAATAGTATGTTTATTAAAACAATATATAATAAATATATTATATCTTTAATGAGGTGAGTTTCTTTTTACTGTTGGGAATCTTTTATTTTTATCAATAGTATCTTATAGATAAAAATTATATTTTCCCTATACAAATCAAAATATATCTAAAAATTCCTTGAACAGGACATTTTTGCCTATTTTAGAGTACAAATTATAGATAATAGCCTGACTACACAGATTTGCGTGAACTGTTCTAAAAATATTATGATTACACTTTGAAGTTTAAATCTTGTGTTATACATTTTAAACTGTTCATTTTGCCAATTCTCTCGCATATTTAGAGATTAAGTCTTTTAGTTCCAAGGGTTCAATGTATTTTGGTGGAATCGCTCCACACCCTAAATATATCCCCAAAATTTGTCCAGTTATACTACCAGCGGAATCGCTATCGCCGGAGTGGTTCACAGCAGTTAGGACTCCTTTCTCAAAGTTGTTGCTGTATTTAAGGGCACAGTAGATGGCAATGGCCAATGTTTCTTCTGCCACCCAACCTTGCCCGAGTTCATTTAAGGCTTTTAATGGTGGAACACTCATTTCGGCGAAAATTTGAGCTTGTGTAATTAAGGAAAGCAATTTGTTTAAATTTTCAGACATGGGGAAAACGGATAATAAAGATGGACCCAGTGTGCTTACGGCTTTTTGGAGAGGAGTCCCGTTTAATAATTCTAAAAGCAGAAAAATAAGAGCCGCAGGGGGTATATACCCTAATTCGTGTCCGTGTGTAATGGCGGCAGTTTTGGCTCCCAATAAGGCAGTTTGAGCAGGGGATATGTTCTGTCCGTATAAGGCTAAAGCGAGTGGAGCCACTCGCATTATTCCGCCACAGCCCTTGCTATCATTGAGAGGTTTTTCTATCGTTCCCATTTGTTTTCCGTGCAGGGATTCTAAACAAGTAATCCCGGGTGCACGGCGGGCGAATAAATCGGGAATATGGATAAGATTTGAATAAGTAGGAATATCTGTTGGAATAGGATAATCGGTACTTTGTGTGAGTTCCCAATCCTTGTAGCAATGAAAAATATAAGGGATTAGGATTGCTTCATTATACCACTGGTTGGGAAATTTCCTTTTGGCACAAACAATAGCGTCTGCTGTAAATAAAGTCATTTGAGTATCGTCCGATATCTGGGCAATTCCATCAACAAGTATATAATCGCTCAGTCCTGTTGGGCCATATTTATGAAAAATACTTTCTTCTGACATAAACTCTATAGGATACCCTAATGCATCTCCAACGGCACCACCTATTAAACACCCTTTAATTTTGTCCAAAATATTCATAAATAGTTCCTTTCTGGTTCTTGCATAAAGCTATAAACACCTTTAAAAGATATAAAATTCCGAGGCAAGACACAATATGATAATTTCCCCCTATTTGAGGGCTAAAATGGTATATTATTTATAGTAAAAGTATATGTTTATATTTGCTTTTTACTTTGTTTTTATTTATTCGTAAATAAGGAGAATTTTGGCAGTTTCCTAAGCCGTTTTGTGGCTTAGATACAATTTCAATCTGTTTTTGGAATCCTATGAGGAATAGGATGCACTAACGTAAGTTAGTACAATTGAGCTCCAAAAACAGTCGTTTTAGGCACAAGATAATTGGGACTAATTACCCCAATTGTTTTGTGCCGAGTATTCTTTGCCCGGTTAATTTTATATTAGCACGGGCAAAGAATCACGGCTGTTATAGAAGAGCGCGCTCAATTGTCTCGGATATGACAGCCGTTTCTATGTCTTTCTATCATCCTGGCTCATAAAGGTTCCTAAAAGTTATTCTGGAGAACCAACATGAGCAAAAAGACCTCACCAAATAAACCTACTATTGTTTCTATCTTTTCCGGTTGTGGCGGACTAGATTACGGATTCCATGAAGAAGGATATCAAACCGTTTGGGCTAATGATTTTTCAGAATGGGCCAGTCTTTCTTATAAAGAGAACTTTGGTGATGTAATTCATTGCGCAGATATTACAAAAATTAACCCTTTTACAGATAAAACAATCCCAGAATGTGATATCGTGTTGGGAGGCTTTCCTTGCCAAGATTTCTCAATAATTTGGAAACAACCAGGATTAAACGGAAAAAGAGGTGGTCTGTACCGGCATTTTCTAGAATTTGTATCTGCTAAAAGACCTAAAGCCTTTGTTGCGGAAAATGTAAAAGGCCTTTTAACTGCTAACAAACATAAAGCGATAGAAACCATTATTAAAGATTTTGAAAGTATTGCACCCGGATATATTGTAAAGCCTCATTTATACAATTTTGCTGAATATGGTGTGCCACAATTCCGGGAAAGAGTACTAATAGTGGGTATCCGCTGCGATACGGGCTTTGATTTTAAGCACCCCAAACCGACACATGGCCCACAGGCTAAAAAGCCGTATGTTACAGCCGGAGAAGCCTTAAAAGGAGTAGAAAAAGCTCAGTTTAATAATGAGAAGATAAATTGTTTGGATAAAACGCGCAGAATGTTAGAACTTATCCCTGAAGGTGGAAATTTTACAGATATTCCTAAAGATAGCCCTTTGTATGTTAAGGGAATGATAAGCCACGTTTACCGACGCATAAAATTGGATGAACCGGCAAAAACTATTATTGCTGCCGGTGGTGGCGGAACTTGGGGATATCACTATCCAGAACCCCGGCCACTTACAAACCGCGAACGCGCCAGATTGCAGTCTTTTCCTGATTCTTTCCGGTTTGTTGGAAATATTACAGAAGTACGTCGTCAGATAGGAAATGCCGTGCCACCTCAAGGAGTACGTGCTATTGCTAAGAGATTAAAGCCTTTGTTCTCTGGCGAGTATACCCCTATTGATTTGATTCCTTTGTATAAAAAACTTCAAAAAATGAGCGTAAAGGAACGCTTGGAATATGTAAGCGCAGAAATGGAGTAAATCTATGGATTTTTTGTTTTCCAATCTTTTGCCTTTTAAAACCCAGCAAAAAACATTTGCTGAAATCTTCTTTAATCTGCTGCCAGAGGCAGACCGTTTGGATATTGCAGTGGGATTTATTACTGCAGATTCTTTGGTGGAATTACAACAGATTGTCGCAGCCAATAAGGTTGAACAATTAAACCTGATTATAGGAATGTATTCTTGCGGTGGGTTATTTACAGAAATGGAATACAAAGCAGCAATCCGTTTAAACGAGTTTTTACAAACTAATAATCAAGGTAAGGTTAATCTGGTAACTCCATTTCGTTTTCATGGCAAGTTGTATTCGTATTGGAAAAATCAACAGCCCATTGCAGGAATTATAGGTTCTAATAATTTGGGAGGCATAGTACAAGACGCTAGCCGTATTTATGAGGCCTCTGTGCTTACTAAAGACCCTAAGGACGTGCAGGAACTTGCTGGGTTTATAAGCAATTTGGACGCATATACCCAAAATATCAAAGATTTATCTATTAATAATTTTAAAAATGAGAACCCTTTGTTGGAAGGTCAAGAATTTGTTGAAAAAGTACCTTCCCAAACATTACATGATATTAGTAATAATTTGAGTTCAATCCGTTTTAAAATTCCAATCAAGACCTATGAAGATGCGCCAAAAAGCAATCTTAATGCCTTTTTTGGCAAAGGCAGGGAGGATAAGCGAGGATTAGTGCGACCACGACATTGGTATGAAGTGGAATTAATTGTTCCAAAAAAAATTACCCAACAAAAAGGATATCCTCAGAGCAACTCCGAGGAGGCATTATTTACCGCAATTACGGATGACGGTTGGAAATTTAAATGTAAGATAAGTGGCGATTACAGTAAGAATTTCCGATCAGAAGGAGATTTAACGATTTTGGGAAAATGGTTGAAAGGCCGTTTAGAGCAAGCTCGTTTATTGGAAGTAGGAAAGCCTGTAACTTCTTCTATTCTTGCAGAATATGGGCGAAGAAATTTTGAGTTAATTAAAACAAAGGAACCCGGAGTCTGGTTTTTAGATTTTAAAGGGAGAACAGGCAAATGAGTTTTTATAATAATTATTTACAACAATTGCGTGATTCGGGAAAAGAAACTTTAGCAATAGCGGTAAAGAATACTGTAGATAAGTTATTGTCAGATTATTTGAACAAATTTTCCTATACGTCGCATGATAAAGGGCTTTTGGTGGGCAAGGTTCAAAGCGGAAAAACTAGCCATATGCTTGGAGTAGTTTCGGCTGCTGCTGATAAGGGGTTTTCTCTTTTTATTTTATTGACTACCGATAATATTCTCCTTCAACAACAAACAATTATGCGAGCAAAAGATGAATTAAAAGATTTTTGCATTTGTGATGAAACTGAATATCCCTTGTTTGTCTCTAATAATATGAAAAAGCCAGTTATGGTTGTTTTAAAGAAGAATGTTTCTATTTTACGCAAATGGAAAAATGACTTAGCAGGAACAGGTTTTGTAAAGGGAAATCCTTTGTTTATTGTGGATGATGAGGCCGATGCTGCAAGTTTAAACACTTTGGTAAATAAAGGCAGAATGAGTGGAGTTCATAAAGCATTATCCGAAATAGAGCAAACTAGCGGAAGCAGTATTTATATGCAAGTTACCGGTACTCCGCAGTCGCTGCTATTGCAAACACAAGAAAGTGGTTGGCATCCGGATTTTGTACATTATTTTCAGCCGGGCACGGGCTATTTGGGCGGAGATTTTTTCTTCAAAGAAAGCGAAAATAAGTCAATAATTTTAAGCGATGATTCCGAGTTTTCAAATTTGCAGAATACTGATGAAGAAATTGAGAATTGTTTAAAGAAAGCCGTATGCACTCATCTAGTCACTTCGGCCGAAATTTTCTTAAAAGGGGGAACTGTTTCAAATTTTTTAGTTCATCCAAGCGTTAAAATCGCTCAACATGAATATTTTGCTTCACTAATAGGGGAATATCTTAATGAGATTAATCTGTCGGATGGTGTAGCAAAGGAAACATTAGAAGAGGTTTATAATGATTTAAAACAAAGCTATTCACAAATATCTCCTTTTGATGAAGTTTATGCCAAAATTTCAACTTTTTTAGAAGAAGATAAAATTAAAATTTTGGTTTTAAATTCTAAAAATGGAATTCTACCTGCTAGTGAATATGAGAACGGTGTTAATGTTGTTGTAGGTGGAAATACTCTAGGGCGAGGTATTACTTTCCCCAAGTTGCAGACTATTTATTATTCACGATTGGTTAAAAATCCTCAAGCCGATACTATGTGGCAACATTCTCGCATGTTTGGATATGACAGAATTCCCGGTCTTATGCGAGTTTTTATGCCGGCAATACTATATAAGATATTTGCAGATATTAATAGAACCAACGATTCCTTAATTTCTCAAATGCAAAACACTTCATTGGCGGATAAAATCAAACTATATTATCCACCCAATATTAGGCCTACTCGCAAAAATATTTTGGACAATAGCAAGGTTTCTATTATCAGTGGTGGAGTTAATTATTTCCCATTTAACCCAGAAAATCCACAATTTGAAGAGTTATGTTCTATGCTTGCCCCTTATAAAGACGGAGAGTATTCTGCGCATATAGGAGTTGTTATTAGCATTTTAGAGCGCATACGCTCTTCAAACATAGATTTTTCTATGCCAGACTTTATTGCCTTGTTGAAGTCCATACAGGTAGAATATCCAGCCAGGCAGATTAAATTAATTATCCGCCGAGGTAGAAATATTAGTTATGGGACTGGCACTCTATTATCTCAAAGCGACCGTTTATTAGGAGATGAGTTTCCCAATCAAATCGTGTTGACTATGTACCAAATAAATGGGGAACATGGTTGGAGTCGCCCCAATATATGGGTTCCCAATATTAAATTTCCGGTTGGAATTAACTATTATACGGTTCGGCAGTAAAAATGTTGTGGACTTTGTTAGAATTAAGAATATTACTAACAAGGGGGAATCGTATATGCTTCGTATAAAATTTATAGTCAAAGAGGCTCCTAATTATTCTAAAGGATGTTGGGTCCCTTATCGTTGGGTGGACGATTGGGACACCTTAAATGAGTATGCAAGAGGTGTTGGCCTTTAAGCCAGTAGAACTCTGGCCATTGGAAACGGCCCGAAAAGAGGCCAAACAACCCAAGGTGGATAAAGCCTTGTACAAGCAGACATTGGCACTACAAATCCGCGAATATATGCGTCTAAACGGCCTTAGCCAGGCCGCATGTGCGTGGGCTTTGGGGCTAACGGCGGCTCGGGTTAGCCAACTCTTAAAAGAAAATTAAGTTTTTAGTGTTAAATTTTGCAAAATAGATAGAAAGATAGCAAAAAAGTAGTTGAAGGGGCGAAAAGACGGGATAAGGAAAATCTATCTATTTGATATCTCAGGGGAATTAGGCTTTTTTACCGACGACGAAAGAGGAGAAAACCCTAAATTAAGCATTAAAAAATCCCGCCAAAAGTTAAGCGGGATATAATATGGGATACTGTCTTCAATGAGTATTATAATTTTTTGATACAGTAGTTTTGTGATAAAATATAAAAACGAATATATTTGTGAGGAAAATTTAATGAATATTTGGGAAACTATTGTAGTAATTTTAAAAGAAATGAGTTCTATGTCTGATTTAGGACTTTTATTTATAGCGATGTATGGTTTGCACTCTTGGCGGAGAGAATATGTATACAAGAGAAGAGTTGAACTTGCGGAAGAGATTTTGATAATGTTTTATAAAATGAAGGAAACTATTTCGTGGATTAGAAGTCCTGTGCTGTTGGATTATGAAGAATCAGAGTTAGAACAACAATTGAAGACAGCTAGTTCAGATAATAAAAAATGTCCCATATATTATTTAGCACCAAAATTAAGAATTCAAAAAGCAAAAGATTTAATTTCTTCCTTCTCTGCGATGAAATATATAGCGATGATAAAATTGGACGCGAAATTGTTGGACAAATTTAATGAGATTAATGAAATTCTGCACCAAATTTCTGTCAATAGTTTATGGCTATTTCGTGACTATCGGTCTGTAAGCTTGGTAGAAGTAAGAAAAGCAGAACAAGTTATTTGGGAGACACCTACTAAAAGGGAAGTTGATGAAATTTCCAGTCAGATAATACGCAATATTGAACAAGTTGAGAAAATTTGTAAAAAATATATTTAGTCTAGACTTTCCGTGCAATGTTCTATAAAACTAACAGTTATTTTTATTTATAAAATCAGGATAAAAAAGCATAGTAAGATAATTCCTTTCTTTTATGAGACATTAAACGGAATTTTTTCTCTAAGTTCCGTAATAGTTTTAAATCGTTTTGAAGTATCTGGATTTTGTCCTTTTTCTAAAAATCCTCTCAAATCTTTATTCTTAATATCTTGAAAATTCTGTTTCCCTGTCAATACAAACATCACAATATGGGTTAAAGCATAAATTTCATGGGCCATATCGTAATTTTTAAAACCACATAACCGAAGAGCCGGGTCATTACACACTCCTTTAAAATCTGTTTCTGCGGTTGTTAAAGTGCTTTCGGGGTATTTAACTAATCCAAAATCCGATATTTTTACGACATTGACATTATGCTCATATTTTTTGATTAAGATGTTACAAGGGCTAATATCGCGATGAAATAACTTCTTAGCATGGATATAGGAAAATCCTTTTAAAATTTGGTTAATAATATTTTTGCGTTGGGCAAGATTCAAGTTCGCATTATTGTATCTCATAAACTCCAATAATGTGCAATCCATAAGCTCCATAATATACTGATTATTTTCTTCGTCATATGAATATACTTCTACAATATATGGCGATTTTAGTTTTTTCATTTGTGTAAACTCAAGTTTAAAACGCTCAATTTCTTTAGAAGAGAGATTCCTTTTGGCCCGTTTGAGGACAAAAGTTTTGTCATATAGCGTATCGTTATACTTATATACTTGAGCATAAGACCCTTCTCCTATCAATGTAAGGGCTTGAGAAAAACCATTCCTTATATTGTTGAAATGTTGTAAAGGACGGAAAATAGGTTGAATATAATATAATTGTACCTTTTCAAAATCATTGGGGATTTGACTGCCATTTGAACTGCGAAGAAAAGACTGGCTTTTGGTAAAAAATTGCTGATAATATGTATCTATATCAAAGGCGTATTGAGTATTGGCTAAGTTGGTATGTAATTCATAAATTGTTTGAATTACCCATAATAAATATCGGCTTTCATTTGCCCAAAAATGCCCCCCTGGAATGCGAGTATTCATTTTTTTTATTAGCTCATTTAATGCTGCGTGTAAAGATGAAAATAATAATTTTAATTTTTCATTCTTAACCTGTGAATACAACGCAAAGAATTTATTGCTGGTGTCGCATCCAAATTCTTGCAATTTATTTTCTATAAACGAGTTTATAATTTGATTTCCTTGTTCAAAAGGCATAAAATGACTCTTTAAAATATTTAATGCTTCTTTTCTTGTATTATATAATAAGTGAATTTATAATATATAATATGCCCATAAATACTTCTAAAAAATTTACAATTCTTGTCCATTTCCGATCTTAGGACAATTTTCCCTATTTTGGGGCTAAAATGGTATATTATTTATAGTAAAAGTATATGTTTATATTTGCTTTTTACTTTGTTTTTATTTATTCGTAAATAAGGAGAATTTTGGCAGTACCCTAAGCCTTTTGAGGCTTAGATACAATTTCAATCTGTTTTTGGAACCGTATAGGGAATACGGTGCGCTTTTGGGATACCAAAGGCACAGCTAGACTCCA
>CAKUMH010000002.1 GCA_934667625.1 uncultured Elusimicrobiales bacterium
AGCACAAATTTAATGCAGTGGCGGATCGTCGGATAATCCTTGAGCTGGATACCGTCTTGCTGGGCAATACCATAGTGCTCACGCAGGGCGGCAAAGAGTTCGGCCTGTTTGACCGTATCAATGCCGAGGTCGGCTTCCATATCCAGGTCAATGTCCAACATGTCTTCGGGATAGCCCGTCTTTTCGCCTACCATTTTGACCACTTCTTTGGTCACGCTGGCTTCGTCCAGCGCCACGGCAGGAGCAGCCGCTACAGGCGCGGGCTGAGCTACAGGAGCCGGTGCAGCCGCCGGGGCCGTTGCCTTGGTGTCGTGCGCGTGAACCGTGTTTACCTTGTCCACAAACGCTTGGGAACCTTCCATCACTAAGGAGGGCTTCACACCATGCTGGTAGTTGTCTTTAATACGCAGGGTATTGTTGACGACTTCCAGCACCGGGGCTTGTTGGCCGGAAATTTGTTTGAGCCACGCGCTGTGCTTGGCTTCGTCGGCGATACGGGGTTCGCCTTCCTGCCACATTTTTTCAAGTAAAGTCATACCGATTTGGGAACCGAAACCCGCCGCCAAACGCAAGGCGTATTTAAAGTTGTAATGTCCGCCTTTGCTTAGCGTAATGCCTTCCAATTCGGGGTCGGCCTCTTTAAAGTTGGCGATCGGCGGCACGAGCCCCGTGTTGAGGCAGCGCACGGCGATAGCGTCTTCCAATCCGGCACCCATGGAGTGGCCGGTGAAACCCTTGGTGTTGCTGACGATTACACTGCTGACGTCTTTGCCAAAGGTAGATTTAAGCGCATACGCTTCCGCGCTGGCAGAACCGCCGCGGGCGGGCGTATAGGTTTCGTGCGAGATGAAAACGAGCTGCTTGGCAATGTCCGAACGGTTCAGGCCGTAATCCTGCTCCGCGTGGGTGACCAAGCGGTTCATTACCTGTGCCACGTGGCCCACATCCAAGCGGGTGACGTGGAAACCGCTGTTGGCGATTTCGCTGGAGAGCAGTTTAGCCAACGGTTTCATGCCGCGTTTAGCCACTTCGGTTTCGTCTTCCACCACCAAGGAGACAGCCCCCATTCCCACAATCATGCCGTTGCGGCGGCGGTCAAAAGGCAAGGCGGCCTTGGTGACATCGGCTTCCGTGGTAGCTGCGCCGGAGGCTAGGAAGGCCGTCAAAATCCATTCGGACACATTATCGTTGGTGATATCGTCGGCACTGATGACAATGACGCGTTTGCAGCGGCCGAGCTTAATCCAGTCCTGCGCCACGGCAATGGCTTGCGCGGTGGAGGCACAGGCGGCGCTCATGGCCGTTGCCGGGCCGCGGGCGCGGATCCACTGGCAGAAATGGCAGTGGGCAATGATAATGGTTTTTAAGATAAACTCAGAGGTAAAGGCCTCGGGTTCAATTTCTTTGTCTTTAAAGTTTTCCTGATACCAGGCTTCAATTTCGGCTTTGAGGGCCGGGTCGGAAATTTGAGAAATGAACTTATCGCAGAACGCGCGGACTTCTTTGGCGGTCTTGTTATTAAGCAGCCCGGCCACGCGTTTGGACAAATCGCCCATCATGCTGTTGGCCACCGGAAAGGCGGAGGTGAAGATCACACCCGTCTCGTCAATCATATCGGCCGGCAAACCCCAGCGATCCGGCAGGTAGCCGCCCGTGGAGGTGGGTTTGTAATAAAGCACCAAGGGGATGCCCGCGTCTTTCAGGGCCAAAATACCCGCGGCAATAGCCAGCTGGAAGCTGCGGTCCATAGAGCGGACCCATTTGGCGGGCAGACCGAATTCTTTTTCCAAATCAAACGCGCCGCCCTTGGCCGCCAGTTTAATGGCCTGCATCGGGGAGGTCAAGCGTTCAAAGCGGTGGTTGCCGTCTTTGGACTTGATGACAAATTCCACGTGCTTGTCAATTTGTTTTTGCTGAATTTCCGCGGAAACAGGTTCAATCATATTGCGGCCGGAGAGAATTTCGTCCAACACGCCTTCGCGGAAGATTTTGTCCCAGCTGCCGGGGCCGCCGGCGGCAATACCGCTGATGACCACGGATTTTTTGCCGTTGTTGGCAGCCGGCGCGGAAACGCGGCATGCGCAGGTGTTGGGCGTTTCGGCGGCACCGGCGGCTTTTTCAGCCGCGGTGGCGTTGCCGGTGACCCAGTTTACAAAAGCCGGGTTAAAGGTGTGGTTGTCGCCGTACATATCGGTTCCGGCCCAGTCCAAATGGATACCGGAAGAAATCAGGTTGGCGAACAAGTCGTTAAATTCCACAATGCCGCCCTTTTTGGGGTGGTTGGAGGCCAAGACCTTAATGTCCTTTTTGTCGGACAAGGTGTTGGAGGCCAAGGCGGAAAGCACGCGTTTGGGGCCGCATTCCACAAACAGGCGCACGCCGGAATCGTACGTGGTTTGGAGCTGTTTAATCCATTCCACGGAGTGAGAAATCTGCGTGACCATTAAATCTTTGATCTTTTCGGGGTCGCTCGGATAGAATTCCGCCGTCACGTTGGTGGTAATCGGCATCGTGGGGGCGTGGAACGTCAGCGTATCCAAGAAGGCGCGGTACTGCGGCATAGCCGGGCGTACAATAGCGGAGTGGAAGGCATGGGACACCGGGATTTGCACCGCCTGGATGCCCATATCGGTGAACATTTTAATTGCATCGTCCACGGATTTGCTGGCACCGGCAATGACGGTTTGGGTCGGGCAGTTTTTGTTGGCCACAGCCACATAGCCGTTAATGCGCACCAGTTCGGGCTCTACACGGTCCACCGGGGCCGCGATAGAGGCCATTTTGCCGTTGTCTTCTACCTTAATTTCGGACATTACCTTCCCGCGGGTGCAAACAGCCTTGAGGCCGTTTTCAAAATCAAAAATGCCGGCAGCCACGGCGGCGGCGTATTCGCCCAAGCTGTGGCCCATGACCACATCCGGCTTAATGCCGAACGAGGACAAGAGGCGCATCATGGCAATGTCTGCCGTAAGCACGGCGGGCTGCGTCATTTCGGTCTTTTTAATGGCGGCTTCGCGCACGGCAATTTGTTCTTTGGTTTCGCCGGGTTTGCTCCAGAGGGTATCGGTCAGGTTCTGTCCGATAATGTTTAAGAGCAGGCGGTCGGCCTCGTCAAAGGTATCCTGCACTACTTTATATTTGGAGGCCAAGTCCTTCATCATGTCCACATACTGGGAACCTTGGCCGGGGAACATAAAGCACACTTTTGGTTTAATTTCAGACGGCATAAAGGGGTAAATGCCCTTCATGCGCAAGTACAAGGATTCCTGCGCCCACACATCCTGCGCGGCGGCAGTTTTTTTGAAGAATTCAATTTTTTCTTTGAGTTTTTCCGGGCTTTCTACGTTAATCGTCACCGCGAACTTGCCAGGCTTGGTCATATGGTTTTTGTAGGAAATGCTCGGCAGGTAGGTGGGATCAAAGGAAATGGAAAGAAGGGCTTTATCCAACACGTTAAAGAGTTCCTGCTTAGAGGCAGCGGAAAAGGTAAGCACATCGCTTTGGATCTTTTCGCCGGGAACGTGAAGGGTATAGGAATTACGGCTGGTCATAGTAGGTTTCTCCTGTACGGGGGTTGCAACGGTGTGGGTGGAAGTTTCTTCGGCCTTCTTTAACAGGCCGTCGTTCATCTCTTCCATAGCCACGTGAAAGTTCGTGCCGCCAAAGCCAAACGCAGATACGTTGGCGCGGCGCACTTTGTTCGTGTTCCACTCCTCCGCCTTGGTAATCACGCGGAAGGGGCAGGTGCTCCAATCCACAATGGGGTTGGGCGTTTCAAAATTGACAGAGGGCGGCAGTACCTTATTATATAAGGCAAGCGAGGTTTTGATTAAAGAGGCAATGCCGGCCGCCGCTTTGGCATGGCCGATTTGGCTTTTAACACTGCCCAAACCAATGGTGCCGGGTTTAGCGTATGGGCCAAAGAGCTCGGTCAACGCGCCCAGTTCTACGGCGTCGCCCACGCGGGTGCCGGTGCCGTGCGCTTCCACCAGGCCGACTTCGGCCGGGGTGTAATCCAACTGTTCAAAGGTTTTTTCCACCGCCAGTTTTTGGCCCTTGGGGTTCGGGGCGGTAATGCCCTTGCCTTTTCCGTCGGAAGAGGCCCCAATGGCGCGGATGACGGCATAAATTTTGTTTCCGTCTTTGACGGCGTCGGAAAGGCGTTTTAAAATCACCATACCCGCCCCTTCGGCCATCACAAAGCCGTTGGCACGCGCATCAAACGGATAGGAGCCGGTTTCGGACAGGGCGCCGATTTTGCAGAACTTAATGTACGCGGAAGGAGACATCATTTGGTCCACGCCGCCTGCAACGGCCATATCAAAGTTCCCCATGCGAAGCCCGTTCACCGCTTGGTCAATGGCGGCCAGTGACGTGGCACAGGCGGCATCTACGGCAAAGTTGGTGCCGTGCAAGTCAAACACGTTGGCCACGCGGCCCGGAATGACGTTGGCCAGTTCGCCCGGCATGGAGTCTTCGGTAATCGGGGTGAATTTTTCACGCACGCCCGCGTCCATTTCGTCCAGCATTTTTTGTGCATCGGACGGCGCCAAGGATTTAAAAGCAGATGTGTTTTTGAGGATTTCATACAAGAACGGGCGGTTTAAACGCGTGTTGGACATTTCATTCTTCATGCCGCCCATAGAGTTACCGATAATCACCGCGGTGCGGTTGTGGTCAAACTCTTTTTTATCGTATCCGGCATCCTCCAGCGCCATGCGGGTGGTTTCTACAGCCAGGTGCTGTACGGTGTCCATCTGCTTGGCCACTTGCGGCGGAATGCGGTATTTAATGGAATTAAATTTGAAAGACTGCGGAATAAAGCCGCCGATTTTGGAGTAAAGCTTGTCTTCGGCTTTATGATCGGGACTGTAGAAAAGGTGGTAGTCCCAGTACGACGCGGGAATTTCGGTAATGCAGTATTTGCCTTCTTTAATGTTTGTCCAGTATTCGTCTTTGTTCAACGCACCGGGCATAATCGCCCCAATACCAACAATGGCGATAGGTTCAAGGTTTTTATTTTTCATTTTGTCTCCTAACGTAAAATCCTCTTTCCTTGGCATACGTATATAGGTATATTTTAGGAAATTTAGAGAGGCAAAACAAATTTAGACACGATTTTTTTGCACAAAACCTTGACAAAACCTAATCCGTTTTGTCAGAATTTTGCACTTTTTTACACTTTTTTGATATGTTTCCGACGGATCCGTCCGTTTTTTGGCAGTGTGCCAAACTGCAAATTTAAGGGTGAATTTGTTTTTAACAAGAACCACGAAAAGGTTTGGGGGCCAAAAAGCTGCGTATAAAATGCAAAACCACTGCTAAATTTGCAGTGGTTTTGTGTAAAAAAGCAGTAAAAAAATTATTTTTTGCGCAAAAAATGTACAAAAAAAATTACTTGGCGGGTTTGTCCTCCGCCACCTTCATGTGCTCCAATTCCTCAATCAGGCTGAGCAAAGTGGGCTGCAACTTGGTGACGTATTCCTGCTCAAAGGTGCTCAGGCGCTGTTCCAAGCGGGCCAGCTGTTTGGTGGATTCCGCATTGGATTTGTCATGCGCGGCTTTGAGTTCTTCCAGGTGATAGTGCAGTTCCTTGACCTGTTCCTTTAGGTCCGCCACATCCAAGGACGGCCCCTGCAGGGACTGCAAAATGGAGGCGCGCGGCTTGAAGGCCGGCGGCTGGGCCACGGTGACCACGGTTAAATCTTCCACCGGGGAGTCAAAATCCGTTTCGTGCGCCAAGGCGGCACGGTATTTGGCTGTAAACACAAACAGCAAAATGAAACAAACGGTAAAACCAATGAGTTGTAAAATGACGGTCGTTTCCATAGTCCTTATAATACCATATTTTGGCCCGTGTGTGGCACGGTGCTAGCGCGGTTTTACAATCAAAAAGCAGGCCGCAAAGGCGAAAGCGCCAAAAGCGGCATAGATGACCGCACGCCACAACGCCGCGGACGGCACTGGGCACAACCAGTAAAAGAGGCCGCACATCACAGCAAAAGAGAGCAGCCCAAAGGTGTTAAACTTAAAAGCAAGTTTCATAGTTCTTCCTTATATATTATTTGATTACCGTGCCCGTTTGACCCGTTTGGTAGTGCACGATGCGGATCTCTACGCCCTTTTCTTTGGCGAGGCGGACGGCATCGGGGTGGAGCACACTGGCCCCGTTGAGGGCCAGCTTGTACATTTCGTCAAAGTCCAGCACCTCGTACTTTTGCGCTTGGACGTCTTTGTGCGGGTCGGCGGAGTAGACGCCGTCCACATCCTTGACCATTTCCACGTGGTCGGCCCCCAGCTGGGCGGCCAAAAAGACAGCGGATACATCACTCCCGCCGCGTTTTAAGGTGGTGATTTCTTTATTTTCGCCAATGCCCTGAAAGCCCGCCACTATCGGCACGTTCCCGGCGGCAATTTCCCGCACCAGGCGGTCGCCCTTTAACTTTAAAATATCCGCGCCCGTATGGGTGCAGGTGGTGATGAGGCCGATTTGGCTGCCCGTCAGCGAAACGGACGGCACACCCATCGCACGCAAGGCAATAGACAACAGCGCCACGCTGACGCGTTCCCCGGTGGTGATTAGCATATCCAGTTCGCGCTTATCGGGGTTAGGCGTGATGCTAAAGGCGTGGTCCAACAGGACGTCGGTCAAATTGCCGTTGGCGGAGGCCACCACCACGGGGATGAATCCAGCCGTATAGCGGGCTTTAATTAAACCGGCCGCCATTAAAAGTTTCTGCTTGTTGGCCAGCGTGTTGCCGCCAAATTTCATAATGCAAATTTTGTGCATAGCCTGCGTCTGCTCCTTTATGCACATTATACCAAAGTAATGCATAAAACCGCTTTACCGCATACGTGTAAAGAAGTATGATGAGAGAAACGGAGGATTTTATGAAAAGATTAGTACTTTTAAGACATGGACAGAGCCAATGGAATTTGGAGAACCGCTTTACGGGTTGGACCGACGTGGACTTGACTCCGCAAGGCGTGCAGGAGGCACTCAACGCGGGAAAATTGTTACAGGACGCCGGGTTTTATTTTGATGCGGCTTACACCTCTTACTTAAAGCGTGCCGTAAAGACACTCAACTGCGTGCTAGACGTGCTCAACCAAGATTGGCTTCCCGTGGAAAAAACTTGGCGCTTGAATGAAAAACACTACGGTGCCTTGCAAGGCCTTAACAAAGCCGAAACCGCCAAAAAATACGGCGACGAACAAGTGAAACTGTGGCGGCGCAGTTATGATGTGCGCCCCCCCGCTTTGACCTTGGACGACCCGCGCGCCCCGCAAAACGACAAACGCTATGCGGGCGTGGACCCAACGAATTTGCCGCTGACGGAAGCGCTGTGCGACACGGTGAACCGTATTCTGCCTTATTGGAACGAAGTGATTTTGCCGCATTTAAAGACGGCGAATGAAATCATCGTGGCGGCGCACGGAAACAGCCTGCGCGGCATTGTAAAACACATTAAGAACATTTCGGACGCGGATATTATCGGACTAAATCTGCCGACGGGCGTGCCGTATGTGTTTGAATTTACGGACGACCTAAAACTGCAAAAGGATTACTTTTTGGGCGACCCGGAAGAAATTAAAAAGAAAATGGCCGCCGTGGCCAACCAGGGCAAGGCAAAGTAAAAGTTTTAAAGCCCCACCGGATGACAAAAGAATTCTTGGGTTGGATGGCCTGCAGAGTTACACCGTTTTAAAGCTGGGACCCTGCGGGCCGACAGTTCAGCATGACCTAATGGGTAATCTCGTATAACAACCTGATGGGATAACGACACTTATTTGATAACGTAAAAGGCCCCACAGGGAAAATATCCGCTGCGGGGCCAATTATTTACTCAAATTTTAGTTCCAGTTTTTGCGCAGCTTTTTAATAGCTTTTTTAAGCTCCGGCTTTAAGGCAGGTGGGACTAAATCAATAAACAGTTTGCCGTCCAAGTGGTCCACCTCGTGCTGGAAGGCCTTTGCCAGCAGACCGCGCGCTCTTTTTACCTGTTCCACGCCGTGTTCGTCGGTATATTTAAGCGTAACGTCCGTCGCGCGCTTGACCTCCGCCCACAAGCCGGGAAGCGAAAGGCAGCCTTCCTCTTCCACCTTTTCCCCCCGCATGGAAAGAATCTCGGGATTGATGATGACGTAACGCTTTAAGGGAGCGTTTTCTTTGTCGGACTCGGGAATTAAAATAACGGCCAGGCGGTAATCCAGCCCGATTTGGTTGGCCGCCAACCCCACCCCGCGCACCGCTAAACACGTTTCTTCCATGTCTTTAAGCAGTTTGGGGAGAAGTGGCTCCAGAGTTTTAAAATCAACCGGTTTTAATTTTTGGCGCAGGATATCCTCGCCATATTTTATTACGCGCAGTATTGCCATAAATCTATTTTATCATATTGGGCGAACTAGCGGGCCAGCAGGGCACGCACGGAAGCTTCATCCGGGCAGGAGGTGACTTGGTCCACCACCTCGGCTGTGAAGGTTTTGGCCAAGGCGGCCAACAACTGCAAATGCTTGGGGAAAAATTCCGCCTTTGCCGGAGACAAGAACAAAAACATCACGCGCACGGGATGAGCCTTTCCGTCCGCAAGCGGCGTATGAAAAACCGCCATGGCCGCGGCAAAATCGTCCAGCTCCTCCACACGGGCATGCGGGATAGAGAGCCCTGTGTCCAGCGTGGTGCTAACGCCCTTTTCGCGCGCAAGCACTTGGGACGTAATATACGCCGGATCCAGCTGCGGGCGGCCTTGGCACAAACGGTGCACCAGCAAGCTGATGAGGCCCGCTTTGTCCGCCACGGAAGGATTTAAAAGAAGGCACCCCTTCTCAAGCAGGCGGAACGGATTTTGTTTTGTCTGTTCATGTACAGTCATACTGGAACCTTTATAGTAGCATAAAAAGCCCGCACTGGCAAGCCAAGGCCTGCTTTTATTCCCGCTCTAAAAAAGCTAGAATACCTTATAATGACAGATACTGAACTGCAAGCTTTATTTGATACCCTTTCCGCCGGACGTACGCCCGGACGGGGGGATTTTAACGCCTCAAAAATGTTCTCGCTGTTGGAGGACCCCTTTAGCATTTGGTGTTTCTTCCACGCGCCCAAAGAGGCTGCCGTGCCGGAACCCAACCGTTACGAAAATTTAAAAATCCGTACCGACCGCCATACCCGCGATGTATGGATTAAGAACGAATTTCCCGGCGTGGTGTTTGTGTCCGGCGACACAGACGCGGACCGTTTTAAAAATACACTGGCCGCTATGGCCAAGGGCGAGCAGGCGGTGGCAAATGCCGTCCTGTGGGACCTGCCCGAAAACACTTATGGAAGCGTCAACCTGTTGGTGCGCGAGGACAATGCGCCAAGCGTGTTTGGCAATTTTCATTATCATATTTTTCAATTTAAACGCGCCCATGATTTAAAAGAACATTATGCCTTGCAGGTAAGTCTGTTAAACTATATGTTGGGCCGCGTGCAAAACTTTATGCCCGCCGCCACGCGCGTATTTTTAAAGGACCGCACCGTGGACGTGGCCTACCAGGACCATGCCGAACGCCTCGCGCGCGAACTGGCCTTTTGGCGCAGTATCCGCGACGGCAAGGCCAAGCCCGAAGCACACAAACCGCCCAAGGCGGCTGCCGCGCCGTGGCGCGTGTATGCCAACAAGGCGGTGGCGGAAAGCAAGGATTTGCTGATGCTGCCCGGGCTCAACACGGAAATGCGCCAGTGCCTAAAAATCAACGGCATGTACACTACCGACGACGTGGCCAAGGCGGGGCTCGCCAAGCTGCAAACCATTTTGGAGGAACCGCACGCCACGGATTCCTATTACAATTCTTTGGCGTATCTGTACAACAAGCCGGTGCTGCGCGAAGCGGGACACTTCCCCCCGCCCGTAAAAAAATACAATTTGTACTTTGACTTTGAAGCCACAGAAACATTCACCAAAGAGAATGTTTCCTTTGTGTACCTGATTGGTATTTGGGACAAAGAAGAGGACAAATACGTAAGCTTTGTGGCTAAGACGCCGGAAGAGGAAATTAAAATCTTTGAGCAGTTTTACGATTATATTAAGGATTTTAACGACACCGCCCTCTATCACTGGACGGAATACGAAGTAAAAAAAATGAAGAACCTGGCGGGTAAATTCCCAAACGATGCCGCCAAGCTAAAAGCCCTGTGTGGTCTGTGCTACGATTTGAAGGTGTCTGTCAATAAGCAGTTTTACCTGCCGGCGCCGAGCTTTTCTTTAAAAGCCGCCGCGCCTGCCTTTGGCTTTAACTGGCGGCAAGACGATTGCGGCGCCATGGACAGCATGGTCTATTTTACCAACTGGCTCAAAACAGGGAACCAAGAGCTTTTGGATAAAGTGCTGATGTACAACGAGGACGACTGCAAAGCTATGCTGGATTTGGAAAATAAATTAAAGGCCGCCGACGTGTTGGATTTTAAAAAATGAAAAAGGAATTTGCCGTTTTACAGGAATGCTTGCAAAAAGCCGCGCACGTGGTGCGGCGCCACTTTGGCAAAGTGGGCTATGAGCTAAAGGGCAAGGCCAATTTGGTCACCAAGGCCGACGTGGCCAGCCAAAAAACGGTGCTGGCAATTTTGCGCAGGAACTTCCCAGAGCATGATTTTTTGGCCGAAGAAAACGGCGTGAAGAACACCGGGTCGGCCTATACCTGGGTGCTGGATCCCATTGACGGGACCACCAACTTTGCGCATACTTTCCCGCAGTGCTCGGTTTCGCTTTGCCTGTTTTACAAAAATGAACCAGTGCTAGGTGGCGTGATCAACCCAATTACGGGAGAATTATTCTTGGCCCAAAAGGGAAAGGGTGCCACGCTAAACGGCAAAAAAATACACGTCTCCAAAACGGCAAAGGTGGAACAGTCGCTGCTGGTGACGGGGTTTCCTTACAACCGTTTTACGCGCATGCCGGAGCTGCTCAACCGCTTTGGCGCGTTTTTAAACGCATGCCATGATGTACGCCGCCTGGGTTCGGCCGCGCTGGATTTGTGCTGGCTGGCCGCGGGACGCTTGGACGGATACTGGGAGGACAATTTAAACCCGTGGGATGTGGGCGCGGGGGTGCTTATTTTGCAGGAAGCGGGCGGGAAAATAACCGACTTCCGAGGCAAAAAATACAAAAAAATCAGCGAATACGGCCACACGATTTTAGCCAGCAACGGAAAAATTCATCCGCAGCTGCTAAAAATTATTAAAGCCACGGAACCTGCCGCTTAATCTTTAGGGCCGCCTGTTTAGGGCGGCTTTTTTGTAGGTTTTTTACGGCGGGTGTGCTATAATAAAAGAAGGTTCTTATAAGGGGTTTGGTATGGCTATTAGCATCGTAAAACAATACAGTGTGTTTTTGATTAACGAACCGGGAGCTTTAAAGAGTTTTGCAGAGCTTTTCGTACGCGAAAATGTGGATTTGATTGCCCTTTCGCAAGACGTGCGCTACGACGCGGCCGTCATCCGGCTGGCCGTTAAGTACGACGAAGAAATCAGCCACGCACTGACCAAAGCCGGGTTTACCAGCGTAAAGACCGAGGCCATTTGCATTGACACGCAAAACCGCATTGGCCTGCTGCGCGACATTGGCGCGGTGCTTTCTTCCCACGGGATTAACATTACCACCATTTACGGCACCGCCGGCGCCGGACCCACCACCCGCTGGATTGTGGTGGTGAACGATATTACCAAGGCGTTAAATGCGCTGGAAGAATCCAGATTGTTTGAGTAGCATGCGGGCCGGAAAGTCCCTGTTTTTATTTGGGCTTAAAAAGTGAATTTTTTCCCCCGAACTTTTGTTCGGGGGCGTTTTTTATAACTGGCTATCGGCATACTTGTAGCCTAGGGGTTCATAAATTGCTTTGCACATCTTCCGGCCAAAATCATTCATTTCAGTTACACAGGCGCAGTACCAGCCGTCCGGCATAGGGGAATCGTCGTTGTATCCGTGTGGGGTTGTTACACAATATAACTGATACACATCCGTGTCTCTATTTCTCCACACTTCAACCTCGGCCCACGTATTTCCAATTTTAGCCCAATACTCAAAGTTTTTACTTTCCGGATTACCATACTTGTTAGCAGGAAATGGAAGGGTTACATCCGCAAAGTCCGGATAACGGACTTCTCCACTTGGATAGCCATTACTTAAGATATACAAGTCCATTTGTTTTTTTAACAAAGACATATTTTGTATTGCTTCTGCCGCGCGGGATTTTTCTACAGCGAGCTCGTACTTCGGCAAGGCGACAGCGGCCAAAATGCCGATGATGAGCACGACGACGAGCAGTTCTATGAGAGTAAATCCTTTGGCAGATACGGACCCTCTTAAACACCTCACAACACATGCGGTAGATGCTGAAACAAGTTCAGGATGACTTTGTTTATTAAACAAAGACCCCAAAAATTCACTTAAACGGCGCGCAGTAACGTTTTTCATAACAACCTTCCTTTTTGCTAAATTTTGCTTATAAGCAAAATTTAGCAAAAAAAAAAACGATTACAACCCTTTTATACTTTACCGGCCCAAAAACGGCAAAAAAAGAAAGGGCTTTCCTTAAAAATAAAGCGTCATGCTGGAGTGTGGTGGCGGCCCGCAGGGTTCCAGCATCTCTTCCTCTTTTTAACAACAGACCCTGGACTACAACACTCCAGGATGATGGCTCTTGGGGCGTTTCAGTGTCACTCCGGGATGACGAAGAAACGGATAATACATCATGGAGATTTGGGTAAATAACCTGGAAATAAAAAATCCCCGTGCTAAAAAGAACGGGGATGTTACAAAAATACGGCTTAAATAAAAACTAGCGCAAGCGGCTGCGGGCAGATTTCATCTCTTGTTTCCAGGCCTTTTGGGCGGCCTTGTGTTTGCGTTCCGCCTCGCCGGATAAAAGATCTTCCACGCGCTGGGCTTTGACCTGTGCCAAATTCGCTTCGCTCTGGGCGACCTTCTTTTCCCAATTATCCAAATTGGCACGTTCGGCCGCCAGGCGTTCCTTTACATACGCCAGGCCAGCGTCCACCCCTTCGCCTACCACGGCGGATAATTTTTCTTTAATGGCAGGTTTGTCCGCCTCGTTGGCTTTGCGGTACTGCTTGACCAACTTTTTAATCAGTTTGCGCCGGGCTTTAAACACCTTTTTCTGTTCGGCAGGCGTCAGCGCGGGTTTTTCCGCCGGTTTAGCGGCAGGCTGTATGGCCGCCGGCTGTGGCAGACTGCACTCGGCCGGAGCGGGGGCTTCCTTCGTTTCCGCGGCGAACACCACGCCGCTTAAACACAATGTCAACGCTAAGCATAAACCTTTCTTCATACAAGCTCCTTTAGTCCAAAGACGTATCGTGCACGCCCGCTTCGGCAAAGCCTTTTGCGCGCAATTTGCAGGAGTCACAATGGCCGCACGGCTTTTTACCACCGGCATAGCAACTCCACGTGAGTTCAAAGGGCACCTTCAGCTTGGCCGCCAGGCGGACAATGTCAGTCTTGGACAGGCGCATGAGCGGGGCAAGCACTTCAATGCCTTCCGTCACGCCGCGTTTGGTGCCACGGTTGAGGGCCTCGGCCGCCGCCTTAAAGAAGGCGGGCGTACAATCCGGATAGCCCGAGAAATCAATCGCGTTCGGACCTGCAATAATGGCATCCGCACCGATTGCGTCCAGCATGGACCCGGCAATAGACAAGAACATCAAATTGCGCCCCGGCACATAAGTGGACGGAATGCCCTCTTTCGGGATATCTTCCAGCGCGACATCGGGCAAGGTTTGTTTTTTGTCCACCAGGGAACAGCAGGAAAGCCACGGCAAATTGAGCGTGATCATGTGATGCTTGACCCCCAGCCTGCGTGCAATCGTTTGCGCGGCTAACACTTCGCGGTCATGACGCTGGCCATACGAAACGGTAAGCGCCTCGCACTCATAGCCTTGGTCCAGGGCCCAGTACAGGCAGGTGGTGGAATCCAACCCGCCCGAAAAGAGCACAATGGCCTTCTTTTTGGGCTTGCCGGCAGGCACTTGGGCCGACGGGACCGCCGCCTCTTCGACAGAAGCAGCTTGAGCCGTTTGCTTGGCTGGAGCAGACTGGGCCTGCTTTAAAACGGAGTCCAATAAATCATCATTTTTAGGAGCGGCAACAGCCGGGACGGCGGAGCGGGTTTCCGGTTCCACCAATTTTTTAAGTTCCTCTTTTTCCTCTTTGGCGGCTTGCAAAATACCGCTAAAGAAGCTTTTGATTTTGCTAGACGTGGAGCCGGAGGACTTTGTTTCCGTTTCCACCAGCGGGGCCGCCTTTTGCACGGGCGCCGCCGGAATTTCTTCTGCCGGGCGGACAACCGCCGCGGGGTTCACCCATTCCTGCGGGGCAGGCGTGCCGAAGGCGTGACAGACGCCATAGCCTTCCTTAGAGAAGGTAATTTGCGGAACGGTTTTAAGGCCGTTTAAGCGGAAGGCAAATTTAGCGTCCTTCGCCGCCGTTTTGGGACCCTGTTTCATAAACTCACCGTAACGCATGGTGTTAGTAAATTCGCCCAATGCGGCCTCTGGACGGCCGATTCCCTGCAGGTAGTCCTTGAGGGCAGAAGCGCACAAATTGTCTTCCACCTCGTCAGCCACACCAAACAAAGAGGCAGGGACGAGCAGAATGTCTTTCTCCTGCTCCGCTAGTACATCCGCCAGCGCGCCAAAATTGCAAAACCCACCGGCCAGCACCAGGGCCGCCTGGGAAAGACTCATCAGCGCGCGGGTTCCGTCTTCCGTCACAAGCAAGGCCGGCTGTTTGGCAGAGGATTTATCCGCCAGATAGGGAGAATTGTCCCGGTGCTGCACAGACAACGGCAAATTGGAATACACTTCAAATTCCGGGTGGACGGCGGCAAAAGCCTCCCCCTCCTGCGGCCGGGCAAACACCAGTACGTCCTTTTTACCGCGTTTTAACAAAGCACACAGCGTGGTCGCCGTACGCAACACATCCACGACCACGGCCACATCGGGCCACTGGGAGCATTCTTCTTTGGTTTTAGCGATCAGGACGTTCATTTAAAATCCCCAATACTTTAAAATCTTCAATGGCTTTTTCGTCCTCTTCGCTTAAATTATCCACGTATTTAATGGCGTAAATAATCAGCGTGACGCGCGGGTTGGATGCGCCGTCCTCGGCGCTGTTGTACTGCCCGATGAGCATAGCGTCCGCCCCTTTGGAAGCCACAAACTTGCGGCCCTTTTCCACCCCCATTTTGAGGACGTCGCGTTCGGGCTTTAAATTTTTAATGCGCAAGAGCCCCAAGTTGCCGTACGGGCGGGTGATTTCGCTCTTGCTGCCGATAATCTGCACATTCTTTGCCTTCGTGGGCGGGAAATCCGGCCCAATGGCAATCCAGTCCAGGTTGGACTGCTCCAGCGTGGCACAGCCGGCCAACAGGCCAAGCAGTGTGAAAAGTACCCCAAGTTTCTTCATGCGTCCTCCTATCTTTTTTGAGAAGCCAACTGCCCGCAGGCGGCCAAAATGTCATTGCCCATGCTCTTGCGGATCGTTACGCCGATGCCCATTCCCTTGAGCCCGGCGGCAAAGTCTTTTACGACGCGGTCGTCTGTTTTTTCGCCGCGGCCGAGGTTGCACGCAATCAAATTGACGTGCAAGAGATAATTGTCTTTAATACTGTAAATCCAATCCGCCAACTTGCGGATATGCTCCGGGCGGCTGTTGACGTTTTCTATCACCGAATACTCCAAAAACACTTGGCGGCCCGTCATGGCGATGTATTCCTCCAGCGCTTTTTTGAGGTCGTCCAAATCAAAGCGGCGGTTGACGGGCATAATTTTGCTGCGTTCGGCATTGTCGGCATTGTGCAGGGAAATGGCTAAATTGGCCTGCGGCAAATCCACCGCCAATTTGTGCAGTTTATCCGCAATGCCCGACGTGGAAATGGAAATGTGCCGCGCCCCGATATTTAAATAATCCGGGTTGGAAAGCGCCTGCGCGGCCTTGACTACATTTAAATAGTTTAAAAGCGGCTCGCCCATGCCCATAAAAACTACACTGGAAACGCGGTCGCCCAGTTTTTCTTTGTGCAGGTACTGGTACCACATGAGGACTTGGTCGGTGATTTCCTCTTCCGTCAGGTCCCGCTTGAAACCCATTTTGCCCGTGCTGCAAAACGCACAGCGCAGGGGGCAGCCCACCTGGCTGGATACGCACACGCTCCAAGTGTCCTGCGGTTTAAGAAGCACGGTTTCAATGCGTTGCCCGTCCTTGAGCGTTAAGAGCGCCTTGGCCACCTTGTCCTGCTTGGAGCAGACAATTTGCGTAACCTCAAAGCTAAGAAGCGGGCGGTCTTTTTTGAGCTGTTCGCGCAAGGCGGCAGGAAGGGGGGTGGCTTCGTCCCAAGACGAAATACCGCGTTTGAAAATGGCCTCTCTTACCTGCGCCAGACGAAAGTTGGGCAGACCGGCATCTTTGATGTATTGTTTAACGTATTCAAAATTCATTTTTCTTTCCTTATTATGGATTATGTATATTTTATCATTTTCCGGGGCTTTTTATCGGCCCGATGCCCCCTGCGTGAAATAATTCCTGTTTTTTAGTATAATACCTGCACGATGAGTGAAGATATTAAATTTAGCACAGCCGGCTTTCGGGCCGAGACCGCGGACGGCATGACCGCCCAGTCCGTACAACGTTTGGCTTACGGGATTTCCGAACATATTTTGGAACATCCCTTCTATGGTTTTGAAGGAGAAGGATACCGCAAGCATTGCCAACAACAGGGCAAAAAACCTAAAAAACCCCTCGTGATTGTGGGGTACGATACCCGATTTTTATCTAAACAGTTCGCTTACATTGCGGCAAATGCGCTCGTGCAGAGCGGGATTACGGTAAAAGTATCCGACCTGCCCCTGCCAACCCCGGTGGCGGAATGGGCGGTGCTGAACGAATGCGCCGTGGGCGCCATTGTAGTGACCGGGAGCGAGGCGGAGTATTACGTAAACGGGGTGAAATGGATTTCGTACTACGGCGGCATTGCCAACAACGAAATTGTGGAGGATATTGAAAAACGTATTCCCTCCCCCAATGCCCAAATTTTGAAGGCCTCCTCTACCGAGTTTGGCTCGTTGAATGCGGCGGTTGCAATCAGCAAGGATTTGCGCAAGGGGTATTTGACGCGCCTGGAAAAAATTATTGACGTAAAGGCACTCAAAAAGGCAAAACTGAAAATTGCCATTGATCCGCTCTTCGGTACAGCCAAGCACTACTTCCGCGATTTTTTGGAAAAGCACGGCGTGACCGTGGAAGGGGTGCACGAAGGCGAGGATGTACTCTTTGGCGGGCACACGCCAAATGCCGGCCCCGTGAGCTTGACGGACCTAAAAAAATTGGTGGTAAGCAAAAAAATGCACTTGGGTATCGCCTGCAACCCGGATTGCGACAAATTCGGTATTATTGACGCGGAAGGCAACTGGGTTTCCCCCAACGAAATTGCCCCCATGCTCCTGGAACACCTGGTACGCAACAAAAAAGTGCAGGGCCGCGTGTGCAGAAGCGTCATTACCTCCACCCTGTTAGACCAGGTGGCCAAGGCCCATGGGCTGATGCTGCGCGAGACGCCCGTCGGATTTAAATACATCACCGAACTGATGACCACCGGCCAGTACCTGATGGGTACGGAAGAATCCGGCGGCATTGCCATTGCCCACCACATTCCGGACAAGGACGGCCTGTTGGACTGTCTGCTGATTGTGGATATGCTGGCCGTGGAAAAGAAAACATTCAAACAGCTTAAAAAAGATTTTTACAAAAAATATAAACAAATGTTTGACCAAAAGGTCAGCATTCCGAAAACGGAAACCGAAATTAACCGCATTATGGAACGCCTGGACATTAAACCTCCGCTGTCCATTAACAAAACGTCTGTGTGGCGCATTGACTCCACCGACGGCTTTAAGTTCATCTTAAAGGGCGGCAGCTGGCTGGCAATACGTCCGTCTAGCACCGAGCGGCTAATTCGCATGTACGCGGAAGCGTTGGACGAAAAGCTCCCCGCGGTGCTGATTAAAGAAGGTAAAAAAATTATTGACAGCATTGTGTAACGTGCTGTTGCGGCCGGAAACGGCCGAAGGGGAAGATTATGGTTCGTATTAAAAAAATCAGAGCACGTGAAATTTTGGATTCGCGCGGATTTCCGACCGTAGCGGCAGATGTTTTGTTAGATGACGGCAACACCGGCACTGCCGCAGTGCCCAGCGGGGCATCCACCGGCTCGCACGAAGCGCTGGAACTGCGCGACGGCGGCGAACGCTACAACGGCAAAGGGGTGCTGAAGGCCGTGGCTAACGTGGAACGGATTTCCCAGCAGCTGGCCGGGATGAACCCGTTTGATATCCGCTTGGTGGACGAGAGCATGATTGCGCTGGACGGAACGGAAAACAAAACCAATTTGGGCGCCAATGCCATGTTGGCGGTTTCCATGGCGGTGCTCCGTGCGGGTTGCCACAGCGCCAAACTGCCGCTTTACGAACATCTCCGCCAGGTATACAACCTGCCGTTTGACACCTACGTCATGCCGGCCCCTATGCTTAACATTATTAACGGCGGCAAGCACGCTGATTCCGGCCTGGACGTACAAGAATTTATGATCGTGCCGACGGCGCCCGCTACCTTTGCCGAGGCCCTGCGCCAAGCGAGCGAAACATATCACACGCTTAAAAAGTTACTGCAGGCGCAAGGCATGGTGATTGCCGTGGGCGACGAAGGCGGTTTTGCCCCCAAAATCACCAAGCACGAAGAGGTGCTGAAAACCATTTTGGCAGCTGCTAAACAGGCCGGACATGCGGAAATTTCCCTAGCGATGGACTGCGCCGCCAGCGAATTTTACCACGAAGGCGCCTACCGCTTTGAAGGAAAACTGCATTCCGCGGACCAAATGACCAACATTTACGCCGATTGGGCGGAGAAGTATCCGCTCGTGTCCATAGAGGACCCGCTCCAAGAGGACGACTGGTCCGGCTGGAAACACATTACCGAAAAGTTGGGCAAGCGGGTCAATTTGGTGGGAGACGATTTGTTCGTTACCAATCTCAAACGCCTGGAAAAAGGCATTGCCGAAAAGGCCGCCAACTCCATTTTGATTAAGGTGAACCAGATCGGCACCGTGTCGGAAACGATTGACGTCATGGAACTGGCACGCAAAAACGGGTATTCGCGCATTGTGTCGCACCGCTCGGGTGAGACGGAGGATACCTTTATTGCGGACCTCGCCGTGGCCACCAATGCGGGCGCCATTAAAACCGGGGCGCCGGCACGCTCCGAACGGACGGCCAAGTACAACCGCCTACTGCAAATTGAAGCGGAACTGGGCGAAAAAGCCGCCTACGCGCAGGACGCGGCCTTCAAGCGCAAATGACTCAGCACGAATTAAAATCAGCTCTTTTAGCAAACAAGAAACCACTACTGCTTATCGGTGCTCTGGCAGTAGTGGTTGTGCTTGTATTGGGCGGAAGTTTTGTCAGTTTGGCGCACAACAAAATGGAAATGCGCAAATTAATCCGCCAAAGCGCGCAACTGGATAAAGAGCACGAAACCCTGCGGGAACAACTCAAACATTTAGAAAAACAAGACCCCGCCTACATTGAAAAAATCGCCCGGACCCAGTACCACATGGTAAAACCCGGCGAAATTGAATTTCGGTTTCAGCCGGAATAAAAAGGATTTTTATGGAAATAGAAGTGATAAACTTAGGCCCGATGGGCAATTGCACCTATTTGCTGAGCGAAGGCCAAGAGGCCCTGCTGATTGACCCGGCCTGGGATATGAATTTTTTGGAACATACGCTGGCCCAAAAGGGACTCAACCTGCGCGCCGTTTTCTTTACGCACGGACATTTTGACCACGTCAAATTTTCGCAGGAGCTGTTACAAAAACACGGGCTGAAGGCCTATTTGGAGCAGCACGATGTGCCGCTAAGCGGTTTGGATCCGCAATTTTTACACACGTATACCGGTGCCCAAACGGTGAAGGAAGGACCGTTTACCGTGGAGATTATCCCCACCCCCGGCCACACGGCGGGTGGCGTGTGCCTGCATATCGGCAATGCTGTTTTTACGGGAGATACACTCTTTCCCGGGGCTTGCGGGCGGGTGGATTTGCCCTCTTCAGACCCGCGCGAAATGCGCAAGAGCTTGGTGAAACTTTCCAAACTGCCGGAGGATACCCAAGTATTTGCCGGGCATTCCTACGGTGGCAAATGCAGTTCCACCATCGGGTACGAACGCATTAAAAATCCGTTTATGCGCAACGCCATCCGCGACGAGGAGCGCTTGTAATGCATCCGGTTTTCTTAAAGATAGGGTCCTTTGAACTGGCCAGCTACGGGCTGATGACCGCCTTGGGATATGCGGCCGCGGCGTGCTACTTGCTGCCGCGCCTGAAAAAAATCAACTTGGATAAAGACACTTTTTGGAACCTGATTTTTATTGCCTTTATGGGCGCGCTGTTGGGCAGCAAACTGCTTTACATTGTGGTTTCCTGGCCGCAACTGGGCGAAACCTTGGCAGAAAAAATGACCAACATCGTGCGGGATTTTAGGTACGGATTTGTGTTTTTTGGCGGGATGATTGCCTCGGTTGGTGCGCTTGTTTATTACATGAAAAAGAAGGACCTGCCGATTTTAAAAACGTCTGACTTTTTGATTGTAGGACTCCCCTTAGGGCATGCGCTGGGGCGCATTGGCTGTTTTTTAGCCGGGTGCTGTTACGGACGGCCCACCGAGCTGCCGTGGGGCGTGGCGTTTACCGATCCGCATTCCTTGGTGGCGCCCAACCTGCTGGGGGTACACCTGCATCCGACGCAGCTCTACGAGGCTGTGGGCAATACACTGCTTTTTTTACTGCTGCATTTTTCGTCCAAAAAGGCCCACAAACCCGGGACGATTTTGACGGAATATGTAGTGTGTTACAGTTTGATGCGCTTTGTAATAGAGTTCTTTCGTGGGGATTTCCGCGGGGCGTATGTGTGGGGAATGTCCCCCTCCCAATGGATTGCCCTCTTGGCCGCGTGTGCGGCGGGCGGGCTGCTGATTTTTCTTAAAAAGGATACCAAAAATGCCTGAAAATAAAAAAGTTGTTTTTGACGGATATTCCCGCCGCCTGGATATTTTTGCCGCCGACGAACTGGCGGATTTTTCGCGCGCACTCGTACAAAAAATGATTAAAGACGGCAAAATTACGGTAAACGGGAAAAAGGTGAAACCCTCCTGGCCGCTAACCCCCGGCGAGGTGGTGGAGTTTGAGCTCCCCACGGCGCAGGCCAAAACCAAACTTTCGGATTTGATTATCCACGACGGAAAAGATTTTTTTGTGCTGATTAAACCCGCCGGGATGCTGGTACATCCGCAGAGCCCCGTATGGGAAGAACACCCGGAGGCAGTTTTCTCCGCCGAGGAAACCTTGGTATCCGCTATTCTTGCTAACCCGCCAAAAGGCTTTGATACGGCTATGCCGCGCGCCGGGCTGGTACACCGCCTGGACCGCGAAACCAGCGGCGTGATGGTGGTGGCCAAGACGCAGGAATTTCAGGCGGAAATGGTGGCCCTGTTCGCAAACCGAGAGGTGCACAAAACGTATCACTCCATTGCCTGCGGGGAAGTGCCGGACAACGAGGGCACCATTGATGTGCCGATTGGGCGCGTGGCCGGAGGAAAGATTAAAGCTTCTGATGTGGGCCGCGAAGCCGTGACCGATTACAAGGTGCTGGAACGCAAAAACGGCTTTACGTACATTGAGCTTTACCCGCGCACGGGCCGCACCAACCAACTGCGCGTACATTTGAGCTGGCTGGGATACCCCGTCTTGGGCGACTGGCTCTACCGCGGCGCAACGGCGGACCGGCTCATGCTGCATGCGCGGCGGATTGAATTTAAACACCCGCTGACGGGCAAAAAATTAAAATTTGAAGCCCCGGTGCCTGCGGACTTTATGGCCGCGTGGAAGCGGGTGACCGGTTCTAAATAACGCGTTTTCTAGGCACAAATCCCCGTCCCATAAAGGGCGGGGATTTTTATTTTGTAAACTAATCCTTTTTTGGGCTTTGCTTTTGGCGTAAGAAGGACTATAGTATAAGTACGAAGCAAGCTCCGGGGGATAAATACCGCAAGGTAATGAAAGGAGCAATCAGGGGGCAAAAGCGTAAAGTGGGGTAAGCACTGCACGCTTTTTGGATGAAGGGGCCCCGGCCGGAGTACCCGGTGGGGCCTCTTATCAAAAACAATTTCATCCGTTCGGACGCGGGAAGGGGACCCGCCAACCGGACACATAAGCTACAGAAGGGCTCCGTTCCCGTGGGAAGGACGGAGCCCTTTTGTTATAATTCCTTTTGATAGAGACGGTAGCGCTTGCTTGGGTGGCACCCGCATTCCACTATGCCGCGGATGATTCCTTCGTTATCCTCCAGCACCCAGGAGAGCTCCGCCGAGTTCCAAACGGCTACGCCGTGGTCAATAATATGTTTAATCAGCACTAAATCTATGCCACGCTTTCTAAATTCGGGCGCTACACCCAGCATAATCAGGCGGGCGTCTTTGATATGACGCCAGGCCCACAGCGCCTTTAGGAGGCGCCAGGGACTAATTAAGGAGCCCTTTAGTTCCTTTAGGGCGTGGTTCATGTTGGGAATGGCAATGTAGAACCCGGCGGGAACGCCGTCCACCTCCAGCACGCAGGTGCCCTCGGGACGAACAACTAATTTCAGCTCGTTTACCACGTCGGCCATTTCCTGCTTGCTCATGGGCACAAAGCCCCAGTTTTCGGCCCAGGCGCTGTTGTAAATGTGGCGGATAATTTCGGCCTCTTCATTTAAGTGCTTTAGGTTGAGGCGGCGCAAAGAAATTCCCTTAGCACGCGCGCAGCGGGCGCATACCTTTAAAAACCGTTCCGAAAACTGATCGTCCTTAGAGCGTTCAAACGCCAGCAAATCCTTCTCTTTTTGAAAGCCTGCGTTTTCAATCAGTTCGGCATAATAGGGGTAATTGTACGGCATCATAATAGCGGGCATACTGTTAAATCCGTCCACCAACAGCCCGTACACGTGATTGCTGGACGGATTGGCCGGGCCGCGCACCGCCGTGACACCTTGGGCCTTAAGCCAGCTTTCCCCTGCCTTAAAAAGCGCGTTGGCAATTTCCTGTTGGTTAATACAGTCAAAAAAACCAAAGAACCCAATGTTCTCGTGGTGGTATTCGTTATGCGCCGTGTTGACCAAGGCCATAATCCGCCCGACGGCGCGGCCGTTTTGGTACGCCATAAATAACGCGCGGCGGCCGTGCGTCCAAAAGACGTTTTTTTCGCTTAAGAGGTGTTTGGTATCGGCCTTTAACTCGCCGACCCAATATGGGTCGTTTTGGTATAATTCAAACGGAAAATTTACAAAAGCGTTTAGCTCTTTTTCGGATACTTGACGGATTTCCACGGACATATTTCCCCCTTTAAAAACAAAACCCCGGCCAAAAAGACCGGGGTTGTGCTGCTGACAAACTATTTAATCACGCCCACCGCACGGCCGGCTTTGGCAAACGCGTCAATAATGCGTTCCACGTGTTCATCGGTATGCGTGGCCATTAAGGTGAGTCTCATGAGTGCATGGCCGGGCGGCACCGCGGGGCTGACCACCGGGTTGGAGAAGATGCCCAGCTCGTGCAAGGCGCGCCACATTTTAAAGCAGTTTTCGTTGCTGCCTACATGGACGGGCAAAATGGGCGTGGTGCTGGTGCCCAAGTCGTAACCCAAGTCCTCCAGGCCTTTTTTGAGCTTGGCAGTAAGGCGGAATAAATTATCGCGGCGGGAGGTGTCGTTTTCAATCAGCTCCAGCGCCTTGGTAATGGACGCCACACAAGCAGGCGGAAGGGCGGCAGAAAAAATCTGACTGCGGGCGTTGTGGCGGATGTAGTGAATAATGTCTGCATCGCCCACCACAAAACCACCGACGGTGGCAAATGTTTTGGAGCAGGTGCCGACCACTAAGTCCACTTCGCCATTTTCCAGGCCGAAGTATTCGCAGGTACCGCGGCCCGTTTTGCCGATGATACCCGTGGCGTGGGCATCGTCCACCATGATGCGGGCGCCGTACTTTTTGGCAATTTTAACAATTTCCGGCAAGGGGCAAATGTCCCCCTCCATGCTAAAGACACCGTCTACAATGATGAGTTTACCGGCTTCGGCAGGCAGCTTGGAAATCACGCGTTCCAAATCGCCGGGTTCGTTGTGCCGGAAACGGACCATTTCGCCGTCGGAAAGTTTAATACCGTCTAAGATGCTGGCGTGGTCCAGCTTGTCCACAATGGCGTAATCGCCTTTCTTAACCAGGCAGGACACTACACCCAAATTCATCTGATATCCGGTGGAAAAGATGAGGCCCGCTTCTTTGCGTTTAAATTTAGCAATGCGTTCCTCCAAGGCGTCGGCCGCGCGGGTGTTTCCGTTTAAAAAGCGGGAACCGGCACAGCCCGTACCGTATTTTAAAGCAGCTTCGGCGGCGGCTTTCTTCATTTCGGGATCGTTGGCCAGGCCCAGGTAGTTATTGGAACCGGCCATAATATACTTTTTGCCGCCCAGTATCACTTCCGGCCCCTGCGCGGATTCAATCGGCTGGAAGTAACCGTAAATTCCCATACGCATGGCCAGTTTGGCGTCTTTGTAGTTTTTGCACTTCTCAAAAATATCAGCCATTTTATTATCCTCTCGGCACAGCAACCGACGCGGCCCCACAAAGGAACCGCAGACGGTTTATTTACTCACCTTTTTAATGATATTAGTGGTGGAGCGACCTTTTAATAAGGGAAACCGCACCACCTTTTTTGCAAATTCGCGGCCGACGATTTCGTCGGTCTTGTAATCGCCGCCCTTCACCAGCACATCGGGGCGGACCTGCTTAATTAAATTATACGGGGTGTCCTCGTCAAAAATACAAACGGCGGATACGCTTTCCAAGGCGGCCAGCACCAAGGCGCGGTCTGCCTGGGTGTTCACCGGGCGGGTGGGGCCCTTTAAACGGCGGACGGAAGCGTCGCTATTTAAACCCACCACAAGCTCGTCCCCCTTGGAGCGGGAAAATTCCAGCACGCTCACGTGTCCCGCGTGCAGAATGTCAAAACAACCGTTGGTAAAAACGATTTTTTTACCTGCTTGGCGCGCGGCGGACAGCCATTTGGCCAGGGAACGGGGCCCTAAAATTTTATTTTTTGCCTTCATTTTCTTTCTCTTGGGCCATCATCCGCTCAATGAGGCCGGTGTCCATATTGCCTTGGATAAAATCGGGGTTGTTCACAATTTTTTGGTGGAACGGAATGGTGGTTTTTACCCCCTCCACCACAAATTCGCCCAAACAGCGGCGGCAGCGTGCCAAGAGATGTTCGCGGTCCGGCGCGGTGACAATCAATTTGGCAATCAAACTGTCGTAATAGCTGGGGATGGTGTAGCCGGTGTACATGTGGCTGTCCACCCGCACGCCTAACCCGCCCGACGGAATCCATTCTTCAATCGTGCCGGGGCAAGGCGTAAAATTATGTTCGCTGTCTTCGGCGTTAATGCGGTGCTCCAGCGCGTGGCATTTAATAACAGCCGCTTCTTTTTGCGTGATGTGGAGCGGCTCGCCCTGCGCGATTTGGATTTGCATTTTTACCAAATCCTGACCGCAGACCGATTCCGTGACCGGGTGTTCCACCTGCAAACGGGTGTTTACTTCCATAAAATAAAATTCTTTGTTTTGCGCCATCAAAAACTCCACCGTACCTACGCCGCGGTATTCGGCGGCTTTGATGAGCTTGCAGGCGGCTTCCTGCAATTTGTGGCGCGTTACCTCGTCCACAAACGGGGACGGAGACTCTTCCACCAATTTTTGATGGCGGCGCTGCATGCTGCAATCGCGTTCAGCAAAGGCCACCACGTTGCCGTAATTGTCGCCCGCGACCTGTACTTCAATGTGACGCGGATTTAAGACGAGCTTCTCAAAGTAGACGCGGTCGTCACCAAAGTTGGCCTTGGCCTCGCCCTGCGCCGTCTTCATCATCAGTTCCAAATCTTCTTCCTTCAGGCACGCACGCATGCCTTTGCCGCCGCCGCCCAAAGTGGCTTTGATCATAATCGGGAAACCGATTTTGCGCGCCACTTCGCAGTAGTTTTTGCCGACGATACCGTCGGAACCGGGGGTAATCGGCACCCCTGCTTTGACGGCGATTTCGCGCGCGGTGGACTTGACACCCAGCATTTCAATGGAATGCGCCGTGGGACCGATGAACGTCATGCCGGCGTCCGTGACGGCTTTGGCAAAGTCCGCATTCTCGGACAAGAAACCATACCCAGGGTGCACGGCATCCGCGCCGGTTACCTTGGCCGCAGTGACGAGGGCGTCAATGTTTAAATAGCTAAGCGGAGAAGGCGCCGCGCCGATGCAAACGGCTTCGTCTGCCATGCGCACGTGCAGGCTGTTGCGGTCCGCTTCCGAATATACAGCCACGGACTTGATGCCCATTTCTTTGAGCGTGCGGATGACGCGAAGGGCAATCTCGCCGCGGTTGGCAATTAAAACTTTTTGAAAGGGAGTAATTTTAACTTTGGCGGACATAGTTATTTCTCCGTCCGCTCAATAAAAAATAACGGCAGGCCAAACTCCACCACCGCACCTTCCTGCGCCGTGACTACGCGCAATTTACCGCTGACAGGCGCCGTGACTGCGTGCTTTTTGGAAACGCTTTCCACCACGCCCAAAAAATCGCCTTCCTTAACGGTTTGGCCTTCCTTGAGCACCAAATTTTTCCCTTTGGCGGCAGCATGGTAAATGCCCACAGCCGGAGACGGAACCGTCGTTAAAGAGCAGGAAAAATGCGCGGGTTCCGGCAGTGCTTCCTGCGTTTTTACTTCAATACAGTCGCCGTCTTTTTCATAGCAAAATTCGGCCAAATCGGTGGTTTTGAGCCAAGCGGTTACTTCCGAAATGAGTTTGGTATCCATAAAATCCTCATCATGCAAAATAGAAATACAGTGTAATTTATTTTACCATTTTTGCAACGCCTGCACACACAAAGACTAGCCCTTTTTTGTCAGAAAGAAGAATTGCCGCAAATGCTATGCTACAGGTATGAAACACAAAAGAGAATTATTTAGCCTGATTTTTTGGCTGCTGCTTTGCCAACTGCCCGCCGTGCTGGGAGCCCGCGTGGTGCAGGAACAGCTGGCCTGGTACCACACGCTGCAAACGCCGCCCTTTACACCGCCGGACGGACTGTTTGGCGTGGTGTGGGGAATTTTGTATGTGCTGCTCGGAACGGCGGCGTGGCTCGTTTTTCACCGGGGGCTGCACAAACCGGTGCGCGGGGCACTCTTTTTATTTATTGTACAACTGGCCCTAAACGCCTGGTGGACGCCGCTTTTCTTTGGACAGCAGAACCTGCAGGCGGCTTGGTGGCTGCTGGTGGTGATGCTGCTGGAAGGGGCGTGGTTGTGGAAGGCCTTTTGGAAACAGAACCGCGCAGCCGGGGGACTGCTGATCCCTTACGGCGCGTGGCTGGTGTTTGCCCTTTATTTAAACACTGGATTTTGGTGGTTAAACACATAGAAAGCCCCCGCCTTTTAAGAGGCGGGGGCTGCATCAAAAAGCAACTCTTACTAGCGGCTGCGGTAGTGCTTGACCAAATCTACGCCCACCTTCATCACCTTATAAAAGGTGGAATCCAGCAGGGTGGAAACATTATCAATTAAATCAAACGCGCTTTTAGTTTTGTCTACATTTTCCGCGGTGGATACGGCCAAATACTCCACGGCCTCCGCCGTGCGGGTGATTTGCAGAAACGTCCGCACCGCAAACACCACCAACACCACAAACGCCACTACCGCCACCAACACACACACTTGATAAAAGTCCATGGTACCCCCCTTGTTACGGTCTTTCTTTCATTAAAACTTTTTACGGCAAACTCGTCAAGCGGATTTTTGGCATGTAAAAAGGTCCTATTTTTGCCAAAAAAAAGACCTAGGCGGCAAGTAGGGCCTTTTGATAAGGGGGTTATTTTCTGCTTATTTTTTAGGGGAATATCAAAATAATGGAAAAAAATTGTTGACAATGTTTTCTTTATTAGTAATAATTACTATTAAGAAAGACGCCCGGCTCGGCCGGAAACAAACAGACAAAAAGTGTGATTTTCCCGTCGGAGGCGTTCTTTTTGGGGCTGAACAAACGGAATTTTTTTAGACGGAATTTGCATTTTTGGTCTGTTTTTGCCAGAATTTTAAAAGCCGTTAGCTTGTTCTAGCGTAATATTTCTACCAGGATTACAACATTATGGAAAACTCAGAAGTCATTACTCATATCGTCAAAAGAGACGGTACGACGCAACGTTTTGATTCAAAAAAAATCACCAAGGCCATTGCCAAGGCAGCCGAGGTTACCGGTGAGTTTGATGTGGAAACCGCCAAAAAATTAACCATACGCGCCATTAATATCATCCAACAGCTTTATTCCGACACCGTACCCAATGTGGAAAACGTGCAGGACATTGTGGAAGATGTGCTTTTGACCTCCAATTATCACAAGACGGCCAAGGCGTACATCCTGTACCGCGACCAGCACGCCCGCATGCGCGAAATTTCTTCCAAATTTAACGTGGACCTGGTAGACCAGTACCTGCAAAAAATTGACTGGCAGGTGAACGAAAACAGCAACATGGGCTACTCCTTGCAGGGGTTAAACAACTATATTTCCTCCGAAATCAGCAAGGTGTATTGGCTCAACAAAATCTACCCCGAAAATGTGCGCCGTATGCACAGCGAGGGCGACTTCCACCTGCACGATTTGGGCCTTTTGGGCGCGTACTGTGTCGGCTGGGATTTGCAAGACCTGCTGCTGAGCGGTTTTACGGGGGTGGTTGGCAAAGCGGAAAGCAAACCCGCCAAACACCTGCGCACCGCGCTGGGACAGGTGGTGAATTTCTTTTACACGCTGCAGGGCGAAAGCGCCGGCGCGCAGGCCTTTAGCAACTTTGATACCCTGCTCGCACCGTTTATCTATTACGATAAACTTTCTTACGACGAGGTGAAACAGGCCTTGCAGGAATTTTTGTTTAACGTCAACGTGCCGACCCGCGTGGGCTTCCAGACGCCGTTTACCAACCTGACGCTGGACCTGACCGTGCCCTCTTATTATAAGGACCAGCCGGTCATCATCGGCGGGAAACTGCAGGATAAAACCTACGGCGAATTCCAGGAAGAAATGGATATGCTCAACCGCGCGTTCTGCGAAGTGATGCTCGCAGGTGACGCCAAGGGCCGCGTGTTCACCTTCCCGATTCCGACGTACAACATCACCAAAAACTTTGATTGGGACAACCCCAAACTGACCCCGCTGTGGGAGATGACGGCCAAATACGGTATTCCGTACTTTGCCAACTTTATCAATTCCGACATGAACCCGGAAGACGCCCGCTCCATGTGCTGCCGCTTGCGCATTGACAACCGCGAACTGAGAAAACGCGGCGGCGGACTCTTCGGTTCCGCTCCGCTGACGGGTTCCATCGGCGTGGTGACGATTAACTTGCCGCGCTTGGGATACCTTTCCAAGAACGAAGAAGAATTTTTTGCCAATTTGAAGGACCGCATGGAAACGGCCAAGAATAGCTTGGAAATTAAACGCAAGGTGATTGAACGCTTTACCAAGGGCAACCTCTATCCCTACATGAGCTTTTACCTGCGTTCCGTGCGCCAGCGCTTTGGCGAATACTGGAAAAACCACTTTTCCACCATCGGTTTGGTGGGCCTGAACGAAGCGTCCGTCAACCTGCTGGGAGAAGACATCGGTACCGAAAAAGGCAAGGCTTTCGCCGAAAAGGTACTGACCTTTATGCGCGAAACCTTGGTGAAATTCCAGGAAGAAACAGGCAATAACTATAACTTGGAAGCCACGCCCGCGGAAGGAACTTCCTACCGCTTGGCCAAGCTGGACAAGGAACGCTACCCGGAAATTATCTGCGCCGACGAAGCACTCTATAAGCAGGGTCACCAACCCTTTTACACCAACTCCTCGCAGCTCCCCGTCAACTATACCGACGACGTGTTTGAAATGCTGGACCTGCAGAGCACGATCCAGTCCAAATACACGGGCGGAACAGTGCAGCACATCTTTACGGGCGAGCGCATCAAGGATTTGGATGCGATGAAGAAATTCATCAAAACCGTGTGTGAAAAATACACCTTACCGTATTTTTCCATCACGCCGACCTTCAGCGTCTGCCCCAAGTGCGGCTACATTGCGGGAGAGCATTTTGAATGCCCCAAATGCAAGGCCGAGCGCATGCAGGAGCTGGAACACAAAATTAAGCTTTTGGAAGAACAACTTTACAGCAAGTAGTTCTTTTATATTTACCTTTTTTGGGTTACTTTTTTAAAAAGGCTAGCCCAAAAAAGCAGTTGAAACGGTTGTGGCAAAGTGCCATAATAAAGTAACGGGTTTTCACGGGCCCGTTTCCGCCAAGACACGGAATTATCAGGAGACAATTAAAATGACTACACAGGAAAGACAAGTAGTAGAAAATAAAATTTCAGAACTTAAAAAAGAAATGAACGAAGTTCACGGTTCCAAATGCGAAGTTTACTCCAGAGTCGTAGGTTATTTGCGCCCGGTACAGAACTGGAACAAAGGCAAAAAAGAAGAATTTGCCATGCGCAAAACCATGCATGTGGAATGCGGCTGCGGTAAATAAAATTTAATTTCTTCGCAACGGGCCAAGTACATGAAATTTGGGGGACTTTTAAAATTTACACTGATTGACTTTCCGGGCCGGCCGGCCGCGGTGGTGTTTACACAGGGATGCAATTTCCGCTGCCGTTACTGCCACAACCCGGAACTGGTGTACCCCCATTTATTTACCGAGCCCGTTGCCGAAGAAGAAATAGAAGCCTTTTTGCAACGCCGAAAGGGCACGCTGGAGGGGGTTGTAGTGTCCGGCGGGGAACCCACCCTGCATGACGATTTGCCGCAGTTCCTGGCGCATTTAAAGGAACTGGGCTACGCCACCAAACTAGACACCAACGGCACCCGGCCGGAAATGCTCAAAAAACTGTTAGCCGACAAACTGCTGGATTTTATTGCCATGGATTTGAAGGCTCCGCTGGAAAAATACGCGTTAATCACAGGCGTGGAATTTAACCCGGCGGTGCTGCGCGAATCTATGGATTTAATCCGCCAAAGCGGGTTAGGCTATGAGTTTAGAACTACTTACGATAAGGAAGTGCTAGGCGACGTTGACATTGCCGCTATTTCCCAAAGCGTAAACGGCTGCCACTACCGCGTGCAGGAATGCCTGCCGGTGGCCAAGGAAAAAGCCGCCCTGAAGGTAATGCACGAAGAGCTGTAAACCTGAATTGCACCTTATTTTCCCCTTTTGGACTGCAGGTACGGGCTAAAAGGGGATTTTTAATGTCTCTTTTCCTTGGCCCGAAACAACCGCGGAGCGCCCCTTCGGGCGCCTCAAGATACAGACACAAAAAAGCCGCCCTTAAACGGGGCGGCTTTTTAAAACCGGGGAGACTTTATTTGGAATACTTTAACAGATTTTTTCTAAAGGTTTCCAAATCCCGTTGGAACGCGGATGCGTCGGAGTAGTCGTCAATGTGGGCATTCAGAAACGCAGAGACGATCACATACTGTTTTTGCTCTTCCGTACCCCAACCGGCCAAAATCGGTTTTTCAATTTCTTTGGCCATGGCCGACGCCAACGTGGCGTCTTCTTGCGCGTATTGATTGAAAAGATCCATCACGTGCATCAATCCTTGCATGACGTTGTCCGAATCAAACTCAACGGCTTTTTGCACCTGGCGGCGGAAGGTTTGCAACCACGAACTAAAATCCGCAGGCAAAGCGACAGCAGCTTCTTCCTTTTGCACGTCCTGGAAGCTTGGCAGTTCTTTGTGTATAATACAAGGGAGGGTTTTTCCGAGTTCGTATCTCGCATAAGCGGGTTGTCTTCTGTATCCGTATTCATCCGGCAGGTAGTTGCGCAAAGCTTCGGTAAAAGCTTCCAGTTGTTTGCCCACCGTCACACCACCAATCCCGTCAATTTCCCAACGATATTGGTCAATGTACCCCAACGGATAGACCATGCCCCAAGAAAGAACGATCGGCTTTGCAAATTCCCGGGCCATTTTCTGTAAGACAGCGGTATTGCCGCTGTTATTTTCAAGATACTCGTTAAAAGCATCCATCGGCATCATGATGCTTTGCAAAATTATGTTCTGACTATGCTGCTCTTCAATGGCACGTTCCTCCGGCAGATTGTCTTCAACCGCTTTGCGAAACGATTTCATAGCATTCATAAACAGAGCCGGAACGGTGTCCTTCTTGGCTGCCGATTGCTCCACGTGGGTTTTAAGTGCCTGTACCGTTTCAGCGCTTAACGGCCATGCTGTGCTTTCCGCGGCAAAAGCACAGGAAGTTACCATCACTGTCATCAATACGGCTAATAGTTTTTTCATGCTACGAGCTCCTTGTATTAAATGTCTTTCTATCTTTATTTTATGCTTTTTGACAAACCCAAACAAGGGCCGTTGGACCTAGACGCATCTAGGTCCTAAGACCTAGTATTTAAATTGGCCTTTCTCGTACACAACTTGCGTGGAGCCGTCCTTCAGGCGGGCGGTGACGGTTTTGTCCTCGGTGTTGATCAGGTCCCAATGCAAGGAGGAATCATTAAAGCCCAGTTTTTCCTTGAGGGATTTGGTTAGTGTTTCGGGCGCTCCGGTAAACGTATCCGCATAGCTGGCGCCCACGGCCACATGGCAGTTGCCATACTTGCCGCCGAAGTTTTCATCGTATAAGATATCCGCCATAAATTTGGTGATTTTGGAGAAGCGTCTGTCCGTCAGGGAAAATTCGCCAATTTGCGAGGCGCCCTTGTCCATGGCCAGCATTTTGCGCACAAAATTGCCCCCCTGTTGAGCGGTAGCTTTGACCACGCGGCCGTCTTTAAATTCCAATTTTACCCCGCGCACATAATTGCCGCTGCGATAAGAGGAAAGATCGGCAAAGTAAATGCCGCGCGTACCGCGCCAGTCGGGCGAGGTGAAGATTTCAAACGACGGCACATTGCACCCACCACCGGCAATAAAACGGCGCTTTTCGCCCAAGAGCACTTCAAAATCCATCTGGGCGGACGTAACGTGCAGGGTTTTAATAGGCAGGGCGGAAAGCCAGCGGCCAATCTCGGTAATTTGGGCCGTTACCTCCTGCCATTTTTTGACGGGATCCTTTTCGTTTAAAAAGCAGGCGCGCGCCACTTGGGCGGCGTATTCTTTGGTAGATAAACCCGCCCGTTTAGCCAGTTCTTCCGTCGGATAATTGCAAAGCGTCCAAGCAAAAAAACCCTGCTGTTCGCGCACGTCCAAAATTTCCCGCAGAGGCTTATGCGCCACGGCACTTTTGGCCAGGCGGGCCGGATCAGCTTGTTTGAGGTGCGTCAAGTCCTGCGGGGCACGCAAGGCGATGAGGCCGTTGATTGCCCCTTGAAATTCTTTTTCGCCGGGGGCAACAAACGTCAGCTGTTTATCGTCCGCGTGGAGGTAAAACTCCTTGCTAAAGGCTTCCGGCGCCGTAAAACGTGTGATGACGTGGTAGCGTTTTTCCAACAGTTTTTGATAGACGGCCTGCGCCAAAGGCAGGGCAGCCAAATCACTGCGCAGGAGCACGGTATCGTACGGTTTGAATTTTCCGTTTTTGCGGGCTGTTTCCATCGCCCAGACCATTACTTCGGCATATTTTTTGTTTTGTAAGTTGGTAAAAAACATTTTCATTTCCCCCTCTCTCTATTAATGTTATAATAGCAAATAAAGAACCAGCGAGAAAAAAGATGAAAAAAATACTGTTTACCCTTTTGTTAAGTTTCTTTTTTGCGCCGCTTTGGGCGGATGTTTCCCCCAAACCGGAAATGGAATTTAATTTTATTTACGAGACTGCACAGCCCGTCCCGCTAGACCCGCTGCACAGCGAACAGCTGCAATGCAAGGACAACCAATGTTTTGAAAGCGAACCCCTGGGCGTGTACGGCTTGCAGAAGCTTTATTGCACCGCCAGCGATTGCTTTTCCGTGGCGTATGAATATGAACCCTTTCAAAAATTGATTTTAACATTTGCGAACGGAAAAAAACTGGAGAGCAACGTGTTTGCCGCGCCGGATACGCTGCGCGCCCGGTTTGACGTGCGGGTAACGGAAAACGGCTTGACCGTTACCCCGGCGGAGGCTCCGGCCGATACGGCCTCGTGGGTGCGGCGGGATGCCTGGGTGTCTTTAATCCTTATTTTGGTGCTGGAATTATTGGCGGCAACGGCGTATCTGCTTTACACACAAAAAAGTTTTGTCATCCTCTACAGCGTGGTCTTAGCCAACTTGATCACGACGGCTGTTTCGTGGTTATTTTTGGCACGGTACGTAAAGGAAACGGCCTTCTTGTGGATCTTCTGTCTGCTGGCCGAAACCCTGATCATCCGGCTGCTAAACCGCAAGAGACTCCCGCTGTACGATTCCTTTATGCTCAGCTTAGCCACCAATGTAACCAGCTATTCGCTAGGCATTATGCTTTCGTTCCTGCTGGCACCGCTCATCTTTTAGTAAGTTATAACCGGGAAGAGACACCCGCTCCTTTTGGAGCGGGTGTTTTGCGTAATGGTGCAGCGCGTGTTTTGACACGAACAGAAAGGTCGTACCGGGCATACGATGGCAAATTGGTATAATTTACTTATGGCGGCCGCAGAAAATAATTTTATTTTAACAGACGAATTTAAAGACGCGTTGGCACTGCTGGAATCCCAACCGCCCATTAAACCGTTGATTTTTATCACCGGGCGGGCAGGCACGGGCAAAACCACCCTACTGCGCTATTTTGCGGACCACACCGCCCAAAACACCGTGGTGCTGGCCACCACCGGGCTGGCCGCCATCAACGTGCATGGGCAGACCGTACATTCTTTTTTTCATTTAAAACCGGGAAACCTCTTAGATAAAAGCAATCTAAAGCGCCTCCCCCGCAAAACCATGGACGCGGTGGACACGATTATTATTGACGAAGCTTCCATGCTGCGGGCCGACCTGCTGGACGCCATTGACTACATTTTGCAAATTTCCACCCACAGCCAGGAACCCTTTGGCGGAAAGAAACTGGTGCTGTTTGGGGATTTATTCCAACTGCCGCCCGTGGAAGAAAAAGCGACAGGCGGACTCTTTGATTATTTCCACCAACTTTATAAAAGCCCGTATTTTTTTGAGGCGCAGGTGCTGCGCCGCCTGCCGACGGAAGTTTTTGAATTAAAACGCATCTTCCGCCAAAAAACGGACCAGGATTTCGCCCGCCTGCTAAACCTCATCCGGGAAGGGCGTGCCACCCAGCCGGAGCTGGATGCCCTGCTTAACACGCGCAAAACCTTTGAACTGCCCGAAAATTTTGAAAACAGCATTATTTTAGCCCCCACCAACCGCGATGCCGCCTGGCGAAATGTGCATTATCTTTCCATGCTGCCGGGCAAGGAATTTGTCTACGAGGCGACAGCCGACGAATCCTTTGGCAAAGCGACGCCCGCTGACCCAACCTTGCACCTTAAAAAAGGGGCCAAAATTATGATGTTAGTGAATGATGATAACTGGGTTAACGGGGACATTGGTACTGTGTACGACTTGGGGCCGGATTTTATCCAAGTGGAGCTGAAAGGCTGCATTTACCAGGTGGAACCGCATGTGTGGGAAGATGTGCGCTACGAATTTAATCCCCTCACCCAAAAATTACAACCCAAGGTAAAGGGATTCTTTAAACAATATCCGTTAAAGCTGGCCTGGGCAATTACCATACACAAATCGCAGGGGCTGACGTTTGACAGCATTTACTTAGACATTGGGCGCGGCGCCTTTGCACCCGGCCAAACATATGTGGCACTGAGCCGGTGCCGCACCTTAGCCGGGGTACACTTAAAAAAAGAAATTTCCGTAAGCGACGTGCTGTGCGACGCGCGGGTGAAGCAGTTTTTTGACTATATGCTCCACAACAAAACGCCCCGCTGAGCAATTGGGCTCAGCCTGCCGCACAAACGATTATTTGCCTTTTTCCTTTTTATCCGCCGTCTTTTTTCCAACCCGGGTACGCCCCGGATGACACGCCCGGTGGGAGATGTTTTCCATAATGTTCTCCAGGTAGGAAATTTCAGACAATTTAGTTAATCCATAACGCTTGGCCACATCCCGTACCCGCAAATACCCTAACCAAACTTGCTTTTTTTCATCCTCCCATACCGAAATGCGAAGCGGCAACAGCACCGCCACCGCCTGCTGAACCTGCAAAAGCCGGACCCGCATTTGCGGCGAACCCGCAAACACAGTGAAAGTGGGCCGCAACACCAAGCCAACGGAAGCGGCATCTTGGGCGTGATTTATAACAAAATTAATGGGAATGTGTTTTTCTTCCAAAATATGTTTGAGGCGGGCTACCGTCTGCGCTGCCGTTAAAGTACTTTTTATCAGGTATAATTCCTTATCTATGCCAATACGGTTCTTAGCACCGGTTTTCTGCATAAGCATCCTCCTGTCCGTCGTTAGCCGGAACAAAACCTTCCGATATTATAGCTTGCCGCGCGGCCTCCGCCAAGCTAAAAAAATGATTAGTTTTTGTAAGCGCGGCACGGGAAATTTTGCTCCAAAAAAGTTACAATATTAGTATGAAACAAAACAAAACCTGGCAGGGAAACTCCACAAAAAGGCGCAATACGGCCTTTTTTTTATTTGTCTTTTTGGGCATGCTAACAGCCTTCGGCCCCTTTGTGACCGATATGTACTTGCCCAGCCTCCCGGCTATGACGACGTACTTTAACGCCAGCATCTCGCTGGTGCAGCTAGGGCTGACGTTCTCCATGCTTGGGCTGGCCGCCGGGCAGATTGTCTTTGGCCCGCTAAGCGATAAATACGGCCGCCGGGCACCGCTGCTTGTTTCCATGGTGCTGTTCCTCTTGGCGACCTTGGGGTGCATCTTCGCGCCGACCATTACGTGCTTTGTGCTGCTGCGCTTTGTGCAGGGCATCGCCGCCGCGGGCGGAATTGTGATATCCCGCTCTATTGCCACGGATAAATTTAAAGGGGCCAACCTGGCCAAGGCGCTCGCGATCATCGGCGCTATTAACGGCATCGCCCCCGTGGCCGCGCCGGTTTTGGGCGGAGCTGTGTTAAAAGTGGTCAGCTGGCGGGGTGTGTTTGGGGTGTTACTGGTGCTGGGAGTTATTTTGACAGCGGCCTGCATTCACTTTAATGAATCTCTCTCGCATGCGAAACGTTCCAAAAAATCGCTGCTAAAAACGTTAAGCCTTTTTAAACCGGTGCTAAAGAACCGCAAGTTTATGTATTGCACACTGGAAATGGCCTTTGCACTGGGCGTTTTGTTTGCCTATATTGCGGCATCTCCGTTTATTATTCAGGAACACTACGGCTTTAGCCCATTTGCCTTTAGCCTGTTTTTTGCGGCAAATGCGGTAGCGATTGGTGTAGGGGCGGGAATGTCGGTTAAATTTAAACGCCAGGAAAATTGTATTTTGACCAGCGGCCTGGGCATGATGATGTGCAGTTTGTTGGTGGCGGGAGCACTGGTTTCCCAGGCGTCTATCCTCGTGTTTGAGGGACTACTCTTTGTACTGCTTTTTATGGTGGGGCTCTCGCTAACGTCCGCCACCACCTTGGCCATGGACGCCGTACGCGGACAGGCGGGCACCGGTTCGGCCCTGCTGGGAGCGAGCGGTTTTTTATTTGGCAGTATTGTTTCCCCGCTAGTCGGGCTGGGGAATATGCTCACCTCGGCCGGGATTACCTTTGTCATCTGTGCGGCAGGAGCGCTTTTGTTTGGTCTGGCCGCGGTACGGCTGGAGGCCAAAAATATGGCACAAGCCCGTGAAATGGCGTAACATAAATTAAATTTAAACTCCCAAAAAGCTCCCTTTTACGAGGAGCTTTTTTTATCTAATCAAAAAAGCTTGACTTGGAGCAAACTCCAGGGTTTACAATATTTATACTTAGCAAGGAGTGGCTTATGACTATTTCTGAAGTGAGCGAAAAGTACGGTATCCCCGTGGATACGCTTCGCTATTATGAAAAGGAAGGTTTAATTCCCCCCGTGCACCGCAAGGAAAGCGGAGTGCGTGACTATACGGACGGCGATTGCGGCTGGGTGGAATTTATCAAGTGTATGCGCAGTGCCGGGCTTTCTATTGAAACCCTGACGGAATACGTGGCGCTGTACCGCAAGGGAAACCGAACCTTGCAAAAACGCAAAAACTTGCTCATCGCCGAGCGGGACCGCCTGCAGGAGCGTGTGAACGAAATGCAGAAAACGCTCAATCGGCTGAATTATAAAATTTCCGTGTACGAGGATAAAATTGTCTCGTGCGAAAAGAAACTTTTAAAGTGAGGGTAACTATGTCTAAAAAAGTATTAATTATTTCTTCTAGCCCGCGCAAGGGCGGCAATTCCGACTTGTTGTGCGACCAATTTTTAAAGGGGGCGCAGGAAGCTGGCCACACGGTGGAAAAAATTTCGCTGCGGGAGCATAAAATCAATTATTGCCTGGGCTGCGGAGTGTGCAACACCACGCACAAGTGCATGCAAAAGGACGATATGGCCCCGTTACTGGACAAAATGGTGGAAGCGAACGTGATCGTACTGGCGACGCCGGTGTACTTTTATTCCGTTGACGGACAGCTGAAAACCTTTATTGACCGCACCGTGCCGCGCTACACGGAAATTGCCAACAAGGATTTCTATTTTATTGTGACGGCGGCCGACACCAGCCACAAAAATATGCAACGCACGCTGGAAGCCCTGCGCGGATTTACCGAGGACTGCCTGGAAGGCGCCAACGAAAAGGGCATTATTTACGGCACGGGCGCCTGGCAGAAGGGCGAAGTGAAAAATCTGCCCGTGTTTCAAGAGGCTTACGAAGCCGGAAAAAATTGCTAGGAGAACGCCTGAACAAACCTTTGACCGGAATTTTGGCCGTCACCGCTCTGGCGGGAGCGGCAGACATACAGGCATACGATTGGCAGTCCGCGAAGGAAAACTTATCCGCCAAGCGCCAACACATCGCCGCCGCCGCACTGGCCGCGTTGGGAAACGTCACTCCGCAACTAAAAGCCCATATTGGGCTTGCCATGAATGTGGGCGTGACGCCCAAAGAAGTGGCGGGCATTTTGGCCATTGTAAAGGAAAACATCGGCCGTAAAGAGGCAGCGGACGGCTTAAAGGCGTTAAATGAAGTGGTAGCCGCCAGAACACAAACCAGTCAAACTGTTTCGGGGGAAAATAAAATGGAACAAGCGCCAATTGATACCGTATTTGCCCAAGGGGAAGTAAATCCGTACGGCAAGTACTTCACGGGAACGACCTACTTAACCATGTTAAGCGGGCGGGACAATACCTTCAACGCGCCGATTGGCAACGTGACCTTTGAACCAGGTGCACGCACGAACTGGCACAAACACGACGGGGGACAGATCCTGCTGGTGCTAAACGGGGAAGGCCGTTATCAGGAGAAGGACGGAGAAATCCGCACCTTAAAGAAGGGGGATGTAGTGCGCATTGCGCCCGGTGTGATTCACTGGCATGGAGCCGCGCAGACGAGTTGGTTCGTCCACCTTTCTGTGGAAACCAACGCACACCAAAACGGGACGACCACTTGGTTGGAATCCGTGACGGACAAAGAATATAAATAAGGAATTTAAACATGACTGTATTAGAAAAAGTAAACGAACCGAAGGACCTAAAAAATCTATCGCTGGCGGAGCTGACGCAACTGGCGGACGAAATCCGCCAGACCTTAATCAAAAAGGTAAATGCCACGGGCGGGCACTTTGGCCCCAACTTGGGATTTATTGAGCCGACTATCGCCATGCACTATGTGTTCAACTCGCCGCAGGACAAGTTTGTCTTTGACGTGTCGCACCAGTGCTATCCGCATAAAATGCTCACGGGCCGCAAACAGTATTTTACCGATCCGGCCCACTACGGCCAAATCTCCGGCTATACCAACCCGCAGGAGAGCGTGCACGACCATTTTGTGGTGGGGCATACGTCCACGGCGCCGAGCCTTGCCGTGGGACTTGCCATGGCGCGTGATTTAAAGGGTGAAAAAAGCAACATGGTGGCCGTCATCGGCGACGGGTCTTTAAGCGGCGGAGAGGCCTTTGAAGGATTAGATAATGCCGCGGCGCTAAAGAGCAACATCATTATTGTGGTGAACGATAACGAAATGTCTATCGCACCCAACCACGGCGGGCTGTATGGCAATTTGGCGTTACTGCGCCAAACCAAAGGAACAGCCGAATGCAACTATTTTAAGGCCTTGGGCTTTGATTACGTATATGTAGACAACGGAAACGATTTATCGTCTCTGCTGGCGGCCTTTAAACAGGTAAAAGATACGCCCCGCCCGACAGTAGTGCATGTGCACACGCTCAAGGGAAAGGGGTGTGCGCAAGCCGTGGCCAACAAGGAGGCCTTCCACTGGATTATACCCGGCACGCTGGACCACAAACCCGCGCCCGCAAAAACGGAGACCTATGATTCCGTGACGGTGGATTATATGCTAAAAAAACACGAGCAGGATCCGGCCTTCATCGTGTTAAACCCGGCCACCCCCGGCGCCGTGGGCTTAACACCGGATGTGCGCGCCAAACTGGGCAACGGATTTGCCGATTTGGGCATTGCCGAAGAACACGCGGTGGCAGCCTCTTCCGCCTTGGCGGCAGGTGGCGCAAAACCGGTGTTGGCGGTGCTGAGCTCGTTTATCCAGCGCACGTATGACCAGCTGTCGCAAGATTTGGCGCTTAATAAAAATCCCGCCACGATTCTGGTCTACTGGGGAGGCATTTCGGCCGGAGACGCCACGCACTTGGGTACGTTTGATATTCCGCTTATCTCTAACATTCCCAACATGGTCTACTTGGCCCCGACCTGCAAAGAGGAATACTTGGCCATGCTGGACTGGTCCGTGGAGCAGAAACAATATCCCGTGGCTATCCGTGTGCCGTTTGGGCCGCTCGTTTCGTCCAACCGCCCGGTGGAAAAGGACTACTCCAAGCTCAACCGCTATGAAGTAGTGGAAAAGGGCGCGCGCGTGGCTATTATCGCGGCGGGGACTTTCTTTGCCTTGGGCGAAAAAGTGAAGGCGGAACTAAAAGCCAAATTGGGCGTGGACGCCACACTCATCAACCCGCGTTATTTGACGGGACTGGACGAGGCGGTGTTAAACGGATTGAAGGCCAACCACGAACTGGTGCTGACGCTGGAGGACGGCGAAGTGAACGGCGGTTTTGGTGAAAAGGTGGCGGCTTTCTATGGTACGACAGACATGAAGGTGCTCAATTTTGGTTCCAAAAAAGAGTTTACGGACCGTGTCTCCTTGGAAGAACTCTACAAACGCTACCGCTTAACGCCGGAACTGATTGTGCAAGATATGGAAAAATACCTTTAAAAACGCCCCCGTCCGTGCAAAAGCGGACGGGGTTCTTTTTTCCCCCTCATAAAAGCTACAATATACAGAGTTGTGATACTTTTTGCCTCCGCGCATATACTTAATAGCATGAGCCCGTTTGAAACGCTTTACCTCACTTATTTTAAACGCGTGTACGCGTATCTGCTTTCGCGCGTACACAACCAAGCCGTGGCGGAAGATTTGGCCGCCGCCGCTTGGCAAAAGGCGTATACGCATTTTGGCACGTTTGACGGGCAGAAAGGTTCATTTGTGCAGTGGATCTTTACCATTGCACGCAACGAAACCAATATGTATTGGCGCTTGTATTGGGTGAAGCATGTTTTTTCACTGGGGGAAACGCAAAATGAAGTAGCGGCCCACGAACCAACGCCCGCCCAAACGCTGGAGGAGCAACAGTTCCGCACCGATTTGCTAACGGCCCTAAAGGACCTAAGCAGCAAGGAGCGGGATTTGGTAGCACTCAAATTTTATTCCGGCTTAAACAACCGCCAAATTGCCGCGCTGGTGCGATTGAGCGAAAGCAACGTCGGCACGATTTTACACCGCGCCCTGCAAAAAATGCGCGGGAAAATGGAGAAATGAAAATGCCCAATTACAACTGGCAGCAAAAGGCGGAAAATACCGATTTTGACCCGCAGGGCCGTGTGCAGACCCGCGTGTGGGCACGCCTGAGCAGCCGCCCGCAAACCGCTTGGAAACGGCCGCTGGCCTGGGGACTGTGCGCCGCGTGTTTGTTGGTGCTTGGCATGGGCCTTGGCGTATGGGTCAAACAGACGCCGGCTCCGGCGGCCCCGTCTAGCGAGGTACTACTGCAATGCAAAAAAGCCGAGCCCCAACAATTTATGCTATCGGCGGAACTGAAGTGCGACGGCACCTATTGTTCCTGCACCAAAACCTGGACGGACTGCTCGTGCACTAATGAAACCTGCGTACACAAAAAAACCTGCCAGCTAAAGATAGCCGATTTCCCCCGCCAAATGCCCTGGCATTTGCAGGATGAAAATTCAAAAATTCAATCAGCCGGGTTGGCCGCGTGCCAAACCCAATGTTAGGAGTTAAAGGATGCTTCGTATCGTAAAACCGTTGTTACTGGTGCTCGCGTTGGCGGCGGCCTCGTGCGCCGCGTGGGCCAAACCGGTGGACGCTGTGCTGTTCACCTCGCCGTATTGTCCGCACTGCCGCCATTTAAAGCAGGACGGATTTCCTCAAACATTTAAGGAAAAATACAAAGGACAGGTCCGTTTGGTGGAGTACGACCTGACCCAAGACGCCAACAATGTGATTTTTTCACAAACCATGGAGGCGTATCAGCTGGAATCAGCCGGGATACCGATGCTCGTTATCGGAGAGACTGTTTTGCAGGGATACCCGAGCCAGATCGGCCCCGGGGCAGACACCGCCGTGGCGCAGGCCCTTCGCAACAACGAAACCACCCGCGTGCCCGGTCTGCAAACGGAGGAGGACCTCCTGTCTACCCACGAGACCTTATTTAGCCAAATTACGCTGTGGGCAATCATCGGGGCAGGACTGGCTGACGGAGTCAACCCGTGCGCGTTTGCGGTAATTGTGTTTTTCGTCTCTTTTTTGGCGGCTTATAAATACACCAAAAAGGAAATTATCGTGGTGGGCGCCGCCTATTGTGCCGCCGTCTTTTTAGCCTATGTGCTCATGGGGCTTGGCGCGTTCCATGTGCTGTATGCAATGAAGGCCTTTAAATACGTAACCCTGGTGGTACAATGGGGCATGGTGGGCCTTTGCGGCGTGTTTTTGCTGCTTAGCCTGTACGATTTTATCGTTTACCAACGCACTAAAAAATCCGAAAAAATGCTCTTGCAGCTGCCCACTAACTACAAGGTGTATATCCACAAGGTGATGCGCTTTTTCTTAAAAGATAAACACAGCTCCATGTGGCGGCTGTTACTGGCGGCATTCTTGGTGGGGTTTGTGGTGTCCGGCGTGGAGGCCGTGTGCACCGGGCAAGTATACCTGCCCACCATTGTGGTGATTTTAAAGGAAGTAAACCAGCACTTTTGGCGCGCCACGGAGTTTTTACTGTTCTACAACCTGATGTTCATCCTGCCGCTGGTGCTGGTGTTTGTACTGACGCTGTGCGGTAAGGAATCGGCCACGTTTAACAACTGGCTTAAAAAGCATTTAGGGCTGACAAAATTCCTGCTCTGCTTGGTGTTTTTGGGCCTGTTAATACTGCTGCTGGCCACGATGTTTTAGCCGGTTACTACGTCAGAAAAGCCCCGTTTTCCAACTGGAAAACGGGGCTTTTCTTTGCACTTGGCTGATTTATTTTTTTACTTTTAGCAAAACCAAATGTTTGGATAATTTTTCAAACGCTTTGGCGCGGTGGCTGATTTTATTTTTTTCTTTTTCCGTCAGCTCCGCCAGGGTCCGCTTGGTTTGACCGACCAAGAAAATCGGGTCGTAACCAAAGCCGTTTTCTCCCCGGTAGCCAAAGCCGATATAGCCGTCTAACTTACCGTCAAAAAGCTGTACGCCTCCCTGCGGGGTGGCCAAACAGGCCACCGTGCGGAAACTGGCCGCACGCGCCGGGAGCAATTGGCCGTCCAGCACGGTCAGCAGTTTGCGGTTGTTGTCATCCGCATCGGCATGTTCGCCGGCATAACGTGCTGTATACACGCCGGGAGCTCCGTTTAAAAAGCGAACCTCCAGCCCAGTATCGTCCGAAATGGCGGGCAAGCCACATTCCCGGGCGGCGTATACCGCCTTGATTTCCGCATTATCCTCCAGCGTCAGCCCTGTTTCCGGTGGCAGGGTAACCCCTTTAAAATCCGCCAGGCTGACATACTCAATCGGCGTACCGTTTTTGAGTTTGCGGGGCAAAATATCCATGAGTTCGCGAAATTTGTGCGGATTGCCCGTGGCAATTAAAACCTTAATACTTTCCATGTTATTTACGCATCATGACTACTTCGTCCGCCAGGTTCAGCGCCACTAAGTAGGCCTTGAACATATCCTCTTCGCTGAGCCATTCGGTAAAGGCGTGCGGGTTGTTTTGGCCGGTGAACACCGTGTAAGCGCCGCGGCCCAGTTTGAGCATTAACATAGAGGCCGTAGTGCCAGCGCGTTCTTCTTTAAAATTCGGCGTGACGCCCGCGTTTTTGAATGCATTGGTGACCACTTGGCGGGCTTGCGGATGAATGCTTTCGGCCACGTTGCCATACTGTTTGATGACTTCGCGTTCAATTTTGACACCAAACTTATCGCTGATTTGGGCGGCTACGCTGTCGGCATAATTCTTCCAGTCGTCAATGTTTGGTTGTCTAAAACCGCGCAAGCGGAAGTCCAGCTCCGCCACGTTTACTTTCCCATCACCCATGTTCATGTGGTGCAGCTCCACATATCCTTGCGTTCCGGTGCTGTTGTTGGGCAGCCATTCTTCTTTCGCGCAGGCGGCGCCCAATTCGCAGGCGGGTTTCCACGCGTTGCGGTAGCCGTTTGTGGCGGCTTCGGACTGGTGTCCGTTGACGCCGAAAACTCTGTAGATGACTTTTTCCGCATTGAAGTTGCCCACGACTACTTCGCCGTTTACACCGCCGTCAAAGTCAAAAGCGATGTCGGGGTTGTAGGGAGTTTCTTCAATATAATCGGCTGAGCGGCCCACGTCTTCGTTCGGGGTGATGACAATTTGAATGTTGCCGTGTTTTTTGGACGGGTTTTCGGCCAGGGTTTGGATAAAGGTAACAATCACGGACACGCCGGCTTTGTCGTCGGCTGAGAGCATGGTGGTACCGTCGGAAGTGACGATTGTTTTACCAATCATTTGTTTTAAGTACGGGTCCGTTTCCACTGTCATCACGTGGCCGTTTTTAAGTTCAATCGGTTTGCCGTCGTACTTTTCTATTTTTTGGGCTTTAATGCCTTTTCCCAAAATGTCGGGCGTGGTATCATAGTGGCAGCTAAAACCTAAGGTGGGCACGTTCCATTCCAAGTTGGAAGGAATTTCCACATAAATATAATAGTGTTCGCTTAACGTGGTTTTAAAACCAAACTTTTGAATTTCGGCAAATAATTTTTTGGCGGTTTCAATTTGTTCGGGAGTCAAATCCTGGTTGTCGCTGCTTTGGCTGTCGTACGTGGTGTATTTTAAAAAACGGTTAAGCATGCCGGCACGGTATTGAGCGGCCAAGCGGGCATTTTGCTGGCCGATGCGCTGGCGGGCGGAATCTTTAAATGAAACAGTTTCCCGCGGAAAATTGCCCGGGAAAGAGGCCGCATACGCCTGAGAAACAAACGAAAGGCCGAACATAAAAACAGACAGAACAGCTAACAATTGTTTAACTTGCATAAAATCTCCTTAATTGGTTTTATTATTTATTGTAATAATATACACCCGGTTTGCACAAGGGCCAAAAGACCTAGATGGGTTATAGGCCCCGCAACTTAGGTTCCACACAATAAAAAACCGCCCCCGAAGGAGCGGTCTAAAGAAAAGCGGAATTTTTTACTCTTCCGACGGAACTGTTTGCAAATTCCACAGGGAAACCAGCCGCAACACCGTGCGCAAAGAGGCCTCCATTACGTCCACATCGGCGTATTCGCGCTCGCTGTGCAGGTTGTACTGTCCGGAAAAAATATCCGGCGTGGGCAGACCCATAAAGGACAGAATGGCCCCGTCCGTACCGCCGCGGGCGGCCGTAAGCACAGGGGTGACATCTTCCTGCTTCATGGCCATTTCCGCCAGCGAGACCACCTGCGCGGGGAGGACCGTCTTCATATTTTTGTATTGGTCTTCAAACGACAAGGAGAAATTCTTTCCCTTATAATGCAGGCCCTTGACCGTGTTGAAAGCGCGTGTGACCTCGCCAACCAACGCTTGCATTTCCTCGTCCGTAAAGGCGCGGATAATTCCCTTGATTTCCGTACGGTCTCCTTCGGTGGTAATGGAATCCACCAAAATAAACCCGCGGCGGCCCGAGGTGCTTTCCGGACGGTTTTGGCGCGGGAGCAGGGTGTGGAAATCGGACGCCATGAGCACATTGTCTGCAAAGGCGGAGTTCATCGCCTCGCCGGGATGCACGGCGCGCAGGCCCTCAAAAACCACCGTAAACCCTTTGGCATTAAAGGTTTCGTTGGTCAGCTGACCGAGGTCGCTTCCGTCCAGCGTATAGGCATAATCCGCGCCGAAGGCGGCTACGTCCATTTTTTCGGCGCCGGAACCGACTTCTTCGTCCGGCGTAAAGGCAATTTTAAGGGTGCCGTGTTCCATTTCCGGGTGGTCGTACAGGTACTGCACGAGCGTCATCACAATGGCAACGCCTGTTTTATCATCCGCCCCCAACAGCGTACCGCCGGAAGCCGTTACAATATCGTGCCCTTTGGCACGGGAAAGCTGGGGCGAATTGGCCGGATTAATCACCAGGTTCTTTTCGGCATTGATGACAATGTCCCCCCCTTGGTAGTTCTTGTGTACCTGGGGTTTTACGTTTTTGCCGGAGGCCTCCAGGGCTGTGTCCATGTGCGCCAAAAAGGCCACTTTGGGCGAAACCCGGGACGAATTGGACGGAATTTCCGCCGTGACAATGGCGTGCTTGTCCACGCGCACCTTTTCCGCCCCGTATTTTTTGAGTTCCTTGGCAAGCGCCTTGGCCAGCTTTACCTGACCGGGCGTGCTGGGCACTTGGTCGGTTTGGTCGCTGGATTGCGTGTCAAACGTGACGTACTTGGTAAAGCGGTCCGTCAGCTGCTCCTTGGCCTGGGTTTTATCGTACTTAGTGACAGTCTTCCAGTCCATATCCTGCGCTGAGAGCGCAAGCGGCACGCACAGGACGGCCGCTGCGAGCGCGGTTTTAAAGGTTGTGCTCATTAAGCCAAATCCTCCAACGAAGCCGTTACCTGGGCAAGCGCCAACTTGGCGGCGGCCAGTTCGTCTTTCGTTTTTTCAATTTGTTCCTGCGGGGCATGCTTGATAAAGTTCTCCTGCGACAGGCGCGCTTCGCGCGAGGCAATGTTCGCCTTGGCGGCGGCTAGATCTTTTTCCAAGCGTTTCTTTTCCTTTTCAAAGTCAATCAGCCCGGTGAGCGGCACGTAAATGGCCAGGTTTTCAAACATAGCCGTGGCGGTTTGTTTGGGCTTGGCTAAGTTGACGCCAAGGTCCAGCTTTTCCACCTTGGCCATTAATTTTATGTATCCCTCGTGCGCGCGGACCACCTGCAGGTCGGCCTCGTCCTTGGCGGAGAGCACCGCCGCAATTTTGAGCCCTGGGGGCACGTTGAACTGCGAGCGGATGGTGCGGATTTCGCGCGTGACACCCTGAATGATTGCCATTTGGCGCACGGCCTGTTCGTCCACCCATTGGGCATTAAATTCGGGGTACGATTGATTGAGCAGGAACTCCTCCGTTTCGCCCACGTACGGCCGCAGGGAAGCGGCAATTTCTTCCGTGATATACGGAATGAGCGGATGAAGCGCTTTTAACGTGCCATAGAGAATGTGCACGCACAGGGCCATGACGTGTTCCTTTTCGCTCGTTTGGAAGCGCTGCTTGGCCAGTTCTACGTACCAATCGCAGAAATCACCCCATAAAAAGTGGTAGAGCGCGTTAGCCGTTTGCGCCAGGTTGTACTTTTCAATCCCCTCGCGCGCCGTTTTGACGGCGTTTGTATAGCGGTCCAAAATCCAGCGGTCGGCCAGCTCGGTGACCTGTTTGGGCATTTGGAGCGGGCCCGTTAGGCCTTCCATATTCATCAGGATAAAGCGCGAGGCGTTGTAAATCTTGTTGCAGAAATTGCGCGCCCCCGTGATGCTTTCTTCGGCGTACGGAATGTCTTTGCTGGGAACGGCCTGCATCAGGAGCGAAAAGCGCACAGCGTCTGTGCCGTATTTGGCCGTCATATCCAGCGGGTCAATAACGTTGCCCAAGGATTTGGACATCTTCTTGCCGCGTTTATCGCGGATGATACCGTTCAGGTAGACGTCTTTAAAGGGGAGCTTGCCCGTAAAGTCCAGCCCCGTCATGACCATACGCGCCACCCAGAGGTACAAAATTTCGTACCCGGTGACCATAACGCTGGTGGGATAGAAGTGTTCCATTTCGGGCGTTTTTTCCGGCCAGCCAAAGACGGACATCGGCCACAACGCGGAAGAAAACCAGGTGTCTAACACGTCGGGGTCCTGCACTAAATCGTGCCCACCGCAAATGGGACATTTTTCGGGCTTTTTAAAGGAGACAATCGGCTTGGCGCCGTCCTCAAACGAGACCTTGGTTAATTGTTCGTGGCCTTGTTTGTCGGTAGCGAAGGTGAGGCCCTTTTCGCTGCAGTGGCGGCAATACCACACGGGGATGCGGTGGCCCCACCAAATTTGACGGGAAATGCACCAATCCTGAATGTTTTTAAGCCAATTTAAGAACGGATTTTTCCAGTTGGCCGGGTGGAACTGCAGTTCGCCCGATTCCGCCGCCTTGATCGCGGGAGCGGCCAATTTGTCCATTTTGACGAACCATTGCTCGCTCATAAACGGTTCAATGGGGCTATGGCAGCGGTAGCAGGTGGAAACGGCGTTGTTGTATTTTTCTTCCTTCACCAAAAGGCCGGCTTCGTCTAAATCTTTAACCGTTTCTTTACGGCAGAGCTCGCGGTCCATACCCAGGTATTTTTCGGGACAGTTGATCATCTTGCCCTTGTCGTTAATGACAGTCATCACGGGCAGGTTGTGGCGTTGGCCGACTTCATAGTCGGTGGCGTCGTGCGCCGGAGTGATTTTTAAGGCTCCCGTACCAAAGCCCAGCTCTACGGCTTCGTCGGCAATAATCGGAATTGCGCGATTGGCAAGCGGGATAATGACCTTTTTGCCCACCATGTTTTTGTAGCGTTCGTCCTTGGGGTTGACGGCGATAGCGGCATCCGCGTAAATGGTTTCGGGGCGGGTAGTGGCAATGACAATGCCTTCGCCGCCGTCTTCGCCTTTATAGCGCAAATACCACAATTTTCCGGCGTGCTGCTCGTGCTCTACTTCAATATCGGAAAGGGCAGTGGAACAGCGCACGCACCAGTTGATGAGGCGTTTGCCGCGGTAAATGTATTTTTTCTCCCACCATTGGCGGAAACATTCAAAAACGGCCTGCGCGCGTTTTTCGTCCATAGTAAAGCGAATGTCAGAAAGGTCCAGCGCCCAGCCCATTTTGCGGAACTGGTTAAAAATAGCATTTCCGCACTCCTTATACCAATCCCACACCGTTTGCACAAAGGCTTCGCGGCCCAAGTCGTGGCGGGATTTGTGCTGCTCTTTGGCGAGTTTCTTTTCAATCACGTTCTGCGTGGCAATACCGCCGTGATCGGTGCCGGGCACCCAATAGGCGTCTTCGCCAAACATACGGTGGGCACGGATGAGCACGTCTTGCAGGGTGTTGGTGGACGCATGGCCCATGTGGAGCGCGCCCGTAATGTTGGGCGGCGGGATAACAATAACAAAAGGTTTTTTGGATTTATCGTTTTTGGCGGCAAACAATTTGGCAGCTTGCCATTTGTCGGCCAATTTTTGTTCTACTTTTTGCGGTTCATACGCTTTGGGTAACATAGAGTCTTCCTCGGTTTTTAAATTTGCGTGATGTGACTTCACGCGTAACCTATCTATATTTTACCAATTCTGAACGAACGCGTATAGAGCAAAAACCCCTTCTCGGGGCTGTTTTGGCCGAGCATGAAGAGAAATGACGCGCCCAGCCCGTTTTGGGGCTGGGCAAACCCCGCCGATTATGCCATAATATAAGTATGGAAAAAAGTAATTTACCCACCCGCCCGCAGGTAGTGGAGGCGGAAATTTTGGATGAGAACGGCCAACCCATTAACGATGAGAAAAAACGGCCGGAACAGGCACGCCCCCAAGGGGATTTAAGCGGAGTGCTGGGCGGAATTTTGGTGCTGGCCTTTGGGTTTATTATGACGCTTTTGGTGGCAGCCTTCAGCATTTTGGTGGTGCTGCCGCTCATGCTTTTGGGGCGGCTATTTGGCTTGCAAATAAAAACCTTCCGACGGTGAAATTTTTAAAAATTTTCCACAAGTACGATAATTTGCTATAATAACTAGGTAGTTAGACCGCACACCGTTTTTTTGGAGAGGTGGCCGAGCGGTTTAAGGCACAGTCCTGGAAAGACTGCATACGGGAAACCGTATCGAGAGTTCGAATCTCTCCCTCTCCGTATCTTTTTTATAACCTTTAGAGCAAATACCCCGACGAAAAATTCTTTCGTCGGGGTGTTTTGCGTTATTCCACTAAAATCTGCTCTAAATGACGGTTTAGAGGCGGTACAATGGCAAAAAGCGCTTATGATGCTCTGTTGCTCAAAAAAGAAGTGGAATTTGATGAAGGAGCAATACGGAGCGGGGTTCCCCTATTGCTAAACATTGTAATCCACCAACCTTTGCATATTATCTATTTGAAACACACAAAGTCTTTGACGGATTTGCCTTAAATCTTGGATGTTAAGAGTGATGTCAGAAGTATTGTCTTCCAACCAAGAGTGCTTCCACATAGGCCAGCTTGGATATACGAATCCAATATAATCCCCATATTCTGAAGAAAAACGGTAGTTGTTTTCATCGTATAAATCATCTATATTTAGGTAATATGGATTACCTAAAGCATTATTTCTTTGTTTATCCATATATACAAATACAAAAATCGGTTTTTGTAAGCGTTTAGCCAATTTTGGCAAGATAAAACAATGCTCCTCCTTCCATTCTTGTAATGACAGAGAAAAGAAATAAATGTCATGCATATTGTTATAAATAGGCGTTTTGGCACTACACCACTCTAATCTGCTTGTAGATAATGTTTGTATGGCTTTATGGATATTTTCCTGTTGTGTAATATCAGCTTTTTCCAGAGAAGAAAGACTTTGAAAGGAATATCCGCTTTCTAAAGACAATAACCACTGAAAATCTTTTTGAGGGGTTATATGGGGGCTTCGTATTCCAATGCTTATGGACTGATGTATAAAATGCCATAAAAGCCACGTCCGAAAGTGTTCAAGCGCCATATAGTGGCGGCTTCCTATAAAGATATAACACTCCCCGGGAACAAACTCCACAAAAAAATCTTTTAATTGCTGGCTGGGGCAAGGGATTCCTCTTTGTTTGTGTTCAACAGGGTGCCATGTGTTTTGTAGTTTTTGATTGTATTCTTGGATGATATTTTGGATAGAATCACACATAATAATATCCTATTTGTCGGTAATTATTCCGCATTCTTGGTTGAAGTGTACATTTAGTTGTGTGCGTATAGAACGTTTACTATGAAATACGATATTTAATTCGTTTTCTCGTTGAGTTTTCTGGATAAAGATCAATAACTCATTAGAAAATATTTGCATTGAAGCAGGAAGTAAATCTAATAAATTAGAGGGACTCCCTGTAAATTGTTGTTTGCATTGTACCGATATTAATACGGCAATTTGTAATTCTTGGGCCAGTTCGCGCAATTTGCCCAATATATGATTTGTGTTTTTTTGGGCCCCTTTAATTAACTGAAAATAATCTATGGCTAGTAATTTAAGATTTATACCTGTTTGAGATAATTCTTTATGCAGCCGGCGGGTTTTTCGGCAAATTTCTTCTATGTCAATGGCAGGAGTATCATCAATATACAAGGCGGATTTTTGTAATTTCTCTAATGTTGGTTGAATGATCTTCTGGTATTGTTCCTTGGAGAAATATCCCTCTTTTAACTGTGCAATTTTAATATTGCAGAATTTTCCTGCTAATCGTTCAAATAACCTGTTTTTTTCTATTTCTATAGAGAAAAACGCTGTTGGAATGTGTTGGGAAACTGCCGTATTTGCTATTACATTTGCGATAAAGGTCGTTTTCCCTTGGCGTGGTGTGGCGGTTACGAAAGTGAGTTTTCCTATTTCTAAACCGCCGATTTCAGCATCTAATGATTTAATCCCTGTGGGAACAAAATGGTTGTATGTAGTCATATTTTCTCCTTTTCTATAGTTTAGATAAGCGTTGCGACAGCCTTCGGTCGTTTTTTAACTTCAGTAAATCTTTAACGCTTAAAACCTCTTTTGAAGTACCGGATAGGATATCCAAAATGGTTTTAGCGGGTAAGAAGGATATTTCTAAAAGCCGGGACATATAACTGTCTGTGCAGCCCTCTTGTTTTGCCAACTCTAAAATAGAGGAAGCCCTGCCGGAGAAGAGTTTTTCCCGCAAAGTATAACTTTGACAAATAATTCTAACCAATGGTTCTTTGGGATAATTAGGTATAGGATTTTCAGTTCCTAAAATAATCTTTTTTCCTTTGCAGGCCCTTCTAATTTGGAAAGGGTATTCAAAGGTTTGCAGGGTATTTTTGTCATATGTAAGCGTTTTGCAAGATCTATTTTCTTCTATAGAAAGTAAAAATTCTTTTAGTTGGGCTGGGGATATGGTCAGTTTTAACGTGTTAGGGGCCAAATCAACTCTTACCAGAAGTAATTTTCTTATTTCTGTAGATATGGAAAGCTGAGGGATTTTTGCTATTACATTTTGTTGTAGGGATATATGGTAATCCGAGAGAAGCGGGGTTAAAAATGAGGGAGCATTTAAAAGTTCTTTTAAGCGCTGGGTAACAAAATTTTCCAGTTCTCCTGCCGGAACTTGCGTAATAGCGCCCAGTTTTTCCCTTTCTTGCTTAATCATAGCTTGGCTCGTGTAATATCGCCGTTTCTTGTTGCCGGAACCGCTTGCTTTGGGGCTCATCCGATTACCTTTATCATCAAACAGTTTTCCGGCTAAGAAACTGGGGTGGGTGTCATGATAGGTGCGTTTGACTTGGTGTTCCGTAATAATTTGTTGAACCGAGTTAAATAATTCCCTATCCACTAATGCCTGATGTAACCCCGGGTACCATATCCCTTTATGTCCCACTTCTCCGATATAGACCCGATTGAATAAAATACGATGCAAATTAATTTTGGTAAAGGGCTTTCCTAAAGAGGTTTGGATGTTGTTAGCACGTACCCAATCTAACAGTTTTCCGACGCTTTTTAACGCGTAGTATTGTTTAAACAACGAGATTAATACGGCGGCCTGCTGTGGATGAGGGTAGAGTTTCTTGTCTTTGCGTTCATATCCAAAAGGTGGATAACCGCCCATCCACAGACCTTTCTTTTTACTGGCGGCGTATTTATCCCGGATCCGTTCGGCAGTCACTTCCCGTTCAAATTGTGCAAAAGATAGAAGCATATTAAGCGTCAACCGGCCCATACTGCTCGTGGTATTGAAGTGTTGGGTAATGGATACGAAAGATGCTTGACTGGCATCTAATACCTCTATGATTTTACTGAAATCCATTAAACTGCGTGTTAATCGGTCAATTTTATAGACAACGATAATATCAACTTGTCCCAACCGGACATCTTGTAGGAGTTTTTGAAGAGCGGGGCGTTCCAGCGTCCCTCCGGAATATCCGCCATCATCGTAGGGCGTGGAAATCAGGACCCAATGCTCTGATTTTTGGCTTTTAATATATGCTTCACAAGCTTCTCGCTGGGCTTGAAGGCTGTTAAAATCTTGTTCCAGCCCCTCCTCTGAGGATTTCCGCGTATAAATGGCGCAGCGAATAGGTTTATCTTGCATTTTTTACCCCGAAAAAGACTTTTCCATTCCATTGCTTGCCTGTTATTTTGCGTGCGATGGCGGATAAGCTCTTGTAGGTTTGTCCGCTATACAAATACCCGTTTGGAATGACTTCCACTTTGTATTGGCTTCCATTATAAGAGCGTATGAAACAGGTTCCCTCGGAAAAAGTCTTTTCCTTCGGTTGGTTTTGTTTGTATTGATTTATATTTTCTTGTGTTTGAGTGAGTTGCCGGAAGAAGTGTTTAATATTGATTTTGTCTTCGTACGCTTGTTTATACCAGGCAATATATCTAACCAGCAAAGATCTGCGCAGCTTGGGCATTGGTTTTTTGACGTACATAGCCCAAGCTTTGCATAATTGTTTATTTGTCAGCGTATGGGGTGTTTTCATATTCCCTCCCACGTATATTACCGCTTACGTAGGGAGGGACAGTCAAGCTAATCTTGCTGAAGATATTTTTTTAGCGTGTTGTGCAGCGTATGCTTTAAAGCGATGGGTTCTACAATATGGATATGCGGCAACCAAGGCATTAGGGGCAGCAAGACTTCTTCGTCTTGGGATATGGTTGTTTCAAGCGTTAGGCTTCCGTCCGAATGTTTGGTTACGATTTTTTGTCTTGGAAAATAGTTCCGTTTTTCAAAATAAGAGGCAATATTTGCCGCAATTTTCAAAATTACGCGGTTTTTTACTTGTTCGTTAAAGAATACGCTGGTACTTGCTTTTAAGGCGTCTAAGGCCGTTTTAGAGGGGGTAAAAGCCTCTTGCGTGTTTTTTATCTCCAAAATACGGTCCAAACGCAAAGTTTTGATTTGTTTCCGGTCGTTTAAACCGAACACATACCAAAATCCGCCGGAATTCAGTAATTTGAGCGGTTGCAGATAATAATTTAATTTTTTAGCGGGATCCGCCGCAAATGTTAAATATACTGCCGTATGGGTATGGATTGCTTGTTCCAGCGCCTGCGTGACGGCGGATTTCTCATAGGCCGAAGAAGCGATTTGGAAATAATACGGGGATTCCTCTAGCGGGCGTATAAGCCGTTGGTTTAAATTAGAGATTAAATTTTCAAATTTAGAGCCAAACGGCCTAGCCAATTCTAAAAGTAACACGAGCGCAGAAAGTTCTTCCTTGGATAATTGTAATTTTTTTAGGGAAAAGCCTTCCGTAAAACTATAAGTTCCCGGTTTAACTTTATAGAGCGGGATTCCGGCCGCTTCCAAATTAAGGATGTCCCGTTGAATGGTCCGTACGGTTACGCCCAGTTCTTCCGCTTCGCGGGGAATATCAATATTCCCGCCGTCCAATACGTTAAGCAGGTAAATGGTACGGGTTAATTTATTAAGCGTTTTCTCTTTCATAGTCCTGTTGGAGTTGTTTCATAATTTCATCAATTTGAGCAACAAGTTTGGGATATTCGTTATTTAGCCATTGATCTAATTTATTTTTTAATTCATTTTCCAGTTCTTCTTGAGTTACAGTTTCAGTATATTTTAATAATTGTTCGGAGTAGATGGTTGTCCACTTTTTTCCAGATAGACGTTTTTTGCGATCTTCTGGTAATCTTTTTAATAATTCTTGTTTAATTTTTTCGCTTTGATGATTTGTTCCAGTCGGTCCTACCACCAATTTAATCTGAATATTTTTTTTATTATTGAAAAACTCAAATAAAATCAAATCTTTACAATCTTTTAGCCAAATTCCTTGAGGGACCTTTGCAAAGGCATAGCTGTCCCAAGAGGATGGAGAAAAATTAAAAAAACACTTACTGTCGCGATATACGTGAATATCTTTTTTTGTCGCCTTGATACACTCGCTTAAAATGTTACTCATTTTAGCTTGAATATCTATTTTATACTCAAGAATTGTTTCAATAGCGTCCTTGTGAGTGGCGTATAATTGAGAGCATAATTTTTTGATTTCATTATCTTCCATAGTAATTTCTCTTTGTATTAATTGTTGATATTGTAATAATAAAGCGTGTACAGGTGAGGACATTTGTGGAATACTAATTAATAAGTGTTTTATTAATTCGTCAATGTCCGTATAAGATAATTGAATGACGTCATTTACCAAGTTTTGTGGGGGAGAGCCTTCTGGTGTTAAATATAATAAATATCGGTGGGGTATATCCGCAAATTGTTGTCTGATATATTGAACATATTTTGCCAGTTGTCCAGGTGTATCTGTAGTGTCAATTTTATTTTCAATACCGATAATAAATTCTTTTCCTTTGATTAATATATCAATACGCCCTGTTTTTGTATCACTCTCTGTTGAAACTTCGATTTCAGTAGGGTTTAGATTAGAAATGTGCATTAGAGTATTGGGGTGTTGTTCCTCTGGTAATTGTAATAGCAGCGTTTTAAGAGGAGCTGTTCCCAAATTATGGTTTGCTTGCGGATTAAATAACCAAGCTAACATCGCGGAATGACGTGTCTCTTGACGATTTAGATTAAGGATGGAAAAGATGTTAAATTCCTGTAACTTACTTTCTAAAATGGCTAAATTGGGGTCTTTGAGGAAACTACATAGTTTAACAAGATCCTCTTGGTGTTTTTGATTCATACAACCTCCCTTTTAAAGAGTATAACTCTATTAAACGACAAAGGTCGGTCGTTTTTATCAAAAAGAGGGTATAAAAAAGCGACGACCGCACTTTGAGGGTGATCAAACGCTCAGAAATGGGTCATCGCCGCCATGCCCATTTGGGCACAGCAAAACCATGACCTCATTTTGGTTTGATCACCATTTAGACGTTTAATCGTCTAAATCGTTGCCTTTACGGCTCCAAAACGAGTCATACAAATTTGGTACTACAATTCTATTAAAACAAATTCGGACAGAAACGACAAATTTCTGTCCGAATAATTTTAGAAGGCAAATTCTCCTTCTGTTTCATTTGGCATAAATTGAATCAGTATTTTGGCTACTTTGATATTTCCTTTTAATGCCTCATTTACCCAAAGGCGGCCTAGGGCTTGTTTAACTGAAATTTCGGAGATTTCTTTTCCCTCTTTGACTATAATCGTACGGTTCATCTCCTCCCGAATTATGGCGTGCATACTCTTTCGCCCTATTGGGCGTCCGCGGGGATTCCCTGATTGTCCGGGCTTGAATTGAAATTCTTTTGGCGGATGCCCCGGTCCTACTTTGTAAATATGTAATTTCATACAAGTACCTCCTTAAATTTAGCTTTTTGACCAGTTAACTGTTCAAATCGGTATAGAATTACGTCGCAATAGTGGGGATCAATTTCTATCATATAGCCTTTACGATTAGTTCTTTCGCAAGCAAGAAGAGTGGAGCCGCTCCCTGCGAAGCAATCCAAAACGATGTCTCCAATATTACTCACGTCTAAAATAGCGTCTGCAATCATTCCTACGGGTTTGACGGTCGGATGGAATTTTAAATCATTTCGATTCACGGGATTAGAAACCCGTACTCCGGGATAGCTCCACACATTTGTTCTGTTCCGTCCGTATTTTCCTAAGTCGATGTTATTAATGTGAGAAGCATTTCCTTTTTTGAACAAGAAGAAAAATTCGTGCTGTGAACGATACAGAGACCCCATTCCTCCACATTGTTTATCCCATACGCAGATGTTTTTCAGTGCGCTATAGACTTTACCTGCGGTAGTTATTTCGGCAATATGTCGCCAGTCCATACATACAAAGTGAAGGGATCCGTCTTTTGAGAATTGAATTAAATTCTTAAAAGTTTGGGATAGAAAATGAGTAAATTCCTGAGAACTCATTTCTCCATGAGCCATTGCAAAATCTTTGTGCTTGTATTTGCCGTTTCCGCAGATATGTCCATCTGTTTTGACGTTAAACGGGGCGTCAGTAAATACCATATCGGCTTTTTTATTGCCCAGTAATTCCCGATAACTGGCGGGTTCAAGCGCATTTCCACAAAACAACAGATGCTTTCCTAGGCTCCACAACTCGCCCGGTTTAACTCGTTTTGGAATGTTCGAAGACAGATCAAGAGCTTCTTCGTGCGGAGTATTTATTTCAGGCAGGTATAATAAATCAATATCCGGAGTTGAAAAACCTGTCACATTGATGTCCATCTCATTTTGGTATAAGATTAAATCTTGGAATTCCAGTTTTAAGGCTTCTTTATTCCAACAACTTTGCTCAGCAATACGATTGTCTGCTATCCGAAAAGCTTTTAACTCAAGGGGAGAGAGATGTTCAATTTTTACTGTTGGAACTGTTTTTAAGTTTAGTTTCGTAGCTGCTAACACGCGTCCGTGTCCTGCCAAGATAAAATTATCTTTATCGATTAGTACTGGATTGTTGAAACCAAACGCTTTAATGCTTCTTGCCAATAACTCTATTTGTTTTGGGGAGTGAATACGCGTATTCCTAGAATAGGATTTGAGCGTTTCTATAGGTGTATTTTCGATTTTCATATTTATCTCCTTACTGGGAATATAATCAGTCTAGTCAATAAAGAGATAAATCACGAGGACACGAAAATATAAAAGTTATGTCCTTTTGATTATGAAGAGATCCTTGATTAGTTTTCTAGCCCGCCCACATCTTCTATGAAAAGCATCGGAACTTAAATTTTGGAAAGATTTCCTTAATACTTTATCCTTTTGAGTTTTTTCAAACAGATCGGCTTCTGTCATACTTTTTGTTTGTAAGCTAAGTAAGCGGAGGTTTTCTAAGTTGGTGTCTGTAAAATATTTTGAAGGAAGCTCTTTTAGGTTAGCTTCAATAGCCGCTTTCTTGGAACGGAGAAACCCAATTAGTTCTGAAAATTTGATGTTATGGGTGATATGAATCGCTATATAAGGCTCTTCTGGAGATACATAGTAAATAGAAATTGGGTCTATGGCTTGTTCAATGGTGTTACACCATATAATTGAGAAAAGATGCGGTTCTAAAAGAGGGTGAATAGAATAATTCTTTTGCATGCCGCCAGCGATGATATTCCACTGAAGTTTCCTAGCTAATTCAAACAGTTTTTTATATTTTGTATGTTTAAGGATAAAATGACTTGGTCCAGCCTCAAAGCCCTCTAGTGGTAAGCCGTATTTTTGACGGTAGTTGCGTACAAATTGGATAAAATCTTGATTAAGAACAATTGCTCGGGCTAAAAAGATTAATTCTGCGGATACTTTTCTGTATCCGGCTGGATAATTTTCTAAGGCCCGACCGCTGGTAACAATTTTATATGACGGGTGCGTATGAACATTTACTCCCGGCAAGCGTTTCAATAGGAATTTAATTTGCATAGGTAATTAAAATAATATATATTAGTTGTAATAATAATTATAAATAGATATTAGCAAATCAAGGAGATCAAGTATTAATATGACACAAGAGTCCTTATTTGAAGAATTTCCGAAAAAGCGGAGATCTTTATTTTTTGATGTTTTTCGTTATAACTTGGTCCCACATATTCAAACACCTGATAAACAAGAAGCTATATTTGATATAAAAACGATTGAAGAGTTAAAACAAAAAGCTATTGAGAGTAAAAACAAATATTTTGCAGAGCTTTTATTGAATGTCCTTCCCTATATAAATCCTCAAAAAAGTCGCTTGAGTTTTCAATTAAAAGCAAATAATAATTCTGTATTTTTATTTAGGGTTGGACATAGAAAAGATGCAATTTTACAGGATTATAAATTTAATGAAAAAAGAGAAGAAAACTGGGAAGATATTTTTATTATTTTTGACAATAATCCTGAACGCCAGTATATATATGTACAAAAAAATACAGTAGCTTTTAGAGAAACTACTGAAGCTATCAATAAATTACGTTCTTTATTCAATCAAGTCTTAAAACGTGTGCAGTTAATTGTTGAAATTAATCCTGTTCCCAAGCAACGTACATTTTGGGAAATAGTTCAGAGGCATCCATTGGCTGTAAAGAAAGTGGAATTTAAGCTATCTGCGCCTAATTTGCCACAATTATCTCAATTTTTGTCAGAAGAGTTAAAGGATTTGGCCCGAACTACGACAGCTTCTAATGTAAAATTGTCTTTAGAAAGTGAAAATGCAGGTGTTCTATCTTTAGATCAGCAGAGAGATTTAAATTTAAATGGTATTGTTCAATGTGTAGAACATGGAGGAGGAACTGCTTCTATTTTTATAAAAGGTTATAAAAAGATGAATTTAACTTCAGAAGGACAGATTACTACCGTTTCTATTGACTCTTTGGAAATAGAGCGTGCAACGGATCAAGATGTTAAAGATCTTATCGGAAAATTACATGAATAAATTTAGAGACATTTCAGCTTATTTTGTTGTTGGATTAGGCTTATGCGGTATGAGTTATTTGTTACAAAGCTCATTTCTATTAGATTTTCTTCGGAATAATCTTATTTCTCTAATAGCGACGCTTTTGGCAATTAATATTGCTAATTCAACTTTATTGTTATCTAAACTTGAAAATATCGTAAGCCAAGCTGACAACCCGAATATTTCTTCCTCATTTACAAAAACAACAAAAGAAATATATATAAACTTGAGAGATCAAGTATTGCTTATTTTGGGGGCTATATTTTTTCTATCATTGGAAAATTCAAAATATATTATAGGTTATCCTTGTGCTTTGTTTTGGGTGCGCTCATGTATTGTAGCCGTTTTGGCCTATGCTATAGATATTTTATGGGATACTGCAAAAGCTGTAATTATTATTTTGAATTATTGTAAAAAATAATCTTTGTTTCTTTCACTTATATTGGAATATTGGTACTAATAATTATGGAATTAAGAAGTTATATAGAAAAAATTGTTGATCCACAGGATCAAATATTATTTCAGGAAGCATTTCAATCATTTTGCTCTCAAGCATATCGTAGTGCATATATTATGTTTTGGTTAACTTGCGCAGAATCTCTTAAACATAAATTTCAAATGTGTTCCCAATCTGGTGATAAACGCGCACGAGTAATATACCAAAAAATTACCAATGCCGAAGGACGGCACAAAGCGGTTGATACGAGTATTCTGACATATTCTCAACAATACGGACTAATTACTGACCTTGAATATAAAAAATTAGAATATATATATAATATGAGATGTATCTACGCTCATCCTTACAAGGAATCCCCAACTAAAGAGGATGTAATATCAGCTATTGATACAATCATGAGGACTGTTTTAGCTCGTCCAGCATTACTGACGGAGACTTTTGTTGAAGAACTAATTTCAAAATTAACAAATAACGAGTGCTATTTGTCAGATGTGGAGGATGTTGTTAGGAAAACGGCCAAAAAGTGGTTAGAGAAAATTCATCCAAATTATCATAAAATATTTTTTGAGATATATACTGAGAAATATGAAACAATGTGTACTGAGCAGCTTGATCAGGTATATATCAGAAGAGCACGATGGATTCTTGACGAAATATTAAAAAAAATTTCATTCATAACCTATAATGGTGAAGAATGGCACAATTTGGTATCTACTTATCCTCAAACAATTTTAGATATTTTACAAGTGGAGCCTTCAGGTCTGATGCAAATTGGAGATAGAGCAAAAGATTATGTGATAAATACTATACTTAAAAATGCTAAAGAGAGTCCTGAATACTTAAATATTTTAATTCCTTATTTAAAAAATCAAGAATTTTTGGGACACAACTATTCTATTATTAATAATAGTTTGTTACAACTACCATTAGCTTCTTTGCAATGCACACAACTTCCAATAGATACATATTTGCCTGTAATTATTAATGCGTTACAATCAGGGAATTTTGAGCGACAGAATGAAGCTTCAAACTGGATTTATAAAAATCGGAATTTGATTGTAACTTTATCTTCTGAACAACAATTTGATTTAGGTAAAAATCTTCATGAAGCCGCTATACATGGTGCTTTTACTGCACAGAGTGATACAAACATAATTGCCAATCAACCTACTGAATATCCTTTTGCTTTTATACAGGGCTTAGTTCATGCTGTTATAGTTTTAGATTCCCAAGATAAATGTAGCAATATTCACTGGGGCCAGCTGGAACTTCTATCCAAGCTCTTTAAAAATCTACCTGAGGCTCAAGGTTTAATTGAAAATTTAAATAAGAGTATTCAAGAATATTTTAACCAGGAGTTTTTTGCTGGTTACAAAGAAAGTCTGATAAAACAATATGATTTAAACCAGTATGATTGGTTAAAAATTTAATAGTTTCCCTGTTTCTCCCTGTTATGCAGGGAGATGAAATAAAGGCAAAAAGAGCATTTGGCTAGGGAAATTCAGCTCTCCGTGGAAATTTAAGACCCCGCTTAAGCGGGGTTTTTTATGTATAAAAAAATTGGACCCCTGCCGGGGTTCTGCAGGGGTTCGTAGTAGTTAGAACGGACGGGTTACAACTCAATCACAAGCATGGAAGGAGCAATCAGATAAAACAAATTAATGAGTGCACCCAGGCTTAAAAACGGCCCAAAGGGAATGGCGTCCTCGCCTTTTTTCCCCTTAAAAATCATCAAAAACACCGCATAGATTAAACCAAAAAACGACGCAAAAACAATCGTTGTAATGACGCCCTGCCAGCCGATAAGCGCGCCAATGCCGCCCATAAGTTTGACGTCACCGCCGCCCATGGCTTCTTTTTTAAACCACCAAGTGCCGATAAGCGCAATGGCCAGCACGCCAAACAGCCCCACGGCTGCGCCCAACAGCGAGGAGAGCTCCCGCTGCCACCAGACCCCAGTAAAGTTGGGGTTCAGCCAGGCAAACGCCAGCCCCAAAACAATGAGACCCAGCGAAAAGCGGTCCGGGATGATCATCAATTCCAAATCTATCACGGAAAGCACTATTAACGCATACACAGCCGCCAGCACCACAAACGTCCACGGCGTAAGGCCGTAACGCCACACAAAGACAAATGTCAGCACGCCGGTTAACAGTTCAATGATGGGATACTGAATAGAAATGGGATTTTTGCAATTTCTGCATTTGCCGCCCAACACCAAGTAGCTGAGGACGGGAATGTTGTCGTACCAAGCGATACGGTGGGCGCATTTGGGGCAAGAAGAGGGCGGCCACACGATGGATTTGTCCCGCGGAATGCGGTAAATGCAAACATTTAAAAAACTGCCGAACAACAGGCCCAGCACCGTGGCAAAAACTAAAATAAAAGTATCCATAACACTCCTTGATTACATAAAAATCCCCCGCCACAAATGCGGGGGAATAAATTAATGCGTATTCCAGGGCTTGCCGTAGCTGTCTTCTTTATCGGTATTGACAAAAAAGTCGCCATAGCGCGGGTCGGACGGATCGCTCACGTACGCCCAGCCGCCGGTTTTGGTAAAGCTTTGCTCAAAATTGCCTGTAGACACGTGCGAAGAGGGCGGAAAACCCGGCACGGTGGCCTGCGGCATTTTTTCCAGGTACGCGGGCACCAAACTGGACAAATCGTCCGTCGGGTACGTTCCCTGGTGTTCGCCGTAATACGCGGCGATAGCACTGCGCACCTTTACCAACTTGTGCTTGGTGCTGCCCTCCTGCGCTTTGTGCACCAAGGAGAGAAACTTCGGCACCGTAAACCCCAAAAGCAGGGCAAACACCACCACCGTAATTAAAATTTCCGATACCGTGAAACCTTTTCGCATACGCACCTCTATTTAAAGTTTAACGCCATCAGCGCAAAGACTTTTGCGTCGCCAAGCGTGTTTTTGATGCTGGAATACTCGTTGGGCTGGTGGGCCATTTCGTCCAGCTTGGAGAACACTACCACCGGATACCCGGCGTTACGCAAGTACGCCCCAACAGTACCGCCGCCCACGCCCATGGCGCGCGGATTATTTTTATAAACCGCCTTAGCCGCAACCTGCGTCAATTTGACGATTTCGGCCTTTTTATCCGTCGGTTTGGAGGCTTCATTTATCTCCACGTCTACTTTTACCTTTACCTTAAATTGCTTTTCAATCCCCTTGGCAATTTTGGCTACTTCGGCCAATACATCGGCGTTTTTGTAGCAGGGAAGGATGCGGCAGTCCATGTAAAACACGTCCGTGCCCGGAATGGTGTTTACATTGGGCACATTGGCCAAACGTTTGGTCGGTTCAAAGGTACTGGCGCTTTCGGGCGCAAACAGCGAATCCTTTTTGTTGAACTTTTTGTTGAGTCCGCCCAAATTGACAATCAGCTGCGCGGACGCGCGCACGGCGTTGTTGCCGGAGTGCGGAGTGGAAGCGTGCGTCTGTTTGCCCTGCACCGTAAATTTGAGCCAAAGCATATTCTTTTCGGCAATTTCCACCATAGTGCCCTGCGAGTTGCCGCCGTCCGGCACTAAGAAAGCGTCGTCCTTGCCAAAGGTTTTGCCGTATTTTTTTAAGATAACGCGAATGCCGAACTCGCTGCCGATTTCTTCGTCCGCGTTAAGCAGCAGCGCATAGTTGCACGGCGGGCGAATGCCGGCTTCCATCATGGCTTTAACGGCCAAGAGACCGGAAATCAGGCCCTGTTGGTTGTCTTCCGCACCGCGGCCGTAAATTTTATCGCCTTTGATGACGGCCTTAAAGGGGTCCGTCTTCCACAGGGACAGGTCCCCGGGGGGCACCACGTCCATGTGCGCCATGACCCACAGCGTTTTTTGCTTGTTTTCGCCATAGTATTTGGCCACAATGTTCGGGCGGACGCCATCGGGAGATTTGGCATCTTTTACATTAATGACGTACAGCTCGTCAAACTTCATGGCTTTTAAAACGGACATCAAATACGCCGCCTTGGCGCATTCCCCCAACCCGCCTTCGCTGTGCGGAGATACCGCCGGGCAGGCAATCATATTGGTTTGCAAATCAATTACCGTTTGTTTATAGGAATCTATTTTTTTGAATAATTCTTTTTCCATGTTTCCTCCGGCCAAAAACCCGTCAAATAGGGTTGGCCACGTCTATAAATTCGGTCTGCACGTCAAAATTTTTGGCTACCAGTTGCATGAGCGCCAAAACGCCGGGCTTTTCGGAATTATAATGCCCCAGGGCAATACAGTTGATATGCCCCTCGCGGCACCATTCCTGTGCCGGTTCATCCAGCACGCCGGTGACGTACAAATCCAGCTTTTGCTCAATAGCCTGAGGCAGCAGGCTATAAGCTCCCCCGCTTACAATCCCTACCGTTTCCACACGGTCGGGCCCGTAAGGCAACACGCGGGCCTTCGCCCCGCAATAGGACTCCAACTCAGCCGCCACCTCTTGAAGGGGGCGGGGCTTCACAACACCTTTAAACCCGATAGACGTTGCGTGATAGACGCCAAAGGGTTGGGGATTTTGAGCTTGCAAAGCGCGCATTAAACACGCATTGTGCCCTACTACCGGATGCATATCCAACGGTAGGTGATAGCCCGCCAAGTTTAGGTCGTTCCTAAGCAAAAAGGCGATACGGTCGCGAAACAGGCCGACGAGCGGCTGTTCCTGCCCCCACAGAAGCCCGTGGTGCACTACAATTAAATCCGCACCCGACGCTTCCGCCTTGCGAAACAGTTCCAGCGATGCCGAAACCCCAAAAACTACTTTGCCTACGCGCGGCGTACCCGCCACCTGCAGGCCGTTATGGCTGGCATCGGTGATTTGCTTGCTGTTTAAATACGTATCCAAGAAACGGATGATGTCTTCGCAATTGACCATAGAATTATGTTATCATTTTATAAGAATGAAAAGAATACTTTTTTTGCCTTTTTTACTCCTTTTTTTGGGAATAAGTGCCGCTGCACAAGAAGTGCCCACCGCCCCATACCTGCCGGCACAGGCCGGCCCCGAGGCCGACCAAGCCCCCATTACCGTGCAATACCCCTATGAACAGATGACGCTCCCGCGCGGGGCCAAGCAAATTTTTCTCTTCGGCAAAGTAAACCTCAAACCGCCGGTGAAACTGAACATTAACGGTACCCCCGTCCCGGTAGAAAAGAACGGCGCCTTTGTGGCCTATTTACCCGTGCAATACGGCAATTTTGAGTTTTTGCTCACCGCCACCAACAAAACCACCAGCGCCCAAGCGGTGCGGCGGGTGGTCATCCCAGGGGTGGACGTAAGAGATTTTTCCGCCAAGGCCGAATTTGCCCCGGAGAGCGTATTCCCGCAGGCGCCTGCCGAGTTTGTACCAGGGGACGAAATAGCCCTGTCGGTGCAGGGAACGCCGAACGCTGCCGTTACGGTCACCCTCTCCGGCCTTAAAAATGCAAAAAATCTTGCGCTTCAGGAGGACCCTTTTAACCCGGGCACCTACCAGCTTTATTTTACGGTGGACCCGGAACAAAAACCCAAGGCCGCCAAAGTGGTATATAAAATGAAGGAACCCACCCACGGGACTACCACCAAAATCACCGCGCCGCACAAAATACAAATCCGCGCGGCAAAAAATCCGTTTTTTTATGCCCGGGTGCAAGAACCGGGCGTAAAACTGCGCCAAATACCCACCCCGCGCGAAAATTTGTATCCCTTTTACCGGGCATACGGGCAGGTGCGGTTAAACGGGCGGCTAAATAACCAATACCGCCTGGTGCTAAATGAAAACGAATCGGCCTGGCTGGAGGAAACCAAGCTGGAATTAACCCCCCACGAGGATTTTGTGCCCAACCGCATTACCGGGCTGCGCACAGAGGTGCTGGACGGAAAAACCCGCCTGATTTTTACCGGGAAACGGCCGACGCCGATCCGCATACGGGAATTGGGCGACCGCTTGGAGCTGGCGTTTTATTATGTGGAAGGGTTTGACAAAAACTTTACCTTTGGGCCGAAGAGCCCGCTGGTGGAGGACGTGGCGTGGACCCAACCGGATAACAACACGCTGCTGTTTACGATTTACTTCAAAAAAAATACCCAGCTGTGGGGGCACGCGTACGATTTTGAAAACGGGGACTTGGTGCTGGACCTGATTCACCCCCCGCTGCTGACGCCCACCCTCAAACAACCGCTGAAGGGAGCGCGTATTTTGCTGGATGCCGGGCATAGCCCCCGCCGCACCGTGCCGTATGACGGAGCCGTCGGGCCGACCGGATATTTGGAGTACGAGGCCACCCTGGCCCTGGCGCAGGACCTAAAACCTCTGTTGGAACGGGCCGGCGCCACCGTGATTATGACACGCCATGGCAATAATACAATCGGCCTGCAGAGCCGTTACGAGAAAGCTATCCGCGAGCGGGCGCAAATCTTGGTCAGCCTGCATTACAATTCCCTGCCGGAAACGTCCAACCCGTTTGCCGGGCCGCGCGGGTTTTCCGTGTATTACAACTATCCGCACAGTTTTCGGCTGGCACAATCGGTCCATGAGGCCTTCACGCGGCGCGTGCCGCTGCCCGACAACGGCCTGATTGCCAACGACGTGCTGTTCATTCCGCGTATTCCGCAGCTGCCCAGCATTTTGGTAGAAAATGCGTTTCTGCTGATACCCAAACAAGAGGAAATGGCAAAAACCAAACGGGGACGGGAACCTCTGGTGCGGGCATTGTATGAAGGGATTGTGGACTTTTACGACGCACTAAACCACCCGAACCAATCCAAGGCGCGCCAAGCCGTGCAAAAATTCAGGCGCAAATTCTTTTCCAACTAGCCAAAAGGCCCGCTCAGCAGAGCGGGCCTCTTTTATTATCGGTTAAAATTACATCTTAAAATTGCACGCCTGTCCGCAACGATAAGGCCGCGGTCCAGTGGTGCGAGAGATGAAAATAGGGGCTGACGTCCGTGTCAAAGCGGTACTGCGTGCGCAGCTCCAGCCCGGCGAACCAGTGCTCCGTCAGGTCCGTTTCCGCACCGACGCCCAGGGAAAGATAGTTGGAATCCGCCGTGGAGTGGGCGGTGCGCAGGTAGTCCACCTTGTAGCGCGCTTGGCCTAACCCCAAAAGCAAATATGTGCGGGAAAGGGCACCCGGGGTAAGCGTGAGTTTGGCCGCGGCGCCGAATGTTTCAAAGCGGTATTTGTTGAGGATTGGTTCGTTATCCCGCGACTGGGAAAACGCGCCCTCCGCCCCAATGGCCAGCCAAGGCAATACGCCCACGAGCGCACGGCCCTCCAAGCCATAGGCACCCTTGACGAGCGAGGAGGCGGCGCCGTCCTTCAGGCGGTCTGTATTGCCAAAGGCACCTACGGAGAGCTCCAGCTTGGGAAAGGGGACGGTTTCTTTGTGGGAAGGTTCGCCCGCGCGGTAAATTTGCGCAAACGAAGAGGAACAAACACCAACAAGCATGAGTGAAAGCAAAAGATGTTTAAACATGGAGATATTTTAACAAGTCCACGCGCGGGATGAAAATAGTCCAAAGCGACTAGAAAGACAAAAAAGGAGTGCTGGCTGCCACAGGTGGGGTGATAAATAGCCAAAAAATAGCAAAATTTGATATAGTGGAAATAGCTGTAGGATAGGAGTTATTTTGTTTTTCCTAAGCCTTAAACGTGGCTTGATTACAATTAATACTGTTTTTGGTGGCCCCAACGGGCCGCACTTTTGCGAAAGCAAGAGAGGTTCAAAGCCAAAAATAGTCGTGTTTAGCCAGTAGGAGCGGCCTAATTACCCGCTCTTACTGGCTGTAATCCTGTATTAAATTTTTTAGTACGGGTAGACGACTGTTTATTTGTGTGCTTTGAACCTCACAAATGACAGTCGTCTTTTGGGATGCAAAAAACGACCTCTTGCGAAGGCAAAGAGCTGGCAGTGCAAATATATTGCAGTGTGAATAATAGAAAGCACGCGGGCACAACGACTATTACATATTTATGCGGTCGAATATCACCCCAGAGCAAACGACGCGCAGATAGAGAACAAAAATATGAACATTGAAAAAGGCAGACTTCTCAACGATTTAATAGAGAGAAATGGCAGACAATATACTATCCCCGTATATCAACGCAATTATGAATGGACGGAAAGGGAGTGTAAAAAACTTTTTGATGATATTATTGAGGCATCCAAGATGGAACGCACTCATTTCTGCGGCTCTGTAGTGTATGCGTTGTTAGAGCAGCGGAGAGATATTAACTCTTATGTGGTTATAGATGGACAACAGCGGCTAACCACGGTATACATCTTGTTAAAAGCATTGGTGGACTGCGCTGAAAGCCCAACAGAAAAAGAACGGCTGTCAGAAAATCTATTTAACAAGGACAAATACACCTCTTACAAAATAGATGAGTCAAGTAAGCTAAAATTGAAAGCAATAAAAAGCGACCACAAGCAACTCATGTTGTTAATGAATAATCGTTTTGAAGAAATGGACGAGAAATCTGCTATCCGTCATAACTATGAGTTGTTTTGTTCTTTGATTAAAGAAAAGTTGGCAGAGGGCTCGTACATACGTGACATTTACCAAGGGGTTGAGCTCCTCACATGTGCGTTAATTCGCCTAGACTCTGATGATAATCCGCAAGAAATTTTTGAAAATATCAATTCTACGGGTATTTCATTGAACTTAACAGACAAAATCCGCAATTTCGTTTTAATGGTTGATGCCAAGCAAGAGACATTATTTGAAAACTATTGGTTGAAATTGGAAAATTTATTAACCCATAAAGAACTGGAAGCATTTTTCTCAGATTATCTCAACTTCAAATTAGAAGGTTTTTCTAAAGCAGCTGATGCCTATGACGCTTTCAAGGCGCATTATAAGCGCGGAAATTATACGAATGAAAGTATGCTGAGAGAATTGTTACACTATGCCGAGTTCTATCATAGCTTTTTGTACGCGGACAACACTGCTTACCCTGCGGCCGCAAACGAGGCATTGAAAAGTTTGCACCAATTAAAACAGACAACTGTATTTCTGTTTTTATTTATGGTTTTTGACGATTTTGACCAAAAGGTAATATCAGAGAGCGACTTGCAGAAAATCTTACAGTTTCTGCTAAATTATAGCATTCGCCGTATCGTATGTGGAGTGCCTTCTAACTCTTTACGTGGGCTGTACAAGACATTATACAACCGCGTGTTTTATCGCCAAGAGAACAAAAAACAATACGTAGATGCGCTGATATCATTCTTTTTGCAGTTATCATCTAAGGATATCTTTCCCTGCGATGGCGATTTTAGTAGGGCCTTGAGGTATAACAACCTATATCAAAAAAATGCACTGTGCAAGTACCTGTTGTTGATGATAGAAAACGAAGGTAAAGAGCCTTTAGTCGGGGACAATTTAACCATAGAACATATTCTGCCGCAGAATGTACATTTGTCTAGCGAGTGGAAAAATATGTTGGGAAACGACTGGGAAAGAGTGAGAGAAAAGTATTTACATACTTTGGGGAACTTGACTTTGACAGGGTATAACAGCGAACTAAGTGATATGTCCTTTTCTGACAAAAAGAAAAAATTACGCGAGGTTAATACAAAATTGGTAAGGCTATTTGCGGATGTTGAAAGTGCCCCCGTGTGGAATGCAGACACAATAGAAGAACGAGGAGAACATTTGGCTACCATTATCATTAGGCGATACCCTATGCCACAACCTCAGAAAAATGTTTCATTCGCTGACCCACGATATTGCGAATATGGGCTTGAAAATCTGAAAGAAGCAACACATAAAACCCCCAATTATTATATCTTTCAAGGTGAACAAGTTCCCTGTAAGACGTTTGCTGATATGTTAATATCTTTTATCGGTAAGTTGTATGAGCTAGATGAGGGAAGAGTTGAGATAATGGCAACAAAGAAAGAACCTCTAATCGGAATCTACCCTTTCTTTTCGTATGAGAGGCAGCAACTTCGCAGGCCGGAAACGAGTGTTAAAATACCAAACTCGGAGATTTATTTTGGCTTAAACTACTCAGCAAGCGACATTGTCACAATCATTGCTAAACTGTTGGACAAATTTGGTATTGAAGCGAGTGAGTTTAGGTATAGTGCTCGTTGAGAACATCTCAATTCTTCATTTTTTTGATTTGGCTCTACTAGAGAAAAAAGGTGCCCCAGAAGGAGGAAAACACCTACAGTCGCCGTTTTTGACGTCCAAAATGGCATTCTGTGAAGAGGGAGTTTTTCTCTCGCGCCTTTTTCAAGTCCCTTACGCGCATAAAGCAGTTTATGCGCTCCCCGACAAAAATTAAAAAGCCGCCAGTTAGGCGGCTTTTTAAATGTTTACCGGGGAAGGGACTTGAACCCTTAAGCCCGTGCGGGCAATAGTTTTTGAGACTATCCTGTATACCAATTCCAGCACCCCGGCGTGAAATCGTGTACAGTTATTATAGCAAATCTACGGCGAAAACAAAAGCTTTTCTTTTTGCGTTGGGCGCCAAGCGCCAACTTATACAAAAGCCCCCAGGGAACTTTCCCCAGGGGCATGGGTGCAATTTGCTGTAAATTTAAAACGTAAGCATGCGCACGTAATCCTTGAGGCGTTTTTCAATGTCGCGCTTGGTGAGAGAGGACAAGCGGTCCACGCTAAAAGACTCAATGGTAAACGAGGCCATCACGTTGCCAATCATCATGGCGCGCTTAATGGCTTGCAGCGAGTTCCAATTTTTAAGGCTCGCCAAATAACCCGTAAACCCGCCGCCAAACGTGTCCCCCGCGCCCGTGGTGTCGTGCACGTGTTCCAGCACAAACGGCGGCAACTGCGCGAGGCCCTTGTTGCTCACCAGCATCGCCCCGTTTGAGCCCAGCTTGATGATGACATATTTAACGCCCTGCGCAAGCAACATATTGCCGGCTTTAATCAAATTGTATTCGCCCGTTAATTGGCGCGCCTCGGTTTCGTTTAAAAAGAAGATATCAATCTTTTTGACTACCTGCAAAAGCTCTTTCTTTTTGGACGAAATCCAGTAGTTCATGGTATCGCACGCCACCAGGCGGGGCTTTTTGACCTGTTTTAAAACGGAAAGCTGGAGGGTAGGGTCTATATTCGCCAGAAAAACGGCCTTGGCATTTTTTTGTTCTTCCGTCAGCACAGGGTTGAAATTTTCAAACACGTTCAGGTCGGTAAAGTGTGTGACCGCGGTGTTGAAATCCTTATCGTAACTGCCCCCCCAATGGAAGGTTTTGCCCTCTTTTACCTGCAGGCCGGACAAATCCACTTTGCGTTTGACAAACGGGGCGCGGTCCTGCTCGGTAAAATCCGTTCCCACGACGGCCACGATGGACGGCTGTGCAAAATAACTGGCGCACACCGACGCATAACTGGCCGCACCGCCCAACACGCGTTTGACGCTGCCGTTGGCGTTATCTATGGTGTCAAAAGCCACCGAACCTACTACCAATACTTCGTTCTTCACGGATTAGTCCTGTAAAAAAGTTTTAATTTCCACTTCGTCGTTAAACCGGTCAAAAAAGGCTCTCTGCGCGGTTTCCATTTTGGTTTCCAGCAACTGGGCGGCAAAATCCGCCTTGTTCTTTTCAAAATCCTTCAGGTTTCCGTGCTGGAGCTGGTAATTATATTTGATTTCCTCGGGTGTCAGCTTGTAAAACGCATACAGCACGCCGCGGAAACGGTTGGCCAGCTTATCTTTGCGCAGCTGCGCTTCAAACTCGGCGGGTGTCATCTTTAAAGAGCGTTTGACGGCGGCCTCGTAAGCGGCCTTGCTGAAATACCCGTTCTGCGTAAAGAACGGCGAGGTTTGCACGTCATAGGCGACTTCATAGTCCGACACGGCCAACCCGGCTTTTTGCGCGGCTTGGTTGAGGACCTCTTCGCTAATTAAAGAGGCCAAGACCTGCTGGTTTAAAAATTTGAGCATGTCCTCATCCACATCCACCCCTTGATTACGCAGCAACGAGGCGCGGCCTTCGCTGGCGCGGTAAAGTTCGCGGTATGTGATAGACTGACTGCCCACCTTGGCGGCATCGTTACTAAAGTTGCCGCGGCGGTAAGCCCCCGCCCCCAAATACACGATACTACCCAAGAAAAAGGCCAGCGTGACAATTAAAATTACTTTTTTGTATTTGATCAAAAACGAAATCATGCAGTTCTCTCCCGTTTATTTGTCTTCTTCGGACGGTTCTTCCTGCGCGGCAGGCGCTTCGTCCTCCGCTCCGCCGATGAGGCATTTCCCGTCAATGCGGCCGCCTTCTTCCACAATCATTTTTTTGGCGCGAATATCGCCCTTAATGGAAGCTGCCGCCAGCACTTCCAACATGTCGGCGCAGACGTTGCCTTCAATCGTGCCGCCGCAAACAACAATTTCCGCCGTCACATCGCCCACGATTTTGCCGTCCGTTCCCACGATGACGTGGCGGGCGTTATCCACAGAGCCTTCCAACGTACCGTCCACGCGCAAGGAACCCTGCACGCTGAGCGTACCCTGAAAGTAACATTCCGCACTGACGACGGAAAAATGTTCGCCGGAGGCGAAATCCGAATCCTTCTTTAAAAATCCCATACAGCCCTCCTAAATTTATTTAAAATAGTTGCGCGGATTGACGGCCTGCCCGTCCTTCCACACTTCGTAATGCAAATGTGTTCCGGTGGAACGTCCGCTGGAACCCATGGTGGCAATTTTATCCCCGCGTTTGACCACATCACCCGCTTTGACGCGAATGTCCGTCGTGTGCGCATAAAGCGTGGAGTAGCCAAAGCCGTGGTCCACCAAAATGGCCCGCCCGTAACTGGGCACCCACCCCGCGTGGCGCACCACGCCGTCCGCCGTGACAAAGATCGGACTGTCGGGCTTGCCTGCAAAATCAATACCGTTGTGCCGCTTGGTAGAACGACGGCCGAACGGATCCAACCGATAGCCAAAACCCGAACTGATCCGCGCCGTGGACGGGCGGATGGAGGGCGTGGAGTTCAAGCCCTCGCGGCGGTTGGCAAAGTACCAGGCGATTTCCTGAAAACTCGCCAGGCGTGTTTTGGCCGCGTCTTCAATGGAATCAATGTAATTTTCAAACTCATCCGCTTCCAGCTCTGTCAGGTCCTTATCCAACATTTCCTGGTATTTGGCGTTTTCTTTTTCTTTGGCTTCTTCCCACCCTTTGGGCAGGTTGATAAATTTTCCGCCCGGCATGCCGAGCATCTGCCGCATTTGCGTGTCTGTCGTGCGGGTGAGCTCCAAATACTTGCGGCCACGCTCCAGCTCGTCCGCAATCAGCTGCATTTTAACGCGCATTAAATTGTTGTCGGCCTTGGTGATATTGTAATCGTACGCACGCACAAAAAATACAAAACCGCACAAGGTAAAAATTAACCACAACGCCGTGCACAGCACCAGCGTCCACACGCGCACTTTAAACTTTTTGGAGCCACCCAAGCGGGGCATAATTAAAATATCTACACGCTCGCCAAGCAGCCGGACCAAAGAATTGATTAATTTTCCCATCTTTTGTATTCTATCATATACGGAGCCCGCAAGGGCAGATTTCAATTAAAAACAGGAGAAAATATGAAAAAACTTTTTGCTTTAATTGCCCTGGCACTCGTGGCGGCGGCCTGCCTGCCCCCTTTGCCTGACGTGGTAAAGCTGGGAAACACCCAACTGACGGTAGTAGCGGATGACAGCGTGTGGAACGCTACGGACTATGAAGGGAAGCCCGTACTCATCGTATTTATGGGCTCGTGGTGCCCGTATTGCAAAATGTCCATGCCGGCCGTAAATGCAGTGGCCCAGAAATTTGAAGGCAAAGCCGAAGTAGTAGGCGCCTTTGTAGACGAGAATGCCGCCCCCGTTAAACAAGCCGTAAAAGACAACGGCTTTACGGCCAAGGCGCTATACGGCGCGGGAGAACTTTCCGAAGGGCTGGAAGTGACCGGCCTGCCGCATGCCGTGCTGTTTGATAAAAAACACCGCCTGGTAAAGAGTTGGGCAAATGGTTTTCAGCCCAACTTTGAAGAAGAATTTACCTTCTACTTGGAAAAACAGCTCAACTAGTTTTAGCTGTGTGAGAAAGGCTTTATGGACACAGCAATCTTATTTGTTGCCATCATCGGTTTAGTGATTTGGCTACTCGCTACGCAAGAGCGGATTTCACGCCTTGCGTGGCGGTTAGAACGTTTGGAAAAACAAGCACTTAAATCGTCCGAAGAACCCCAAAAAGCACCTGTCCGGTTTGTGCAAACGGAAGCCCCCCGGGAGGTTTCCGTTAAAGCGGCGGAAAAAGCAAAGGTTTCCCCAAAGGCCTCTTCCGAATTTACAATCATAAAACTTTTCTCGTGGATTGGTGGCTTTGCCTTATTGTTAGCGGCCGCTTTTTGGGTGAAATACGCCTTGGAAAACAACCTTATCTCGCCCCAAATGCGTATCGGCGCAGGACTGTTAACCGGCTTGGCTTTGTGGGTGGCCGGACTATACCTTAAAAACCCAGGTTACAAAACCACCTCCAACACCTTATGCGCGTGCGGCCTGACGATTTGTTATATCATCAGTTTTGCAGGGTACGCACTGTACGGTATGTTTGCGCTACCGCTCACATTCGGCCTCTTGGCATTTATCTCACTGGCGGCTTTCTGCACGGCGGTATATAAGCAAACGGCTTATTTAGGAATACTTGCCCAAATTGGTGCATTTGTAACACCGTTTTTGTTTTCGTCCGCCGCGTCCAATCTCCTTTTATTGCTTGTGTATTTTGTCTGCGTAAATATTGCAGCCTTGGGAACAGCCTACTTAAAAAAATGGAACAAACAATTTATTATTTCCGCCATTTTTACGGCATGCTGTTTGCTAACGATTCTCGCTCAAATAAACGCGGCCGGTGCACAAACAAATTTAATCGCGGGTTTCATTATGCTGTTTGCGCTTTTCTACACCGCAGGGGCCGTGGCCCTAAAGGACGGACGGATTTTAGCCGTGGGATTTATTACACTGGGTATCTGCCTGCTAGTGTGCAAAGATAACCCCGGCACAGAGGTTTCTCCCCTCTTGCTGTGGGCCTCCGGCACAAATATTTTATTTGCCGCCGTACCCTTTGTGTTTAAAAAACGCTTTACCGAAAACAACCAGGTGTGGGGCACATCTTTGGTGGCGGGGGTATTCTTATGCCTACTTTGGGACCGCAGACTGGATTTTTCCAACGGGCTTATCCCATGGATTTTTGCCCTGCTATACGGCGGTTTAACTGCCCATGTATGGCGCTGGGGTACGCTGGGCGACAAACAGCAAAACAGGCGATTGTCGTGGTTGCTCGGAACGGTGGTTTTGTTTTTGACGTTTGGGATCGCTGAGCAATTTGAAAAAGGGTGGCTCACGCTATTGCTGGCCTTGGAAGGGTGCGGGCTCGTGTGGCTCTACCGCCTGCTTAACATAAAAACCTTGCTTAGCGGTGGCAAGTGGCTGTTAATTGCTACAACCGTGCGGCTTGTACTAAATCCGGCGGTGTTGGATTATTCCCCCACACCCACCATTTGGAATTGGTTTTTGGGGGTCTACACGGTATGCGCGGCAGCCTTGTTTGCCGCTGCCAAGGGGTGGCCACAACGTGAAACTGAACATACCCGCGCACTGCTGCAAGGGCTGGGCGGGCTTGTTTTATTTGTCTTACTTAACATAGAAATTGCAGTTGTGTACTCGGCGGGAGAAAGCCTGCATTTTGATTTTTTTGGCGAGGTTTCCGCCGCCGCGGCCTACACGTTGGCTTGGGCATTAAGCGGTGCGCTGTGCTTGTGCTTTGCACTTAAACAAAAAGGGACTTGGCTGACCAAATCCGGCCTTATCCTTATCGGTGTAGCCTTAGCCAAACTGTTTTTATGTGACGTGTGGAAACTATCGTTAGGGGCACGGATCATTACGCTTATTGGCGTAGCGCTCGTACTGCTAGCGATGTCTTTCCTCTACCAACAAGTGCGGCTAAAAATAAAACAACAAAATCTCCGCTGAAAATTTGGCCCGGAGCAAATGCCCCGGGCTGATTTTTTATAACAAAAAACCGCGGGTAATTTGAGGGTCTTCCATGCATAGGTAAACATGGGCCTTTGGAAAAGTCTTGCGCAAGAGCGGCACCAAAAAGCGGTATGCCGCCAGGCGCTGGCCGTCCCCGTAGCGCATTTTCCCGTCAAAATCCAACAGGAATTCCCCGTCCAAAATCGTATTGTCCGGAAAACGGTTTTCCACCATTTTTTTAAGTTCGCGGCTAAAGCGCAGTGTTCCCACGCTAATCCAAGCCACTTTGTCATTAGGCAAAGTATCGGCCATTTCCTGTACGGTGCGGGCATAATCGGCCTCGTACCCGTCGTAAATCACCACGGGATCAAAATGGAAACCCAGCCGGTACCCGGCCCGGGCCACTTGGCAGGCCGCCGCCAAACGCGCGGATAATTGGGGCGTAAAATGTTCGGCATAGTCCGTAATTTTAGCGGAATTTACCGACCACGAAACGACCACATTTTCGCATCCGCCCGCTTGCAACAGGCCGCCAATATTCACACTCTTGGTTTTAAATTCAAATTGCAAGTGCGGGCGCGCGCGGAAGAACGGCACAATTTTTTGGGAATACCGGGTTAAATCATCAAACACCAAGGAATCGGTAAACTCCCCACTGCCAATGCGCGGGCGGTCAAACGGCCCTTTATTAAAAGATGCCCCGTCAATTTTTGCCAAAAATTCCTCCACATTGGCCGGGAGTAATACTGCGTGCAAATTTTGGTATTGCTGTAAAAAACAATACTCACACTCAAAACGGCACCCAAACCCCAAATTAATTAAATTGTAGCCACACCCCGCCGCCGCACACGAACACGGACAAGGCTTTAAAAAATCGTACTTTTCGCGGTGGATAAATAAAGTTTCCAAACGCTTGGAAAAGTTGGGGCTGCCCACTTGGGTTTTTCCGTCCGTCTCCTTAAAATTTGCCTTGGGAAAAGCGGCACGCGCCCGATCGGCCAATTCACTATTCGCTACTGATTTTTCAATATAGACGGTTTTGGGATAAAAGGGACGGACGGTTAAGTCCGCACGCAAAGCCGGGTCTAACTCCAATTTAGGCAGGTAAAACCGATTTTTGGGCGCGGTCTTAAAATTGACGGGATACCGCCGCGCCAAGAGTTGCTTTTTTACGCCTTCAAAGGTTAAATTTTTTTGTGCCGGTACGAGCGTTTGCGGGGCCGCATTTTCCCTTTTGCAAATTTCATACACCAGGCGTGATAATTCTCGCAGTTTATTGACACCCAAGGCAGGCAAAAGGGTCAGTAAATATTTTTCTATTTCATCAGGCAGGTACACGGTTTTTCCTCCAAATATAATAATTGCTGCGCGGATAATAACACCTCTGCACCCAATACATTTTGACGTACTTGTTCGGGCTTTCTGGCCCCCAAAAGCACGCTGGTTGCCCCGGTAGTCAAGGCCCACGCGGCAGCCACCGCACCGGGCGGTACACCTAATTCTTGGGCTACATTTTTTACGCGCAAAACAGTTTTATTGGCCTCCTCAAAAGCGGGGCCACGGTAACATTTATAAAAATAATTACGGGCATCGGCACGTCGGAAGTTGGGGGCTTTTTTATATTTTCCGCTTAATATCCCCCCACATAAAGTGCCATAACCGATAAAACCTATGCCCCATTCGCGGCAAACAGAAAAAACGCTTTTTCCTTTTTGCGGGTGCAAAAGAGAATATTCGTTTTGTACGCTGGCGAGTGGAAACGTTCCACAGGCTTGGCGCAAGTCATCTGCTGAAAAATTACACACGCCTATATAACGGATTTTACCTTGTTTCTGCAATTTAGTTAAGGTTTCCAGAGCTGGTTCCAGCGGATTTTTGGGGTCCAAATAGTGTATTTGGTACAAATCTATGTAATCAGTCTGCAGGCGGGAAAGAGAATCTTCCAACTGCCGGACAATCGTTTTGGGGGAAAGGTCGTGGTCCGTCCAAGAACCGTTTTTGATAAGGCCGCACTTGGTGGCCAAAAACAACCGCGTGCGGCGACCCTTTAAGGCGGGGGCGAGTTTTTCTTCACTATCACCATAAATGGGGGCTGTATCCACCCAATTTATCCCGGCTTCCAGCGCGGCAGATACCGTGGACAGCACGTCCGCCTGCGGCGTATCGCCCCAATCTTTTCCACCGCCAAAAGACCAACCGCCCAGGCCCACGGCGGAAAAGGAAATTTCCGTGTTTCCCAAGCGGTTGTATTTCATTACCAAAGCCCGTTATCGGCCATAAAACAGGAATCCACGGCCGTGAGACCTGCCTGTTCGGCCAAGCTAAACGCCGCGGGAGACTGCGCCCCCGGCTGAAACCAAATTTCCTTTACCCCAGCCGCGATGCACTGCTGCACGGCGGGAAGTAAGGCCGCGGGCGGAATGACCATAATGGCCACCTCCGCTTTTTGCGGGGCCTCGGACAAACGCGTATAGAGCGGCAGGCCGTTTACGCTCCCGCCTTTGGGGTTAATCCCCACCACGCGAAACCCTTTTTGGGCCAGCGTATTAAAAATTTTGTACCCGTATTTGGACGCATCTGCCGACACGCCAAAAACGGCCAGAACTTTGTTTCGGTACATAAACTAGGCCTGCGGCATGCCGAAGTTGCCCATGGCTTGCGCAGCCATGCCTTGGCTGTCGCGCACGGACTTGTTGATGACGGCTTTTAAATCTTCGGCAATTTCCGCCTCCGTAAAATTTTTAACCAGGGCGTCCACACGCACTTCCTTCACTTCCTGCGAGCCGGAGATGGTCACTTCAAACAAATGGCGCGGGCTTTCCACCTTAATTACCATATTGTCCAGGCGTTTTTTGATTTCTTCCATTTGTTTTTTTAATTTCCAAATATCCTTAAGCTGTCCCAATTTATCAAACATAGAACACTCCTCCCCAAAATTTTTTATATTGTAACTTTTATAAGTCCACCGCCGCAAACGTGCGGATAAACACCGCCGAACAGCGCACCGGGCGGCCTGCAAAAAGCTTCTGCGCCGCCGCTTGGTAAACACCCAGCTGCAAGCGGTATTTTTCCTCCAGTAACTGCCGCTCCTGCCCTGGTTCTACTTTGTCTGTTTTATAGTCCACCACCCAAATAGAGGAATCGGGGCACTCCAGCACGGCGTCCATAACGCCGGACTCAATGTTTCCTTCCTCCGTCAGAAAAGAAAAGGGCATTTCCCCCGCCAAAAATTTGCAGGCGGACAATTCCGTATAGAGAGGGCTTGCCACAAACGGTCCCAACACGGCCTGTGCGTCCGACGCGCGCAAGGGGGCACCCGCAGAAGAGGCTGCCTCGGCCACCGCTTGTTGGAGCGCGGGCGTGCGTCCGCTTAAGAACCGCTCCAAAGCACCATGGCAAACAGTTCCCAACTCAGCCCCGATCCGCTGTGCTTCGGTTAGTTCCCGCCCGGTCTGCAGCAGCTCGCTGGGGGCCCGGTTTTGCGCGCCGGAAATCAAGGCTTGGTAACGCACCGCGCGCGCTTCGTGCACCGCACGCCACGTACTGCCTTGCGGCGCAAAAAGCATTTGCGAAGGGGCTACGTGAAGATAGCGAAAGGTCTCCGGGGCGCGATATTTTTGATACGATACGGGCACAGTTAGAGCCTCATGCGTTAACACGTCTGTGTCCCCGTCCGGAAAGAGCCCTGCCAGGGCAAAGGGCGCGGCGGCTTTGGCAGCCCCCTTGCGGCCGTCCGCCGTCAACAGTAATTTTTCCTTGGCGCGGGTGAGCGCCACATACAGAATGCGGATTTCCTCGCACCGCTCGTGTTTCTTTTGCTCGTCTTCCAAAAAGGCCAGGTTTGCGTCACACACGCGGCCGGCACGCAGGCCGTGCATGTTATAGCGCCACGAAAACAGATGCGCGGTAGGATGCGCGGCAGAGGAGGACTCTTTTTTGGACAGGTCCGCCAAAATGACCACCGGAAATTGAAGGCCCTTGGACTTGTGCACCGTCATCACCGAAACGGCATCCAGCGCGTCCTCTGTGCTGGCCGCGCCCAAACGTTCGGGCGTTTCCTCAAGCAGGGTTTGCACCTCGGCTAAGAACTGCAAGAGCGAGGCCGGGCCGTCCGCGGCGTACCCCTTGGCCAAATGCACCAGGCGGCTCAGGTTAGCCAGCGTCCGTTCCCCTTCGTAAGCGGCGGCGCAGGCCTCCGGCAGCAGGGTTTCTTCCAGCACGGTTTGCAAATTCTGCCGCAGTTCCTGACGGCTCATTTGACGGCCCAACTGCCGCAAGAACTGATAACTTTGCGCCAATTTTTCATCCTGCGGGCGGGCATAGAGCGACAATTCCCCCCGCCGCGCAATTTGGTAGATTTCTTCGTCCGTAAAGCCAAATACCGGGCTGCGCAGGATGCCCGCCAAGGCGGTGCGGTCCTCAGGGTTTATGGCCGCCCGCAGGAAATTCAAAAAGTCGTTTACTTCCTGCTTGCGGTAAAAATCTTTGTCCGTTTCCACATTAAAGGGAATGCCGTGCCGACGCAAGGCATCCGTGTAGGGCCCGGCGGTGGTGGAAGCACGGGTGAGGAGGGCAATGTCCGCATAAGTCAGTTTCCGCCCCTCGGCAAGTTCCAGGGTGCCGACCTGCTGCTTGATCCACGCGGCAATCTGTTCGGCCTGATTATCGCGGTAATCGTCTGCAACAGGGGCGGGATCGGCCGGCGGAATAAACAGCCATTGGGCAGCCCCACTGCGGGTGGTTTTATCCGTAAAAATAGGCACATAGGCCGGCTGAAAGGAAGGTTGTTGGCGCATGGAACGCGCGCAAACGGCATTGGCTAAATCCACAATTTCCGCTACACTGCGGAAATTTTTTTGCAGGAAACATTTTTTGCCGCCCTGTTTTAAAATAAGGTCTGTAAACAGTTCGTAAGCGGTAATGTCTGCCCCGCGAAAGCGGTAAATGGATTGTTTGGGATCGCCCACGACAAACAACTTGCCGGGCGCCAAACGCACCTCTTGCCAACGGGTGGCGGAGGCGGCTTTTTCTTCCGCTAAAAAGAGAAGCAGTTCCCCCTGCACCGGGTCCGTGTCTTGAAATTCGTCAATAAAAAGCGCATCAAATTTTTCTTTTAACAGACGGCGCACATACAAATTTTGTTTGAGTAGGTTGCGGGTTTTGACGATTAAATCATCAAAGCTGAGTAGTCCCTCACGCAAATAGTCCCCCCGCACGGCCGCGGCCACATCCTTAACCAAATAATAGGCCGCCAAAAAGAGCGTTTGTTTTTCGGGCGTGATTTTAGAAGCAAAGGCACACAGGGAACGCGCCTCTTCAAAATCTTCCTCGTCCCAATCCTTATACGCATTGACCGGGAGAGCCGGACAGGTTTCCTCGGGCGGTGGCGTGACTTCCTGTCCAGCCAAAAAGGCCGCACTGCGCCGCAGGGAGTCCGCCGCATAAAGCAGGGCCTTTTCGCCGTTTCGCAATTTTTTGCCGGCGGCGGTGAACGGTTCCACCAATTCTTCGGCCCGGGCGGCACGCGCTAAACAGACTTGGGAAAGCATGTCCCGGTGGGCGTAGTAGTCATAGTTTTCAATTTTTCCGCTGCAAAGTTCGCGCGCAAAATCCTTTAGTTCCGTAAGGGAAATCTCCGGCAGGACCTGCTTCCAGGCCGCGGCACGCGGGGCATTCACGCCCAGTTCTTCATCTAAAAAGCTGTTCCAGCGGGCGTCAAACAGGCGCGCGGCCTTGGCGCCGGAATCAATTTGCACGTTGGGGGAAAGGCCGGCTTCCAACGGGTAGGCCTTTAAAATATCGGCGCAGAAGCCGTGAATGGTGCCGATAGACGCCCGGTCCAGGCGGGCCAGCGCCGTTTCTGCACGAGAAACCAAGGTTTCATCCGGCACCGAAAAATGGGTGCGAAGCAGGGTAAGGGTGGAATCTTCCCCCCCAGTGCGGATGGCCTGCACCAAATGCTGTAATTTAAAAATAAAACGGGTTTTAATTTCGGCGGCGGCTTTTTCCGTAAACGTAAGTGCCACCAGCTTTTCCACCGCCGTCCCCTGTGCCAACACACACAGGCACAGGCGGTCAATCAGCAGGGTGGTTTTGCCTGTGCCGGCACCCGCCTCCACCACCATATTAACACCCAACAGGGTTTGCACTTGGGTGCGGTCTTCTTGCACGATCATTGGCGGGCCTCCTCCAGCTGCTGGGCAGCTGTGCATTTTCTGGCGCGCAGTAGCGATTTGAAACTGTCCCGGCGGCAAATGGTTGCGTACGGGCAATACTGGCACAAATCGGACGGGCACAAAAAGAAGGTGCCCTCTTCAATAAGTTTCGCCAACAGGTTAAAAAATTCACAGGCGCGCGGGCGGATATCCTCAAACGCGGAAGCCGTCATTTCCCGCCGCTCGTACCCTTTGTTTATGGACAACAGACACGAACCCGCCGATTGATAGGATTTAAATTCGGGCAAATGCGCGGCAATCCACACGTAAAGAAACGGCTGGAAAAGCAGATGTTTAAACAAATCCGACGCCAAATTTTGGGTTCCCTTGCGAGACGATTTATAATCCGCCACGCGGAAGGTTTTGGAGGCTTCGTCCAAATCCACCCGGTCTATAATACCGCGCAGTTTGAAGGGAATTTCGTCCGTAGCGGGGGCTGTGACGGGCATTTCAAAACGCGCGGGGGTGAAAGAGCCAAGCTCGTGTAAATCCTCCAACACAAAGGCGGATAGTTTGGCATAAATATCCTGCATGATTAAATCCCACACGACGGGATACAGCCCAAAAAGGCGGTAATCTTCCAGCCGGCAATGGGCCCGCCAAACGTGCTCCAAACGCTCCAGGGTGGCGCTGTCAAACAGGTCGTGTGTGCATTTATCTTGATAAAGTTCACTGTAAAAATCCTTCAGAATTTCGTGGTAAAGCGTGCCGCGGCGGTCCGGTGAGAGTTCTTGGCGGCTGAGCGGATCCTCCGTGTCGGCCAATTTGACGCCCTTGTCAAAAAAGTATTTTAACGGGCATTGCGCCAGCGTTTGCAGCGCAGAAGGCGAAAAGCCGGATTCATTTTCCCGCGCAAAAATAGTGGGTCCGCTTTGGACAAACCCGTCAAACGCTGTAGGCGCCCCTGTTTGGCGCAGGGTGTGTGCGGCCTCCAACACCCGTTTTAGCTGCGGCGTCAGCAGTCCCGCCGCCTGGTAGTGTTGGGAGGCTTGGTCGGGGTTTAAAATAAACGCTAAGGAAAGTTCCTTGGGAGTCAAAAATTCCGCCGAAACAGACGCCAGCCGTTCAGACAGGCGCCCGCTCACCCGCGGGGCATCGGCCGCCTGCAGGTTGAGTCCGCACGCCCGGGACAGCTCCGCCAGGTATACGGAAGGAACGGCGGCTTTTCCCTCTTCATCCGCCCGCGCATACAGCGCGTACAATTTTTCCGTCCCGGCGGTAACCGCCGCAAAAAAGAGGAGTTTTTCCTCATCGCCGCGCTCCAAACTTTGGTTCAGCCAGTAGCCCAGTACCTCGCGCAGAGTGTAGCGGTAGTAATCGCGCAGGACGGGGTCTTCCGGGGTGACGAGTGGAAAGGCTTTGTCGTTTAGCCCCAGCACAAAAACGGCCCGCGCACGCAAACCGCGCGCACGCACGGCATCCGTAAACACTACACCGGACGGGACTGCCTCTGCTTCGTTAAAGGATAAGCCGGTGAGCACGTCTCCAATTTCCCGCACGCCCTCTTCTGCCTGCACAGTGGGACGAACCGCTTGGTAGGCAGACAGGCCGGCTAGTTTTTCTAAAACGGTTTGATAAATTTCGGCATCTTTGCCTTCAAAGGCGGTTTCGTCCGTATTTTTGGCTAAAAACATTTGGGCTAGGGTGGCTAGTTTTTCCCAATGCTGCGGGGCAGACAGGGCGGCAAGATCCGTTTGCGTTTGTTCCAACCAAGCCAAAAAGGCCGGGTCAAAATTTTTGGTTTGCGGCAATAAATCCTTCCACTGATTTAAATCGCGGGTGACAAGAGATGAGGCCGCCAGCGTACGCCAACGGAATTTTTCGGCCGGTTTAAAATAAGGGGAAGAAACCACCGCCAGCACGGTGCTGCGGTCAAACCCGTTGGCCGCCAAGGAAAATAAATTTTGGCAAAACACACCCAGCGGATAATGTGCCAACGGATAGGAAAACGACGCGTTGAGCGCAATGCAGTTGGCCTTGAAAACGCGGCGGATTTCCTCCTGATAAGGCGCGGTGGTACGCGCAATCACGGCAATGTCCGAAAATGCATACCCCTCTTTTTCTACCAGGCGCAAAATTTCTTTAGCCGTATAAAACACTTCGCCGCCGGCGTCGCTGGCGCTTACCACCGTCACGGACGGGGCGGCGGCACTGCCTTCTGACGAAAACAGATAACGCCCGCTTTCGCCCAAGGCGCCGTATTCACCGGGAAATTCCACCGTCTCTTGGGCCCGGCCCAGCCAGTTGGTTTCAAAAAATTTCTGCGCAAAGCGGTATGCGGGATGTTTTTGGTACGGGGCAAAAACAGCTGTTTCAAAACTGCTTTGCACGCGGTTTACCAGTTCCAAGGGACGGCCGGGCATATCGTAAAACCCGTAAAAGACAATTTGGTCAAACCCACGCAAAAAAGAATCGGGCGCGTCCACCTGTGAAAGTGCGTTTTCAAACGCGGCCTGATACGGGCGATATCCAGGGACTTCCCGCTGGGCCTGCAAATACCGGCGGTACAAACGGGTAAGCCACTGCCAACGCGCGCCGTCCTGCTCCAGGGCCGCATCCGGCAGGGTGCGCAGGTGTTCGTCCAGCGTGTCGGGGTCGGCCAATGAATCCTCCAAATCGCGCAGCGAGCTTTTTACCGCCTGCACAAAACCGCGCGAAACTGGATAACGGTTGAGGACGGGCTCTTCCAGCAGATTTTTAATTAAAAAGTCGCGCAGATTATCCTGCGGCAACAAGGGCAAATGTTCCCCTGCGGCCTGCGCGTCCAGGGTGCTAACTAGAGCGCCCATCGTCAGAAAATGGATATTGGCCGCCGCGCCAAACTGCCGGGCCAAACGCTCCTTTAACCGGGCGGACATAAAGGTAGAAGCGCAAACCACCAGCCATGGAGACAGCGGGGTGCGGCGTTCGGTTTGTACATGTTGTACAAAGGCATCTTCCAACGAAGAATAATGTGCGTAAAAAAGTTTCATAAAATTGTAAAATAAAGGTACTTATTTTATTATTGCATTTTTGGTTATAAAAGCAAACCTATGAAAACGCTGGTCCTCGTACGCCATGCCCACGCCTTGGCCGGCTGGGAAGCGCGCGTCAATACAGATGCCGAAAGACCGCTCTCCCCGCAGGGCGAGCTGAAAGCCGCGCATACAGCCCAGGCACTGCAAACTTTGGGAATTGTACCCGACGTTATTTTGACCAGCCCGTTAGTGCGCGCCGTGCAAACGGCTCACCTTTTGGCTCGTACCCTGCAGGCTCCCGTGATACAGGAAAAAATACTAAACGGCTTTTACCCGGATGCCGAAGTGCGGGATTTTTTGCTGGAACAGCTGCAAAGCTACAACACCGTGATTGCCGTGGGGCACAATCCGGCCGTGGCCTATGTGACACACCTACTATGCCGGGAAATACACCCGTTTTCCCCGGGTTCGTTTTCCGTTATGCGGCAGGAAGAAAATAATTTCCGCCTATCTTGTTTTGGAGAATAATTTATGACAATTTTTGATGCCGTATTGTTGGGCCTATTACAAGCATTGGGAGAGTTTTTGCCCATTTCCAGTTCGGCGCATTTGGTGCTGCTGCCTTATCTGCGCGGCATGGAATACCAAGGGCTGGCGTTTGATGTAATGCTCCATGCGGCCACGTTACTGGCGGTACTGTTGTATTTTGCCAAGGATTGGTTTACGCTAGTAAAAGACGGGCTTACGCGTCCAACATCCCCCCAAGGAAGAACCTTGTGGTACCTGGCGGCGGCCACCGTGCCGGCCGGCGTGGCGGGACTGGCGTTAAACGACTGGGCGGAACACACCTTTCGCAATCCGTTAGCCATTGCCTGCTGCTTAATAGTGTTTGCGTGCCTGCTGTGGTGGGCGGACCGGAGAGCGGGAAACCAAGCGGGGCAAACTCCTTCCTTTAAAACATTAATGCTCATCGGCTGTGCGCAGGCCCTGGCCATTATGCCAGGCGTTTCCCGCAGCGGTATTACGATTACGGCCGCCCTGCTGTTGGGGCTTTCCCGCCCGGCCAGCGCGCGTATTTCCTTTTTGCTTTCCACCCCGATTATTGCCGGGGCGGCATTGGTGGAGCTGGGGCATTTGTCGCCCGCAGATTTCAATTTGCCGCTTTTGTGCGGCTTTGTCAGTGCGTTTGTAGGGGCGTTGCTCGTGATTGGGTGGCTGATGAAGTTTATCAAAACACACCGTTTTGATGTGTTCGTGTACTACCGCCTGCTGCTAGGGGCGTTTATTATCGCCTTTTATCTGTGGAAATAGCAGCGGCGTTATTCGCCGTCCTTTCCCCCGACAATACGTCCGCCGCCCGGCGGCGTGGGGAAAATGTCGCGCCCGGCTGGGTCTTTCCCGTCAATTAGCCCGTCTTGTTTCTGGTGCCCGGTCAGTTCGGCCTGGTTACGCAATTTGCGGTGGTAGGTAATGGCAAAGCGGTGCACCTCGTCGCGGATTTCCATGAGTAGGTTGAGGGCCGGATCGCCAATCGGCAGCTTAATGCTTTCCGCCTCTCCGGGCAAATAAATACCCTCGTGCGTTTCGGCCAAGGCAATAAAAGGAATGTATATGCCGGCGCGGTCAAAGGCGTTTAACGCAGCCGTGATTTGGCTCTTGCCACCGTCCAATAAAATCAAATCGGGCATTTGGGAAGGGGCACGTTTTAACTGGCGCAAACGACGGTAGACACTCTCCTCCATCATCGTAAAATCGCTCCCGCCGCGCGTGGGCAGTTTGGAACGGATTTTAAAACGGCGGTAATGTTCGTGATTCTTCTCGCCGTTAATGTAGCACACCATGCAGCCCACCGCTTCGCGCCCAAAGAGGTGCGAGTTATCAAACGCCTCAATATGGGCGGGCAGTTTGTGCAGTCCAATCACCTGCGCCAGGCGTTTTAGCTTGTCCGTATTTTCCATGGCAGTGGTGATGGCTTCGTCCTTAAACCGCCCCACCAACACCCGCTCCTGCATGTGCGCCAACGCGTGCAAAAAATTGCGGTAGACGGCGGCCTGTTCATACTCCCACTTGGCGGAATGCTCTTGCATGAGACGCGTGATATTTTCCGTAATGTCGCCGAAGTGTCCGTCCAAAAATTGGGCCATACGCTCGGCAATTTTGCGGTAATCTTCGTAAGAAATTTTGCCGCTGCACGGCGCCGGGCATTGGCCGGTGTGATAATAGATACAGGTATTAATTTTGCGCGGATCTAATTCTTTTTCGCGCGAAAAATTCCACTTGCACGGACGCAGTGGCGCATATTTGCTCTTCCACAAAAAGCGCATTAAATTTTTGACGATGCTGGATTTGGGATACGGCCCGAAATACAAGTCCTTACCGCGCACCACGCGGCGCGTGAGCTGCAGCCGCGGGAAATCTTCCCCCATGGTCAGTTTTAAATAAGGGTAGCTTTTTCCGTCTTTGCCCAGCGAGTTAAAAAACGGTTGGTACTGCTTGATGAGTTTTTCTTCCAACACCAGGGCGTCGCGCTCGCTGGCGGTGGTGACGTAATCAATCTTGGCAATTAACGGCAGCAGGCTGGGCAGTTTCCACCCGCGGGAATAGAGGTTGGACTCCTGAAAATACTGCTTTACCCGGTCGGAAAGGTTTTTGGCTTTCCCTACATAGAGAATGGTGCCCTCTTTTGAGCGCATGATGTAAACACCAGGTTTATTTGGTAAAATATCTATGCGGGAGTCCATAAAGTTATTGTAACATTTCGTCAATGACAAAAAAAGCAGTTGACCCCGCGCCAATAATAGGATAAAATATAAATAACCGATTTTTCTATAGAGGAATTATAAATGGCTAAACTTAAAACTGGTAGACACACGAGCGCTATTAAAGCGCAGCGCCAAGCTGAAAAGAGAACTTCCGAAAATAAGGGCTTGATTAAAAAAGTCCGCTTGGCCACCAAAGCCGTGAACGCTTCCGCCACTGCGAAAGCCGCCACGCTGAAGGAAGACTTGAAAAAAGCTGAATCTTGCATTGACAAGGCCGCTAAAAAGAACGTTATCCATTGGAAAACGGCCGCCCGCAAGAAATCCCGCTTGGCCAAAGCCGCCAACAAAGCTGCTGCCGCCAAATAAGTCTTGCAAATACCATTTAAAACCGCCCGTAAAAGGGCGGTTTTTTTGTTGAAAAATTAGGTAATTTGCGCACAAAAAAGGGAACGTTTTAAGTAAAAACGTTCCCTTTTAAAATGTTGGTTGTTCCTTAGGCCTTCACGACATGTTTGTACTTAAAGATAAAGGCAAAGGCCACGGCCACCACCAGCGAGAATCCCGCAAAGACGAACCAGGACTCACTCCAGCCGGACATAATCGCATGCGACACGTCCGCCGGGTACACTTCGCCCGCCGGCAAAAAGCCGTTGGCCGCCGTATAGGCGTTGATGTGCACGTTGACCAGTTTATTGATCACCCACTGGGCGCCCAAGGTACCGATCATCGCACCAAAGCCGTTGGTCATCAACATAAACACACCCTGTGCGCTGGAGCGGATGGAGGGGTCGGTTTCTTGGTCTACATACAGGGAGCCGGACACGTTAAAGAAGTCAAACGCCACCCCGTACACAATCATGGACGCCACCAACAGCACAATGCCGCCCACGGTGGACGGGTTGCCAATACCAAAGAAGCCAAAGCGCAGCACCCACGCAAACATACTGATTAACATTACCTTTTTGATACCGAAGCGCTTTAAGCAGAACGGAATGAGCAAAATACACAAGGTTTCGGACATTTGGGAAAGCGAAATAAGCGCGTTGGCGTTATTGGCCCCCCACGACCCCGCAAACCCGGCCAGCGAGTTAAACCCGTTGATAAACGGGTTGGCATACGCATTGGTTACTTGCAGCGACATCCCCAAGAGCATGGAGAAGATGAAGAAAATGGCCATCTTCTTTTCTTTAAACAGCGCAAACGCTTTTAAGCCCAACGCTTCCGCCAGGGATTTGGCTTTTTCGGTGCAAACGGGGCAGGCGGGCAACGTAAAGCAATAAACCCCTAACAAAACGCCCATAATGCCCGAGAAATACCACTGCATGTAGGTGTTTTGAAAACCCGTAAAGTTAGAAGTAAGCATCGCGCAGATAAAACCCACCGTACCGAATACACGAATGGGCGGGAAGGTGGAAACGGTATCAAACCCGCCTTGGCGCAACACCGTATACGCCACTGAGTTGGAAAGCGCAATCGTGGGCATATAGAACGCCACACTCAGCGAATACATGCCGAACACCGCGGAAAAACTCACCTGAGGCAAGGACCCGAAATACCCCGCCGCCGCCAAGCTGACCGCCGCAAGCAGGTGGCAAAGCCCCAACAGTTTTTGGGCCGGAATCCAGCGATCTGCCACAATGCCGATAACAGCCGGCATAAAGAGCGACACGAAGCCCTGCATCGCATAAAACCAACCGATTCTTTCTGCCAGTCCAGCTCCGGCCAGGAAGGTGCCCATAGACGTCAGGTACGCTCCCCACACCGCAAACTGGAGGAAGTTCATTGCAGTCAAACGAATTTTGATATTCATAAGCATTACCCGCCGAAATAGGGAAGTTCCGGCGTAAATATACAAGTCTGCCTCCGTAGGAATTAGAGCGGAAAAGACACACGGACCGTCCGTCCCGCCGTTAAAACCATTGTACAAAAAAAGATATAATATAGGAAATAAATCGGCCGCTAGGGGCCACAGGAGGTACTTTTATATGGCAGATTACAGCTTTGATATTGTGTCCAAGGTGGACTTGAACGTCATTGCGGAAGCCGTCAGCGCCGCGAACAAAGAAATTACCAACCGCTACGATTTTAAGGGCACCAATTCCACCCTGGAGTTAAACCAGAAGGACAATGAACTCAAACTGGGGTCCAGCGACGAATACAAGGTGAACACCCTGCGCGACATTATTTTTACGCGCATTGCCAAACGCGGCATTCCGCTTAAAAATATGCAACCGCAGAAAATAGAAGCCGCCTTGGGCGGAAATGCCAAACAAACGGTTAAAATCCAGCAGGGCATCCCCGCGGACAAAGCCAAGGAAATTTCCAAAACGATTAAAGAGGCCAAGCTAAAAGTGTCCGCCTCTATTCAGGGTGATCAGCTGCGCGTATCCTCCAAATCCAAGGACGAACTGCAAAACACCATGGCCCTGTTAAGAGGGAGAGACTTTGGCGTGGAGCTCCAGTTTACCAACTACAGATAACTATGAAAAAACTCCTATTTATACTGTTGGCCGCTCTAGTGGCCGCGCCGGCCGCTCAAGCGGCGGAGGCTGAAAAAGCGCTGGCCTTTTATAAAAAGCAGGCCCAGGTGCTTACCGTAAAACCCAGCCGCGAGGAACGCGCCTTTGCCAAGGCCTTAGCGGATAACTTGGGCACGTGGACGCGGCAAAATCCGTCCAACGCGGCATTGTCTGAAGCGCTGCTGCTGCAAGCCAAACTGTATGTGCGTGCCGAAGAAAATGCGCGGGCACTTGTGACGCTTTTCCAGCTAAAAAAATGCTTCCCGGCTGCGAACGCCAGCGTGCTAACTCCCTTGTTTAACGAGGCGGTAAACGCCGTGAATGCAGACAAACGCCAAGAGGCGGCGGCCCTTTTTGCGGCGCCGCTCCCGGCAGAAACAAAAACGGTGGACGACCAGCAGGCGGAGGCGTTGTATGCTCTTTCCAAGGTGCCCGGACGCACGCTTTACGCCCCGGCCGCCGAAGCCTTTGAAACCTTCTTTTTGACGCATCCGAACTATGCAGGCACCGATAAGGTGGAGCTGTGGTATGGCGATTTGCACCGCGTGAACGGCAATTATTTGGCCGCAGTGGTGCAATACAAAAAGGCCGGAGAACTTTATCCAAATACGCCTTACCGCGCCGCCAGCGAACGGTTGATTGGTGACATTTATGCCGATAATTTAAAGGACACCGCCAACGCCATGGCCGCCTATACCGGGGTGCTGCGCAATTACCCGGAATCGGCAGAGATTGGCGTGGTTTATAAGCATATGGCCATTTTGGATGAGAACAACAAGCAATTTGACAGCGCCCTCATCAATTACGACAAGGCCATGGAACTTTTGGGCGCCACGCCGGCTGGGTACGACGCGTACCGCGGCAAGGCGGATGTATACGTGAAAACCAAAAACTACACCGAGGCGTACAATACGCTGGTCAAAACCGCCGAAGCCTTTAAAACGGATGAAGAGAAATGCACTTTCTCCCTCTTAGAGGCGGCCAATGTAGCCAAACGCCGCATGCGCGACCAAGTGAAATACGTGCAGGCCTTGGAAAAAGCGCTGCTGTATCACCCCAAAGGCCCCCGCGCCCCACAACTGATGCTGGACTTGGGTTCCGCCTACGAGCAACAGGGCAAAACCGCCCAGGCCATAGAGGCTTATAAAAAGCTTATCATCAATTATCCGACTGATAAACTGGCCTCCCGCGCGCAAGGCCGTTTAAATAAATTATTGAAATAATCCGTTTAAAATCCCCCGGCAAAACCGGGGGATTTTTAAACAAAATTCTTCCAAAGTTTTGTATCATATTTTCACATCCCCGTACCGACTCTTCGCAAACACCCAAGGAGCTATTTTATGTTCAACAAAACCCGCTTATTCTTGTTACTTTTGGCCGTCTGCACGGGAACTGGCTTTGCCCAGGAAGTTCCCCAAAAATTAGTTTTGCCTTCTTTAGACAAGAGCCCCGCCCCGGCTAACTTTTCTTTTCTATGTGAAAAACTGCCCCAAAAGCAACCAGCCAAACTTTTGGCTCCGGCAGAATTGGACGTCCGCGCTTGCGACATCTCTTCTTGGGATTTACGGGACTACACCAGCGAAGAGTTAGCCGATGTGCTGACATTTGACAGCCAAACCAAATTCCCGCCGAAAGCCAAACTGCCAAAAAACTTTTCGGCTAAAAAAATCTTAAAAAATGGTAAAAATCCCGGTCTTGGGATAAAAAAGTTACATAAAAAAGGCATTACGGGAAAAGGGGTATCTGCCGCGATTATAGATCAAAATTTGCTGACTACACACCAAGAATATGCCAAGCAACTCGTTTGGTACGAAGAAAATGAATGGTGGCATAATCTTGGTGGGAGCAGCATGCACGCCCCGGCGGTAGCATCCATTCTGGCAGGAAAAACAACGGGCGTAGCTCCGCAGGTCCGGCTATTTTTATTTGCACCTGAATTTGGCCGCTCTACAAAAGCCCGCTATGATGCCGCGCCAACCGCCTATATGCTGCGGCGGATTATTCAGCTCAACAAGCAACTGCCTGACGAAAAAAGAATCCGCGTGGTGTCTATTTCACGCGGGTTTCAACCAGACGATTTTGGAGCCGCTGACTTTTCCTCCGCCAAAAAAGAACTGGAAGAAAGCGGCGTCGCTGTGTTTACCACCAATGATGTATTTACGTTAAACCGTACACACTCGCTGGCCAACCCGGACAAAGCCGAATACTGCCGCCCCGCCTACTGGTGGAATAAAAATGATCTCCCCTTGTACAACCAGCTCAAAGAGCCCACTGTACCGACGGACTTTCGGGCAGTGGCAGCCCCCAACGGCAATAAGGATTATGTGCATTATGCTAACGGCGGCCTTTCGTGGGCGGTCCCCTATGTGGCGGGCTTATACGCTTTGGGCGTACAGGTAAAGCCGACCTTAACCAAGGCGGAATTTTTAAAGGCCGTTGCCGACACCAGTGACATACAAACATGCTCTTGGAACGGACAACCGTTTACCGCACAACTCGTCAATCCGCAACGCTTGGTAGAATACCTACAAAAATAACCATTGCACAAAAGGGCCACGGTGAACCGGGGCCCTTTTGTATTAGAAGAGAAAATACCTTATTTGGCGGCCGCTTTGGCCTTTTCCACCGTGGCGGAAATGGTATCTGCCAACACTTGTTTTACGTCCGACGAGGCCAGCACCTCCATGCCCGCCGCCGTACAACCGCCGGGCGTGGCTACCTTTTGGGCCAGATCCGCCGCGGACAGGCTGGAAGTCTCCAACATTTTGGCCGCACCCAGCACGGTCTGCAAGGCCAACTCGGACGCTTGTTGTGCGGGCAATCCTTGGGCTACGCCGGCCTGTGCCAGGGCATCAATAAAATAATAGACAAACGCCGGGCCGGAACCCGATACCGCCGTGGCCGCATCAAAAAGCGGCAGGGAAACTTCAAAGGTTTTGCCAAGCCCGTCAAAAAGGCCCATCACTTCGCGGCGCGTGCGTTTGGGCGTTTCAGCCGCAAAGTGAAAAAGCGTAACCCCTTCGCACAGCGAAAGAGAGGTATTGGGCATAATGCGAATGACCGGCCACAACGGCAATACCTGCTGGATTTTTTCCACACTCCAGCCAAGCGCCATAGAAATAATCGGTTTGGCCGGAACGCCGGAGACCGCAATTTGCTGCAGTACCTCGGGCATTTGGGCCGGTTTAACCGCCAAAAACAGCCAACCCGCTTCGCGGATGACCTGCTGGTTATTCGTCCCCACCTCTATGCCAAATTCCGCCCGCAGACGCGCGGCAGACTCCGGCGTATGAACACTGGCCATGACTTCCTCTTTAGGCCAGCCCTTTTGCAACAAACCATTAATAATGGCACCGCCCATTTCGCCAGCGCCGATAAAACCTAATTTCATCATTTTCCCCCTAATTTTTTATGCGTAAAGGGGCGGGCATCTGGGCCGACATAATCGGCCACCACCTGCCCGTTCCCGTACAGTTTATATTTATAAATCGTCAGTCCTTCCAGCCCAACCGGGCCGCGCGCATGCGTTTTGCCCGTGCTAATGCCCACCTCGGCCCCAAAGCCATAGCGATATCCGTCGGCAAAGCGCGTGGACACATTGTGATAGACCCCGGCGGAGTCCACCAAATCCATAAAAATTTGCGTTTCGTCATGATCGGCAGACAAAATGGCATCCGTATGGTGCGAACCGTACCGGTTGATATGCTCCACCGCCTCCAGAACATGCTGCACCAATTTTACGGAAAGCTTTTTTTCGCCGTACTCGGTGTGCCAATCCGCCACCGCCCCAGCTACCGGAGCCAGCGTGGCAACGTCCGCCCCGCCATACAACGTAACCCCTTGTTTGACAAGTTCCGCCAGCAAAGCTTTTTGGTTGGCAAGCGGCCAATGCGCGTCCAACAGTAGGGTTTCCACCGAATTGCACGCGGCGGGATATTGCGTTTTGGCATCCACGCACACCTGTTTGGCCAACTGCAAATCCGCCGTGCGGGACACAAAAATGTGGCATACGCCGTCTGCATGGCCCAAAACAGGGATCTTGGTGTTGGCTTTTACATAAGACACCAAGGCATTTCCGCCGCGCGGAATAATTAAATCAAAGTACTGGTCCAACCCCAGCATTTCGGCCGATTCTTCCCGCGTATGCAACAGCTGCAACGCCTCCGTGGGATAGCCGGGCACGGTGGACAAGGCCTGCTGCAACACGGCCACCAAGGCGTCATTGGTGTGCACCGACTCGTGCCCGCCCTTTAACACCACGGCATTGCCGGACTTAACAGCCAGCGCCGCAATTTGGGGAAGCACGTCGGGGCGAGACTCAAAGATTACCCCAATCAGCCCCAGCGGGCAGGAAACTTTATACAAATTTAACCCTTCGTCCAGCTCCGTAGCGGAAAGAATCTTTCCCACCGGATCGGGCAGTTCTACCAGTTCCTCTACGCCACGGATGACCGTTTCCAACTTTTCGCGCGTTAGTTTTAAGCGTTCAAACAGGGACGTTTTTAAAGTTCCTGCCTCCACCGCTTTTTGGGATTTCTGCAGGTCCCGTTGGTTGGCCTGCAAAATTTCATCCGCATGCACCCGCAGGGCACAGGCCATGGCGTTTAAGGCGCGGTCCTTGCTTTCGGGCGGCAAAGCCGCCAACACATACGAAGCAGCTTTAGCACGGGCAGCCCGTTCGGTTACGTTCATAAAAAATTCCTCACAATAAAACGATGTTGTCGCGGTGGATGACTTCGTCGTAATTTTTATAACCAATCTTTTTGGCAATCTCTTCCGACTTGGCCCCCGCAATTTTGGCGCATTCTTTGGACGAATAATTGGCCAGACCGCGGGCAAACTCCCGCCCGGATTCGTCCAATACGGAAACGGCATCCCCCGCCTCAAACGTGCCTTTCACGGCCGCTACGCCGGCAGGCAGCAGGGAGGATCCCTTTTCGCACAGGGCCTTTTTGGCGCCAGCATTCACCGTCACGCTGCCGGAAACATTGGTGGCATAAGCAAGCCATAATTTTTTCCCGGCTAAATTCTCCACCGGCAGGAAAAGGGTTCCTTTAAAATCCGGCTTAAACAGGGCCGACACGGCACCCAATTGCTTGCCGCAGGCAATGACCATGCTGGCCCCGGCCCGCGTGACCACTTTGGCGGCTTCCAGCTTGGTCTTCATGCCGCCGCGACCGCGAGAAGAGGCACAAAACCCCAAGGCTTCAATCTCCGGCGTGACGCCCCGAACGACTTCAATCAATTGGGCGGTTTTATCCTTGCGGGGATCGCCGTTGTAGAGCCCGTCCACATCGCTCATCACGCACAACAGGTCTGCCTCCATACCGGCAGCCACCAGAGCGGAAAGTTTGTCGTTGTCGCCGAAGCACACCTTGACGCCTTTTTCTTTATAGCCGCGCAATTCGTTGGTGGACACGGTGTCATTTTGGTTGATGACCGGAATACACCCCAATTCCAACAGGCGGTTTAAGGTGTCGCGCAGGCTTAAATAGCGGCTGCGGTGGGAAAAATCATCCTCCGTAAGCAGTACCTGGGCCGCCACCAGCCCAAGCTGGCGGAAGCCGTCCTCATAAAATTTCATCAGGCCGATTTGCCCCACCGCCGCGCAGGCCTGTTTAAGCGAAACCACATCAGGCGCGGACGTCAGCCCCAGGCGTTTTTTGCCCAAACCAACCGCCCCCGAAGTGACAACCAGCACTTCTTTCCCCTGTTTATGCAAGGCGGCGATATCCTCCAAAAACGAATACAGACGGGAAAGCGCCAAAGAGCCGTCCTCCGCGGTCAGCGCGTTTGTGCCGAATTTAAAAACAATACGTTTTGCTTTCTTAAAAAGTTCCTTCATAAATTCATCCAAACGAAAAGCCCGCCCACAGGCGGGCCTTCGCCTTAAAAACATCTTTACTGCGCCGCTGGTTTGACAGTGGAAAATTCACAGCGCGTGTTGAACGGACAGGTGGCACAATGCTCCAAATTAGGTTCAAAGTCGCTCACTTCTATTTTTTTACCCACCATGATGAAGGTATCCAAAATTTTCTGTTCGTCAAAGGCCTCAAAGGGCGCACTCATCTGCTTGTTAAAGGCCACAAAGTAGAAGGTTGCCTTGCCCTTTTGCATGTGCCAGGCACGCTTGGCCCCAATGGCATAAATGCCCAACTGCAGGGAATCCGTCACCGGGAGAGAAAGGTCCACATCCGTGCCGGTTTTATAATCAATCACTTCCCAGGAGCCGTCGGGCAATTTATCAATGCGGTCAATTTTGCCGCGCAACGTCCATTGCCCTTCCTGAAAAATAAATTCGCGCTCGGTGCTGTCCACCGTTGTTTTGCGTTCGTACTCGGCCTGGGCGTACGTCTCCAACATTTTTTTGCCCTTGAGGTACCACTCCATTTGCTCGCCTGCGCTGGCATACCCGGCGCCCAGCCAACAATCGTCATAATAGGAAAGGAGTTCGGACGGGTCGTTGCTTTCCTTATGGTAAGCCTCCAGCGCGCGGTGAATGGACACCCCCAACGAAGAGGCGGGCACCAGGCCCTCTCTTTTGCCCTCAATGTATTTGTATTTGTAGAGAACGGGACATTCCAAATACGTTTTGATTTTGGAATAGTTCAGCTCGTATACGTCGCTATACATGGGCAACCCCTTCCCCGGCAGGTTGCTCCTGCGGTGCGACCGCACGCATAAAACGGACCAAGGTATCACCGTATTTTTCCGTGCGGTATACCGTCAAAGAAGGTGGAATAGCAAATTCTTCGGTCTTGTGCGTTTGGATGATGACAATGCCGTTGGGTGCCAAAAGACGCGCCTCTGCCACGTTGTTTAAGGCCGGCTCGGAAAGCGCCAACATTTTGTTGTTAATGTCGCGGTACGGCGGCCCCATAAAGATAATGTCATACCCTTCGTTATCGCTGTAGGGCATCAGCCAATCAAGCGGTTTGAGCACATCCCCGCGCAGGACCTTGGCCCGATCCGCAAAGCCCAAGTGCTCCAAGTTGCGGCGGATGTTTTTAATACACGCGGGTTCCTTGTCCAGCATGACGGTCTTTAACGCACCGCGCGAAAGCGCCTCCAGTGACACATTGCCCGTACCGGCAAACAAGTCCAGCATAATAGCCCCGGTGATGCGGGGGCGCAAAATATCAAAAAGAGACTGTTTGATACGGTCCGAAATCGGCTTTACGGGCAGATTTTTAGACACCGAAAAAATCCTCCGCCCACGGGCGGTTCCAGCAATTATACGCATAAATGTTCCTTACAGTTGGGCAATACCTTCTTTAATGGCGTAGCGCACCAGCTCGGCCTGTTTGTGAATGCCCAGTTTCTTCATAATATTGTTGCGGTGCACGTGAATCGTGTTGAGCGACAAATTGAACGATTTGGCAATTTGCTTGCTGCTGTACCCCTCGGCAATCAGCTGCAGCACTTCCTTTTCCTTGGGGGTCAGCCCCGTTACATCGCGCTTGCGGGAGGACGTTTTGCCCAAGAAGCCCTGCACAATGTATTTGGAAACCTTGCTGCACAAATAAAACCGCCCAGCGGCGACTTCTTCAATGGCGTCCACAATTTCGTCCGCGGTGGAAACCTTAACAATAAACCCCTTTGCCCCCGCCTTGAGCGATTTTTCCACAGAAACACGGTCGTCATACATACTAAGCATAACCACCTTGGCCTCCGGGTTCATTTTAACAAGACGCTCGGTGGCTTCTATCCCGTTGAGTACCGGCATGGAAATATCCACGACGTACACATCCGCCCCCTGTTTTTGGGCGAAATCCACCAGCTCCTTGCCGTTTGCAATCTCGGCTACTACTTCCATATTTTTGCCCAGCTTTTCCAGCACGGCCCGTACGCCCTTGCGCACGATGGCGTGGTCGTCAGCCAGTACGATTTTTATGGTCATCTTTGTCCCCCGTATACAACGCACGGGCATTCCACTTCAATACGGGTGCCTTTGCCCGGCGTGCTTTTTATAGAAATCGCCCCCCCCAGGAGTTGGACGCTGTCCTGCATGGCCAGCAGCCCCACCTTGCGGATGGAACGTTGTTTTGTTTGTTTGAAACCCACGCCGTCATCCGCTACAACCAGATGAACGGTGTGTTCGTCTCGTTTTAACAGCACATAAATGTGTTTGGCCTGCGCGTGCTTAACAATGTTGTTAAGCGATTCCTGCACAATACGGTAAAGCAAAATCTTTACCTCGTCAGAGACCGTAATTTTATTGTCCTTCGGATCGTAATCAAAAGTATAGGGAATGTGCACCAGCTCGCTGATGTTTTCTAAGAGCTCCCGCACAGAGCCCCCTAGGCCGCCATCGTTATCCAGAGCGGGCGGACGAAGGGAAACCACAATGTTTTTAACGCGCTCTATGCTTTCCTTTATCTGCGCGTCCAATTTGGCAATTTCCTCCAGCGCTTGTTTTTTATCGTTTTCCTTGACGCTGGCCTTGACCAAACTTAAAAGCGCGGTTAGAATAACGGCTGTAGAGCCGATTTCGTCATGTAAGGCTTTGGAAATTTCCCGCTTTTCATTCTCACGCGCCGCCAGTAAAATTTGAGAAAAGGTGCGCGGCACGCCCCCCTCGCGCAGCATATATCCGCCCCGGTAGGCACTGCCCCAATGGGTAATGTCCCGCGTGAGGGAAAGCAGCGTGGTAATGCCGCCGTCGTCCCCGCGCAGCGGAACAAGCGTAGTTTGATAAAAAGTGTGCGTACTTCCCTTGTCTACACCCCATTCGTAACTGTAAATTTCCCCTTTTAAAGCCGCCTGCGCAGCCTGCAAGTGAAGCGGCGTTTTGCGCACATCCTCCATAGAGCAATCCAACACGTTGCTAATCGCCGTAATCTGGTTCGTCTTTACATCCACCAGCACTACGGCATCGTACCCCTCTACCCCATTTTTTTTGATACTTTCCAAATCGCTCACGCCATAGACAGCCGGCTGCTTGCGCGTGCTTTCGTCCGGCTTGTGGCACTGGAAATAAAACGGAGCGGTTTGCGGTTGTTTTTTGGTTACCGTTTGCTGTTTTTTTGCCATAAATTTACCCCTAATACACCTTATTACTTATTCTACTATATTTTAAATACAATTCCCTAATCTAACCCTTTTCGTGCGGGGGCGGGATTTTTGATATAATTTAAGTTATGATAGCACGTATAGGAAAATTCCTTCGTTCCAAACCCGTCATCTTTGCCGCATTGGCAGGGCTGGCGCTTGCCATTTTGCTGGTGGCCGTGTTTATGCGTTATATTTTCTCCGGCCTGCCGCCCGTGTATGAAATGGAGGAGTACACACCTTCGCTTACCACCAAGGTTTTTGACCGCAACAATAAACTCATTCACGAATTTTCCATTGAAAAGCGCAGCATGGTACCGTTGGAGGACATCCCGGTGGATCTGCAAAACGCCGTGGTGGCCATGGAGGACCGGGATTTCTTTTCGCACCCGGGGTTTTCCATCCGCGGCATTGTGCGTGCCGGGTTATACGATTTATTGACCGGACGCGCCAAGCAGGGCGCCTCTACACTTACCCAACAGCTTTCGCGCGGCGTCTTTTTGACGCAAGAAAAAAAGCTCATTCGCAAAATACGCGAAATTATTTTGGCCATTCAAATAGAACACCAATTTAGCAAACGCGAAATTTTACAGCTGTACCTGAACGAAATTTATTTGGGCAGCGGGGCATACGGCGTAAAGGCCGCCGCCAAAAAGTATTTTAATAAAGAATTATCCGAGTTGACTACTGGAGAAGCCGCCCTGCTGGTGGGGCTTATTCCGGCGCCGGGGCGTTATAACCCCTTTGCCAACCCCACGCTTGCCAAACAGCGCCGTGACTTGGTGCTGGAGGTGATGCACCAGCAAAATTATATTTCCCAAGAGGAACTGGACAAGGCCAAACAGGAACCGCTGCCCGAAAAGCCGCCTGTGGCCGAAACCGCGCCGGGACAGTATTTTATTGAGCACATCCGCCGCATATTGGAGCCCAAATACGGCATGGACGTTTTGTGGAAGGCGGGCCTTAACATTTACACCACGGTAGACATTGACCAACAAGCCGCCACTGAAAAAATTATGAACGAGGCACTCCAGCGCTATGATGAACAAGTAGCCAAGGGACTGGGCATTGAAATTGACCCGCACGACACCGAGGCCGAAGCCGATCCAACAGATGATACAGAAGCCGCGCCCAAGGACCCGCAGGCCGAATATCCGCGGCTGCAGGGCGCTTTTATGGTGCGTGACGTAAAAAGCGGTGCGGTGCGTGTGCTGGTGGGCGGACGCGGTTTTGACGAAAGCAAATTCAACCGTGCTACCCAGGCCAAACGCCAGCCGGGTTCCTCCTTTAAACCATATGTGTGGATGGCCGCCCTGGAAAAAGGATACACCCCGGCCACGCTCGTGAAAGACTTGCCGACCATGTTCTATTTTGACGGACGCAATTGGCACACCTTTGACGAAAACGCCGATTTGTATTCGCTGGACCTGGCTAAAGAGTCCTTCATCGCCAGTAAAAATTTTAACGTGTGGGTTCCGCAGAACTACGGCGGGAGAAACGAAGGGTGGATTACGCTGCGCAAGGCCTTGGAAAAATCCAAGAACCTGGTGGCCGTCAATTTGATTGATGCCGTCGGCGTGCCTGCAGTTGTCCGTGTGGCCCGACGGGCCGGAATTACGGCCGCGCTGCCACGCGTGCCTGCCTTGGCCCTGGGCGTGAGCGTGGTGGCGATGGATGAACATTTGGCCGCACTGACTACCTTTGCCAACGGCGGCATTCACACCGATAACTACTACATAGAACGGGTGGAGGACGCCAACGGACGGATTTTGGAACAGCATGTACCAGTGGAAGAGGCGGCCTTCTCGCCACAGAACTCCTACCTGCTCATCAACATGATGAAAGGCGTTGTACAACGCGGGAGTGGGGCATATGTATCCCGCTTGGGGCGCAACATCGCCGGGAAAACCGGCACCACGCAAAGCCACCGCGACATGTGGTTTGTCGGCATGACGCCGCACACCGCGGCCGCCGCCTGGATGGGGTATGACGACGATACCTCGCACGAAAAAGGGGCACGCTTTACCGGCAGCACCACCGCCCGCTGGTGGACCAGCATTATGGAACAGGTGCTAAAAGACGAACCCAACGACGATTTTGCCGTACCGGAAGGCATCTCCTTTGCGTACGTAAACCCACTGACGGGAAAGCTGGCTATGCCCACGGAACGCAATAAATTTTTAGAGGCGTTTATCACAGGGACGGAACCGCAAAGTTTTTAATTTTCCGTTCTAAAACGCCTTTATAAAGCAGTATGACAGACATACAAAAATCTTCTTTTACGCGTTACTACGGCCTGCCAAACGGCGCCGCAAAGGCGTATTTTGTTTGCCAAAAATACCTCAACCATAACCAAAACGCGCTCTTCGTCACCGCGGCGGAAACCGATGATTTTGACAATGCCGCACGGGAATTTGCCCCGCGCGGGGCACAGACTTTTTCCCTGCCGCAAACCGATACGGGCCGCATGAATTCGCTGTATGAATTGTTATCCGGCGGCCACGCCGGCCCGCGCTTATTAAGTGCGCACTACGAGGATTTAACCGTCCCGCTGCCGGACCCGGCGGAATTTCGCACCCGTTTATTTACCGTCAAACGCGGGGCTACGCTGCGCCGCCAAGAACTGCTGGACCGCCTGGAGGAAAACGGCTATACGCGCGAGGACTACGCCGAAGCCCCCGGGCAATACGCCGCCCGTGGGAGCGTGGTGGATATTTTTTGCCTCAACCGCCCGGAACCCCTGCGCCTGTATTTTGCCGGGAACCGAGTGGACGTCATCAGCGCGTTTGACCTGGACACTCAAAACACCAAGGAACATGTGGACGAGGCCGTTGTCATCCCGCTTAAATTTGCAGAAATGCCCGCTTCCTTGGCCGATTATACGGCCCAGTACGCCTTTGTTTTTGATGAACCCGATAAAGAGTTTGACTTACAGGATTATCCCGATGCGGCCATTACCACGCTGCTTCCGGCGGCAGACGGCATAGACTGCCAACTAAAGGCCAACATCGCCTTTAACGCGAATTTTTCGCTTTTGGATAAAGAAATCGCCTCACTGCAGGCGCAGGATATGACGGTGACGCTGTGTTGTTTAAACCGCGGGGAGCTGGACCGCATGACAGAACTGGCGGCGGATTATCCGCACTTAAAAAAAGCGCTCTTTAAAATTTCCCCGCTCACCCAAGGGTTCTACAGTCCGCAGGACCATTTTGCCCTGCTTACCACAAACGAAATTTTAAACCGCCGCTACAATGCGGCCAATGTGCTAAAACGCTTTGACGTGGAAGGCGCCAAACGCGTGCGCTTTAAAGAGCTAGAGGCTGGAGATTACGTCGTCCACCAAGAGCATGGCATCGGCCGTTATTTGGGGTTGGAAGTGCTGGACAAAGAGGAAAATCCCACCGATTGCCTCATCATTGAATACCGCCGCGGCAGCCGCCTGTATGTGCCCATGTACGATTTTAAAAAGGTGCAAAAATACATTGGTGCCGGCGGAAAGCGGCCCACCCTTTCCGTGTTGGGCGGCATTACCTGGAAGGACGTAAAGGCCCGTGTGAAGGAAGAGGCGCAAAAAGCCGCCAAAGAAATTTTGAAATTGGAAGCTCTCCGCCAAGCCACGCCGGCCCCGCAAATCAGCGGGGACGCCCGCATTGAACAGGAGTTTGCCGATTCCTTTCCCTACACTTTAACCGCCGGACAGGAGCAGGCCATCCGCGAAACCCTGCACGATTTAGACCTGCCCAAACCCATGGACCGCGTGCTGGTGGGAGATGTAGGCTTTGGCAAAACAGAAGTGGCCATGCGCGCCGCCCTAAAGGTGGCGCTATCAGGCAAGCAGGTAATGGTGCTGGTGCCCACCACCATTTTGGCGGACCAGCATTATAAAACCTTCTCCAAACGCTTGGCCGGGTTCCCGGTGGTGGTGCGTATGCTGTGCCGCTTTCAAACGCACAAGGAACAAAAAGCCGTGGTGGAAGAACTCAAAAACGGGGTGTGTGATATCATCATCGGCACGCACCGCCTGATGAGCAAGGACATTGTTTTTAAGGATTTAGGGCTGGTGATTATTGACGAGGAACACCGCTTTGGCGTAAAACAAAAGGAAAAAATCCGCGCCAAAACAGTGGGCGTACACTCCCTGATGCTCAGCGCCACGCCTATTCCGCGCACGCTCAACCAGTCGCTCTCCTCGCTGCGCGACATTTCGCTCATAGATACCCCGCCGCGCGGGCGCACCCCGATCAAAACCGTCGTCACCGCGTGGAACAACGACTTGGCCGCCGCCGCTATCAACCAAGAACTGGCCCGCGGCGGGCAGATTTACTACGTTTACAACAGCGTGCAGAGCATGGAATCGCGCTACCTCTTTTTAAAGAAGCTCGTGCCGCAGGCGCGCATTTGCATGGCTCACGGCCAAATGGACGAAAAAGAGCTGGAGCAAACCCTGTGGGACTTTAACAAGGGGAAATACGATATTTTGCTTGCTTCCACCATCATTGAATCCGGCATTGACATCACCAACGCCAATACCCTGATTGTGGAAGATGCACAAAACTTTGGGCTGGCACAGCTGTACCAACTGCGCGGGCGGATCGGCCGCGGCAGCACGAAAGCCTATTGCTATTTATTCCACCCCGATTGGCTGTTTAAAAAGCCGGAACAGCAGGAAAACAATTTTACCGATTTAGCCGCCGTCTACTGGAAGCCTAAGGAAGAAAAGGACCCCACCGAAGAAGCCAAAAAACGCCTGGCGGCGCTGATGGAATTTAGTGATTTGGGCAGTGGGTTCCGCCTGGCGCTGCGCGACATGGAAATCCGCGGAGCGGGAGAACTCTTAGGCGTAAAACAGCACGGATACGTCAACGAAGTAGGCCTGGGGTTGTATTGCGATTTAGTTTCTGCCGAAGTCAAAAAACTAAAGGGCGAACGCGTGGAGCGCATACTGCGGGCCAAGGTCAATTTGCCTGTGGCGGCCTACCTGCCGCCCGATTACGTGCCGGATGAAGCCGAACGCTTGAAATTTTACAAGGAGCTCATGGATGCAGACGAAGCCAAAACCAAACAAATTTTGGCCAAACTGCAGGATTTGAGCGGCCCCCTGCCGCCCGAGGTGAAACAGCTGACAGAGCTGTTTGCCCTTTCCAGGCGGGCGGGCGCCTTGGAAATTTACCACGTGGACTGGGTGGAAGGAGCGCTGGAGCTTTTGTTCACGCGGCGGTTTAAAATGCCGCCCACCTTTCCGGGGGAACTCTTTAACCGTTTTGGCGCGGAACGGGTGGAGTTTATCAAAAACAAAAACGGGGACGGCTTACGCCTGTACCCACAGCCCGGTAAAGAGCCTGTGGCTTTTGCCAAAGAAGTGCTCGCTTTTTTTGAAACACTGTTAAAACCGGAAAAATAATATAGTATGATATGCTTATGACAAAACAAGCCCTTTTTCTGTTAATTGCCTTTACCCTGGCGGCGTGCCACCCGCAGGAACCCGCACAAAACGCGGCGCAAAGCACGGCCGCACGCGTGGGGGAGCAAACCATTACCGAGGCAGACCTCGCCGCCCGGCGGGCGCTCCTTTCCAAGGAGGACCGGGAATTTTCCAATACGCCGATTGGCAGGCAGAACCTGTTGCAAATTATCACGCGTGAAAAGCTGATTCAAATTGCCGCGCAGGAGGAAGGCTTGGACAAAACGCCGGAATACCTCTCTTTACTCCAGGACAAACGCCAACAGTTGGACGAAATTTATCAGGATTTTGCCCGATACACCTTGGAACAATTTTGGTACGATAAACAGCAGACCAGTGGACTGACGGCTGTTTCCGACAAAGAGATTGACGAATACTACAAAAAATACCCGTACGAGATGACCGTCAAACAAATTATTTTGGACAATGCCCAAACGGCCGACCAGGTGCTCCGCACACTTAAGGGATCCCCCGGGCGCTGGAAGGAAATGGAACGCCAATACAGCGTGGCGCCCGAAAGCTTGCGCCAGCTCTCTTTTATGCCGGGCGAATATCTGGCGGATATTGAGGTAATTGCGGCTAACTCCCCCACCGGAAGTGTGCAGGGTTTCTTTAAAACGCCGCAGGGATTTCATATAATAATGAAAACGAGCGAAAAACGGCTGCCGCGCCAAGAGGCGGAACCGCGCATTCGCGAAGTGCTTGAAAACAAAAAGACGGATGAGGCACTGGAAGCCTTAAAAAATAAATATGAGGTTGTGATTTATGAAAAAAGCGAATAAATTGTTTTTGGCCGTGCTGCTAGCGGCCTTAGGAGTAAACGGACAGGCCAAGGTGATGGAGTCTTCCGTCGCCACCGTGAACGGGCGGCCCGTGTTGGCCTCCGAATACGACACCTATTTGCAGGGTGTGGTGGAGCAGTATCAGGCCGCGGCGCCGCAGTTTTTGCAGCAGCCGTACGCACAGGATCTATTGGGCAAAGAAGTATTAAAAGAGCTGATTTCCAAAGAGCTGTTGTATCAGGCCGCAGAGGCGGAAAAAATCCAGGTAAAGGACTCCGAACTGGATGCCGGGGTGAACGAAATCAAAAGCCGCTTTATTATTGACGAAACCACCGGCAAACAGGATCCCAAGGGCGCGGACAAACGCTTTAACGAAGCGCTTAAAAAACAGGGGATGAGCTTTAAGAGCTATAAAAACAAACTTTCCAAAGATATTGCCGTGCGCAAGCTGATGGAACAAAAACTTCAGGCCACTGTAAAACCGGTGGAAGAGGCGGACGCCAAGGCGCTTTTTGAAGAAGTAAATGCTGTTCTTAAAAATAACACAAAAAAAATGAAAGCGCTGGAAAAAGAAAATCCGGCCCACTACCAAGAAGTGGTGGCCATTGCCGCTAAATTAAAACAGCTTACGGGCGAGCAGGTGCGCATCGGGCACATTTATTTAGCCCTCACCAAGGACGCCACCAAGGAAGAAACCGCCCAAAAAGAAGCGCTGGCCAAACAAATTAAAAAGGAAATTGACAACGGGCTTGATTTCTCCGAAGCGGTTAAAAAATACACCGAGGACAAGGCTGCCCTGGCCAGCGGCGGTGATATGATTTTGATTAAGGGTGTGGCCCCCAAAGCCATTGACCAAAAGGCCTTCTCGCTGCCCGTCGGCAAGGTGAGCGAACCGATTAAGAGCGAGGTGGGCTTCCACATTATTAAGGTGAAAGAAAAACGTGCGGAACGCACGGTGGCGTACGAAGATATTTCGCGCGATTTGGCCCAGTACTTAGCCCAACAGCGGGTGCAGCAGGCCATGGCCAAATATATTGAAGAATTGTACGATAAAGCAGACGTAAAAATTACCAAGACGTTTGAGGTGGATGCTCTGGCACAAGAGCAAAAACCGGCGGACGCCAATACCGAACCGAAAGACGCCAAGGCCGCAAAAAAATAAGACGGCCCGTCTTGCTGTGCTCCCTCGCTTTATAGGCATCCTTCCTTTTCGGGTACAAGGATAAAAATGAAAAAACCCGTCGTATTTATTACGGCCGGAGACCCGTTGGGTATCGGCCCGGAAGTAACCGTAAAGGCTTTAAAAAACCCGCAGGTGCAGCGCGCCTGCTTGCCGGTGGTAATTGGCGAGCAGGAATCGCTTGTGCGTGCGGGTTTTTCGGATAAATTAGCACGCCTTTTGGCCTTGGACGCAACAGAGGAGCTCCCCTTTGATAACCCACGCCCGACCTCGGCCGGCGGACTAGTTTCCTTTCAGGCGCTGGAGCTGGGCTGCAAACTGGCGTTAAACAGCAAGACCTCACTCGTAACGGCGCCTATCTCCAAACAAAGCTGGCAGCTGTGCGGCATTCCCTACACGGGCCACACGGAATTTTTGCGTGAACACGCAGGCAAGGAAGCGCTGATGATGTTTGTAAGTGGCCCCCTGCGTTGCGGCCTAGTAACCGAGCATTTTGCCATAGCGGATTTGCCGCGCGTGATTACCCAAAAACGCATTGTAACGGCGGGAAAACTTTTTGATCAAGCGCTTAAACGCCTGGGACTAAACGACCCGCAACTGGCAGTGTGCGCCCTCAACCCGCACGCGGGTGACAACGGAAAATTTGGCACAGAGGAAAACACAGCGATAGCGCCTGCCATACGCGCCCTGCAAAAAAGAGGGGTCCACGCCGAGGGGCCATTCCCTGCGGACAGCCTGTGGCTGGCACACACACAAGGCCGCTACGACGGGCTTTTGTGCATGTACCACGATCAGGCACTCATCGGCCTAAAGCTGGCCGCCAACGCGCCTATCGTGCACATTACGGCTGGGCTTAAGTTTTTGCGCACATCCCCCACCCACGGCACCGCCTTTGATATTGCCGGGCAGAACAAGGCGGATCCGTCCAGCATGGTGGAGGCGATACTATTCGCCGCCGCACGCACCAAGCCGCCCAAAATTTTTGATTAAAGAGCAAAAATTTACCCCGCGGGAGAAACTTTTCCGCGGGGTTTTGCTTGGCTTAAAACGGAACTCATCCATACGGCTTGCCTGTTTTCATATTGCAGGAGTTAGAACCGCAGACAGATTTGCAGAGCTTTTGGCCGAAGTCGTTTTTCCCCAGGCACAACGGCATGAGAGAAGATTCATCTTCCTCATCCGGCGTCAATACAATCATATACGGATTTTCCTCCTCATCCAAATTGCAAAGTTCTTTCTTAACAGCAAAAATCCCAAGCCAAGACGGCGTAAAACAATAGTTTTTGCCCATACCATAGGGCAAGTCCGTATCCGGGTGGCTGGCTTTTATTTCAAGGCCTGCGTCCTCCAAAAGCAATTCTGCGGATTCTTCATTAGAATTTGGTTCCGTGCCAGCCAACGTTATCATTTTCAAATTTTGTTCAGCTTTATGCATAACCGTATAGACTTCGGACAATCGGCTTTTTTCTACCGCCAGTTCATATTTGGGCAAAGCAATCGCCGCGAGAATGCCAATGATGAGAACAACCACTAATAATTCAATAAGCGTAAAGCCGCCTAAACGGCTTACTGTAAGGTTTTTCATGTTTTCCTTCCTTTTTGCTAAATTTTTCGTATACTCAAAATTTAGCAAAAAAAAAAACGATTACAACCCTTTTGTGTTTTACCGGCCCAAAAACGGCACAAAAAGGAAGGGGTCCCTTAAAAATAAAGCGTCATGCTGGAGTGTGGTGGCGGCCCGCAGGGTTCCAGCCTCTCTTCCTCTTTTTAACGACAGCCCCTGGACTACAACCTTCCAGGGTGACGACTTCCTTGAGCAGGCTACCACAATACTCCAGCATGACCTTGTTCTTATAGTACCTGACGGACTGGGCCGCCAAGACGGCGGAAATTTGTTACAATTAGGTATGGAGCGCATTTTATCCTTTGACGAGCTGGATTCCACCAATACGTACCTGAAAACGCATTGTACCGAATGGCCTGATAAGACCGTTGTTACCGCCGAGCGGCAAACCGCAGGACGCGGCCGCTACGACCGCAAGTGGGTGTCTCAGGCGGGCGGGCTCTATTTTTCCGTTCTGATAAAACCGCAATCCACCGATTTTCTGCCAAACTTCACCCAACTCATGGCCCTGTGCGTGTGCAACGCCGCTAAAAAACTGGGCGCAAACGCTTGGCTCAAGTGGCCCAACGACGTGCTGGCAGACGGCAAAAAGCTCTGCGGCATTTTAAGCGAGGCCGTCCTTGCGGGCGGCAAAGTGGAAGGGTTGGTGATTGGTGTGGGCGTCAATGTAGCGCAAGAGGATTTATCCCATGTGGGCCAACCGGCTGTTTCTTTAAAAGAGTTGGGCATTTCTGTAAACAAAACCGATTTTTTACGCCAAGTGCTGGCGCTCTTTTGGCAGGGCTATCCCGCCCTGCAAACGCGCGGCTTTGCCGCCATTAAAGACGAATACAAGAAAAATTTTGCTTATCTGGGCAAGCAAATCTCCGTCAAAGACGGAGAGAAAACCCTTTTCGGCACGGTGGAGGACGTATCCCCCGCGGGCACGCTCCTATTGTCCACCGCTAACGGCCCGGAAGAAATCTACATAGGAGACCTTATCGTATGAGTGCAGACAATCTATTGATGCAATCGGTCAACATAACGATTATCGGAATGTTGGTCGTTTTTGTATTTCTAACCTTACTCGTTGGAATTATGAAAGCACTGGCCAAGCTGGTGCAGGTACTGGAAAAATTCTTCCCGCAGGATTCCGGCGCGGAGGACAACGCCCTCCTAGCCGTGGCCATTGCCGCTGCAAAAAGATTTCAGGGAAATTAATTACAAGGATTAAACTATGAAAAAAATTAACTTTATGCTCACTGCGTTCCGCGACGGGTTCCAATCCGTGTACGGGGCGCGCGTACTGACCAAAGATTTTATGCCGGCTGTAGAAGCCGCCCGCCACGCAGGCATTAACCATATGGAATTTGGCGGCGGGGCGCGCTTTCAGGCGCTGTATTTTTACTGCAACGAAGACGCCTTTGCCATGATGGACACCTTCCGCAAAACCGCCGGACCGGACGCCAACCTGCAAACCCTCGCCCGCGGCGTGAACGTGGTGGGGTTGGAAAGCCAATCCAGCGACGTGATTAAAGCCCATGCCCAGCTGTTTAAAAAACACGGCACCACCACCATCCGCAACTTTGATGCGTTAAACGACGTAAACAACCTGATTTATTCCGGTAAATGCATCCACGAAGCGGGCCTTAAACACGAAGTAACCGTTACCATGATGTCTTTGGCCCCTGGGTGGGACCATACGGGCAAAATCCACACCGAGGAATTTTACGAAAAAATCCTCCGCCAAATTTTAGATTCCGGCGTCCCGTTTGACTCCGTCTGCTTCAAAGACGCGTCCGGTACGTCCACTCCGGCCACCGTCGGCAAAACGATTGCCATGGCCAAAAAATTGTTGCCGCAAGGCACGAAGGTGGCCTTCCATACGCACGAAACGGCCGGCAACGCCATTGCCTGCTGCTTAGAGGCCATTCACGCGGGCGTGGACCAGCTGGATCTCTCCATGCAGCCCGTTTCCGGCGGCACCTGCCAGCCCGATATTTTGACCGTGTGGCACGCCTTGCGCGGCACGGAATATACCTTGGATATTGACCCGCAAAAAATCCGCGAGGCCGAAAATGTGTTCCAGGACTGCATGAGCAAATACTTCCTGCCGCCCGAGGCCACCAAGGTCAACCCGATTATTCCCTTCTCGCCCTTGCCCGGCGGCGCACTGACCGCCAACACGCAGATGATGCGCGACAACGGCACCTTTGATAAATTCCCCGAAGTGGTAAAAGCAATGGGCGAGTGCGTGAAGTTGGGCGGGTTCGGCACGTCCGTTACCCCGGTTTCCCAGTTCTATTTCCAACAGGCGTACAGCAACGTTATGTTTGGCCCGTGGAAGAAGATCACCCCCGGATACGGCAAAATGGTGCTCGGCTATTTTGGCAAAACGCCCGTGGAACCCGATCCGTCCGTGGTGAAAGAAGCCAGCGAACAGCTGGGCCTTCCCCCCACGACCAAAACCCCGCTTGAAATCAACGACGCGGACCCCAAGAAAGGCCTGAAAGCCGCCGAAGAAAAATTGAAAGAGGCGGGACTGCCGGTAACGGAAGAAAACACGTTCATCGTGGCCACCTGCGCCGACAAAGGGCTTTTATTCTTAAAGGGCCAAGCCAAAGTGAACGGTATCCGCTGGGCCAAAGACGCCAAGAAAGCCGCGGCGAATGACGGCCCCGTCAATGTGACCGTCAACGGCAAAACTTATACGGTGTCCTTCAGCGGCAACGACGCAGTGGTGAACGGAAAACGCTATGCTGTTTCCGCCGCCGCGGCGACTGAAAAAGCGGCTGACAAAAAATCCGAAGGGGCGGCCGCCGGGGGCGTGGTAAAATCCCCGCTGCCGGGCGCTGTGCTGCGCCTGTCCGTTAAGGAAGGCGATAAGGTGAGCGAAGGCCAGGAAATCCTGGTTTTGGAAGCCATGAAGATGGAAACCGCCGTTACCGCGCCGGCCTCCGGCACCATTCACTTGTCTGCCAAACAGGGCGACCAAGTGCAAACGGGCGACCTGCTCGCGGAAATTAAATAAGAGGAACCCCTATGGATATTTTGCAAGCCTTAACTCAAATCTGGCAGACCACGGGGATTTACACCGTCACCTGGCAACAGCTGACGATGATTGCCGTGTGCTGCTTTCTGTTGTGGCTGGGCATTAAAAAGCAGTTTGAACCGCTGCTTTTAATCCCCATTGCCTTTGGCGGCCTGCTGGCCAACATCCCCATGCCCCCCGGCGAAGCAATCGCCGGGCCCAACGGGTTTTTGGGCATTGTGTTTAACTTTGGGATTAACTCCGGGCTCTTCCCGCTGTTCATCTTTATGGCGGTAGGCGCCATGACGGACTTCGGCCCGCTGATTGCCAACCCCAAAATGGCACTTTTGGGCGGGGCGGCACAGTTTGGCATCTTTGCCACGCTGATCGGCGCAATTGCCCTTTCGTACATCCACATCGGTGGGGACCAGCTTTTTGCCTTTGGTTTAAAAGAGGCGGCTTCTATCGGTATTATCGGCGGGGCGGACGGCCCGACGTCTATTTACCTCACCACGCGCTTGGCACCCGACTTGCTGGGAGCCATTGCCGTGGCGGCGTATTCGTACATGGCGTTAGTGCCGATTATCCAACCGCCCATTATGAAACTGCTCACCACCCAGGAAGAGCGCAAAATCCGCATGCAGCAATTGCGCCCCGTTTCCAAGCGGGAAAAGATTTTGTTCCCGCTCGTAATCCTGCTTATGTGCGCCCTGTTGCTGCCGTCCGCCGCACCGCTTATCGGTGCGCTGACGTTTGGGAACTTGGTAAAAGAATCCGGCGTGGCGGAGCGCTTGTCTAAAACCCTGCAAAACGAGTTCTGCAACATCACCACTATTTTGCTGGGCTTATCGGTAGGGTCCAAGCTCCAATCGGACAAGTTCCTCACCACCGAGACCTTGGGCATTTTGCTACTGGGGATTGTGGCCTTCTCCATTGCCACGGCCTCGGGCGTACTGCTGGCTAAGCTGATGAACTGCTTTAGCAAAACCAAAATCAATCCGCTCATCGGCTCTGCCGGCGTGTCCGCCGTGCCAATGGCGGCCCGCGTTTCCAACAAAGTCGGCTTGGAATACGACAAGACCAACTACCTGCTGATGCACGCCATGGGCCCCAACGTGGCCGGCGTAATTGGCAGCGCGGTGGCGGCGGGTGTGCTGCTGGCACTGCTGGGCAAATAAGTTTCACAAACACCGAAAAGGCCCCGGGCGAAAACCCGGGGCCTTTTTTGCTACAATACTGTTATGAAAAATACCGCTATTATTCTGGGAGCCACCGGGAACCTGGCCTTTGCTTTGGGCGTGGTTTTGCGCGGGCTCAAAAAATATAACGCCACGCTATTGGCTGAATCCGACATTTTTGTCTACTACCAAAATATGGAGGAGCCGCTGCGCCAGGCGCTGGCAAGCATCATCCCCTGCCAATTTCTGCCCTATAAATTTCCGCATATGGAAAATATGCGTCCGCATGTGTTGCGCGATTACGGCGAAATGACTTTTGTTCGCTATGAGTGCTTCCGCTATCTAAAAAATTACGAATATGTATTGTGGCTGGATGCAGATATTTTGATACAGGGAGATATTTCGGGCATGCGTAAGCAAATTCCACACGGAATCGGCTTCCGCCGCGAGTACTACGACGAACGCGTGCGCGTGAATTTTTTGGCAGACATCCCCGGGTTTAAAATGGATGCCCCGCATTACAATGCCGGGATTATGGCTATTAGCCGGGCCTTGGGGAAAAATTCGGATAAACTCTCCGACTGGTGCTACCAAAAGACGGCGGAAATCAGCGAGAATTTGTATTATCCAGACCAAGGCATCCTGCTCTTACTGTGCCAGCAGTTCGGCCTGATGATTGACCCGCTGGATGAAAAATACAACTGCGAGGCACGCCGCACGCACCAAGCCTTAAAACAGGCCGCTTTGGTACATGCCGTGGGACACCGCAAGTTTTGGAAGTATTATTATTTTGACCAATGGTTCCGCTTTTACAAGAAAGGCGTAAAGGAAAACGGCCTTGTGTGCCAAAATAATTTTACGGCGTTTAAAAAACTGGGGCTTTTAAAATATCCTCTGTTTCAGGCTGCACCTAATCCGGCCAAGTATCCCCTTAAATTTGTCACCTACTTGGTCCGCGCCTGTTTACACTGCAATTATTAGCAAAAGGCCCCGCGTAAAAGGGGCCTTTTTTATGCTTTTTTCATACTTTTTTGAACAAAAAGCAGGTTCAGGCGGCTGTTTTTACTCCTTTTTGGGGGCACAAAGGGGCCATTTTGCACTGCGAGCAAAGAGGTTTGCGGGCATTACACACCTGGCGGCCATGCAAAATAAGTGCAATAGCAATCCACCCCCAGTATTCATACGGAATGATTTTAACTAAATCTTTTTCCACCTTGACGGGATCTGTCTGTTTGGTAAGCCCCAGGCGGAAAGCCAAACGCTTGACGTGGGTGTCCACCACAATGCCAGCGGGCTTTTTGAAGTAATCCCCCAACATCACATTGGCCGTTTTGCGTGCCACCCCGCGAAGGGAAAGCAGATCCTCCATATTTTGCGGCACCTCTCCGCCAAAGACTTCGCAAATACGTTTGGAACTTTCAATTAAAGATAGGGCCTTGCTGTGGTAAAAACCGGCGGAATGGATGATTTTTTCTACATCCTTCAGGTCCGCCGCGGCCAACGCGTGCGCCGTAGGGTATTTTTTAAATAAATGCGGGGTAATTTGGTTCACGCGTGCGTCCGTGCACTGGGCCGACAAAATGACCGCGCACAATAGCTGCCAGGCACTTTGGTGGTGCAAGGGAATGATATGCTTGGGGTACAGTTTCCTAAGCGCCGCAAGCAGGGCGGAAACATCCGTTTTTTTAGCGGGCATGGTTTGCCCCCGTTTTGGCAACAATATAACAGACGGCTAAAACGAGCAAATTGACCAAAATAATGGTGGCACCGGACGGAATGTTAAACACAAAGGAAAAGTAAACGCCCCCCCACACGCTGGCCACGCCAAAACAGGCCGAACACCACAGTACTTGCTTAAAAGTGCGCGCCACCAATAAGGCTGACACCGGCGGAATGATAAGAAGGGCCGAAATAAGGAAAATCCCCACCACTTTAAACGCCAGCACCACGGCAATAGAGGTAACCACCACCAAACCCGTATTTACGGCATCCACCTTTACGCCGCGCGTGCGGGCAAAAGGTTCATCAAAACAGGCGGACGTAATGGCACGGTAAAAAAAGAAGAGTGCCGCCAGCACGGCCAGCAGCAACGCCCCGCATAAAACGGCTTCGTCCCAAGAAACCGTTAAAATACTGCCAAACAGGTAGCCCAACAAATCGGTATTAAAACCACCGGCAAAGGCCGTAATCAACAATCCGACCGAAAGCCCGGCCGCACTGACAATGCCGATGGCGGCGTCTCCGTAAATTTTAAACTTTTGGGTGATCTTCATAATCCCCAAGGATGCCAGCACCACCACGGGCACGGACATGTAGACGGGATTGGTGGACGTCAGCAACGCCGCGGCCACACCCGTTAAGCATACATGGCTCATGCCGTCCCCAATCAGAGACAGCCGTTTAAGCACCAAAAACACGCCGATAAGTGCACAGGCGGCCGCCACCAAACTGCCGGCCAAGAGCCCGCGCTGGACAAAACCGTAACTAAGAAATTCGCCCATCATTTTTGCACCTCCCCACAGGAACATCCCAACGGGCAATGCCCGTGGTTGTGCAGGTGGTCAATAGTATGTTGGGCAAAGGCGCCCAGTTTTTCGGCCACTTGCGGAGAATGGCAAAACTCTTCTTTGGTGCCAAAAAAGACCAGTGTTTTATCCACATACATAAATTTAGAAATATACTTGCCAACCTCACCCGTATCGTGCGTAATGAGCAAAATCGTAACGCCTTGCTTGGCATTGAGCTCGCCCAGCAAATCAAAAAATTGTTCGCGCGAAGCCGCATCCAACGCAGTGGAAGGTTCATCCAAAATAAGCAGTTCGGGATGGCTGACCAGGGCGCGCGCCAGCAACACGCGCTGCTGCTGCCCGATAGATAAATCGCTAAAAATACGGCTGGCATATTCGCGTGTATGCGTTTTTTGCATAGCGTCGTACACCTGCTTCAGCTCCGCTACGCCAACCCCGCTTCCCACGCGGCCTGGCAAACCCATAAGCACTACCTCTTCGGCCGAAATGGGGAACCCGCTCTGCGCTACGGGGCTTTTTTGCGCTAAATAACCGATTTTTTGCCAGTCTTTAAACCGCGCTAATGGTTGGCCAAACAACTTAATTTCGCCCTGGCCTTTCTCCAACCCCAAGAGCAATTTGAGCAGAGTGGTTTTTCCGCCGCCGTTTGGACCAATGAGGCCCACGTAATCACCAGCCTGTATGGAAAAGGAAATCCCCTCCAGCACCGGAACACGCACATAGGCAAAATGCAAATCTTTGGCTTCAATTACGCTTGGCATTTAAGCCCCCTTTTTAAATTTTCCAAGTTGCGACGCATAAGCTCCGCGTAGGTGACGCCCTGTTCAAAATCCGCCTTAGAAACACTTTCCACCGTGTAAAGCGGCAGAACTTGCACCCCCGTTTCCTGCGACACCGTGGCCGCCAAGCGCGGGGAAAGGGTCGGTTCGGTAAAAATGGCCGGCACGTGATTTTGCTTAATGAGCACAATCAAATCCGCCAAGCGGCGGGCCGAATGTTCACCGTCGTGGGAAGAGCCAGCTAGGGCGGAAAGCGACAGCTGGTATTCTTTGGCTAAAAGGCCAAACGCCAAGTGTCCAATATGCACAAGCTGACGGCTTTGGCAATGGGCCAGTTCTGTTTGATAGGCGGTCTGCAGGCGGGTAAGCTCTGCTTGCATTTGCTGTAAATTGGCTTGGTAAACGTCCGCGTGGGCGGGGTCTTTTTCGGCCAGAGCTGACGATAATCCCTGCGCCATGTGGGCCATATTGGTAAAACTCATCCAAATATGCAGGTCTGGGGACGGAGCGGCAAAATCCGCCAAGCGCACCACCCGGGAAGAACTGCCCGCCCCACTGACAATATCCCGCGCCCATGGTTCCAGGGAATCGGATACGTACACAAAAAGGTCTGCCTGTCTGACCGCAACCAAGGCACCGGGGGTAGGCTCAAAGGAATGAGGTTCGGCATTAGGAGGCAGCAACATGGAAACATCCGCCTGGCTGCCTGCTAGCTGCTTGGCCAGAGTATATGGAACATAGCCCGACGAAACGACCTGCAATTTTCCGTCCGTATGAACGGGCGTCTTGTGCGCGTGAAAGAGCCAAAGGCCTACAGATAAAGCGGCTAAAAGAAAAATAAAAATTATTTTTTTCATAAATTTTGTACTCCCTAACTTTATTATATTATACGATTTTCCGCTCCGAAAACGGACCGTCGTAATTTACTATAATGTACAAAAGGAGGTTTTGAACCATGAGTTATGTATTTGCGTTGTGTTTGGCACTGTGCTGGGGAACCGCTTTCCTGGCTACCAAAAATTTTGTAGAGGTACTGCCGCCCTATTGGGGGACCTTCTTCCGGGTGCTGGCGGGGTTGCTGTTCTTTATTGTTTTATATGGTATACAGCGGAAAAATTTAAAATGTCCCGTGCGTGAATTATGGCGTCCGTGGACAATCGGCCTGCTGCTTATTTTGCTTCCGTTTGCGGCTATTTCGTGGGGACAGCGTTTTGTGGCGCCGACGATTGGCGGTATCTTTAACGGAACGGTGCCGATATGGTCGTTTATCGCAGGGGCGGTGTTGCTAAAAGGCGAGGACCGCTTTACCTGGAGACGGGCCATTGGGGTTACGATTGGGCTGTGCGGGCTGCTGGTCATCATGCAGCCGATGATTGCCGCCGCTAAACTGGATGCGTCACCGCTGGCCCTTTACGGCTGTGTGGCGTTTCTGATTATGGCGTGGTCGTACAGTTTGGGAAATGTGCTGACCAAGAAAATTATGGTGGACAGCTCCGCCATGAGCTTGGAAGCCAACACCTTCCACCAGTATCTCTTTTCGGCCCTGGTGCTGCTAGTCGTTTCGTTCTGCGCCGAACCCGTGCCGCCGCTTTCTGCCTTTAGCACCAAAGTGGTACTTTCCGTTATCAGTGCGGGGGTATTTTCCTCCGCGGTGGCGTTCCTGTTAATGGTGGCCTTGATCAAGCGCTGGGGTGCGACACGCATGGCGTCTGTGACGTATTTCACCCCCGTGGTGGCCATGGCCAGCGATATGATTGCTTTCGGCCGCATTCCGTCCTGGGCGGAAGTAGGCGGGCTGGGTTTAATTTTTGTGAGCTTGATTTTAATTCAAAAGAAAGTAGAACCCACAACCAAGTAAATGGTACCGTTCCAAAGAACCGCCGGGTTGCAACCCGGCGGTTTTTTATCGGGAACCGTATTATCCCCCTGTTTGCGGTGGCTTTTTATTTGGCCATTTTATCAAAGGCGTCCAAGCTGGAGCTGTGCATTTCGGTCGGCACGCAGAGTTGCCCCACCATCCGCCCGTTGCATTTGGGCGCGGCGGCCGGACGGCTCCCTTTTTGCGGCTGAGAGGCCGGTTGCACCGCTTGCAACCCGGTGTTTTTCAACACCTGACGGGTTTGGCGGGCATATTGTTTGAGCACCGCCGCCGTTAAAAGGGCTACAATTACCGTCGCCAGCAACAACCCTATTAGTCCCATTCCTTTTTTATTCATAAAAACTCCTTTTTGCTATTGTAGCAAAAACGCGGCCCGGACCTAATAAAAAGTCCTTTTTGTATTGATAAATGGTACAATAAAATGGGGGAGAAAATTTAACTGATTCAAACGAACATGAACTTAAAACAGGGTGAGGTATATTCAATGACACAAAATTTATCTTCGTCTGCCTTGGTGAAACCCTTGGCAAAAGACGTACACGCCGAGACGGATATTCCGTCCGGCTACGGCAAGACGGAAAGCTTCCTCTTGCCCAAGGATCCGGCGTGGATGTTTCTGTTTTGGGAAATTACCCAAAATACATTGGACTGCATTAAAAGCCAGTACAGCGAGGAAACGCTTAAAAATGCCCGCACGATTATCCGGCTGCACGATATCACGGATCTAAACTACTTTGACGGGCAAAACTCCGTGTCCCACTACGATATGCCGGTGATTTTTGAGGCGCGCAGCTGGTACATTAATGCGCCGGCTTCCGGCCGTACCTATGTGGCGGACCTTGGATACCTGACGCAGGACGGGAAATTTATCCTGGTATCCCGCAGCAATGCCACGCTCTTGCCGCCCGGCCGCGTGTCCGACGTGATTGACGACAAATGGATGGTGGTAGAGGGAGACTTCCAAAAACTCTTAAAATTAGCCGGGGCCGACTACATTGGCTTGGGCGCCAGCGAACTGATGCATGTGCTGGGCCAGCGTTGGAAATTAACCGAGCTGACCACCTCGGGCGCGGCAAAGTCTTCCTGGTCGTCCTTCTCGCTGCATTTGGATAAAGTGCAGCCCGAAGAGGACGATATTTGGCTCAAGGCCGACTGCGAAATTATCATCTATGGTTCCGCCTCCAAAAATGCCATTGTGTCTATCAACGGGAAAGACATTGAACTAAAGGAAGGCAAGTTCTCCATTCGCCAGCATCTGCCCGCAGGCAGTGTGGTGGATCTACCCATTAAAGCGCGCAACGCCAAGGGCGACAAAACGCGCCAGGTGAACATTAAAGCTCTGCGCGAGCAAGGAAAATAATATGGGCGAAGAAAAAGGCTATTTGGCACTGGTGCTCCACGCACATTTGCCGTTTATCAAACACCCGGAATATCCTGATTTTTTGGAAGAAGATTGGTTCTACGAAGCCATGGTGGAAACGTACATTCCGCTACTTAGTGTTTTTGAAAACTTAACCGAACAGGGAGTGGACTTCCGTTTGACCATGTCTCTCACACCGCCGCTTTGCAACATGATGGAGGATCCGTTGCTGATCGGGCGCTTCCGCCATTACCTGAACCAGCGGGCGGAACTCTCCTACAAAGAACTGGCGCGCACTAAGGGAACGGAATTTGAAGCCGTGGCAAAAATGTATTACGACAAATTCCGCCGCTACCAGGATTTATTTGAAAACCGCTACCACGGGCATGTGCTGCAGGGGTTTAAAAAATTCCAGGATATGGGCAAGCTGGAAATCATCACCTGCTGCGCCACGCACGGCTATTTGCCCTTAATGGTACACAAGGAAAGCGTCAACGCACAAATTAAAATTGCCGCCAACGACTACCGCAGCCGCTTTGGCCGCAATCCGCGCGGGATTTGGCTGGCCGAATGCGCCTACAACCCGGGGGATGATAAGTTCTTGCGCGAGGAGGGCATCCGTTTCTTCTTTACCGAATCGCACGGCGTCCTGCACGGAACGCCGCGCCCAAAATACGGCATTTACGCCCCGGTGTACTGCCCGCAAACGGGTGTGGCAGCTTTTGCGCGTGATATGGAATCGGCCCAACAGGTGTGGAGCGCCGAGTCCGGCTATCCCGGTGACCCGCGCTACCGCGAATTTTACCGTGACCTCGGTTACGACTTGGACTACGATTACATTAAACCGTATCTCCACTCCGACGGCGTACGCCGCAACATTGGCATGAAATACCATAAAATTACCGGCAAGGTGGCACTGAACCAAAAACAGGCCTACAACCCGCAGGAAGCGCGCGAAGTGGCCGCCCAGCATGCCGGAAACTTTATGTTCAACCGCCAAAAACAAATTGAGTATTTGAGCACCCTGATTGACCGCAAGCCGCTTGTGGTTTCCATGTACGATGCGGAGCTTTACGGGCACTGGTGGTACGAAGGGATTGATTTCCTGGAATACCTGTTCAAAAAGATCTATTACGATCAAAAGGACATTAAACTAGTGACCCCGAGCGAATACCTGGCCATGTACCCCGAAAACCAAGTGGTGCAGCCGTCCATGTCTTCGTGGGGCGACAAGGGATACCACGACGTGTGGCTCAACAGCGGCAACGACTGGATTTACCGCCATTTGATCAAAGCCGCTGAACGCATGATGGAGCTGGCCAACAAGTTCCCGAACGCGGGAGGTCTCCTGCGCCGAGCGCTAAACCAGTTGGCACGTGAGCTGGTGCTGATGCAATCTTCCGACTGGGCCTTCCTGATGACCACGGGAACAGCCAAGGAGTATTCCACCAAACGCACCAAGGACCACGTCAAGCGTTTTAACGAGCTGTACGAACAAATCCAAGGCAACCGTATTGACGAAGGATATGTGTACGATCTGGAACAGAAGGATTCTATCTTCCAGCAAATGGACTACAATGTTTACTCGTCAGCTGCTAAGGAAGAAGTGCTAAAGAAATATAAGTAAAAATACACCGTCTAACATCGGGACTCCGTATACAGGAGTCCCGATTTTTTTGTTTAGGGCCCACAAAAAGGAACCAAAAGGCCTAGGCGGCCCCTAGGTCTAAAGACTCTTTCCGCAAACCGCATTATTTCTTATAGTATAAATATGAAACAGTATCTATTACCCTTGTTGTCTTCCGTTTTTCTCTTTCCCGCTGTGGCGCAAGCCGGAGGCCCGGGAAAGATTGTAAGAGGTATTTCCCGCGCCGGAGAAGTATCCGCTGCCGCCGGACGCGCTGCCAGCCGCACCGTCCGCTCCGCAGAACGAGCGGCCGAGGCCAGCCGTTTGGCTGCAGAAGCCGCCTCGCGCACTGCTGCCAGGATTGACCGAATGGTTGGGCAAAGAATCTTCCGCCCGACGATCGGTAAAGTGAAGATTACCACGCCACTGCCGGAAACGCCTTCTCTTACGACTGCACGGGCAAATGCCACGCGCAGATTAGCGGAATTAAATACCATGGAAAACAGAGGGCATCTTTTTGCCACCACCATGGCACTTCCAACCGCTAAGAAACTTTTAAATAATAACTATACTTTTGTAACAGAACAACGAAAGGGAGGAAAATTGCTGGAATGGCTGGAAACGCGCCAAACCGTGGAGCTAACTGCTGCCGAAGAGCAAGATTTACTTTCCCAAATTGAAGCCCTTTGCGAAAAGGACAAAAAGCTGCGGGAAGTGCTGACTAAAGACTTTAACGCCCACAACTACCCGGAACTGATGCATGATTTGGCCGGATATTACTCGCTTACGCCTAAATATCTCCCTACCGCCCCAGAAAGTGGCGTAATGGAAACAGCCGCCGGAGAAATTTTTGCGCAGACCACAGTGGACTATTTAATGGTGCATCCTGGCAAACCGACACTTAAACTGCGCGAAATAATTGCCGCCCCATTTTTGCAAGGAACGCCGCTTTTGGAACGTTTAAAAGACTTGAAGAACGCCAAGCAACTGACCACGACGGACGTGCCGGAGGCACTCAACACCTTAATGGAAGCACATATGGTTTACGAAGCCAACCTTAAAGCCGCTTCCACGGATGAACAAGTGTTAACGGCGGTGGAGGCCTATCGCGCGTTGGCAGACGATCTCGCCGCCTTTATAAAACAATATGAGCACCTTCCCTTTTTGACTACCTCCTCAACGGAAAGTGATCTGTGGAACAGAATGACAATCATGTTGTCCGAAAATGGAGTCAATGAATTCGGTGCGGCGCTGGAACAAATTGGGCGGATTAAAAAAATAGTGGCTGAAAACAAACCACCTTACTGGACCCCGCAAGAAACCGCCGCGAAATTGGCAGAATTTGTGAATAAAAACAATAGAATGCCGAATTGGACGATTGGCAAAAAAGAGATAATGCCCCAGCGCTTGGAAGGTTACGACCCGGAAGTACTGCTGGTGGAAAATATGTTTTATTGGAGAATCTACAGCCGCGATTTCCAAGAGTCCTTGGGACAAATTGAAAGAAAGTTTCGGCAAACGCATCAATAAAGACACGCTGCACAACTAAAAAGCCCCCGTTTCGTAACGGGGGCTTTTTAATTAGGTAAAAACCTATTTATATTCCAGCTTAACCAACTTGTATTGCTTGGGCCCGCGGGGCAAAATAGCCTCAAAGGTTTCCCCTTCTTTTTTGCCCAAGACCCCATTGGCCAAGGGAGACTTAACAGACAAGAGGCCTTTTTCCGGGTTGGATTCCATAGACCCTACCAAGGTGTACGTAAATTCAATGTCAGCAGCCAGGTCTTTAATCGTCACCGTGGCGCCGATGCGGGCCTCGCTTTTGTCTACCGTCAAATCGTCCGTAATTTGAGCGTTGCGCAAGCGGCTTTCCAACTCTTGAATGCGGATTAAGGTTTCCGCCTGTTTTTCTTTAGCGGCGTGATATTCCGCGTTCTCCTTTAAATCCCCCTGCGCGGCAGCCTCGCCAATTTCGTTAGAAAGCTCGGCCTTTAACGTTTTCAAATCTTTTAGTTCGTTCACTAACGCTTCATATTTTTTGCGGCTTACATAGAATGCTTCTTCCATAATGTCTACTCCTTACATGCATCTATCCATAAGTGTACAATTTATCCGCGTTCATTTCAACGTCCGCCACGGGTGAGGCCATTTATTGCTATAATCTGAGATATGAGGAACCTGCTGGCCGCTGCACTGTTTTGCTTACCACCCGTGTGCGCACTGTGCCAAACGCACGACCATGTGCGCATTGCACAGGAAAACGCTCCTGCCGTGGTGGCGGTGAATGTGGTTAAGCAAGACGGCTCCACCTTTACCGGAACCGGTTTTGTGCTGACGCCGGACGGACTGCTGGCCACCAGCCGGCACGTGTCCGCCGATGCCCTCTACATAAACGTTACCTTTAATAACGGTGTGGTATCGGGAGAGGCGGTCCCTGTCGCCCAAGCCGGCAATGTAGATATCTCCCTTTTGAAAATTCAGGCGGAAAATCTGCCTACGGTAAAACTCGGCAATTCGGACGAAGTGCTGCCCGGACAAACGATCACCGTCATTGGCAACCCACGCCGCCTGCAAAACACCGTTTCTTCCGGGCTCATCAGCCAAGTGCGTAAAAAAGCTGACGGCATTATTTGGCACCAAATCAGTGCGCCCATTTCCCCCAGTTCCAGCGGCAGCCCAGTGTTTAACGACAGAGGAGAAGTGGTTTCGGTGGCGTTTTCCAGCTATAAAGGAGAGGGAAACCAAAATTTAAATTTTTCTGTGCCGTCCAATTATTTGGCCGAGCTTGTACGCGCCGCCGGATACACGCTGCCACAACGACAGGAAGTCGCCCAACAGACCGTCCCCAAAAAGAAAAATGCTTTTGTGACGCACATCCAAAAATCCTGGGAAATTTTAAAGCGGCTGTTCCATAAGGCCTAGAGCGAAAATAGGTCTTATTTCCCTTGAAAAATACCGCACAAACGGGTAGACTATTAGGTGAAACCGACCGGAGGCGCGTGAAAACGCGGCCTAAGATCGGCGGTTGTTGATTTTAAAAGGAGTTTTTATGAAGAAAAAACTTGGAAAAATTTTCTTAGCCTTCTTTTGTTTTGCGCTCGTTTTATTTTTGCTCCTGCCTTTTTTAGAGACGCAAGCCCCCTCTTCCGCAACCCCCGAAACTCCCAAGGCGGCTCCGCAAATTTTTACCTCTAATCCGCTGACGGAATTAGTCAACCGTATTGCGCGCTTTTTTGGCCGGACATCCTCCAACAAGCCGCAAGAGGGACAAACGCTTACAGCGCAAGAGGTGCGAGAACGCTTTGGTGTGGCGCAGGAAGGGCCTGTGGTGGCAGATGCCCGCGCGGCCGTGAATACTCCTTTGGAACAAGAATCCGCCAACCCAACTGCTACAACGACAACCAATTTTGACTATGAACCGCAAAGCGGCACCGAGTGGGTACTTATCCGCCAAACCATGCCGGAAGGCGCCAGTGCCGGCATGCATGAAATTAACGCACACGATAATGCGTACGATACCTATGTAAAGCAAGAGCGCACCGCACGCTTTACACCTACGGCACAGCCACAAAAGACAAAGGAAGTGCCAGCCTCGCGCTTGGCCCGGCTGTTCCGCCCAATTAAAGAATTCTTTGGCTGGGAGGAATCTGCTCCGCTCCGTATCAGTTCTGCCCAACAGGAAGGCTCCGCCGCGCGCTTGACCCGTTCATCCGGCCTAGGCAGCTCCCGCAACGAGGCCGTTTCTGGGGCCCGCAGAACCCCCGATTTGTGGGGAATCGCCGGCCGTGTACCTGATTTTACGCCGGATGAAGAAAAGTCCGTTCAGCAAAAGGCGGATGAAACCCAATCGCTCCTTTCTTTCTTGGATCCGATCAACGGACTGGAAAAATTATCAAAAGATATGGTGGACAATCTCTTTCCTCCGCCTCTTTCTAAAGAACAGGAAGCCCAACGCAATGCCCTTATACGCTACCTGGAGGAACAAAGAGGCGGTATTGTAGGGAAAATCAATAACCTCATTGCTTCTGACGCCAAAGGCAAAGAGCCCACGGATTTGGTGTCAAAAATGTTGCAGGAGAATTCTTCTTGCGGCAAGGCAACGCCATCGGTTACACATACGGGTGACACTTGCCCTGTACGGAGCAACCTGAAAGAAAGCCTGGAAGCTTGGAAGAAGCAAAATAAAGAAACCTTGTTTAATGGAACGGGGCCTTTGTTGCGGGAGTATTTTGACCGCTTTCAAGAACTCCCGGTGACGGTAGTGGCGGGAACAGTAGACACAAACACACTTCTGAACCTGCCTTTACCTGATGAAAGTACCACAGACGACGAGGAAGAAGATAAAGACACCCAAAAAGCACGGCAAACCGCCCAAGAATTTTACCAATTTATGGCAGAACAGAAAGGCTGTGGAAACAACAACTGTTTCTGGGTGGCTAACAACACGCCTCAGAATACCGACTTAAAAACCATTGTTTCAGCCGCCAATGTAACGTACCGGGGCGACCCACTGGGCAAATTTGACCAATTAAAACAGAGCTTTCTCCAAGAAAAAATAGCCGAACTGGGCAACAACGCAACGCCAGAAAAAATTAAGCAACTTACCCAAGAACTGGAACAAAATACTCCGCCTTACTTGGTGTATTCTGCACAGGAAATTACCCAGCTGCAACGCAATACCCGCGATGCCATGAAAAATGTTATAGCCATGGAAAAAGTGCCGGATAATTCCAGCCTACTCTACATTTCCTCCGCCGCGGATGCCCAGGTGATCAGCAGAACCATGCAAAATGAGAATTTGGACCCGTTCCTTACTTACAACAAGGATGGAGGCGCATCTTTAACCTCTGATTTGCAACAAAGTTCCCACGCCATGACGGAGGACTTTATCCGCGCGATGAATTTTGGCCGAGAGGTATTGCTGAACGCCGAACGCAACGCCAACAAGGAGGGAATTTCTCTCTTTATCAAAGCCGCCGCTGACAGCAAAGCAGGGAAACATACTGCACAACCGCTAAATGCCGAGACAAAAACCAACGGCACAAATAACAAGAAACCGGTGCGGAATGCCAAGCAAAAGCCGTCTTCCCGTAATAAAAACACACCACACAATAAATAAAGTTCTTCCCCGCCTAAACAGGCGGGGATTTTTATTAAAGAGAGAAAGCAGGCGGGTGGGTTTCTTTTCTTTCCAAAAACGGGTATAATTTCTATATCGGTTTCACGCGCGCCCGTATGGCGGCAACCTTATACCTAGGAGTTTGGCTTATGAAAAAACTGCTTGCTCTTCTGCTGGTTTCCTCTTTTGTATGCTTGGCAGGGTGTCATCATCAAAAAGAGTCCCCCTACAACCGCACTGACGATAAACAGGATTACGAGCGCTTACTGCGCACCCATGTGTTTGCCGCGTGCTTGAACGAAGGCAAGCCCTATGCCACTTACTCCCTGGCCAATTTGAACAAGCGCCCGTCCAACGACGACCCGCGCTACAAGGTGACCTTCATCAACGGACCGTGCAAAAATAAAGTGGCGTGGACAACGGACGTACTGCTGAAAACAGAACCCGTGGGGGCGGAGCCGCTGCCCAAGGGCGCCGTGGTGCTGCGCAACTTTTGGAACCCGTCCGACCCGTACAACCAGGACAAAACGGACCGCTGGCACAAGGCCGTCGTCAGCAACACGGCACGCCTGGAAAAGGGTATTGTGGATGTGGAATTTCCGCGGGATAGAAACGATTTTATGCCCGCACGCGAAGGCGTTTACCTGCACAACGTGCGCCATATTACGCAACCCGAAGTAAAGGATGTACGAACTTTCTTATAAAACAAGGATGAACTTATGACAAAAATGACCCGTTTGGCTGTTTTACTATTTTGTTTTTGCTTCCCCCTGGCACTGCAGGCCGCGCAGGGCGATCCCATTAGCCTGGAAACACAGATTTTAGACGTTCCCACCGCCGAGACCTTTGACCGCTACCAAGCCTCGTTTTTAACCCGCGCTTATGGCAACGGAGCCGTGATGGAATCCATTGATTTTGGCGTCTATCCGCGCATTAACATTGGGATGAGCCTGGCTGCACATGAGCTTTTGGGCTCTTCCGACTCGGTGCGTGTGCTGGACCCGGACTTTCAAGCCAAATGGAAAATTTACGACGGGGATTTATACCTGCCCGCCATTGCTATCGGCTACGACGGCAGACGCTACGGATACGGTTTTAATGAACAGCGCGAATACGCCAACACCAAGCATTATTTAGACGACCGCAAGGGCGGATATCTGACGCTGTCTCGCGAAATTATTGTGCCGGGGTTACACGCCACGGCGGGGTTGAACTTTTCCGACTTTGACTGGGATGAGCTGCATTGGTTCACCGGCGCGTACTATACGCTGGCCGAGAAAGTGAGCCTGCTTGCAGAGTGGGATAATATCCGCAACATGCGTGACTCCCGCTTGAACTTGGGGGCGCGGTTCTACTTACACCCCTCCTTGGCCTTGGACGGCATGGTGCGGCGTATCGGCCGCGGAGACGAAAGCGAACGCGTGCTGCAAATCCGCTACGTAACCAATTTTTAAGGGAAATTTATGGAAGCCAACACCCCCAAACAACCGTTCCAAAGAAGAACGATTTTTATTAAAAAAAAGCTTCAGCTGCGCTATATGGCGCTGATTATTTTGAGCGTGTTGTGCGGCCTGGCCATTATGACGTTTGAGCTGACGGCCACGCTGAATGACTTGTTTGACCAATACCCCGTGTTGGTGCAGCCCATTTATGACCAGTTTATCCCCATTGCGGCCAGCTTTTTTTACAAAATAGCCATTTATTTGCTGTTTGTGGTGCTCATTTCGGCCATTCTTTCCCACAAAATGGCCGGCCCCGTTTACCGTTTTGAACAAACCTGCAAAGCCATTGCCAAGGGAGATTTCTCCCAGCGCGTACACTTGCGCCAAGGTGACCAGCTGACGGAACTGCAGGATGAATTTAATAAAATGATGGACCGCGTAGAAGCGGAAATAAAGAAAAAATAAACTGCCGTAACGGGGGAAAAATGAAGAAGATTTTGGCACTTTTACTAGGGCTCGTTTGTGTGCAGTCTGCTTTTGCACAGAAAGAATACGGACTTAAGTTTTCCAGCTTAATTAACGACAATCTTACCTTGGAAAACGCCATCCGGCTGGGACTGGAAAACAACTCGCAGTTCTTAACCGCCAAACAAGAGATTATCATTGCCGAACAAAAAGTGAGCGAGGCTAAATTCCGCTACCTGCCGCAATTCTCGTTGCAGGGCACCGGTACCTGGTACGATTTGGATTATCCGCTGGTACTGCCGGACGCCGTAGCCAACCGCTTTATTATGGGCAACGGCTTTTACGGCGACAAGGACCAGTTTTACGGGGTAGGCATTACCGCCACCCAATACTTGTACTCCGGCGGACGTATCAGCGGCACGCTTAAAATGGCACGGGCCAATTTAAAGCAGGCCCAGAGCCGCTACGAAACCATCAAAAATGCCGTAGTGCTGGATATTAAAAAGGCCTTTGCGGCGCTGCTTTATGCCCAACATAATGCACAGCTCACACAAGAGGTGCTTACGCAGGCCGAGACCTTTGCCAAGCGCAAACCATCCGACGTGTGGAACCAAATCCGCCAGCAAGCCTTGCTGGCCCAACTCAAAAGCGCCCACCACCAGGCGCAGAGCGAGCTTAACAAGGCGCGCCTTCACATGCTGGTAAGCCTGAACAAAGAGCTTAATGCTCCCATTACCATTACGGGCGACTTTTCTCCCCTTAAAACCGATTGGGACTTGCCGCACTTAAACCTGTGGGCCATGGAATTTAGACCCGAATTAAAATCCGCCATTTACGCCTTGGAGGCGGACAACATCGCCATTGATCTGGCCCTATCCAAACGCTACCCGGATATTATCCTGAATGCCTCTTACGAACGCCTGGGAGCCGACGACTTGGACGACGTAAACAAACAAGTCTCCCTAGCGGTGCGGCTGCCACTGCCGTACAATTTTTCCGAACAGATTGCTCAAAAAAAGGCGGAACAGCAAAAAAGCACCCTGCGCAGAGCTGCTATTGAGGACAAAATCCACGTAGAAGTGGCGGAAAATTTTGAAAATATGCGCTTTTGGCAAGAAGAAGTGCTGGACCGCCAAGAGGCTTACCACACCCTGGCTCAACTGATCAAACAAGCCCCCTCCCCGCGCCCGGTAGAATCGCTGGAAGCTTTAAAAGCCTTTTTGGAAACGGCACAAGGATATTTAAACGCACTGAAACAAAACCACACCGCCAAGGCGGAACTGGAATGGGCCATCGGCCAGGATTTACAATGAAACATTTGCTAAGCGGCCTGCTGGCCGCGCTGCTCCCGCTGATTCTGCCGCTTAGCGCCTCCTGTTTGCAGGTGCAGACGGAGGATGAGATCCTGCGGGATTTTTTATGGGAAAAATTTACCGCGCTCCCCAAACAGGAACGCCCCAAAGTGGGGGTGGCTCTTTCCGCGGGCGGAGTGCGCGGGTTTGCCCATGTAGGCATTTTGGAAGCCTTTGACAACGCCGGAGTGCCCATTGATTTTATGTCCGGCACGTCCATGGGGTCTGTGGTAGGCTCCCTGTATGCGGCCGGGCTTCCCACCGAAAAACTGTGGGAAATCAGCGAACACATGACGCTGGATAAAATTACGCCGGACTTTAACGTCATGGGCCTTCTGCGGTTTTTGGTAGCCAAACGCCTGCCCACTTCCGCCAATTTAGTTACCTTTTTACACAGTCAAATCGGCGATATGCGTTTTGAAGAAATGAAGATTCCCTTCTCTTGTGCGGCCATGGATATTAAGACGGGAGAACGGGTGCTGTTTAACTCCGGGCCACTGGCTATTGCCGTGCGGGCCAGCATGAACCTGCCCGGCGTGTTTGAACCGGTGCAATACCGCCACCGCGCACTGGTGGATGGGGCCGTGGTGGACTACCTGCCCGTGGAAACCGTACGTGAAATGGGTGCCGATTATATCATTGCCTCGGTTACTCCGCCGGATTTTTATTCCACCACGCCACAATCCATTGCGGCCTACTTACTGCGCGTAGGAGATGTGCGCGGCGTGGCGATGATTGAGGAATCGGCCAAGAAGGCTAATTTTGTGCTGACCAACCGCGTGTTGGATACAGGCACCTTGGAGTTGGATAAATTACATAAAGCGGGAGAAGTGGGCATCCACGAGGCCTCCCGCCACTTGGGGGAACTGCAGGAGGATCTCCTGCTGTTTGCATTGCCTTATGTACTTAAACCGTGAGCTGTGTGTGCTGATTTGTTGTGGCCTGCTGGCGGGCGGATGTTCCACCGCACAGACAGGTCTGTTTGGCCTAGCCCCGCGCGGAGACCGCCAGGATTATACCCAAGCGCGTGATTTGTACGCCAGCGGGAAGTATCACCAGGCCATTACCAAGCTTTCGGAGTACATCTATAAAACAAAAAACGTCAAACGGCGCGAAGCGCGCGCTTACCGCCTTCTGGGGATGAGTTACGAACAGCTGGGCAATTTAAGCAAGGCGCTGGACGTGTATTTGGAAGCGCTGGAGTTCCACCCGAAAAACATTCCCTTGCTGCTTTCGGCCGCCAGCTTGTACCAGCGGACAAATCTGACCGAACGCTCCATTGAACTGTACGACCGTGCGTTGACCGAGGAACCGGACAATTTGGAAGCGCTGGCCGGACAGGCGGAAAATTATACAACCATGGGATTTTATTCCAAGGCGCGTTTGTTTTACGACAAATTCTTTGCACTCAATCCTTCGGCCGAACCCAAATATCGCGCGCGTTACGCCAACACCTTTTTGCGTCAGCGCAACTATCAGGATGCTTTTGTAAACATTACCATGGCCTTGACCGAGGAACCGAATTCGCCCGATTTTTGGCTCCTCAGCGCCAAAGCGGCCCGCGGGTTAGGACGCCCGCAGGAAGCGCTTAAAAACATAGAGGCCGCGCTTTTACTGGCCCCTGAACGCACCGATTTGCTGGCGCACAAGGCCTTATGGCTTTACGAAGCGGGAGCCTATGAGGCTTCCCGTCAAACGGCCCAACAAATTGCACGGCTAGACACCAACAGCCAGCTGGCGCTGTTTCTCCAAGCCATGGACGAATACCGGCTGGGAAATATCAAAAAAAGCAGACAACTTATCACGGCAGTATCGGACGGGAATAAAGATTCTTTTACCGGGCGTGTAGCGGAAGCACTCTTAAAACAAAACGCCAAATAAGGTTTTAAAATCCCCCCTGTTCACCACGAACAGGGGGGATTTTTATCAGTTAGGTTTGGTGACAAAAGGAGGTTTATCCGGCTTGGCATCGCTGGGAACGCCTTCCGCTTCCTGCAAGAGTAAAGAAGGTGTAATGACGGTAAAGCGGCGCAACGGGTCGCCCTCGTACGTTACCTCTGTGTTTCCGCCAGCGGCTACAATGTCCCGCAGGGAACGCTCGGAAAGAGACTGCAACTCCAGCCCAAACACCGGTTCTTTCCGTCCGTCTTGGGCATATACACGCCAGGCCCGGTTGGTAAGTGTGCCATCTTGGTTTTCAAAGGAATCCACTTCGTAGCAATACGCCAGGTCCCACTCGCGGCACAAAGTCACAAACTTTTGCTCCAGAGCTTCTAGCGCAAGGGTCTCCTTGGGCTGCACAAATACGTTCGTCAAGCTTTCGCGCGGATACGTGTAGGCAGATAAACGGGCGTGTCCGTTGCTGATTTGCCCTTTGTTGACCGGGCGGCGGGAAAGCGGTAATTCGCGCAGCTGCCCGCGGGCGGTAAGCGCCAATTTTTGGGACGGGACGCCTTCGTCGTCAATGGGGACATAAACCAAGGGCTTGCCTTCGTAGGAACGGGCCAACGGGTCCTCTATCATATCCACCACATTGGAAATTACGCGCAGGCCTTTTTTGTTGCGAAAGGACCCGGCACTGGCATCATTGTCGTACTTATCTGAAAGCAAGGGCTTTACATTTTGCACCTGCCATACAAAATTTCCTTTTAAAAAGCGGGCCGCAGCAGCCGGACGCAACAGTATCGGGCCCAAATAAGGTTCCGCCTTGTACGCCTGGTAGCGAAGAAAAATTTCTTTTAAAAACAGGTCTGTTTTTTGCGCCAATACTTCTTCGTCCGGAGTGAGGAAATTAGGCAAAGTAAGATTGGTGGATACCCGCTGTATGTACCCCTGTTGGTTGCGAAATTGGGCATACCACATGACGGTTGCCTTGGTGAACGGAACTTGGTAGGCACCCCCCAAGCTGTTGAGATAAAAAGAATCTTCTTGCTGTAGGCTAAAAGACAAGGCGAAATTCTCCAGCCAAGCAATTCCTTTCCCCTTGGCAGAAAGTTCTTTGAGTGCGGACATCCATTTTTCTGCGTTGGGGGAAGGAAATTCCGAGAGAGCTTCAAAGTCGGTTCCCTGCGGAGCAGGCGTGACATCAGGCAAGTTATCCGGCAAGTTTTTCTGCCGTTTATAAGCCTGCTTTTTTGCATAAGAATCCGATGATATCAGGTATTCTGCATCCGTGAGTTGCCACAGCGTCCGGCGAATGCCGTCATAGCTGTCCGCTACATTTTGCGCCTGCATAGGCTGGTAATAATAGCGATTGTTATCAAAACCGAACTGGTCATTTTTATCTGATCCTACCCCAAGCAATACAAGGGCCCCCAGCTGCGTATCTGGGAGGTTGGCAGAGGCATAGCTTTCCCCCAAAGAGGCCCTCCAAGAAATTTGGGTAGATTTAATCAGCTTGTAGGCCAAGTAGTAAGGAGTGGGAGAGCCTTTGGAACGTAATTTTTTAAGCGTGCGGGTCATTTCGTCTTGCATGGCCCGGAAATAAATGTTGTCCGGTAAGGCAGAGGCTGTTTTGCCAGCCACGGCGGGAACCCAAAGCGCGCATAAGCAGAGTAACGTTAAAAATTTTCTCATTTTTTATCTCCTTTCCCCGTTGCGGCAGGAGGCGGAAGCACGGGCGGCTTGACCGCACTTTTGGCCGTATGTTCAAACTCCAGGGTTTTAAACAACACACTGGGTGCAATGGCGGAAACGGGCACCCAGCCCGATTCCGCGCCACAGGAACCGTTAAAGACGGCGTAATCATCGGATGCAGCTAAAATTTGTGCAAAACTGACAAGCGGGGTTCCCACCAAGTCCGCCCCGCGAATGATTTCTTTTTTACCGTCCGGATAAACGCGGTAGACCAGTTTGGGCTCCAACTTAAACACCTGCGGGAGACCTGTGTCCGTCATGGTAAACCCGCCGGAGAGGTCCTCCACAATCAGCCCGTACGGCTTGCCCTGGCGATTAATTTCCTCCACCAGCATCTTTTCCAGCGTTTCGTATGGAACGGTTTCGCTGGCCATCACCCGCGTGTTGCCCATACGCGCCACCGCACGCTGGGCGATCTCGCGGCGACCGTGACCGTTTGAGGAGGGAAAGCCCTTGATTGGACTAGAGGACATCAGAAATTCTTTGAGTACGCCATTTTCCACCAGTGTTACGGGGCGGACCTTGACGCCTTCGTCGTCGTATTCATAAAATCCACGCAGGGGAATGCCCTTAAAAGAGGGCAAGGTCGCGTCATCCACTATGCTAATAAAAGGCGCGGTAACCTGCTGACCGATTTTAGAGGTAAAGGTGCGCCCAAAGGAGTCTTCCTTTTGGCGGTGGCCTTCCATACGGTGGCCTAGCACTTCGTGCACAAAAACGCCCATGGCCCGGTTCTTTAAAATGGTGGGAACCGTCAGCGGGTCGGCAAGTGGGGCACGAGAGAGCAATTCTAGCTCGGTTAACGACTGCCGAATGTCTGCCGTCAACTGTTCCTCAGAAGGAAGATCTTTCCCGTCCAGCATATCATAGGTATTGGTGCGGGAAATTTCTAATCCGTCCGCCGTTTTGCCCATTAGCGAATAGAGCAGCCGAAAGCGAATCCAGGGCGTTTTTAAGCGTGTTCCCTGCGAATCGGCAAAATAGCGATGGCCAAAGCTGCCTGTAAAATCAAAATCCGCATTCAACACAACCGGACTTTCCTGTACCAAGCGGGAGACCTTCACCAGCAAACGCTCCACCTGGTCCAAATCAACGGACGGCGCTTGCTGCGTGCGGCAGAAGGAAACTTGCGGGGGAAGCACAAAATCAGGGGAATCATCCATGCGGCGGGAAGCTGTTTGCACATCGGCCTGCACACGTCCATAATCCTGCTGGACGCGTTTGACAGCCCGCTGCGTCAGCCGCCAAATGGCCGTGGTAAAAGCTTTTCCGTCCCCCTCAATTACGGGGACAATACCCGACACGGAAGAATAATCGTTACTACCATTTTTGAGTTTACGCGTATTATCTAGCGCCGGGCTGCCCACACGAATTTGCACATCAAAATCATCCACCGGATAAATAGCCCGGTCCAACACGCCGCCGTCCGCCACCCGCAAGGCAAATCCCGTGCCCTCCAAGTACCCATAGACCATATAATAAACCGGCGGTTTTTGTTTTTTGAGTGCTTTAAACTCGCGTTTGAGTTCCGCCGACATTAACTGGAGCGGGCGCTCTTGCGCGGCCACGCAATTTTCAACTGCCAAGGCTTGCCCGGCACCAAATAAAACCAACCCCAGGCAAAAAAGGCCCCTTCGCATATCTCCTCCGTGAGTTGCTGCAGCAGACAACCCGTTCAAAAAATGATAATATACATATAAGCATTTTTTGCCGAGATAGCTCAACTGGCAGAGCAACGGTTTTGTAAACCGTAGGTTGTGGGTTCGACTCCCATTCTCGGCTTATTATAATCCGCCTTTTAGGCGGATTTTTTGTTTTATGCCGAGAAAGCAGGCAAACTACTTTGCCTGCGCTGGGAGGAGAAGCCCGGAGCGATGTTTTTGTTTGCACACATAACAGTTCCACGGTGTGCAAGGCAAAAACCGCGAGGGCCGGCCCGGAGGCATTTTACGTCAGTAAAATGACCGCAGGGGACCCCATTCTCGGCTTATTATAATCCGCCTTTTAGGCGGATTTTTTGTTTTGGCCGAGAAAGCAGGCAAACTGCTTTGCCTGCCCATTTTTCAAACACACCCGCGACTCCCCGCAAATTGCTATAATTTTTATTATTCTTGCTTGGGGCAATTTATATTTATGGAACCTGTGACAACTACCGTATCCATCGCTATGTGGGCGGCTTTTTGGGCCGTGGTCATAACGGCCTTGTTTGTGGATTTGGCCGTGCTGAACAAACACCACGGACATGTGAGTATTAAAGAGGCAGGGCTAATGGTCTGTGCCTGGGTGACGCTGGCGGCACTCTTTGGCGGAGCTATTTGGCTGGTGGAAGGACCGCGCCATGCACTGGAATTTTACACCGGGTATGTGCTGGAGTATTCGCTTTCCGTGGATAATATGTTTGTGTTTATCCTCATCTTCGGCTATTTTGCCATTCCGCACGATTTACAGCCCAAGGCCCTGCTGTGGGGCATTTTAGGCGCGGTAGTGATGCGGTTTATGTTCATTTTTCTGGGTGTGCAGCTTATCTCCATGTTCTCGTGGACGATTTATGTCTTTGGGGCACTGCTCATTTTCACCGCGCTTAAAATGCTGCTGCAAAAGGAAGAAGATGATTTTGATCCCAGCCAGTCTTTCATTTTAAAACTGCTCAAAAAATTTATGCCCATTAAAACCGATTATCATGGGGAAAATTTCTTTGTGCGCGAGAAGGACAAATGGCTGGCCACACCGCTGTTTGCGGCAGTGCTGGTGATTGAAATGTCGGACTTGATTTTTGCAGTGGACTCCATTCCCGCCGTCCTCTCTATCACACAGGATACATTTTTGGTCTACTCGTCCAACATCTTTGCCATTATCGGGCTGCGCTCGTTATACTTCCTGCTTTCGGGCATGGCAGGCAAGTTCCCGTACTTAAAGTACGGCATTTCGGTAATTTTATTCTTTGTAGGAGCCAAAATGCTCTTGTCACACTATTTCCCGATTCCGATTGTGGCGTCTTTAAGTGTGATTGTGGGAATTTTGGCAATATCTGTGCTGGCCAGCAAAATTTTCCCGCCGAAAGAAGCATAAGACTGGACAGAACGGACTTTATTTACTAGAATATAAGAACCAAATTTAACTTAGTACAAGGAAGGAAACCTATGGCGTATAAATGTGCAGTGTGCGGCAAAGCCCCGGTGTCCGGCGGCTCTTACAGCCACTCTAATATGAGAACGAAAAGATCTTTTAAACCGAACCTCCAGAAGCAGAAAGTAGTCTTGGAAGGCAAAACCCAGACTGCGTATGTTTGCACTGGCTGCATCAAAAGCGGTTTGGCCAAAAGACCTGCCAAATAAGTAAACTTTTTTGGAACGAAAGCCCGTGCTTATCCTATAGTGCGGGCTTTTTTATTAAAATGGGAGAAAACACTTTGCTTAAACGTTTCGTCCTGGTGGTGTTGGTTGCTTTACTGGCCGTTCCGTACGCGCGCGCGGAAGAAACGACCCAGTTGGAAATGGACCCCAACGGTCCGTGGATGATTTGCCATATTTCCGTAGACGGATTAAAAAATATCCGTAAAAAAACCGTTACCAAAGCGGCTCATTCCAAAAAAGGCGAACTCTACGAACGCATTTCCGTTTCGGACGATGTGCGTGATATTTCCGCCCTGGGGAACTTTGACCGGGTGGAAATTGACATTTCCCCCATGGAAGGGTCCCGCAAAGAAAAAGACGGCACGGAAACCTACCCTTGCCACCGGCTGACTTATCTCGTTACCGAAAAACCGATTTTTGACCGCTTGACTTACCAAGGGCGCAAGCACCTGGGCAAGGGCGCCATCACCCAAGCCATGACGCTTAAGCTAAAAGACCCGTTTAACGAAGCCAAACTTCAGGCAGATATGGACCGCATTAAGGCCAAATACGCCGAGAAGGGATACATCAATGCGCAGGTTTCGTACGAAATCACGAAAGATGAAAAATTGGGCACGGTAAACGTAAAACTAATCATTCAAGAAGGGGAACGCGTACGCGTGCACCAGGTGACCTTGGACGGCGCCACCGAACTCCCGGCAGCTAAAATTTTAAAGAAATCCTCCAACCGCCCCGGGAAAGTATTTAAACCGCAAAATCTGCAGCGCGATTGGGTAAAAATGATGCTCTACGGCCGCAACAAAGGATACAGTGAATTTGCCCTATCCGCTCCCCAAGTAACTTTTAACGAGCAAAAAACGGAAGCCTCCATTACCTACGACGTGACGGAAGGCGAAAAGGTGGATTTCGGCACGGTGGAGTTTGAAGGCAACAATGTATTCACCCCGCAGGAACTGCAAAAGCAGGTCTTCTTCCGCGAGGGGCATTTGTATAACCAAAAGGATTTTGACGACACCATTTCCGCCATTCAGGAACAATATGCAGACAAAGGATACCTGCAGGCCCGCGTGACGCCCGTCAAAAAAATTGAAAACGGCCAACTCAATTTGACCTTTGACATTGCCGAAGGCCACATTTTTTACATTGACCATGTGGATGTGACCGGATACGATAAAACTAAAAAATACGTTTTTACGCGGGAACTTTCCATTCACCCCGGCGATTTGTACGACAACGCCAAAATTAAACGCAGCCAAACCAAAATTATGAATTTGGGCTTTATCAATGACGTGCAGGTGGACCTACAACCCACGGCAGACCCGCAAAAGGTAGACCTGGATTTTAACGTCGTGGAAGGACGCCCGGGCATGTTTACGGCAGGGCTTGCGATGAGCTCTATGGACGGCTTGTACGGGGAGCTCTCTATCAACCACCTCAACTTGTTTGGCCGCGCACAGCGCCTTTCTTTACGCACCATGTTCGGGAAAGAAATTTTGGATTATACGGTCAGCTGGTCTACCCCGTGGATTTACGACAAACCGACCTCCTTGGGCGTGGATTTGTTCAACACCCGCCGCTACCGCTCCTTTTCTACGGAAAACCAAGCGTATACCGAAAAACGCATCGGCGGACGCGTAAAAGTGGGACCGCGCTTCAACGACGATATTTACCAGTTATCCTTCGGTTATTCGTTTGAAAACATTGACATTTACGACATTGATGCGCAATTCCAGCCGCCCGCCGCCAACCCCGGCGATAAGAACTACTTGGAAAAGGGCAAAACCAACCTGTCCACCCTCAGCGCGGACTTTGCAATTGATACGCGCGACAACATGTGGGACCCCACCCAGGGGTGGCGCAACTCCTTGGGGCTGGCGCTGGCCGGCGGACCGATTGGGGGTGACTTGGATTTGTGGTACTTAAACGCCCGCTCCATTTTCAATTATACGGTGTTTAACGTCGGCGGGAACTACCCGGTGGTGTTTGTGCTTTCCAACAAATTCGCCTCCGTGCAGGCCTATGGGCGCACCGCGGAAGTGCCGCCCTACGAAAAATTCTTTTTAGGCGGCGCGGATACCATTCGCGGTTATGAACGCGCCGGAGAAGTCGGCCCACTCTACGGCGGAGACATGTATTATGTGATGAATGCCGAACTGCGTTTCCCGCTGGCACGCGAAGGACGCAGAAATATGGCACAGTTGGCCTTCTTCTTTGATTTGGGCAACTCGTGGAATAAATTTAACGATTTGGAATTTTCGCTCGGACCGGACGAAAACCAGTTCAAAGCGGGGGTGGGCGTCGGCTTACGCTTTACCACGCCTTCGCTACCGATTCGCATTGACTGGGGCTACGGGTTGAACCACCGCAGCAACGAAGACCGTTCCCACTTCTACTTCAATATATCCAACATGATGTAGGAGGGATATGCAAAAGGCAGGACTACTTTTAACGATTTTGGCGTGCGCTACAGGACTTTACGCCCAGGCAACGGCGGAAACGGAACAACTGACCGAACAGGAAGCCTCCGCCGTCGCTGCCATTTTGGCCAAAAACGCCGCAACAGACACATCCGCCGCGGATAAAATTGTCCTGCCCGAAGAAACCAAGGCCCTGGCTTTTACCCAAGCCGAAACGCACACCGCAACGGAAACGCCAGCGGCACCCAATTTGACGGCCGAGCAAATGGCAGCCGCCGCCGACCGGGTGGCACCGTTGGGAACGGATGAGCAAGCCGAGGAGGAACCGGCACCACAACCTGCGCAAAAGTGTCTGACGGTGGCATTTATTGATATTGATGAAGCTTTTAACGAACATCCCCGCACGGTGGCGGTAAAGGAGCAAATCCGCCTGAAGATTTTGTCTAAGGAAAATGAGGTCTTCGGTGCCAAGGAACTCATCCAGCTGCTTACCGCGGAAAACAAACGCTTGTCCGCGCAGGTAAAAACGCTCAAGCCGTTTTACGAGCGCATTGTGGTGGAACCGCAGGAGCTGGCACCCAAAATACAGGAGAGCGCGGATTCGCTCACCTTGGGCAATTTGTTAAACCGGCTGACGTTTTCGGGCGCGGAGATTTTATCCACAAGCCCATTAAATACGCCCGCACAGCTGGATGATATTACGGCACGCATTGCCGCCAATAAAAAAATTATTGCGGAACGCAGCTTTTTTATTGATAATTATAAATATGCCACGCGTGAGGAAATTTTAAAGCTGGAAAAACAGGAAGTAAACGCCATTTTGAAGGATATTTATACGGAAATTAAGTCGTTCGCCAGAAAACGGAACATCGGCGCAATCGTACGCAAAGACGAAGTGCTATATGGCGACAAGCCGGTCAACGTAACGAACGATTTCATCAACCGGCTTAAAAAAGCCAAAAAATACCGCAAACGCGGAAAGTAGAGGTTTGAGACCATGAAACTTAACCTGACTGTGGCCCAAGTGGCCCAAATCACCGGGAGCGAAGCCCCCACCCTGCAGGACCAGCCTATCACCGCTCTGTGCTCGCTGGAGGATGCGCACGAAGGCGGCCTGTGTTATTTAACTTCTTTGGAAAAAGCGGAAATGCTAAAAGATTTAAAGGCATCCGCCCTCCTGGTGCCCGAAAGTGCCAAAGACAAAAAACTCCCCTTCAACGGAGCTTTACTGTACGCCAAAAACCCGGAATGGGCCTTCATCCTGTTAATGAAATATGTGGACGCCCAACACCAAAAACATACGCCGGGCATTCACCCTACGGCCGTGATCAGCCAGTCGGCTAAATTAGGGGACAACGTGTCCGTGGGTGCTTACACCGTGGTGGAAGACGGCGCCCAAATTGGGGACAACACCGTTATCTTTCCGCAGTGCTATATCGGCAAGGATGTGGTTATCGGCAAGAATTGTTACATTTATCCGCAGGTGGTCATCCGCGAGGAATGCGTACTGAAAGATTACGTCATTTTACAGGCAGGGGCGAAGATCGGCTCGGACGGTTTTGGCTTTAGCTTCCATGACGGCCGCCACCAAAAAATCCCGCAAATCGGCAATGTGGTGCTGGGCAACGATGTGGAAATCCAGTCCAACACCTGTATTGACCGCGCCAAAATTTCCAGCACGGTGATTGGAGACAATACCAAAATTGACAACCTGGTGCAGGTGGGGCACAATGTGCATGTGGGCATGAGTTCCATTATGTGTGCGCAGGTAGGTGTAGCGGGCACAACGGAAATTGGCAACGGTGTTATTTTGGCCGGGCAAGTGGGACTAGCCGGACATATGACCATTGGCGACCGGGCCCAAGTGGGCGCCCAATCGGGCGTGATGAGTTCCATTCCCGCCGGGCAAACCTATTTTGGTTATCCGGCCATGCCGCAGCGCGAGGCCTTTAAACTCCAGGCCATTTTGCGCAAACTACCGGAAATGCATAAAGAATTCCGCTCCCTTAAAAAACAACTGGAAGAAACTAAAAAACTTTCCACTTGGGGAAAAATTAAAAAGGTGCTAGGATTTTAATTATGAGAAAAACGATCGCCTCTCCCGCCGTGGTCAGCGGCATTGGTTTGCATACGGGCGTACCCGCCACGATGACCTTTAAACCTGCCGAAAACGGCATTACGTTTTTGCGTACGGACATTCCGGGCGCAAAACCCATTGAGGCCTTGGCCAAAAATGTCGGCTCCACGCTGCGCGGCACAAACCTAAAAAATGAGACGGCCGAAGTCTGCACGGTGGAACACGCGTTGTCTGCCCTGCACGCGCTGGGAATTACCGATGTGGCCGTGGAAATGGACGGGCCCGAGCCGCCCGTGACGGACGGTGCGAGCGACGTGTACGTGGACGCTTTGCTAAAGGCCGGCTTAAAGGAACTGGCCACCGAACAGAAACCACTGGTGATTAAACACAAAATCACCTATACCAGCGGCAACATTTCCTATTCAGCCGAACCTGCAGATAAGCTGACGTTTACCTTTGTGTTTTTGCACAAACACCCGCTTGTCAGCCACCAGGAATTTACGCTGGAATTTACGCCGAAAAATTACCAAAAGGAAATCTCCCGCGCGCGCACCTTTGGTTTTGAAGAAGAACTGGCCTTTTTAAAGGCGCACGGGTTAGCCAAGGGCGGGAACTTAGAAAATGCCGTAATCGTCGGCAAGGATAAGTTTATCAACGAACTGCGCTACCCGGACGAGCTGGTGCGTCATAAAATTTTGGACTTGGTGGGCGATTTAAGCCTCACCGGGCGCAAACTGCCGCCGTTAAAAATCACCTGCACCTGCGGCGGCCACAAACATAATGTCATTTTTGCCAAGATTCTCTTGGCTAATTCGGAGGATAAATGAGTGCAAAATCCGCGAGTTTAAAGGATTTTTTCTCGCTACCCGTAGTGGAGACCTATAACCGGGAAACCATTGAAAAAAATATCCCCCACCGCGACCCGTTCCTGTTAGTGGACGAGGTTCGCGTGCTGGAAGACGGCAAAAAATACATTGGCGTACGCCATGTAAAGGCCGACGAATACTATTTTAAGGGTCACTTTCCGGGCCGCCCGGTAATGCCAGGCGTGCTGATAGTGGAAAGCATGTCCCAAGCGTTTGGCGGGGCAATTATGAGCCGCGTCACCCAAGGCATGGGCGGACTGCCGCTGTTTTTGAGCATTGAAGAAGCTAAATTCCGCGGTATGGTGCAGCCCGGGGACACCCTGGAAATGCCGATTGAAATCCTGCGTTTGGGCCGGATTTCCAAAATTTATGCAGAGGCCTACGTAAACGGCAAATTGTGCGCGCAGGCCACCTTGAACTTTATTTTAGGAGCAACTTCCCATGTCTAACATTCATCCCACGGCCATTATTGACCCTACCGCTAAAATTGATCCGTCCACCCATATCGGCCCGTATACCGTTATCGGAGCGAATGTGGAAATCGGCAAGAACAACAAAATCGGCCCGTTCTGCGTGATTGAGAACACCACCATGGGCGACGGAAACGATATCATCGCCAGTGCCTTTATCGGCGTGAAACCGCAGGATTTGTCTTACAAGGACGAGCCGACCCGTGTGACCATGGGCGATGGCAACCAAATCCGCGAGTGCGTTACCATTCACCGCTCCACGAAGCTGGACGTTCCCACCAAAATCGGCAACTACTGTCTGCTGATGGCAAACTCCCACGTGGCGCACGACTGTCAGCTGGGGGACCACATCATCGTGGCCAACAGCACCGGCATTGCGGGGCACGTAGTAGTGGAGGACCGGGTGGTTATGTCCGGCATGGTAGGCATTCACCAATTTGTGCGCGTGGGCACCATGGCTATGCTTTCCGGCGGAGCGATGCTCCCGCTGGATGTGCCCCCCTACTGTATTGCACAGGGAGAACGGGCACGCCTGGTGGGCTTAAACCTGGTGGGCATGCGCCGCGGCGGGCTTACGCGCGAAACCATTATGGAAATTAAACGCGCCTACAAGTTTTTATTCAGAAGCGGCAAACGCTTGCAGGATGCTGTGGCGGAACTGGAAGCCACGCATCCTTGCCGGGAAGTGCAGCACATGATTGACTTCTGCAAAACCTCCCCGCGCGGGGTGGCCGCAGCCAAACACAAAATAAGCGAGCATGACTAATAAAATCGGACTTATTGCCGGCGAAGGCAAAATGCCTATTTACATTGCCCAAAAGGCTGCGGCCAAGGGTTATGAGGTGTTTGTGGCCGGTGCAAAAGGCAACGCCAAAGAGGACGACTTTAAGAACTGCGCCCGCGTGTTCCAATCGTTTCGGTTGGGACAGCTGGGCGCAGGGATTCGCTTTTTTAAGGAGCATGGCGTCACGCGCGTGATTATGGCCGGACGGGTGCAGCATACGTCCATTTTTTCTAACTTAATGCCGGACTTGCGCGGCGCCAAGTTTTTGGCCTCCTTAAAAAATATGCAAACCAAAAACATTCTCTCCCGGGTGATGGATGAATTTAAAAAAGACGGGATAGAATTTGAACACTCCGCCCTGTTTTTAGAGGATTTTATGCCGCAAAAAGGTGTTTTGTCCGCCCGCCAACCTACCGCGGAGGAACAACAGGCGGCGGAATTTGGCTATAAAATTGCCAAAGCCATTGCCGCGCTAGACATTGGGCTTACGTGCGTGGTCAGCCAAAACGCCGTGATTGCGGTGGAAGGCATGGAAGGCACGGACCGCTGCATCCTGCGTGCGGGAGAGCTGTACCGCGAATCGGCCGAGAAAAAATCATCTGTCGCAGTGGTGAAGGTGGCAAGACCCAACCAGGATAACCGCTTTGACCTGCCCGTTATCGGCAAGGGCACGCTGGAAAGTTTGCACAAAGCCGGTTTTGGCCTATTGGCCTTTGAAGCGGGCAAAACGCTGGTGCTGGACTTGGAGGACGTCGTGGCGCTGGCCGACAAATACAAAATTTGTTTAATGGGGATTTAAGGGCGTATTGCTTTTTGTGTTAAACAGCCCCGCGGAGTGTTTCCGCGGGGCTGTTTGCCTGATAAATTACTTGAGTTCGTAATAAAAATAGCCGCTCCCTTCCGCCTTTTTTGGAACGCCATAAGTAGCACAAATTTTCTTGCCCAGCTCTACCTGCGCATCGGTTTGCAATACACCACAAAGATAATTCTTATTGGGTTCAAAGCTCACCAACACGAAAGAGGGCAGCAAGGTAGAGTAAACCACCACCCGCGGAGCACCCCCCTCATTATTGATGTATAAATGGACTACGATAGAAGAGGAGGCGTAGTTGCTGTAATTAGTTAGTAAATTTTTCTTGGTAAAATCGCCGGGCAACTGGATATCTAAATCATCGGCGTCCACCGTATATTTTCCGTTGGCTAAGTAATACACCCGTTCTGCGCGAGCGATGGAATTTGCTAGCATAATCATCCCCGATAGGCGGCTTTTAGCTACCGCCACTTGATATTGCGGCACGGCAATCGCCGCCAAAATGCCAATGATGAGCACAACAACTAAAAGCTCAATGAGCGTAAACCCACAGACTTGGTTCCCCGTTCTCTCGCCGCTATGAGATAAGGTCATGCTGGAAGGTCTCCGTCCAGCATCTGTTGTATTCCTCTTTTTATAAACAACGAGACCCTGGAACCCTGCGAGCCGCCAGGCCCTCCAGTATGACGGCTTAAATAAACCGCCTAAACGGCTTACTGTAAGGTTTTTCATGCGTTCCTTCCTTTTTGCTAAATTTTGCTCATAAGCAAAATTTAGCAAAAAAAAAAACGATTACAACCCTTTTGTGTTTTACCGGCCCAAAAACGGCACAAAAAGGAAGAGGTCCCTTAAAAATAAAGCGTCATGCTGAGTGTGGTGGCGGCCCGCAGGGTTCCAGCATCTCTTCCTCTTTTTAACAACAGACCCTGGACTACAACCTTCCAAGTTGACGGCTTAACGACAAACGGCAAAATAACAACGACCAGACAGCACAAACGGTAGATGCTGAACCAAGTTCAGCATGACGGCACTTGTTTAATAACGGCAAGAACAGCGAGATCCTGGACAAAAACCTTCCAGGGCGACAGCCCTTTGGGCTTTTGGGGGCCTTTTCATTTCGCTTTCTTTATGATAGTATTTAATAGGAAGTTTCTCGCCTTTAGGACGGGAAAGCGTTCTATTGTATTTTATTAACAAGAGGATTTAAACATGACCAAAAGAACACCTATCATCGCCGGAAACTGGAAGATGCACAACACCTTGGCGGAATCGGCCGCGCTCATCACCGCGCTGACCAAAGCCGGGAACAAAAACAATGTGGAAATTATTGTTGCTCCGTCCTACACCTCTTTAGCCAAAGTGGCCGAATTGGCCAAAGGCTCCGAAATTAAAATTGCTGCCCAAGACGTACATTGGGAAGACAAAGGCGCTTTTACCAGCGCGGTTTCCCCCGTGCAGGCCAAAGACGCCGGCGCCACCCACACGTTAATCGGACACAGCGAACGCAGAAGCGTGTTTGGCGACAGCGACGAAATTTTGAACAAAAAAGTGGCCGCCGCCCTGCGCCACGGCATGACGGTGATCTTCTGCGTCGGCGAAACCTTGGCCGAACGCGAAGCCAACAAAACGCTGGAAGTGATTGAAGGACAGCTTAAAAACGGCCTCAAAGATTTTACCGAAGAACAATTAAAAGGCCTCATCATCGCTTATGAACCCGTCTGGGCTATCGGCACGGGCAAAACCGCTACGCCGGACCAAGCGCAGGAAGTGCACGCCGCTATCCGCGCCTATTTGGCCAAAGCCTATTCCGCCGCGTTTGCCGAAGCTACCCGCATTTTATACGGCGGCAGCGTGAAGGATTCCAACGTGGACGAAATTATGGCCAAGCAAGACGTGGACGGTGCCCTCGTTGGCGGGCAGTCTCTGATCGCGGAAAAATTCGCCCGCATTATTAACTTTAACTAAGGAGCTTCGTATGAACTTGGCAAAACTGATTGACCACACCATTTTAAAACCTATCGCACAACGCGCCGACATTGAGCGTGTGTGCGCAGAAGCCCGCAAATACGGTTTTTGCAGCGTTTGCATCAACCCGGTTTGGGTGGCTTATGCCAAGCAACTGCTAAAAGGTTCCGACGTGAAAGTGTGCACGGTCATCGGTTTTCCGCTGGGTGCCAACACCTCCGCGGTGAAGGCCTACGAAACCAAAGACGCTTTGAATAACGGCGCCGACGAGATTGACATGGTCATCAACATCGGCGCCCTCAAAGATAAAGATTACGACACCGTCCTGGCTGATATCCAAGCCGTACGCCAAGCATGCCAGGGCCACACCTTAAAAGTGATTATTGAAACTTCCCAGCTGACGGATGATGAAAAAGTAAAAGCGTGCGAAATCTCCGCCCAAGCGGGAGCGGACTTCGTCAAAACCTCTACCGGGTTCACCGGCGGCGGGGCGACGGCGGCCGACGTAGCTTTAATGAAAAAATCCATTCCCGCCCACATGCAGGTAAAAGCCTCGGGCGGCGTGCGCACGCGCGAAGATTTTGACGCAATGGTTTCCGCTGGGGCTACCCGTATCGGCGCCAGCAGCGGAGTAAAAATTGTAGAGGGAAAATGATTAGCCAGTGGGATATCATCTCTCGGATTGACCCCAAGAACCAAAGCCGGCTTTATACGCTTGTCACGGACGGAACGGAACACGACGCACGGTTAATAGCCAAAAAGTTGGCAGGCTACGTGCAGCCACCCGCTCCGGCCGTGGCACCGTTTGTGTATGCGTTTGAACTCCCAGCCGATTTGGACGAAGATACCTTGGAAAAAATCCGTACGGCAGTGGCCGAAGGCGTGGAACAAACTAGCAAGATAAACCAGTTTGTGCCCGGCGGTGTGCTGGGCGACCCGTTGTTTCACGCAGAGGGCACCCAAGAAGAGAAAGATTCCCCCATTTCTAGGACAACAGATTCCCCGGCGAGTTCCTTGCCAACAAACGAAAAATCTGCTCCTCAAAAAGAACCCCCAACGGAGCCCCTGCAGGTGGAAAGGCAGACGGTTGCCACGCCGGAAGTGTCCGAACCGAATGCCGCGGGCGAAATTACTATTAACGACCATGACATGCTTATTAAGGACATGGAGGACACCCTGCTTGGCAAGGAACAAGTACCGCTGGAGGATATTTTTTCCGCTGAAACGAAATACGATATGTTCCTGGATTTAGACAAGCAGCAGCTGGTCAAAAATCCGCCCGCACGTGAGCAGAAAATGGCGATTTCTGCCGCCAATAACGAGGAAACCGACCAGGACGCCTTTAATATCTTTGACCAGAAGATCAAGGATCAGACATGCATTATTGATTTAGACGATTTAAACACTATTACCGACCGCTTGGCTAAAAAGGATATGGGCTTTGTGCAGCATGCAAATGTTCCTGCTGAAACAGCCCCCACAGCCGAAAAACCGGTTTTACCGGAGCCCAAAGCGGACACGCCGCTGCCCGCCCAGCCGGCCCAAACGCAACCTGAAACAAACGAACCCATGGAAAAAGCTTTAGACCCCTTTGAAGAATTTGAGCAAGCCGCCCAAAAGAGCGCTTCTGCGCCTGTGCAAGCAGCAGAACCCGCTGCAGAAACCACCACTCCCGCAAAGCCGGAGAAAGTCCCACTTAATTTGGGGCCCGCGCCGGAAGAAACCACCGTCCCTACGGTGGGTCCAGACCGCGAGGGGGCGGGCGTTATCCCCGAGGAAACTGCCTTGGGAAATACGATTGTGCCCGGCTCGGCCAACTCAAACGATTTGCCGGAAATCACACTGCGCGGCAATTGTTTGGAGCGGACTTTTAATTTGGAAACAACTTTAAATACGGAAGTGATGAAGCACCAATACGAAAAATCCTTCCACCAAACGACACCAGCCACGCCCGAAAAGCCGGTGGCCGAAAAAACAGGGAAACTCAAACGGACAGTGCTCCGCTTACTCGGGAAAAAGAAAGAGGCGAACCAACCGCCTGCACCAAAGCAGAAAATATCCATTCACTCGGGGGAAATTGCTATGGAAGAAAATCAAGAACCAAAAACCACTTTTAGAATCAGACGCAAACTGGAACAGACCGCGCCCGTGCCGCCGGCACCGGAAGCGTCCGTCCCCCCTGTTCCCGCGGCCCCCAAGGCGCCTGTGGCGCCGCATGCGCCCGCTCCGGCTACCCCGCAAAAACCGGTATTGCCGAAACCGGCCGTCACTCCAGCCGTGACCCCAGCTTCGGGCAATCCCCTGTTTGCAAAAAACCGGGCTATAGACCACTCTATTGAAATTCCCCTCTCGGAGTTAAAAAAGCACAATTGGCCGTTAGAGGTGCCGTTGGTGCCCACGTACACGTTGGAGAATATGATCATGTCCGTCAACCGTTTTGCACACGCGACGGCGATTTCCGTTATTGAAAACCCAGGCAAGCTTTACAACCCGCTCGTCCTGCATGGTGCCACCGGAACTGGGAAAACACACTTTTTAAACGCCATGGCGTATGCGTTTTCCAAGAAATATGGGCAGGAAAACATTTTTATGACCAACGGGGTGCGCCTTTCCCGCGGGATTCAGCGCTACGTGATGGAAGGCAACATTGAGAAGTTTGAAAAATTCATGGATACCGTAAAAGTCCTGTTGATTGACGATATCCACCTGCTGGCCATTAACGAGCAAAACCGTGCGCACATTTCCGGCTTGCTCAACAAATTTTTACGCGAACAAAAGCAAATCGTCATCACCTCCAAATATCCGCCGGAAAGTTTGGAAAAACTGGAGGAGCTGATTAAGTTCCGCTTGGATTCGGGTTGGATTTCCGAATTAAAGCCCGCGGCCGGCAATACGCATTTTAAAATTGTCAAAAAAATGCTAATGGACAACGGCGTGGATTTGACGGATGCGCAAATTCAGACCTTCTTTGGCGGCCCGCATATGACGTTGGGAACCGTCACGCGCAGTATCCGCCGCTTAAAGGTGTTGGAGAACCTGATTTTCCCGCATTTGCCCGAATCCCAGCGTTCCCAGGCAACGATTTTTGAAAAGCTCCTGGCCACCACCGGAGAGGATGAAACCAGCGATATTTTAAACCGCGACCCGGATTCCATTACCACTATTTCCACCGTAGGAAACGGCGAATGGGGCCGCGTGGGATTCTTCTACCCGCAAAACAGCTCGCACATGATGAACTGGATGGTATACGCGCTAGAACAGCGTGCCAAAGAGCTGGGCATTGAAGGCGGGTTTGATATTGCGGTGCGTTCCTCGTACGCGACGGAAAACATCATTTCTTCCGCCTTTAAGATCGCCAATTTGTGCGATAATAAAAAATTAAAGGGCGCCGTGATCTTGGGCCCGGCCATTAACGTTTGCGAGCCTTCCGTGCGTGAAAATTTTTACGACATTCTCACGCATATGCTGGAGATTATGCTCATCCGCTGTGGTATCATCAATTTTGAGGATGCAAAATCGCCCAGCACGTACGTCAAAATTATTTCCGAATTGTTGAGGTAATTATGAAGAAAATTTTAACCCTTTGCCTCGGAGCGCTCCTGTTGTGTGCCTGCTCCTCCACCATGAAATCCGCCGTTAAAAACGGGGTGATTGCCCCCTCCTTTAACGACACGCTCTTGGACAGCAATTACCTGTGGGTACGCGGTTTTGGGGCTGCCAATCCGGCCCACCAGTCCGATTCGCAACGCCGCATCATGAGCCGGGAAGCGGCCATTGCCCACGCTTACCAGCGCGCCACGGAAGTGTTATACGGCGCCAACCTGGAAGCCAATGTGGAGGTGGTGGACGCCATCTCCTCCGGCAGCACAATTCACTCCACGGCCACGGGGCTCATTCAGCAAATGGAACTCGTTTCCACCGAGTATTTAGACGACGGCGGTTGTGCCGTTATTATGCGGTTGGACCGCACGCGCTTAAAAGCGGCAGGCTTGGACCCGGAGGGTAAATAATGAAGAAACTGTTACTGGTACTTTTGGCGGGGACGCTGGCGTTTTCTGCATGCAGTTCGCTGCGCATTGGCCCGAAAGGGGAAGGAGAATATGTGGAAGCGGAGTCGCTCGTTCCCTACGATGAAAACAATTTAAGACAAATGAAGAAGGACGGTATTTTGGCCGCCCAAAAAGCCGCCGTGGAAAAGGTGGCGGGGGTGTTTATCTCTTCTGCTACGACAGTGGAACAAACGCAGCTGGTGGAGGATAAAATCGTTTCCAAAACGGCCGGCTTCATCCGCCGCAGCCATGTGACCAAATCATACCGCAAGGGCGATGAATTTTACACCAAAATTAAAGCCATGGTACTCGTAAAGGACATTGGCGATATTATCAAACAAAGTGAGGCAGATGCCTTTGCCAAAAAGACCAACATTTTGGTCACCTCGCGCGAAATGAACGGGGAAGAGGTGTCGCTACGCCAAGACTGCAAACAGGCCATTTACCGCGTGCTTAAAAATCAGCCGTTTGCGTTGGTAAACGGCGAAAATTTGAGCCAAAACAATGTGGAAAACCCGAACCCGGTTATTGATAAAGCCCGCCAAGAGGGCGCCCGCTTTGTAATTGTGGCAGACGTGCAGACAAACCCTCTTTCCGCGCTCACCACGACTGTATCGCCATTTAAATCGTACCGGGCGCGCGCGAATATGCGCGTATACGCCACCAACAATTACGCCGTGGTGGCCGAAGGGGCAGAGCAGTTAAGCGGTTTAGATCCGATGGCCGATATCGCGGCCCAAAAGTCTATTTCCGCCGCGTGCGAAGCGGCCGCCAAACAAATGGTGGAACCCATTAATGCCGCGATTAATTCTGCCAAGACATTTAATTTAACCGTTAAAGATGTGGGCAATATAGAACGCCTGAAACAAGTGCAGGACATTTTGAAAGATTTGCGCGAAATTGAGGATTTCAATCTAGTGCGTTATGCCAACTCGGCCGCGCAGTTTGAAATCTCGGCCAATATTTCCACACCGGAAGAATTGGCCGCCAAAGTTATCCGCAGATACAACGTTAATTTTACGGTGGTTGGGATCACCCCCAGCGCCATTGTGTTGAGTTTAAATTAATATGTTGGCCAATGTATGCACCGGCGCCATTAAAGGCATAGAAGGCTTTGCCGTTTCCGTGGAAGTGGACATTGCCCCCGGCCTGCCCACCTTGGCGGTGGTAGGCCTGCCGGATGCAGAGGTGCGCGAAAGCAAAGAGCGGGTAGTGGCGGCTGTGCGCAACAGCGGGTTTGATTTTCCCTCCAAACGCATTACCGTCAACCTCAGCCCAGCCGAACTGCGCAAAAGCGGCACCCAGTTTGACCTACCTATTGCGCTGGGCATTGTGGCTGCCAGTGAACAACTTTCCGCGGAGGCAGTCTCCCGCATAAAAGACTTATTGGTGCTGGGCGAACTGGCGCTGGACGGTTCGTTACGTCCCTGCGCGGGCGTACTGCCCATGCTGATCTCCTGCAAAAACCTGGGCAAAACGGCCGTTATCCCTCCGCAAAACGTATTGGAAGGCCAGGTTTCCGGAGCACCGTTTATCACCCCGCATACGCTCAAAGAACTGGCTGATTATTTGGAAGGGAAACTGCAAGAAAGCGAAGTAAAGATCGCCTACCTGCCTACCGAAGAAGAACTGCCCGAAACGGAGCTGGATTTTAGCGAAGTAAAGGGGCAGGCGCTGGCCAAACGGGCGCTGGAAATTGCCGCCGCAGGCGGGCATAACGTGCTGATGATTGGACTGCCCGGTACAGGAAAAAGCATGCTGGCCAAACGCTTCCCGGGCATTCTGCCGCCGCTGACGCAGGAAGAATCGCTTGAAATCACCAAAATTTATTCTATTTGCAATTTAATGGGAAAAAGCAAGCTTTTAACCCGACGCCCGTTCCGTGATCCGCACCACACCATTTCGGATGTGGCACTCATCGGGGGTGGGTCTACCCCGCGCCCGGGAGAAGTGTCTTTGGCGCACAACGGAGTGCTGTTTTTAGACGAATTTGCCGAATTTTCCCGCTCCTCCCTGGAAGTGCTGCGCGAGCCGCTGGAAAACGGGCGCGTGACTATTTCCCGTGCAAAGGAGACCGTCACTTACCCGGCGCGTTTTACCCTGATTGCCGCCATGAACCCTTGTCCCTGCGGGCACTTGGGCGACCCGATAAAACCATGTACCTGTTCGCCCATGCAGGTGAACCGCTACAAATCCCGCATTTCCGGCCCACTGCTGGACCGCATTGATTTAACTGTAAATTTAAACCCGGTAAAATACACGGATTGGACCCAAAAAAGTGAGGGAGAGACATCGTCCCAAATCCGCGAACGCGTGTTAAAGGCACGTGCCATACAGCGCAGGCGCTTTGCGGGTTCCGCCACCACAGCAAATGCCTTTATGAGCGCACGGGAAATAAAAGAATTTTGCCCGCTTCCGCCTGGAGCGGACGCCGTGTTGGAAACGGCCATGCGCAAGCTGGGCCTGAGTGCGCGCAGCTTGGACAAAATTTTAAAAACCGCCCGCACAATTGCCGACTTAGAAGGGAAGCAGGATATTGAGGTGAAGCATTTGGTAGAGGTAATGCAATACCGTCCGCTTGACCGCAAGGGAGTGGCTGACCTCTGATGAACGCCGCCATCTCCGCCGCCGAACGGCTGGCCCGTATCCGCTTAAACGCCTTTCTGTTTTTCCGCGCCGATTGGCTGGAACGCCTGATTGAAATTTTTGGCTCTGCCGAGGAAATTCTGCGGCAAGAGGCACAGACCTTGGCCCAAGAGGCCAACCTCAACCGTTCTACCGCAGAACACCTCTTGCAGGCGGCCTTTGCCGTCAATCCCCAAGAAGAATGGGACAAAACCGCCGCTTTAGGCGGGCATATTTATGTGCCGGAAGACGAGGAGTATCCGCAATCTTTAAAAAATATTAAGGAAGCCCCCGTCGTCATCTACGCCTTGGGGAAACTCCCCTCCGACCAACAAGCATGTGTGGGCATGGTGGGCACGCGCAAAATTACCCCTTATGGACGCCGCGCGGCCGCTAAATTAGCCGGCGATTTAACCGCCTGCGGCGTGACCGTTGTCAGCGGGCTGGCCCGTGGGGTAGACAGTGAGTGCCATGCCGCGGCCGTTCGCTTAAAAAAGCCGACGGTTGCCGTCATTGGTACAGGCGTGGGGCGTTGCTATCCCCCCGAAAACCGTGCCCTAGAAAAGGCAATCCTGCAATACGGCGGGGCGGTCGTGAGCGAACTGCCCTTTAATAAACCGCCAAACGCTTTTCATTTTCCGCGCCGAAACCGCATTATTGCTGCGCTTTCACAACCCGTTGTGGTGGTGGAAGGAGAGGTAAAATCGGGCGCGCTGATTACCGCCAAACTCGCCCTGGAAATGGGAAAAGATGTGTTAGCCGTCCCCGGCCCCATAGACAGCCCCCAATCCGGCGGGCCAAACGCCTTAATTCGGGACGGGGCAGGGGTTGTAACGACCGTTGCAGATATACTAGACTATATACCACAGCAGCTGCGGTTTGGGCTGGATGCGCGTTTTTTTGAGCACCATGTTCAAACGCCTCAAAAGCCGGAAGAAGAGCTGACGCCCCGGCAGCGCGAAGTGATGAACGCGGTAGGCGATGGGCAGGCCAGCCTGGACCAAGTGGCCGAGGCCTTGGGCGCGAACGTGCCGGAAATGGCTTCGCTGCTGTTTGAATTAGAGGTAAAGGGATTTTTGGCATGTGAAAACGGCCTCTATAGCAAAAGCAAATTTTAACTAATAAGGAAGTGAACCTATGGCAACAACCAATGTAAAAGGGAAAAAGCTGGTAATTGTAGAGTCTCCCACCAAGCAAAAAACCATTAGCAAAATTTTAGGGAGCGACTATATTGTGCGCAGCTCCTTTGGGCACGTACGCGATTTGCCCTCCAAAGACATTGGGGTGGACATTGACCATAACTTTGCTCCCACCTACGTGCCGGTAGAACGGGCCAAGCGCCTGATTGCGGAATTAACCGCTGTAGCCAAAAATGCCAGCGAAATTTACCTCGCTACCGACCCTGACCGCGAGGGCGAAGCCATCGCGTGGCACTTGGTAGAACTTTTAAAGCTCCCCAAAGACCGCTACCAGCGTATTTACTTTCACGAAATTACGCCAACAGCCATTAAAGAATCCTTTGCGCATGCCCGCAAAATTGACGACAACCTGGTCAATGCCCAGCAGGCGCGCCGCATTTTGGACCGCATTGTGGGGTACAAATTATCCCCCCTGTTGTGGAAGAAAATCACCTCCGGGCTTTCCGCAGGACGCGTCCAATCCGTAGCCGTACGTTTGCTGGCCGAACGCGCCAAGGAAATTGCTAATTTTAAAGAGCAGGAATACTGGACGCTCGGCGCCCAATTTGAAAAGCCCAACGAAAAGCCCGCCTTTTGGGCGCGTGCCACCAAATGGCAAGGCAAGAACATTGAGCAAACCACTACCTACAAACTGTTTGCCGAGGATTATAAAGTAAAAACCACCGTTTTTGATAAGCCGGAAAAGCTGGCGCCGATTTCGGAGCTGCTGCGCAAAGGCCCCAACACTGTTTTAAAGGTGGAAAAGAAAGAGGTCAAACAAAAACCGAAACCGCCCTTTATTACCAGCTCCATGCAGCAGGACGCGTACAACAAATTGGGTTTCCCTTCCCAAAAAACCATGATGACGGCCCAGCATCTGTACGAAGGTATTGAAATCGCCGGGCAAACCATCGGTTTGATTACGTATATGAGAACGGACTCGTTTAACGTATCCAAACTCCTGCAGGAACAAACCAAAAAATTTATCGGCGAGAAATACGGCCCCGCCTTTGTGCCGGCCAAACAGCCGGTGTATAAAAGCAAAGTGATGGGCGCGCAGGAAGCACACGAGGCCATTCACCCCACGGACGTGCGCCGCACCCCTCAAAATATGAAGCCGTACCTTACTTCCGACCAATACAAACTCTACGAGCTGATTTGGCTGCGCTTTGTGGCCAGCCAAATGGCGGACGCCGTGTTTAACACGGTGGCGATTGACATTGCCGCCGGAAGCGAAAAAGAATGTGTGCTGCGCGCTACGGGCCGCACCGTCAAGTTCCCGGGGTATCTGTCCATTTACAAGGACCAAGAGGAAGAAACGGATGAAACTTCCGACTCGGCCCTACTGCCTATGTTGACGGAAGGTGACGAGCTAAAACTGTTGGACATTAAAACCAAGGACCACAAAACCACTCCGCCGCCGTGCTACAACGAGGCGAGCCTCATTAAAACTCTGGAAAAGCACGGTATCGGGCGCCCGTCCACCTATGCGCCTACCATTAAGACGATTTTGGACCGCAAATATATTGCCCGCCAACCCAAAACCAGCAAACTAGTAGCTACAGATTTGGGCATTACCGTGACGGACAGCCTGAAGGATTTCTTTAAGGAAATTATGGACTTGTCTTACACGGCAGGAGTAGAGGAGCAATTAGACCAAGTGGCGGAAGGAAAGGAACAGTGGGTGTCTTTGCTGTCCGATTTTTACGGAAACTTTAAGCAAGAGCTAGCCGAGGCCGACAAAGGAATGAGACGCCCTGCCGCCAAAGAAACCGATGAAAAATGCCCGATCTGCGGCAAGATGATGTTAAAAAAGAGGAGCCGCTTTGGGGAATACCTGGTTTGCAGCGATGCCACCTGCAAAGGCAAAATCAACCTGACCAGCTCCGGAGAAAAGGTGCAACCCGAAAAAACAGATGAAGTGTGCGATAAATGCGGGGCGCCTATGGTTATCCGTACCGGCAGAAGAGGCAAATTTTTGGCTTGCTCGGCCTACCCAAAATGCAAGAATACCTATTCCTTAGACGCGGAAGGGCACAAGGTGGCTTCCACCGGGCCGATCGTGACGGACCGCTTATGCGAAAAATGCGGCAAGCCCATGGTGCTGCGCACCTCTAAACGCGGGGAATTTTTGGGTTGTTCCGGCTATCCCAAATGCAAAACTATTGTAACGGTAACGCCGGAAGAAATCGCTCAAATTAAAGAAGCGCACGCCGCCAAAGTGGCCGCGGCGGACAAAAAATAAGCGGCCGGGGAGCGCTGGAAATGAAGGAGTTGGCAGAAGCGTTTTTGTTGCATTTACAAAACAAAAATTTTTCGCCGCTGACAATCAAGGGATACCGGGAGGATCTGCGGGAATTTTTGGACTTTTGCCACCGGCGCAAACAGGAGACCTTATCCTGTTTTACTTCGCCCGTCATCCGTTCTTTTTTGGCCGATTTACAAAATAAGGAGCACCCGGCCCGTAATACGGTGTTGCGTAAAATAGCATCTCTGCGCAGTTTTACGGCATATTTGCTAGCGCAAGGAAAACTGGAACGAAATCCGTTTAAGCTGCTGCCGGCCCCAAAACGGGAAAAACTGCTCCCAAAGTTTTTATCCATCCCCGAGGTGGACCGCCTGTTGGACACGGCCGCACACAGCGAACACTTTGCCGCGCGGGATAAGGCCCTTTTTGAGCTGATGTATTCCAGCGGGCTGCGCCGCAGTGAAGTGACGGGGCTGTGCATTAAGGATGTTGATTTTTTTAACGGGGTGGTAAAGGTGCTGGGAAAGGGTAATAAAGAACGCCTGGTCCCCGTGACGGATGAGGCCTTGGCGGCCATTAAAGTATATTTGGCTTGCCGCAAAAACCCACAGGCCGGCGATGCGCTCTTTTTAAACAAAAATGGCAAGCGTTTAACCGGAGACGGTCTGGCGTATATCTTTAAGAATACAGCTATCCGGTCCCATTTGGCGCGGCGCGTTACGCCACACAGTTTAAGGCACTCGTTTGCCACGCATTTACTAAATAACGGCTGCGATTTGAGAAGTTTGCAGGAAATGCTGGGCCACAAAAGTTTGGCCGCCACACAGGTGTACACCCATGTGTCGCTTGAAAAATTAAAAAATGTGTACAATCACGCGCACCCTAAAAGTAAGGAGAATTTATGATTGGTATCGGTGTAGACATTGGCGGAACCTTTGTAAAGCTATACGTCATGAACGACCACGGAGAAATCTTCCGCAAAGAAAAAATTGAAACGGACTATTCCAAGGGTGCCAAAGGGTTTATGGCGCAGATTGGGGCATTTGTGTCGGCCATTGCCCGGGAATTTGCGGACCAACGCGTGGCCGTAGCAGTGGGAGCCCCCGGCGACGTGGACAACCAAAAGGGCATTTTGCGCTACAATCCCAATCTAAAATTTAAAGACGTGACCGACTGGCCCATGGCAGACCAACTGTTTAAACAAACAGGGATCCGTCCGTATATCGTCAACGATGCCACGCTGGCGGCCTGGGGTGTGTATGAGGCAGATTTAAAACGCCAAGGAACCAACGTGTTGGTAGTTACCCTGGGCACCGGCGTAGGCGGAGGACTCATTTTAAACAAAGAACTCTACCAGGGTTCTAATGGTTCCGCGGGTGAAATCGGCCACACGAAGATTGCCGATTTGACCACCGGGCCCTTATGCGGCTGCGGAATGCGCGGCTGTTTAGAAGCTTTTGTAGGAACCATTGGCATTAAGCGCCGCGTTTATGAAGCGGTTACGGACGCGCCAGACTCCATCTTGGCAAAACTGGTGAACAGTGAAAAAGACTTTAAAATAGAACTGGTCTCGCGCGCAGCCAAACAGGGCTGTGAGGCCGCCCTAAAGGTGTGGGCAGACACGGGCTACTATTTGGGCGTGGGCCTGGCCAATTTTGTATTGACGTTGGATGTGGATACGCTGGTGATCACGGGCGGGGTGTCCGGCGCGGCGGAGTATTTTATGCCCGCATTAAAACGTGTATTTGACGCCCAGCAGATAAAAACGCCGTTTAAGCGGCTGAAATTGCTTGTGTCCCAAAATCCCGATATCGGCGGTGTGGGAGCCGCCATGTACGCCATTTACCGCGCACAAAAAGAAACCTTACCGGCATGAAACCATTTTTAACTCGTTTGCTGATTGCTCTCTTTTGCCTTGCCCCTGTGTGCAAAGCGGACAATGTACTGCCCGCCCCGGGGGCGGACGGCTTTGTTTATTTTACCTCGGACAAGGCAGAGGTTTCCCCCAACGACAAAAAAGTGCGCCTGGAGGGAAATGTTACCCTCATCCAAAAAACACCGGACGGGAAAAAACGCACCGTAACGGGAGAGGACATTACCTTTGACCAGCAAAATACGCGCATTACCTCCGTGGGAACCATGACCGTTTCTGACGGACAGGGGGGCGTGCTGAGCGGAAATAACGTAAGCGTCAACTATACTACCAAAGATTTTACCGCCGAAAATGTAGCGACGGAATACCCCCCCTTGCGGGTGCTGGGCGCCAAGGGAATTTCTTCCCAAAACGGAAAACAGGTGCTCAAGGGTGCTACCGTTACCTGCTGCGATAAAACAGACCCGCATTATACGCTGTCCGTCGGCAAGCTGTCCGTCTCGCCGCAAAAGCGCGTGTTTGGGACTAATGCCGTACTGCGCTTGGATGGTTTTCCGGTGTTTTATTTACCGGTGTTTTGGCGTTCCCTAGATTCGCAAAAACCATGGACCACCTATGTGGATTTTACCCAAAGCAATAAGGTGGGCTTTGGAATTTTGACCTCTACCGTGTTTCAACCCGTTCTGCAGTTGCGCCCAAAACTTACCCTAGACTATTACACAAAGTCCGGCTTTGGGTTTGGCGGGGAATTGACCGCCGTCACCTCTCCCACCCTGCGCGGGAGCGGCGAATTCTTCTACATCAACGACCAGGCGGATCACTCGGACATTGACCTTGCTTCCACCAAACGCTGGGGATTCCAGGGCGGATACTGGTGGGAAATGTACGACTCTTCGGACCATTTTAATAATTCCGACGGGGCGCTCTACCAGTTCCAAACCCAATTTCGCATGGTGTCCGATCCGTACTTTAACGATACCTTCTTCCGCAGCAACCCCTATATCTTTATGCAGGACCAGGAAACCAACTTTTCTTTGGCGCGCCAAACACGCCGATCCACCTTGCGCGTGAGCTATCAGGAAAAGGATATTTTCGCTTGGGACAAGCACGAATTTATGGCAGAGAAACGGACCCTGCCCGAAATTAACTTTATGCTGCTGCCGTTTAACGACCCTGTTTTAAAAGCCGCGCACCGCTTGGAAGTGGATTTTAATAACACCTCCACTCTCCAATACAAAAACGGAATGCCCAACGAAGAAGGCCCCTACCAGCGCAGCGCACACGCCCGCTGGACCACCGAAAAGGCCTTCCGCCTGGGACGGGCCTTCACCTTTACGCCCGCCGTGTTTTATGACCAAAGCGTCACCTTTGCGGATGCCAACTACAAGGATAAAAAGGACGCCTGGATTGGCCGGATTGGCACCGAAGTTAATTTGCAAACCCACTCGTTTTTGGGTTCCACCGATTTTGGCTACCAGTTCACCAAACGGCTCTCCACCGGCACAATTACCAGCGACCATGAATCTCCAGATAAAGGCATTGAGAAAAATCGGTTATACGTCAAAAACTATTACCGCCCAACCTTTAACACCTATGTCCGTTTTGAAAGCGGGTTTGACCTTTCCGACTATACCTTTGGTCTCAAGGACGGCATCGGCAGAGAGCAGACCTGGAGCCATTTAAAATCCCGCATTGACCCGTTGCTGTTGGAATGGGGATATAACTCGCCAAACGGGACGGTTAACTTTTTTATCCAGGACCAATACGACTTGGAGGAAAAGAACATCAACTTTATTGCGCAGTCCAATTTCTATTTTGGGGAGCACCTGGTTGGTTTGGGGCTCAACAACTTTGCCGATTTTACCGACCCCAGTTCCCGCTATTCCACTAACGCGGACCGCTATACCGTTACTACCACCTGGGGCATCCGCCCAAAAAGCGGCAAATGGTTTGCCGATTTGGGCATTGATGCGGTGCTGTTTCGCGGCAGTTTAATCGGGTTTAATAAAATGGTGCGGCTGTCGCGCGATTTCCACGATGCGCGGGCCGAATTTACCATTCGGGACCGTAACCAAAACTTGTCCTTTGCCTTCCGCATTAACATCTTGTGCGGCGGGGACAAACGCGCCCAGGCACAACTGCCGGAGGATACCTATTGGTACCCCTGGCGCGCCCCGGGAGATTTGAGAGATTAAAAAGGAGCCTTATGTCCACAAATCCGTTAATGTATCACAAACAAGGTTGGATAGAAGTAATTTGCGGGTGCATGTTCTCCGGAAAGACCGAGGAACTCATCCGCCGCGTGCGTACCGCACTCATCGCCAAACAAAAAGTGCAGTTGTTCAATTCCAAGATTGACACCCGCTACGGCATTGACAGCATTACCAGCCACAACCAAAACAAAGTGGCCGCCACATGTGTGAAAAACTCGTCTGAGATTTTGCCACTGGTGGAAAAGGATACACGCGTTATTGCCATTGATGAAATCAATTTCTTTGACAAGGGAATCATTGACGTGTGCGATAAGCTTGCCAAAGCGGGCAAACGCGTGATTGTGGCCGGGTTGGACACCGACTACCGCGCCGAACCCTTTGAAGTAACGGCGGCGCTTATGGCCAAGGCCGAGTTTGTCACCAAAAACTTGGCGGTCTGCACCAAATGCGGCAATCCCGCCAGCTTTACGCAGCGCATCAGCAAGGACAAAAAACGCATTGTAGTAGGCACGACGGACGCTTACCAGGCCCGTTGCCGCCGCTGTTACAAAAAACCGCGCAAATAGCCGGTTTTGGGGCAAGAAAAGCCTTTTATAAGCTGGCCGCGCCCCTTGGAACTATAAACAAAAAGGAAAACATATGAAAACACCTTATATCGGATTTTGGAAACGTGCTGTCGCTTTTATACTGGACAGCCTTTTGTGCTCGTTACCGCCGGCAGTGATTTGCTTGCCGCTTTTGATATGGCTGTTCACTAAAATGATCCAAGGCACCCCCACCCCGACGCAAATAGTCCTATCCATCGGCCTTTACCTGTTGTGGATGCTGTTGGCCATTCTTTGCTATTGGCTCTATTTTGCCTATTTTGAAAGTGGCGCCAAACAAGCCACGTTGGGAAAACAGGTAATGGGCATAAAAGTAATCGGCAAAGACGGAAACCGCATTACGTTCGCCCGCGCGACGGGCCGCTTGTTTGCCAAGTGGATTTCGTACATGCTGCTTAATTTTGGTTTTATCATGGCTGGCATGACGAGCAAAAAACGCGCCTTGCACGACTATATTGCGGAAACGTATGTGGTCCGGGCGGACTTTCAGCCGGGAGATGAACTGCCGGATACCCCCTCGCACCCGTACTGGATGGCGTTTACGGCGGTTGTGCTTGTTTTGTCCATGTTGGGAATGATGCTCTTCAACCTCGTTTTTGCAGCAGCCGTTTTAGACCGCGCACCCGCCACCGTGGCCCGCCGGGCCAGCACTACCCTGCAGGAGTTTGCAGCGGCAAAGAAGTCCCTTTCCGAGGAAGGCCTGGAAAACAGCGGCGTGTGGTATGGGCAGGATGAGGACGGTTATTATGCCAACTTTACCGATATGGCGGACAATGAGTATACGCTTGCTTTGCCTACCGGAAGCACAGAAGTGTGCTGTGTGAGCGAAGCGAGTGACCAATGTGCTGACACCGGACTGCCCGTCTGTAAATAACGGTATTTCTGAACATAAAAAATGCCGCGCTGAGTATAAATTTCTCAGCGCGGCATTTTTATTTATAGGGAAAACTACTCTTTAAACATCGGGTAGAAATAAATTCCCATATACACAGGGTTATCCACAAACCCCTTTACGTTTTTACGCATGGCCCACAGCCCAGTGGGGTGCACCGTGTAGACTTGCATGGCGTCTTCGTGCAGGAGGTTATGAACCTGTTTGTAAAGAGCATTACGCTTTTGAAAGTTCGTTTCGGCTACGGCTTGCTCAATCAATTTATCTACCTGCGGATTTTTATACCCCTGTGAGAGCGCGTAGCGCCCTTGGCTGTGCGCAAACGGGAAATAAAAGTTGTGGGCGTCTGCATAATCGGCCACCCACCCGCGTGCCCACATAGGCATTTGGTGCTTGGCCGTTTTTTCCAGGAAAGACGGCCACGTAACGCCGCGTAGATCAATTTGGAATTTGGGGTTTAAACTTTCTACATTGCGTTTTAAAATTTCGCTCGCAATTTGGCGCATGTCGCCACTGGTATTGTAGGTAATGGTGAATTTAAAGCCCTTTTCCCACACTTGCCCGCCCCACGCTTTTTGAAAATGCTCCTTGGCTTTTTGCAAATTAAACGAATAGCGCTTGAAATCCTTGTCGTATTTGACAAGCCCGGCGGGTGCGGGGCCGAGGGCAATTTCGCCGCGGCCTTCCATGGACTGCTTTAAAAAAGCCTCGTAATCAAAGGCGTATTCAAACCCCTTGCGCAAATCCTTATCGGCAAAGAAATCCGACGGGATGCCTTGCCCGTCCAACTTGCCGGAGCCAACGTCCGGGTTGGCCTGCATGTTGATGTTTAAGGTGAAAAAGATGACCGGATCCGTACGCAGGCGGGGCAGGTTATCGTAAACCGTCACGTCCTCGTTCCCCTTTAGCTGGGCGGCAAACTTGGAGGAAATTTCCGCCACATCTGCATCGCCTGTTTCCAGCATTAAACGCAGGGTGGAGGGTTCGTCCACCGTCATCATGTGAATGGTTTTTAGGCGGGGAGCCCCGGCGAAGTATTGTTCATTGGACACCAGCGTCAGGCGTTTGGCGGCAATATCCCAGCGCGCAACCTGAAAGGGTCCCGTGCCGTTGGACGCATTAAAGAAAGGCGAGGCATCCTTGGCAAAGTTGTTAAATTGTTTCCACGTTTGTTCAGTGCCGTCCCACGCGCCGCGCGATACGGCCCAGTTTTTGTTCACCACATAGCCCCAGCGGGCCAAAATGGACAAAAACGGAGCAAACGGACGCTTTAACGTAATGATTACCTTATCTCCGTCTACCCGTATGGCGCGGGCAGCTTCTTGGTATGAAACCACCAATTCGCCCTTGTCGTTGCGGGTGGAAGATATCCCTAAAATCGGTTCCAACAACAAGCTGGAGGGACCGCCGGAGACATCCGACAAGAGAAAACGCAACAACGAATAGCGCACATCCTCGGGGGTTAATTCCTCGCCGTTATGAAACCGCACGCCCTTGCGAATGGGGAAGGTGTAGGTGCGGCCGTCGGCCGAGAGGAGGCCGTTCTCCCGGGAAGGCACTTGCGTGGAAAGGGACGGCTCCAACTCCGTCAGTTCACTGCCCTTAAATTTAAGAAGTGTATCATACACGTTGATCAGCATGCCGTGCGTCACACCATCGTAAGAGTAAACGGGATCCAGGGATTCCATTTCCCCTTTATGCGCCACCACCAGCGCGTCTTTGGTATCGGGTTGCGTACACGCACCCAATAAACAAAAGGCCATTAAAACCAGTCCGTATTTTTTCATTTTCTCCTCACTACGTATGCAGCTCCTTTTTTGTTATGGAGCCACACTTTTGCAAATTCTTGTGCGTGATAAGCACGTAAAACAGCGGCGCGGGTTTCGGCGGCGGGATCAGCCGTGAGCACCTGTCCGTTCCCCCAACCGCGCACCAGCACCAAATGCCCGGCGGTCCGTTCCAGCGGGGCGTTGGTTAACTCCCCGGGGCCATACCCCACACTGGCCACCACCAGCGAATCGGGCGATAAAAAATCGGCTAGTTCCGCCAAACTTTCAAAACGGCGGAAATAGGACAGGGCCCCCAACCGGTTGGCGGCCGCGGTGTTGGCCATCCAATTGCCGTAAATGCCGGCGGTTTTGTCGTACACCGCGGTTAAAACTTCGTCCAAAGATACGTCTTTGCCCAGTGCCCGCAACGCCATACACAGCGAAGTGGGGCTGCAAATGCGGCGGCGGTCTTCGGTTTTTTGTTCCATTTGAGAAATGGGTTCCGCCGGGTGAGCATAAGAACCGTGCGGAAGGCAGGCTGCCTGTTCCGGCGTGTAATGGAAATCCGCACTGACCAAGGCAGCCGCCACAAAATCTGCTTGTGCCAGCCCGGAAAGGGTAAGCCGAAACCGGTATGCGGATGACGCTTCCGCCGGGCATACCTCATCTACCTCCACCCGACCTTGGGCATCTTGACAGTCAGGAAAGCTGTGGAGAGAATCCGGCAGGAAAAGCCCTAATTTATAAAAGTCACTCCACCCGTGCGACGTTTGAAACTGTACCTCCAGAAGGGCTGCGCTTTCCGGCGGAAGCCGCAAACGGGCAGACAGCACCAAGGAGGAAAACAAAAAAGGCGTTTGGCACGGGCGGGAGAGCAAACATTTGCCCGACGCGGTAGTCGTTTCGGTCCAGTCGGACGAAGCGTGCCGTACGTTAAAAACAGTGGGCAAGAATTTGGAGGACATAAAAACCTTATCGGGGCACCCGGACTTGAACCGGGAACCTCCCGCTCCCAAAGCGGGCGCTCTACCACTTGAGCCATGCCCCGAATGTGTATATTGTACCAATTTTAGGATAAAAAGCCCACGCCTTTGCGCAAGCAAAAACTCATTGTGATTCGCGCCAAAACCCTTTGACGGATAGGCGAGAGCATGCGGACACAAAAAAACCGCCTCAAAAAAGGCGGCTTAAAATCTGGTTCCGGGACTAGGACTCGAACCTAGAATTAATGCTCCAGAGGCATCCGTGTTACCATTACACCATCCCGGATCAACATAAATATTTTAGCACATTTTTTTAAAAAGGGAAAATTTTTCTTCTAAATGCCTTCCTTTCTCCTAATTTGTTATAATAAAAAGAGCTTTAGCGCCTATAGCTCAATTGGTTAGAGCAACCGACTCATAATCGGTGGGTTCCAGGTTCAAGTCCTGGTGGGCGCAGTAAAATTTGCCTCTGCCTTTACGGCAGAGGCGAATTTTTTGTCCACAGCGCATCAACGGCTTTATGCGCGGCAGGACTTGAAAGGCACAGCAATGTTTTGGTTTGAGCAAAGCGAAAGGCCGAACCCGCGAGCCCGGCCTGCAGGAAAATTCCGTCAGGACCTTTACCGAAAGACAAGTCCCGGTGGGTGCATAGATTGACTAGCGCCCGTTTTCAAAAAAGAGCGGGGTTCATATCAAAAATGAAACTCCCCGGGCTCACGCCCGGGGTTTCTTTTCATCCGAACAATTCCATTGTTCGCCCCAAATCTTCTT
>CAKUMH010000003.1 GCA_934667625.1 uncultured Elusimicrobiales bacterium
TCCTGACGGAAATTTTGCCCGGGCCCGCCCTCGCTGTGTTCGCCTTTCGGCCTGTGGCCTCAAACTCACACAACGCTTGCGCGGGGCAGAGGGACTTTGTTAGAAGAGAGTGGTTTTTCAAACGAAAACCCGTTTATTCTAGGCGTGAGCGGCGGGAGGAATACTGTAGGCACACGCGCGGTAGCGCGGAGGTATCCGACCGACCGAACAACAACGAATAAACGGGTTTTAGAAAGAAAAAACACGGAGAGGGAGGGATTCGCCCTGCATAAATTTCCTGACGGAAATTTTGCCCGGGCCCGCCCTCGCTGTGTTCGCCTTTCGGCCTGTGGCCTCAAACTCACACAACGCTGCGGGCTTCAAATCCCTGCGGCATAAAGTCATTTATGCCGCACCTCATATTTCCATAGAAATCAAAAACCCCGCTTGCGCAGGGGTTTCAATTTCTACGGAGAGGGAGGGATTCGAACCCTCGATACGGGAATTAACCCGTATAACGGTTTAGCAAACCGCCGCTTTCGGCCTCTCAGCCACCTCTCCAAAATCGGTTCGCGGGTAAACATTACCGACGACCTATATATTATAACAAAATTTTACCGGTTTGTTATTTTTTTGTGTCCAAAAGCATTCTTTTTTTATAAAAATCTGCTTTTTTTACACAAATTGCCCCGCAAGGAAACGCTTAAAAACTCTTTTTAAGGCCTTCCGCCAGCGGAGTAAATTTTTGACCCGTCAGCGTTTGCCATTTTTTGCCGGAGCAAATCCAGTGTCCGGGGATGACGGCCTCGGTTACTTTGTCGTAATTAAGCGCCGGCTGGGCACCCGTCACGCGGGCTGCTATTTCGTACACCCACGCGGCCACACGCAGCAGCCATTCGGGGGCGGAGGGCATAAAGGGCTTCCGGCAATGCATAGCGCGGGCCATTTCGGTAATAAAATAGTCCCAGCTGTACACCGCGTCCTCGGTAATGAAATAGGTTTCGCCGGCGCTATCGGGGCGGACAAAGGCCTGCCACAGGGCGAGAACCAAGTCGTCCACGTGCACGAAGCTAAAATATCCGTTTCCCGATGTGTTGACCATTAATCCACGTTTGACCCATTGGGCAATTTTGGAAACACCGGAATCATTTTTTCCATACACAATCGGCGGGCGGATGATTGTCCATTTTACGCCGGGGCGAAGCGTTTTTACGGCGTTTTCTCCCCCCAGTTTGGTGCGGCCGTAATCGGACACGGGGGCGGGCGTCATATCTTCGGTGCGGGGCGCGTTTTTATCCGTGGCATAGCCGCTGGCTGCCAGACTGGACACATGCACAAAGGTTTTAATTTCGGGCGTTTGATTGACGGCCTTTACCACGTTTTGGGTTGCCGTAATGTTGGCTTCTTCAAAATCCTCATAGCAAAAGCCGAAAATGGCCGCCGCCAGATGAAACACACCCGTACAGCCCGCCAGGGCCTGCTTTAAGGAGTCAACGTTATTGTAATCGGCTTGCACTAGCGTAACGGCCGGATTGGCCGGCTGTTTTTTGGGTGTTCGGCGCGTGACAATGCGTACGTTGTATCCTTCCTGCAAAAGTTTATCTGTCAGCGCGTGGCCGATGAAACCGTTCCCGCCGGTGATGAGCAAAGTTTCTTTCATTATTCTTCGTCCTCAAGGTCCATCTTTTCAATCAGTCCTTCGGCGGTTTTGGCGGCCTTCTTTTTGAGTTCTTTTTTCACTTCTTTGCTGTTCATATCCTGATTGATGAAATTTTCCTTGCGGCGCGCGTTGCGGCGGACAAAGTCAAAATTAAAGGTAAAGCGTTTTAGGCCGCGGTCCAAATCGGCCTTGGTGGGGATTTCCCCGTATTTAATTTTGTTGATGGGGGTTACCTTGTCCGTTTGCGGAAAGTACCAAAGCAGTGAATACATAATGGCACAGGTGAGCACAAAGAAGATGAGCTTATTCAAGCTTTCCCATTTGTAGAGCCCAAACAAGTTTGACACAATGGACAGAATGACAATGACACCTGTCCACATCGCCAAAATCGTTCCGATAAAGGCCCAGCCAGCGGCGTCAAAATCTGGGTAACAAACCATTACCGTAAAACAGCAAACAATCAGTACTGCAAAGCGTTGCCAACCGTTCATATTATTTCTCCTGCTTGAACTCCACACTGACGGTGAGTTCGTCTTTTTCGTAATACATGGGCAGCGGCGCAAAGGGGCCGGCGTTAATGACGGCCGACGAGGCGGCAAAGTCAAACGTATCATCGCCCGATTTGCGGTCTACCTGTAGATTTTTGATCTTTCCGTCGCGCGCAATGGCGAAGGATACCAGCGCGGAAAGCGTGTTCCCGGCCGGGCGCCGTTTTTCCCATTCAATCCACAGCGAGTTACGCACTTGCGTAATGTACCACGGATAGGGAAAGTTGGCAAAATCGGTTTGAATGTTCCCCCCTTCAAAGGCGCCTTCCTTAGAGGCAGAGTCGCTGCCGGAGGCATCTTTTGCGGAGGAGTTCTCGTCATCCAGTACACTGGGGGCCGCCAGCGGTGCCGGTTTTGCGGCCGCTTTTTTGGCGGGTTGTTTCTTAGCGGAAATTTCCGACTTGGAGGCGTACGCCTTTTTAGTTGTTTTGGGCGCGGGAGCGGGCGCGGCTTCTTTGGCTGGTGCCGGGGCCTGCACAGCCGCTTTGGGCGCCTTGGGCGCGGCGGCTTCTTGGCCCGTGGTGGCGACGACCTTGCCACTGCCGATAAAGTCAATCGTGTACGTGGCGGACGCCTTTTTGGCAGACGGCGCCAACAGTAACAGTAAGAATAAGGCGGCCAGCACATGTAACCCGCCGGAAAAAGCCAAGTAGCGGTTCATTAGTTTTTAGAAAGTACTCCAATCCCCAGTTTGGCGGCGCCCAGTTTTTTGGCGACGTCAAACACATCAACCACTTGTTGGATCGGCACATCCTTGTCGGCCTGTACCAAAATGGTCTTTTTGTTTGCCTTGCCCATGCGTAAAATCAGCTCGCGCTCCAGATTTTTTAGCGTAAGTGTTTTGTTCATCACGCTGATGGTGCCGTTGCGCTGTACCTCAATGCGGATGACATCGTCTTCCGCTTGGGTGTTAATGGCTTTGGATTTGGGCAAATCTACCGTTAACTGCATTTGCACAAGCATGGGGCTCATCACCATAAAAATGATGAGTAGAATCAACGTGATGTCAATAAAAGGCACCATGTTGATTTCGGCCATGACGGTTCTGTTTTTATGCGTGCTCATAGGTTAAAACTCGGCAAAGCCCTCGCCTTGGCGGAAAATCACTTCGTGGGCGGCGTTTTCCAGTTCCTTGGCAAAATAGTTGGTTTTGGACAAAAAATAGTTGTAAAAAATAACCGCCGGAATGGCCACAAACAAGCCTGCCGCGGTGTTGATTAATGCTTCGGCAATACCGGCAGCCACCACGGAGGCGCCAGCGCTGGTGGCCGTGTTGGCGGCTAAATCCTTAAACGCGTGGATGACCCCGATTACCGTGCCGAACAAACCGATAAAGGGCGTAATGCTGCCCAGCGTGCCCAAAACGGTCAGGCGGCGCTGGAGTTTGGAAATTTCCCAGTCAATAATACCGTCGGCAAGTTTTTCCAGCTCGGCCTGCGGGCGGTGGCGTTCGGCCACCAGGCGGGAAAGCAGGGCCGCGGCAGGCGTATTTTTGACCAGTTCTTTGCGGCAGGCGTCTTCCACCTTTTGGTAGTTCTCCGAGCGGAGCGGGTGGTGGCAGTAGGCAATCAGTTTGCGGGAAAGCGAAATGGTGCTGCGCAGTTTGATAAAGCGTTCCAAAATTACTGAAATGGAATACACGGACAGCAGTAAAAGCAAAATCAGCACCGGTCCACCGGCGGCCAAAAGCTCGCGTAAGTTAGTCATGTTGGAAAAATCCATATTTTATAATCTCCTCGGGTTTACCCCTATGCAAAAAATATCATAAAAAGCTGTATTAAAATGTTGGCCATAAGCCCGGCGGCCACATCGTCAAACACCACGCCAAAGGCGTTTTCCATACGGTCAAAGTTTTTCACCAGCCACGGCTTTACCGTGTCAAACGTGCGGAACAACACAAACGCCGCCAGCAAATACCCCCAACTGCGCGGCAGAAACGCCATGGCGGACAGATAACCCGCTATTTCGTCAATGACGATTTTGGGATTATCGTGCCCTTTGTACCCCTTAAATTGTACTTTTTTACACACCCACACGGCAAATGCCCAAAAGGCGAGCAGACAAATCAGGTAAAGCGTCGCGTCCTGCGGCAGGCACAGCACGAGCGGAATCCCCCACAGGGTGCCCACAAAGCCCGCGCCCGTGTTCTTTTTGTATTTAAACACGAGGGGAGGCAGGTAGCTGACAAAGAGCCCCGTTGCCAGCGCGCGCAAGATTATTTGCATGGCAGGCTCCAGGATTTTTTTAGCAAGTCCCAATTGTTTTTAAGGTAAGAAATGGCGCTAATCCACGTGATGACCGCCGCAATGGCCGTAATGGTGTAGGGCACCTTTTGCAGGGTGCAAAAGATGAGCATGCACACGTTGCTGGCGGTGCCGGTTAACAGGTGCGAAAGGTGGTACACGTCCAGCACAAAGAAGATCGTTCCCACGGCCGCCATTTGGATGACGGTTTTAAACTTGCCCCAGCGTTCGGCCGCCATTACTTTCCCCTCCAACGCGGCGATGACGCGCAGGGTGGAAATCATCAGTTCGCGCAGCAGAATGAAGAAAACGGCCCAAATGGGAATATCCAGTTCTTGAATGCCCACAAAGGCAAAGAAGGCCGCCGCCACCAAAATTTTGTCCACAAACGGGTCCACAATGGCGCCAAAGGGCGTAATGGTGTTGGTTTGGCGGGCGATTTTTCCGTCCACCCAGTCCGTGCTGGCGGCTACAATAAAAATAAGCGTGGCCGTAATGCGCGCCCAGCCGAAGGGCAGTAAAATAAACAGAAACATGACAATGGACAGCGCGGCGCGCGTTAACGTAATTTTGTTGGCTAGGGTCATCATTTCGTAAATCCTCCAAATTCATTTGCCTGCAAGGGTTGATTCTTGCGGATATTTTTTAAATCTGCCCGTGTGGTGAGCAGTTCAGACACCAAGGTGATTGTCTGCGGAAAATAGTCGGCCTTGGAGAGCGTTAGAGAAAGGGTATATTCCTCCCCCTCCTTGGGCGTTAAAACGAGGACGGCTGTTTCGTTATCCTGTTTTTCCAGCTTGGCTTGGTGGCGGTCCACCAAGGCGGTATAGTTGCCAAAATCAAACAACGCCTGGTTGGGCTGGCCCTGCTGCCACTCCGTCCAGGAAAGCGTGGCTACCTTGGTGCCGGTATCATCCAGCACCACAATGTCTTTTTTATCCGTAATGGCAATTTGTTCCGGCTCCCCGTGCGGGTTTAGCGTATCCAGGCGGAGGCGGTTTTGGGTTTTGTCGTATGTTAAGCGTCCAGTGGAGCGGCTGATTTCCACGCCGTCATAAGCCGTGGTTTGAAAGAAGGCCGTTTCCAAGGTGTTTAGTTTTTTATCCCATGCCTTTAACTCCGCGGCCAGTTGCTCGGCGGTTAAAACGGGGCGGCGGACAACGGCTTTGGGAGCGGCTGCTTGCGTTTTTTTAGGTGCGGGCATTGGCTGAGGTTTTTTTTCTGCGGGAGCTGCCGCTTGAGGGACGGGTTCCGTTTGCGGAGCGGCCGGTTCTTCCTGCGGTTTGGAGCAGGCGGCAAACAGGCACAGCGCAGACGCGAGCAAAATAAATTTATTTGTAGACGGTTTCATAAGTCGGTTCCTGGTAATTTTTATCGTACGGAAGACTGCTTAGTTCCTCAATGGCTTGGTCAATCATTTCATAATGAATTTCCCAGCGGTTGGAACCTTCCGGTTTGGAGATATATCCCTTCATTTCTAATACGCTAAGCATATTGGTGGCCCGTGCGGACGAACCAAAATGTGCCTTGAGTAAATCCTGCGATACGCGGCGGCGTTCTTTGATAAGGTTAAGCGCCTGTAAAAGTTCCTCCGGGCTGGTGCCCAAGCCGTCCTGCGGGCGTTGGTGCGGGTTCTGTTCGGCCACAATTTGCACCGGGTAATCCGGCCCGCCTTGGGCGCGTAAAAAGTCCGCCACCGCTTTGATTTCTTTTTCGGACACATAAGCCCCCTGGATACGCAGAGGTGTTTTGTCCGAGGTGCTTTGGTAGAGCATATCGCCCTTACCCAGTAAATCCTCTGCGCCGGTGGCATCCAGAATGACCTTGGAGTCAATGGCCGAGGCCACCTGGAGCGCAATGCGGGAAGGCAAGTTTGCCTTGATTACACCCGTCACCACCTTAACGGACGGACGCTGCGTGCACAGAATGAGGTGGATACCCAGCGCGCGGCCCATTTGCGCCAGGCGCTGTACGGAATCTTCAATAGACGCCTTGGTTTGGAGCATGAGGTCGGCCATTTCGTCAATAATTACAAAAATGTAGAACATCTTTTCTTCATTATTTTGCTTGGCCCATTGGTTGTAGCCTTCTATGTTCTTTACCTTTGCCAGTTGCATAATGGAGAGGCGTTTTTCCATCACCTTCACCAGCATTTGCAGCGACTTGGCGGCGCCGTTGGCGTCGGTGACTACGTCCACATCGTCGCACGAAGTTTTGGGGTCGTACAAATACGGAATGCCTTCGTAAAGCGTCAGCTCCACGCGTTTGGGGTCAATCATCAGGAACTTGACCTCGTCGGGGCGGTGCTTGTACAGAATGGACATAATGATGGTGTGCAGACAAATGGATTTACCGCTGTTGGTGGCGCCCGCAATCAAAATGTGCGGCCACTTTTCGGCCACGGAACCGGCCGGATCACCGTCGGCATAGCGGCCCAGGGCAATCGGGATGACCGCCTTGGAATTGGCGTACACGGGCGATTGCAAAATTTCTTTCATGGTGACCATGACGGGGCGGTCGTTGGGGATTTCAAACCCGACGGCATTTTTGCCCGGAATCGGCGCCTGTACACGCACGGAACGTGCCTCCATGCTGGCCTGAATGTCTTGCGTGCGGGCCGTAATGGAAGCGATTGTCACGCCCGGATCGGGCTTGATTTCATAACGGGTGACCACAGGACCCGGCGAAACGCCCGTGACGGTGGCGCGGATATCAAAGCTTTTTAAGGTATCTTCCAAGCGGCGGGTGGCTTTGGCAATTTCGTCATCGGTCGGGCCGACAATTCCGTTCCCCACGGGGTCGTTTAACAACGAGAGCGACGGCAACTGGAAGGTTTTGGGGTCAAATTTCTTTGCCTCGCCGTTTTCCTCGGCGGCGGGGTGTTGGGCGTCTTGCGTGTCGGGCAGTTTTTGGGCAGAGAGTTCTTCTCGGCACGGCAAATGCACCGGTTCGGCCACGGGGCGGCGGATTTCGGGCTTGGAGCGGTGGATTTCCGGCACTTCATGGATTTCTTCTGCCACGGGGCGGGCCGTTGTCTCCTTGGCGGATTTTTCCTTGATTTCTGCGCGGCCTTCCGCTACTTTTTCCTTTAGTTCGGCGCGGGCTTCCATCCACCCATTAAAATCGTTGCGGATAAATTCCGCCGTTTTTTTAAGCACCACCGACCAGGGAATGGCAAACAGCAGGTGCAGCCCCACTAGCACCAACGCCAGCGAAAAAAGTGCCGCACCGACGGAACCGCATACGCTCTGCAGTGCGTAAAACACCTTTTGTCCGGCGGCTCCGCCGCTTAGCAGGGAATCTTTAAAAATAAGTTTTAAAAGGGTAAGCACACTGGAAAATCCGCCCAGCGTGACGGCGGTTCCGATCAGAAAAAATAAAAAGGAAGCGCTCTTGTTGCGGATGGTTTGGATCAGCCAATAGGCCAAAAAGAGCGGCAGGAGCCCGGCGCTTTGCCCGAGGAGCTGAAAGAGCACCTCGGCCACTTCTTTGCCGGCCATGCCTTGGGAAGCATTAAACCACAAAATATAAAAAAGCCACAGGTCCACCGTCCCGGCGAGGATGTAGAGCACGGTGCGCAGCCAGGGGCCGGAGGAGTTTTTTTGGGTTTTCTTTTTTGATTTTTTTGCGGCGTAATAATACTTTGGCATATATGTATTATTTTACCTTTTTTTACGGGATAGGGGTAGCCTTTTTTGGACGTTTGGACAGACGTAAAAAACCCCGCCGAAGCGGGGTGTAAATTACATTTGCGGGGCGATGGGAACCGGGGGCGGCACCGGGGCGGGCTTTTGCTGGCCCCAAGTGACGTTGTAATTAATCCCGTCCGCTTCCAGCGAGATCTTGCCCTGGCTGTAAAGCACGCCCAAGGCCAAAAAGAGCACCGAGCTGGACAGCCGGAACAACACTTTTAACTGCCAAGAAGAGGCGGTCTTGTGCTCCGTCAGGTATTCGGTCATACGCTGGACGGCGGTTTGAACATTTTCTTGTAGTGGAGACATAATTACACCCGTTCAATGGCGAACAACGCATCACCCTGTTTAACGGGTTTTCCGTTTTCCACCAGTACTTTTTTGATAATGCACGGGAAATCCGCGCGCATTTCGTTAAAAACTTTCATGGCTTCAATCAAGCAGATAACGTCGCCTTTTTCCACGCGGGCGCCTTCTTTAATAAACGGCGGGGCGGAAGGAGTGGATCCGCGGAAGAAGATACCCATAAGCGAGGATTTGATGACTTCTTTGTATTGCTCGGCGGCCGGCACGGGCGCATGCGCCCCGGAGGCGGCAACGGCTCCGCCGACGCTAACCGGTACGGGCACCACAGCAGGAGCGGCTTTTACCAGGCGAAGGTACAAACCCTTCTGGTCGTATTCAATGGTGGCCAGGTTGTTGTCCTGCATGAAGCCGTAAAGCTGTTTGACTTCTTTTAAAATAGGAGATTCTTTTACGGCGGCTTTCTTGGCGGCTGTTTTTACCGCTTTATGAGCCGGAGCCGTTTTTTTGGTTGTCGTTTTTTTCATACAAAAAATAACCTCTGTTTCTGAGTAATACCAAAACTGCTTTTCTTTATTTTACATAATTTTAAGACACTTGAAACAAACTTACGCTATTTTTGCTTGTGCAGCGGCAGGGCGGCGGCCTCTTCGGCTTCCAGGCGTTCTTCGTCTATGGGAAAGGATAAGCCCAGCGTGCGCTGCACCTCAAAGGCGGTTTGGACGAATCCCACGCCGTCGCCTGACGGAATACCGCCAAACGTAATTCCCAGCACTTTGCCGGAGTCCCGCGCCACAAGCGGCCCGCCGCTGTTGCCTTGGCTGATTGCGGCATCTGTCTGCAAAACGTCCAAACCGTTTTTGTTGGAGATAGCGCTGATAATTCCTTCTGTAACGGTCCATTTTTCCGCCATAGGGTTGCCTAGCGCCCATACCGTGGCGCCTGTTTTGTAGCGGGAGCGGTCCGTTTCCAATTCAAAATACGGGAATTCCCCCTCCGCCTTAAGCAGTGCCAGATCACGCTTGGTGTTCTTTTTTACCACGCGGGCGTAACGCTGGGGCGTATCCGCGCGGCCTGTTTCAAAGGGTAGGTCTTGATACAGGTAGTAACGTACATCGCGGTTGTTGCCCACCACATGGGCATTGGTGAGCAGGTAGCCGTCCGGCGAGATAAAAAAGCCGGACCCGATGCCGTCGTCTACTTCAAGAAAAACGACTTTTTCTAGGAGCGGGCGGAAAGCCGCGTCGTTACGCGGGAAGGCTTCTGCCTCGTGCGTTTTGCTAAAAAGCAGGCGGTTTTCGGCTAGCTTGGGCATTATTTCTTTGAGGCAGGAAACCAAATCTTTTTCCAGTGTTTTGGCCAGGTCTTTCCCGGCGGAATGGGCATAGGCCGGCCCAAAAACGGGGTACAGAAGCGACAGCGTGGCGCGGTTGGTAAAGTAAAATACTTGTGAAACGGTGCCGTACTCCACAAAGGAGGTCCGCTGGGCCGACTGCCGCAGCACGGGCTGGCGGGTGTGCGGGTTGCGAAGTGTCAGTTTTAAGTGCGTGGTAACCTGCGGGACATAATACTTGCGGAACCACAAAAAGCTTCGCTCATCCCAGTGGGCCCGGCAGTCAATCAGATAATCCGAACGGGTGACGGCGTAGTCCACCTCGGCCACATAGTCGTACTGGGAACGGCGGGTGTATGCGTCCACTTCCACGCGGGAAAACAGGGTGCCCAGCGCATCCGCAACGGCTACTGCCGCGCCGTCGTTCGTGCGCAGCACGAATGTTTGCGTGCGCGAAATATTAGGGTCTTTAAACGAAAACGTTTGCTGGAGAAATTGGTCCGCGGGCACCAGCACGCTGGCCTCAATTTTTTCGTCAAACGGGGTGGCGTGATACAAGTTGCGTTTTAAACGTCCGTGGTAGTTGCAGCCACAGGCAAAAAAGAGCGCAAACAAGAAAACCAGCGCGGGGAAGAGGCGCTTTTTACGTGTGGGAAAAGGGGTCATAAGGGTATTATATCACATAAAAAACTCCCCGGGGTGCGGCCCCGGGGAGTGTAAGGCACGGTTGAAACTATTTAAGCAAGGCTTTGCGGGAGAGTCTCACTTTTCCGTTATTGTCAATTTCAACGCATTTCACTTCAACGATGTCGCCGAGTTTCAATACGTCTTCCACCTTGTTGATGCGGTGTTTTTCAATTTCGGAAATGTGCAAGAGTCCGTCCTTGCCGGGCAGAATTTCCACAAATGCGCCGAAGGGCTGAATGGAAACCACTTTCCCCTTGTAAATCTTGTTTACTTCGGGTTCTGCGGTCATCATGTCAATTTCGGCTTTGGCCTGGTCCAAGCGGTCGCTGTTGGCGGCGGCGATAGTTACCGTTCCGTCTTCGGCAATGTCAATCTTGGCTTCGGTAGATTCCGTAATGCGTTTGATGTTCTTGCCGCCGGGGCCGATTAAGGCACCGATTTTGTCCACCGGGATGCGCATTTTGAAGATAATCGGCGCGAAGCGGGAAATGTTTTTCTTCGGTTCGGCAATCGTTTTCTCCATGTGGTCCATGATGAACATACGGCCCTTGGTGGCCTGGGAAATGGCTTGGCGCAACACATCAAGCGGGATACCCGTCTTGAGTTTTACGTCCATTTGGAAGGCCGTGATACCCTTGCGGGAACCCGTGAGTTTAAAGTCCATATCGCCCAGGTGGTCTTCCAAGCCCATAATATCGGAGAGCACCACAAACTTGCCCTCGCCGCTGATAGCGCCCATGGCAATACCGGAGCAGGCCGATTTCATCGGCACGCCCGCGTCAAACAGGGCTAACGAACCGCCGCAGACGCTGGCCATGGAGGAGGAACCGTTGGATTCCGTAATGTCGGATACGACACGGATCGTGTACGGGAATTCCTCTTCGCTCGGAATAAGCGGCATTAAAGCGCGGCGGGCGAGTTCCCCGTGGCCGATTTCGCGGCGGCCCGGAGAGCGGTCCGGTTTGCATTCGCCGGTGGCGAAGCCCGGAAAGTTGTAGTGCAGCATAAAGCGTTCATAGGTGGTGTCGTCCAACCCTTCCACCATTTGCTGATCGTCGGGCGTACCCAAGGTGGCTACCGCCAAGGACTGGGTCTGTCCGCGGGTGAACAAGGCGGAACCGTGGGCGCGGGGCAAGAGGCCGACCATAGAGCTAAGCGGTCTGATTTCGTCGGGCTTGCGGCCGTCCACACGCACATTTTCGTGCAACACCAAGTTGCGCGATTCTTCGTACATGATGTTTTCCAAGGCGATGCCCGCATACACGGCGGCATTGTCGCCGTAGTTGGCCGTTAATTCTTCGGTAAACGAAGCTTTTAACTGGGCCACCTGCGTGTCGCGGGTTTGCTTGTCGGAAAATGCATGGAGAATCTTCTTTGCTTCTTCGCGGAATTTGCCGTTGGCGAGGTCCGCCACTTCCTGCGGCAGTTTTTCCACGACGTATTCAAATTTCGGCTTGCCGGCCATTTCGCGCAGTTTTAACTGTACGGCGCACATCTTGTCAATTTCCGGCTTGGCCACTTCCATGGCTTTGATGATGGCATCTTCTTCCACTTCTTTGGCGCCGCCTTCCACCATCAAAAGACCTTGTGCGGAACCGGCAATTACCAGGTCCATATCGCAGGTTTCTTGTTCTTCTTTGGTGGGGTTGACGATGTAGTTGCCGTCCTTGCGGCCGATGCGCACAGCGGCAACCGGCTCGTTGAACGGAATGGAAGAAATGACCAGCGCGGCGGAAGAGGCAAAGACGGACAGAACGTCCGCATCGTGCTTGTCGTCGCTGGAGATGACCATGGCCGTTACGTTGGTTTCGCAAGCGAAACCTTCGGGGAAAATCGGGCGGATGGTGCGGTCAATAATGCGGGAGGACAGCGTCTCTTTCTTGCTGGCGCGTCCTTCGCGTTTAAAGAAACCGCCGGGGATTTTACCCGCGGCGTAGGTTCTTTCTTTATAATTGACGGTAAGCGGAGTAAAATCGGAAATGCCCGGTTTTTGCTCTTTGGTGGAAACAGCTGTGGCGAGCACCATGGTTTCGCCCATTGTGGCCACAACGGCGCCGTCGGACTGTTTGGCGATTAGGCCCGTTTCAAGCTTAATCGTTTGGTTGCCAACGGTCACTTCCACATTGTGAATATCAAACTTGTGGTTAAAATTTTGCATGTAGGGTTTATTTCCTTAATTTGAGTTCTTGGGTGACTTTTTGATATTTTTCAAAGTCAGATTTTTTGAGGTAGGCGAGCAAGCGTCTGCGCTGACCGACCAATTTGTTAAGGCCTCTTTCGCCGGCGAAATCTTTCGGGTTGGCTTTGAGGTGGTTAGAGATATACTGGATGCGTTCCGTGATGAGCGCAATCTGCACAGCGGCGGAGCCGGTGTCGTTGGCGCCGGATTGGAATTTGCTGATGATGTCTTTTCTGTCTTGCATGGAAAGTACCATTTTTTTGTACACTTAGGCCTTTTGCTGCGCGACCAAGCACTCTTTATCCGAAGGAGTACCGAGCCGGAGTACAGGCCTTCTCCTGTTTTTAATTTTTATACTTACTAAAGTACAGATTAATTATAGCAAATTGATTTGTATTTGGGAAAGGGCTACTCGTTTTCTTCAGGCGCGGGGCCGTATTCGTTGGGGAAAGGGGAGCCTTCCTCCGACATTAACCGGTCATAAAACTGCCAGTTGCTAAAATGCCAATAATTAAGAATGCGCCGCACCGTAGCAGACCAACTATACCCCAAATCGTGCCCGCGGCGTATCAACTCGGTACACGTTCCTGCAAACATTACGGCACAAATGCTGTATAGTACAACCTGATATTCAGTTATCAACGCCAACACCTGCTCCAACTTATGGGGCGGCAAACAAAGCATAATTGCAATAGCAAACAAAGCCACAAAACCCGGGGTCCGTTGGCTGTAAACATATTCTATGCGGCTGGCGCGTCCAAACGGACACCAAAAGAGGGCCATGCATTTAAGCGAGTATTTTAACCCATCTAAAATGATTTGCATAATATATTGTAGCAAAAACTATCCCCCCTTTAAGCCGTAAAACACAGACGAATGAGGACAAATTATCCGGGCCTTGGGGAAGGTTTACCGATTTTCTTCAGGCGCGGGGCCGTATTCGTTGGGGAAGGCAGAGCCCTCCTCCTTAAACAGTCTGCGGTTAAATTTCCACCCCTTGAGCATGGTAAACTCGGAAGAATGAAACAAGGTAGACAACCAGTTGTACCCCAAGTCGTGCCCGCGGCGCACCAAGACGCTATACGCAGCCAAAACCACCAGCACGCAGGCGCAGCACAGCCCAATTTTGTACTCGTTTGCCAGCGTATCTAACAAGGCCGGGTTATGGGAAGACAAATGCTTTATCGCCCAAACGAAAAGACACGCCAACACAAGCGTGGTGTTGTTAAAGTAGGAATATTCTTTGCGGCCGGCACGCCCGAAAGGACACCAAAAGTAAAGAAGGCATTTAAACGTATATTTAAAGCAATCTTTTATCATATTTTTATTATATAAAAAAGAACGCCCGCAGGAGAAGTTGCGGGCGCAGGGTGTTCTTGTAGGAGGTTTAGAAACACACTTTTAAAGGTTATATCCCAGATGAAGGCGGATGAAACGGTCCACATTATCCAGTTCCAGGTCTTCCAGGGTGTGGAAGTCCCTAAATTCGCGGGTAATCCAAGAAAACTCGCGGGTAAGGCGTTGCTTTTTGATTTGCTGGGTGACCAGCGTGTCTTGCAAAGTCGTTTTCATAGCGGGACCTCCTTTTGTTAAGTTTTCCTTTCTTATATTATTAAGATATCGTTTTTAGCAGTAAAAAAACAGGGCCCTTGGGCCCAGGCAGCGGCAGAATTTGGACCTAGCCCTTAACTGGAGGCGGACCTAGGTAAATTTAGGCCTTTAGGCCTAGCTTTATTATTTGATATACTACCTCTATATATGACGGTAAACACATTGGAACTTATTTCGCAGGCCGAACAGACCCACACGCTTACGCGCCGTGAGCTGGCGGAACTGTTGCGCCTAAACGACGCTGCCCCCCTCTTGGCCGCGGCGGACCGCGTGCGGCAAAAAATGGTGGGAGACGAGGTGTATTTGCGCGGGCTGATAGAGTTTTCCAATTACTGCAAAAACGATTGTATGTATTGCGGTATCCGCCGCTCCAACCTGCAGGCGCGCCGCTACCGTTTGACGCCGGAAGAAATTCTCACGCTGGCGCAAAAGGCGGCCGGATACGGCTATAAAACGGTGGTGCTGCAGTCGGGTGAGGACGTGTGGTTTACCGCGGATAAAATGGCCGATATCATCCGTCAAATCAAAAAAATGGGCCTGGCCGTTACGCTTAGTTTGGGTGAAAAAACGCGTGAGGAATATGCCCTGTACCGCCAGGCCGGCGCGGACAGGTATCTTTTGCGCATAGAAACAACGGACAAAGCCCTTTACGAAAAATTGGACCCGCAGATGCGCTGGGAAAACCGCGTGCGCTGTTTGTACGATTTGAAAGACCTGGGATATGAAGTCGGCTCGGGGTCGCTGGTGGGCTTGCCCGGCCAGACGGTGGAAAGTTTGGCGGAGGACTTGCTCTTTTTTAAACAACTTCCCGTGGATATGGCGGGCATCGGGCCGTTTATCCCCCACCCGCAAACGCCGCTTTGCCGCGAACGGGCGGACGGACATTTTGAACTTGCCTTAAAAATGATGGCGCTCATGCGGCTTTTGCTGCCCGACATCAACATCCCCGCCACCACCGCCATGGAAACGCTCCACCCGCGCGGGCGGCTGCTGGCGCTGGAAAGCGGAGCCAACGTGGTGATGCCCAACGTAACCGAAGGCGAAGCACGCATCCTGTACGAACTTTATCCGGGTAAAATTTGCACGGGCGATACCCCGGAGAAATGCCGCAGCTGTATTCAAGCCAAGATAGAATCTATCGGCCGGACGGTCCGCATGTCGTACGGATTTCACGGCGAGTATTTAAAAAATAAACGGCGTATAAAATAGAGAGCCCCGTTTAAAACGGGGCTTTTTGGTTTACCAATTTTCTAATGCTTTCAACAGAGCCAGGGCTTGTTTGCCGTTTTTTACTTTTAAGGAAACCATTTGGCGTTTTTGCGGCTGCACAATGCACAACTCCCCGCATTTTTCGGCCAGCCATAATTCGGGGCAGGTTTTGTAGCCGGGCGCACAGGAAATCCATTTGGTGCCGCTCGTCCACTCCATGGTATTTTGGTAGGAGCCGCGATATGCTTCAAGCCCCCGTTCCACCGTTTCCCGAAATGCTTTGGCGTACGGGCATCCGCGCAAACTTACCCAATGCACCTTTTTTATATCGCCCGTTAAAATTTCCCGGTGGCTGGGATTGGCGGGCATGGAATCGTAAATTTCCTGCGGAATTTTCAACACCTGTACGTTGGCTATCCCGGCCGTCAGTATGCCTGCCTCCACTGTGCTGTCCGGCTGGCGGGCCAGTTGTTCCAGGTCTATGGGAACGGTGTCCTTAAACAGCAGGCAAGCCACCACCGCTACCACCAGCAAAATGCCCAGCACCGTCACTAAACCGAGTCCGTTTTTATTCATTTTTTCTCCTATTTATAAAAGCTCCTTCATTATAACAAAAAATGGGTATGAACAAAAAAATTTTGCTTTCTGGCGGAAATGTATTACAATATAGGAAATTAAACGGGCAGACGCCCGTCTATCTGTTATTTTAAAATAGGGAGAAACGACCGTATGGTAAAAAAGACCGTCAAAAAAGCGGCTTCCAAAACCGCCGCTAAAAAGACCGTTAAAAAAGCAGCCGTAAAGAAAGCCGTTCTCAAGAAAGCAACGAAATATGTCTATTCCTTTGGTGCAGGCAAGGCCGAAGGCAACGGAAAAATGAAGGAACTGTTAGGCGGTAAGGGCGCCAACTTGGCGGAAATGTCCGGCCAATTAAAGCTCCCCGTTCCTCCCGGGTTTACGATTACTACCGAAGTGTGCACCTATTATTGGAATAATAAACGCACCTATCCCAAAACCTTAAAATCCGACGTGGAAGCCAACCTCAAAAAAATTGAACGCGAAACCAAAAAAGTCTTTGGTTCCCAGACCAATCCGCTGTTGGTGTCTGTCCGCTCCGGCGCGCGCGCTTCCATGCCCGGCATGATGGAAACTATTTTAAACATTGGCCTTACCGAAAAAACCATTCCCGGCATGATTGCAAAAACGGGCGATGAACGCTTTGTGTACGATGCTTACCGCCGCCTCATTATGATGTACAGCGATGTGGTGATGGAAAAGGCCGCCGGCATTGAGCCGAAGGACGGCGAAGGCATCCGCAAAATTTTGGACGGCATGCTGGGTGAACTTAAAACCAAGCTTGGCGTGACGGACGATACGCATATCCCGGCCGAGGAACTCAAAAAACTCTGCTCCGTTTTTAAAGCTACCGTTAAAAAGGTGCTCAAAAAGGACTTCCCGGACGACCCGATGCAACAGCTTTGGGGCGCTATCGGCGCGGTGTTTGCCTCTTGGAACGGCAAACGCGCCATTGCCTACCGCAACATTGAAAACATCCCGCACGATTGGGGCACCGCCGTCAACGTGCAGACCATGGTGTTTGGCAACATGGGCGACACCAGCGCCACGGGCGTGGCCTTTACGCGCAACCCCGGCAACGGCGACAGCCATTTCTACGGCGAATACTTAATCAACGCCCAGGGCGAGGACGTAGTGGCCGGTATCCGCACTCCCTCCCCGATGAACAAGTGGTCCACCAACGCCCACTCCAAACACTTGCCCACCTTGGAAAAGGTAATGCCCAAGGTATATAAGGAATTGGACGCGATTCAAAAGAAACTGGAAAAACATTTCCACGATATGCTGGATATTGAGTTCACCATTGAACACCAAAAATTGTGGATGCTGCAGTGCCGCGTCGGCAAGCGCAACGGAACGGCCGCCGTGCAAATGGCGTTGGATATGGTCAAGGAAAGACTCATTTCCAAGGAAGAAGCCGTTTTGCGCGTTACCCCCGCGCAGTTAGGCGAATTGTTGCTCCCCGCCATTGACCCCAAAGCGGAAGCCGCCGCCAAGCCGATTGCCAGCGGTCTGCCCGCGGGCCCGGGCGGCGCGAGCGGCGTGATTGTGTTCAATTCCGCCGACGCCTTAAAAATGCAAGAAGTGGGGCAAAATGCTATTTTAGTGCGCGAGGAAACCAACCCCGAGGATATTGAAGGCATGCGCGCGGCGGCCGGTATTCTTACCCAGCGCGGCGGCATGACTTCCCACGCGGCCTTGGTGGCACGCGGCTGGGGTAAATGCTGCATTGTGGGGTGCGGCGAATTGGAAATCAATTTGAACGCCAAAACCGTCAAAATGGGCGGCAAAACCTTTAAAGAAGGCGACGAGCTGACCTTAAACGGCACGAAGGGATATGTGTATGCCGGCGCGCTGAAGATGCTTTCGGCGGGCGAAGGAAACAAAAATCTATCCCATTTCCTCGCGCTGTGCGATAAAGTGCGCACCTTAAAGGTTCGCGCCAATGCCGACACGGAAGAAGACGCCAAAAATGCCCGCAAATTCGGTGCGGAAGGCATTGGGCTGTTCCGCATTGAACACATGTTCTACGGCAAAAATTCCGAAAAGCCGCTCTTTATCCTGCGCAAGATGATTCTTTCCGGCAGCGAAGAAGAACGCAAAGCCGCCGTGGAAGAACTCTTCCCGCATATGAAGAAGGAAATCAAGGCCACGATGAAGGCCATGACGGGCTTTGGCGTGACCGTGCGGTTGATGGACCCGCCGCTGCACGAATTTGTGCCGACCTTGCCCGAAAAGCAGGCCGAGCTGGCCAAAGCGCTGGGCATTACGATGGATGTTTTTAAAGACCGTGCCGCCGGCTTGCACGAAGTCAACCCGATGATGGGGCACCGCGGTATCCGCTTGGGTGTTACCTATCCGGAAATTACCACCATGCAGGCGCGTGCCATTTTTGAAGCCGCCGCCGAATTGATTAAAGAAGGCGTTAAGGCCCAGCCCGAAGTGATGATCCCCCTCACCTGTGATGTGAACGAAATCATCACCCAAAAGAAACTCATCCGCGCCGCCTACGAAGAAGTGGTGGCCAAGACCAAGGTCAAAAAACTCCACTACTCCGTGGGTACGATGATTGAAATCCCCCGTGCGGCTGTCCTCGCTTACGAAGTGGCCCAAGAGGCGGATTTCTTCTCCTTCGGCACCAACGACCTGACGCAGATGACCTTTGGTTTCTCGCGCGACGATATCGGTTCCTTCCTGCCCGAATACTTAAAACAGGGTATTTTGGAGGCCGATCCGTTCCAAACGCTGGACCAGCGCGGCGTGGGAATGCTGATTGAGCACGCCGTCACCGAAGGGCGCGACGCTAAACCCAACCTCAAGGTGGGCATCTGCGGCGAACACGGCGGAGACCCGGCCAGCGTGGAATTCTGTCACCGCGAAGGGTTTACCTATGTGTCTTGCTCGGCCTTCCGCGTGCCGATTGCACGCCTGGCCGCCGCACAAGCCGCCGCCAAGGACGTGTTGGCCTATAAACGCAAATAAGCCGTTTGAACTTACAAAAAACCCGCCTTATACGGCGGGTTTTTTGTATAATAGGAAAAGGCCTAACGGTCTATTTTATCCTAGGAGAAAACCGTCATGAAGAAAGTATTGTTTGCGACTTTGTGCGCTGCGGCTTTGTGCGCCTGTGCCACTCCCCGCACCGAAGTAGGCTCTGCCTTGTTCAGCCAGACCCAACAACCTATGTTGGTTTCGGGCAACAAAGGTGCTAAAGTGGGTAAGGCTTGCGCCACCAATATCTTGGGCTTGCTGATCTCGGGCGATATGTCTGTAGAAGCCGCCAAGAAAAACGGCCACATCACCCAAGTAGCCACCGTGGACAAAGACATTAAGAGCTATGCTGTTTATGCCGAAGTTTGCACGGTCGTTACCGGCCAATAAGCGCTGTAAGCTTTTTGAAATCCGCTGCTTTAACGCGGCGGATTTTTTTTGGTAAGGTTGACAATTCCGCCCCCTTTTAGTAAAGTAGACAAAACGGATTAGGAGTTTTCATGTCGCTCTATTTATGGCTTTTCTTGGCAGTGGTACTGGCGTTGTGTGTAACGGGCTGGTGGTTTTCCCGCCCGCGCCGCCGCACGGCCCCTCCGCCGCCAAGCACGCCCCCGGCCGAAGGGCTCCGCCTCAACCGTCATCCGCTGCATTATGCTGTTTTTAAAAACGATTTTAACACCGTAAACCGCCTGCTTGGCGAGGGCGCTTCCCCTCGGCAGACCATGGCGGACGGGCAGACGCCGCTGCATGTGGCGGCGGAGTGCAACCTGCCCCGCATGTGCGAGCTGCTGCTTAAACAAGGGGCGCAGGTAAATGCGCCGGATTCCTTTAGCGGCACCCCGTTGCATACGGCCGTTGCCTTTCAAACGGATTTGGAAGTGGTTAAAATTTTGGTGGGGTACGGGGCCAACATTCACCTCAAGGATGCGGACGGCCTCACGCCGCTGGCGCTGGCCGAAAAATACGGCCATTTTAAAATCGCCGCCTACCTAAAAACCCGCGGGGCCTAACTTTCCCTAGGTCCTTTTTCCCCGGTGAAATAGGTCCAAAGACTCTGTTTAATTTGCTGCAAATAAGCCATACTGTAAACATAACAGGAGGCTCTATGCAAATCCCAACAGCTGACAGTTTTCTTATCATGAGTGTGGAATTTATGGCTATTTCCACCCACAGCAAAAAATCCCCGTTTGTTTCCGCCTGATGATTGCCGGGCGGCTCTCTTTACCCAAACCGGAAAATTTACTAAAATATAACCATGAAGCCTTTTCCCATTATTGTTTCGTCCCCCTCGGGCGCCGGAAAAACCACGATTGTGGAGGCCGTGTTAAAGCGCGATAGATCCGTTTCGCGCGTGATTACCGCCACCACCCGTGCCCCGCGCTTGGGCGAAAAAGACGGCGTGGATTACCACTTTTGGACGATTAAACAATTTGAGCAGGCCATTAAAAAGGGCCAGATGCTGGAGTGGGCACAGGTGCATACGCACTATTACGGCATTCCCAAAAAATCGGTGGATGACCTGATGAAAAAGGGCATCTGCCCTATTTTGATTATTGACGTGCAAGGTGCCCGCACCGTAAAAGCCCAATACCCCGAGGCCGCCACCGTGTTTATCATTCCGCCCAGTTTAAAGGAGCTTAAAAAGCGCATTTTGGGGCGGCACGACAACACGCAGGATATTGAAATCCGTCTGGAAACGGCTAAAAAAGAAATGCTGGAATTGGACCATTACGACTACGCCCTCCTCAACGATAAGTTGGACGAGGCCGTGGACCGCATGGCCGGGATTGTGGCAGCAGAACAATGCCGTGTGAGCCGGCAAGATTTGAAAATTAAAAACCTGAAGTAAAGAGCGAGGAAAATATGTCTTTTAAAAACGACAAAGAATTGGACGCCAAACTGATGAACTTTGACGGCGACCGCTACGACGTAGTGGTATTGGCTTCTATGTGGGCCAAGGAACTTAAGAAGAAAGCCGAATATAAAAATCAGCCCAATGCCGTGGTAATCAAAGTGGCGCTTGATGATATTTTGTCTAACCGCGTTTCCAAAGACGAAGTGCTTACCGTGAGCAAAAAGAACCTGGAGGCCGAACTCAAGGCCCAGGAAGAAGCCCGCAAAGAAGCGGAACGCAAAGCCAAAGAACCGATGAAGCTGTAACCTATGGCTGCGGATTCGCTGCGCCGGCTGGCCGGGGAGTTGAAACACTTTTTGGCCGCTCAGGAAGAAGACGAATTTATTGTGACGGCCGCGTCCAACCGCGCGGCCGCCGTTGTTTTGCCTGCGGAGCCTAAACAGGCACCGGCAGGATCGTCTCTGCCGCCTATGCCGGAGGGCGAAACCCTTACGGTAGAATTTGCCCGCGCACAACAAGCTCCCGTTCCGGCTGTCCATCCCGCCGCCGAAGCGGCACAGCCTGCAGAAACCATTTCCACCCAAGAGGCCCCTATGAACACCGCTCAAAAAACAGCCGCTTTGGCAGAACTTGCCGAAACCATTAAATCCTGTTCCCGCTGCCCGCTGGGGGCCACGCGCTTAAATGCCGTACCCGGCGAAGGTAATGTGGACGCCAAACTGATGTTTGTGGGCGAAGGACCGGGGTTTGATGAAGACCGCCAAGGCCGCCCGTTTGTGGGCCGTGCCGGGCAGTTATTAGACAAAATGATTGCCGCCATGGGCCTTAAACGCGAAGAGGTGTTTATTGCCAACATTGCCAAATGCCACCCGATGACAGATCCCCTTCATCCCGAAAAACACGGCAACGACCGTGCCCCAAACGCGCAGGAAATTGCCTGCTGCCGCAAATATATTGAAAAACAGATTTCTATCATTTGCCCGGAATACGTTGTGGCGCTAGGTGGAGTGTCGGCCAAGGCGCTGATTGCCGATGCCAAATCCTTAAGTGCGCTGCGCGGCAAATTTTACGACCTGCATTTGGATAGCGTCACCCTCCCCAAACCTGTTAAAATTTTGGCCACCTTTCACCCGGCGGCGCTTTTGCGCAACCCGGGGTGGAAGAAGGACGCCTGGCAGGACCTGCAAATGGTAATGGCCAAGCTGGGCCTGAAGGGCTTGGCAAAATAATCTCCTAGGGAAACCCTATGTATTGCAAGGTAGTTTTTGACGTCCCGCTGGACCGCGATTTTGATTATTTGGTCCCCCCGGAGCTGACCGAAAAGGTACGGCCGGGCGTGCGCGTAACGGCGCCGTTTGGCCGGGTACTCACGGGCGGCATGGTGGTGGCCACCAGCGAAGTTTGCACCGCCCCCGCTACCGTTAAATTAAAAGAAATTGCCTCCGTGGTGGACGCCAAACCGCTCTTTGGTTCAGACTTGTTTCCCCTCATGCGGTTTATGAAGACCCACTGGGGCGGGCCCATTGGGCAAATCCTTTTTGCGCTGGTTCCGCCACAGCCCTATTTTAAATTGGATAGTTCCCCCTCTTCCGTGCGCGTGGCGGTTAAAACACCCCGCTACACACTTACCCCTTCTCAAGAACGCGCCTTAAAAACGGTGCAAAATTTCCCGGCGTATGAGTTTCACGCTGTGCTGTTTAGCGGCCCTTCCTACACCGGAAAGACCGAAACCGTACTGCGCTTGGCAGGCGAGGTGCTAAGCGGATACGGCCAGTGCTTAATTACGGTGCCGGACCTTGTGGCCGCGCGGCAGTTTATTGCCGAGGCGGAGGAGCGCTTTGGCGCGGACAATGTGTTTTGTTGGCACAGCCGGATGCCGGTGTCCAAAAAAAAGAAATACTTTTCGGCGATTTCCAACGGGCGGCCTTGTGTAGTCATCTCCACCCGTTCCGGCGCCCTGCTTCCCTTTAAAAACCTGCGTTTGGCCGCCGTGTTGGACGAAGGGGACGATAACTACAAGCAAGAGGAAAACAAACCCTATTATCACCTGCGCGATTTGCTGTTCTTCCGTGCGCAAATGCACGGCGCCGCACTGGTTTTTGCGTCAGCTACCCCCAGTGTGGAAATACTCAAATTGGTGCAGGAAAACCAAGTGCAGGAGATTGCCTTTCAAGAAGCCGTGCCCGGCCATGCCTTTTGCCCGCAAATAAAAATTACGGACAAAAAAGGTGAAAAAAGCCGCTTTTTATCTGATTTTTTAGTAAACCAACTGGCGGAAAACCTAAAAAAGCACGAAACTTCGCTTCTGATTTTAAACCGCCGCGGTTATTCCAATGCGTATTACTGTTTAAATTGCGGTGCCTATGCCAAATGCAAAAAATGCGGTGCCATTTTGGCCCGCGAAAATACGCCGGAACACGGCGATCGTTTGGTGTGCAAAAAATGCGGCCACGTGGAAACGCTGGAGCAGGAATGCCCGCAGTGCCACAACCTGATTTTTAAATCGCGCGGCGGCGGGACGCAAAAAATCGTCACAGAACTAGCCAAACTTTTCCCCAAGGCCAAGCTCCTGCGTTTGGATTCGGATACGCTTAAAACCAAGGCCGGGCAGGGATTTGAAGCGCTAAATGCCCTTAAGAGCGGTTCAGCCGATATTATTGTAGGCACGCGTATGGCCGGGGGTGCGCTGCGCGGGGCGAAGGTGACCTTGGCGGCCGTATTGGATGCGGAGCTGGAACTGGACGGGCCGGATTTCCGCGCGTCCGAAAAATACGGGCAGATGCTTTTTGCTTTGCGCGGGCATTTGAGCGGCGTGGCGGACGGACGGCTGGTTATCCAGGCGGCCGATAAAACCGCTTACGATTATACCCCCCTCTTGGCGGGCGATTACAAGTCCGCCGCCGAAACAGAACTCTATTTGAGGGAGAGCTTTTTATATCCGCCTTATGTCCGTTTGATTAAGGTGCTGATCAAGGCCAAGGATTCCGCCCTGTTAAATGCCGAAACAGCGCGCGTAAAACGTTTGGGTACGGACCGCGCCCTGGAAGTGCTGGGCCCCGTGTGGTGCGCCAAAAAAACGGATACATTAAAAAAGCAGTATTTGTTGTTTAAAACGGACAAGGTACGCTGGCTGGATTTGCTGGCGGTGTTGGATGCGTACGAACCGGCCAAAAAAGCGGTTGTCAAGATATCGGCCGACCCGTATGATTTTTATTAAGGAGCAGGTATGGATTGGAAAAAATATTTTCGTTTTGCACCGCGCGCCAATCGGGCGGAATTTGCGTTTATTGGAGCCGTATGGCAGCTGTTGTGCGTGCTTTCCCTTGGAGTGCAAATACTCAATATAAGCAGCGAGCGGAGTTTTTCTGTGGCCGCGGCCCTGTGGGGGTTACTGTTGTGGCTCTTGCAGCTTTTGCTCGGCGTATTGACGACGTGGTTGTCTTTGGCGTCTTTTTCCCGCCGTTTGCATGATATGAATGGCTCCGCTTGGTGGATAGCTGCCTATCTGATTGCGGTAACGGTATTATCGCTTCTATTTCCGCAAATTTGGTGGGTTTTTACGGTTTTGGGTAGTTTGGTGTGGATTTTTTTATGTTTCAAGCAAGGTTCACCGGGCGTAAATCGCTTTGGGGAAGTCCCCCCGCTCTGCCCTAAAGGAGAAAAGTTGTTGGGGTTGTTGGCAGCGCTTGGCTTGTTGTTTGCGTTGGGGCAGGCGTTCTGTTCCCGCTATGTTTTGTTGCCGCGGGCGTTAGCCGCCACCCAACAGGTGCAAAATTTTAAATAGGAGAAAACTATGTTTTTTTTGGGAAGAATGCCGAGAATTTCTTATCTCTTGCGTTTGTGCGTGGTGGCCATGTTTTATGCTTTTGGCGGACTGCTGGTTCAGCTGGGAATGCCAAAGGAGGGCACTTCGCTAGTTAGTTTGTTATGTATGTTTTTCGGAAGCGGGTGTGTGCTGTTGGCGCTTCTTTTGTGGTGGTTTGCTTCGGTGCGGCGGTTTCATGATGTGAACCTATCCGGCTGGTGGTTCCTGCTGGCGCTGCTGTTTCCGCCTGTCATCACTTTAGGGTTGTGCCTGTGGCCCGGCACGCCAGACTATAACCGTTTTGGCGCGCCGTCGCGGTAAGAAAGCCCGCGCCGTATATGGTAGAATATAAGAAATCGTTTTTGTTACGAGGGAGAAATGCATGAATTTGGACGAACAAATTAATTTTTTAACGCGCGGCTGCGTGGACGTAGTGTCCAAGGCGGACCTCGCCAAAAAACTGGAGAGCGGAAAAACCTTAAAGGTAAAACTCGGCTGCGACCCGACGTCGCCCGACCTTCACTTAGGGCACAGCGTGGCCCTTTCCCTTATGCGCCGCTTTCAGGATTTGGGCCATAAGGGCATTTTGGTCATCGGCGATTTTACGGCCTCGGTGGGTGACCCCTCCGGGCGCGATTCCACCCGCCCCGTGCTGCCGCGTGAGCAGATTTTAGCCAATGCCAAAACCTATACGGAGCAGGCTTTTAAAGTGTTGGACCCCGCCAAGACCGAAGTGCGCTTTAACGGCGAGTGGCTCAATCCCTTTATTTCGGGCAAGGAATTGCTGCAAACCCTGCAAAAAGTGACCGTAGCGCAGGTGCTGGAACGCGACGATTTTAAAAAACGCATGGCAGCCGGCAACCCTATTAGCCTGCTGGAAGTGCTTTACAGCCTTTTCCAGGGCCAGGATTCCGTGGCGTTAAATGCGGATGTGGAACTGGGGGGCACGGACCAAATTTTCAACCTGCTGGTGGGCCGCCAGCTGCAAAAGAACCACGGGCAGGAACCGCAAGTGGCCATTACGGTGCCGCTCCTGGTAGGGTTGGACGGCGTGAAAAAGATGTCCAAATCCTATGGCAACTATGTGGGCCTAACCGACGCACCGAACGATATGTTTGGCAAACTGATGTCCATCCCCGACGAGCTTATGCCCATGTATTATGAACTCCTTACCAGCGAAAACATGGACGACATCAAAGCCATGCACCCCATGGCCGCCAAAAAGAAACTGGCGGGGCTTTTGGTCACGCGTTTCCACGGGGAAGCGGCGGCCAAAGCGGCGCTGGAAAATTTTGAAAAGGTGTTCTCCAAAAAGGAACTCCCCACGGATATGCCCGAATTTAAGCCCGAGGCAGGCGCGCTGCTTTCCGCCGTTATTTTTGCGGCTGGTGCGGCTCCCAGCAAAAACAAAGCGCGGGGCCTGATTGACCAAGGCGCGGTGCGCTTAAAAGGCGAAAAAGTGACGCAGGACGGCCCGCTTAGTTTTGAGAATGGCGACGTGTTGCAAATTGGCAAACGCCACTTTTTTAAGCTGGTAAAATAGCACAAAAAAGTGCAAAAAAAGCTATAAAAGAGCTAAAAAAATGAAAAAACTGATTATTTTCCTTTGTCTTTTGGTGGGACTAGCGGTCTGCGGTGTGTGGGCGGCCAAGGCCTGCTTTTTCAGCAAAGGGCCGCTGGTGGTGGTGAAGATTGAACCGGGGCAAAGCGGCTCGTCCGTGGCGCGTTTACTGAAAGAAAAGGGCGTCATCAAGAGCGAGCTTATGTTTAAGCTGTTGCTGCGGCTGACCTCGTCGGCGCGGGACCTGAAGGCCGGGCGTTTTGACCTGCGGAAAAACACCTCGTGCTTTGAAGTGATTAACTGCATTAAAAGCGGCAAATGCACCCACTACGAAAAAGTGACCATTTTGGAAGGGTGGCGCAGTGAAGAAATTGCCGAAGAACTGGCCGAAAAAGGCATTACAAACGCGCAGGCGTTTTTGGATATTGTACGGGCCAAGGATTTGGAGGGCTATTTGTTCCCCTCCACTTATTTGTTTGCGGAAAACACCCCCGCGCAAAAGGTGGTGGACGAAATGCTGGCCCAATATAAAAAGAACATAGCACCGCTTTTTAAGCAGTACAAAACCGATCTGTCGGAACGCCAGGTGCTGACGGTGGCCTCCATTGTGGAGCGGGAAGCCGTGGTGCACGACGAACGCCCTAAAATTGCGGCGGTGTATTTAAACCGTTTCCGTATCGGCAAACGCCTGGAGGCAGACCCCACCGTGCAGTACGCGCTGGGTTTTGCCCTTAAAGAAAACCGCTACTGGAAAAAGGGCCTCACCTACAGCGATTTGAGAATCAAGTCCCCCTATAACACCTACCGCAACGCCGGCTTGCCGCCGGGGCCGATTTGCAACCCGAGCCGAGAATCCGTCCTGGGCGTATTAAACCCGCAAAAGGATTTTGACGCGCTTTACTTTGTGGCGGACCATGGCGGGCGCCATGTCTTTTCCAAAACCTTTGACGAGCACCGCCGAAATATTCGCCGCATCCGCGGGAAATAGATTAAGACTGGTTTTAGATGATGCCGCCCAGAGGAAATCCCCGGGGCGTATTAAATTCTATGGTTTCTTATACTCTTTTGGACGTGTAGGAGTCCAGTTGATTCCGCTCTTAACAACTTTTGCAGGATTTCCAGCAATGACACAGTTGGGTTGTTTGAATTTTTTAGTTACAACGCTAGAAGCCCCAACTATGGAATTTTTTGATATAAGTGAATTTTTTAAGACAGTTGCCTGCATGCCAATCCAAACGTGATCTTCAATAATTAGTTCTTTTCCCCAATTAAGAACTTCTTTCGTCCCTTCTGAATATACAGTATGTGTGTCGCTTGCCCACAGATTGATTCCCCAAGAAAACATGCAATTATTACCAATACTTACTTTTGAGTTGTCTTCACATAATATAATTGCCGTTCCATTAGAAGTACAACCCCTGCCAATACGAACGATACACCCATTTACGTGAGTATTGCTATCTCCAATTCTTACGCCTCCTAGCCAAAGTTCAATTGACGGATCTATTTCTATTCTATTATTATCACCATAAACATCAATGCTGCACCCATGCGGAACATAAGGAATAATGTTATTTTTTCCACAAACTGTTAGTCTTTTTGGCGGAGTACTAGGATGATAAATATTTTTAATTTCTCTTCCTAACATGTGAAGAGCCAACAAAAGTTTTGAATGTCCATATTTGCAACGTAGAATTTCTTTTTCTCTTTCTGTCATATTATTGGTCCTTTTGTAATAATTTAGATTTAATAATTCTATCCAGTACATATTTGGGAGTCAGACTCTCCATGCATATTCTTTTCCCTTTTAAACATTTTTTTTGCCAAGTACGGGAATAAAATTCGCAATGAATGGGGCAAGCCGATGATTTTAAATTAATATTTTCTTCATATCCATATACTTCGGGAGAAGTCGGTCCAAACAACACACAAGAACACCCTCCCTGTAAAGCGTGACGCAAATGTACGAGGCCGCCTTCTCCATCTATATGAAGAATTGCATTTTTTAAAATAGCTTTTATTTCTTCTATAGTAGTTTTCCCGGAGATAGAAATATCAACGCCTTTTAAACGTGGTCCTCTTCCTGCGCCAATTTCAACAAAAATATAGGAAGGAAACAAACTTTTCAGTTGTTTAACCAAAATTTCATAATATTCTTTTGGCCAAATTTTGGAACTATTCCATAATTCTTTTGTTCCTCCTTCTCTGTTTAAAGTAATATATTTTCTATTCTTTAAATTAAATTTTTGTAGTGTTTGTTTTTCATCTTCTATTTTTACTTCTAAAATAAAATCTTCACTTAAATTAAATTCATCCACAATATCCGGTTGATGCCAACGTTTAAGAGATGATGAATAAATATTATTAGTAATGGTGTCTTTAAAAGGGGTAAGAATTAAAAATTCCTTGTTTTCCCGTTCAAAATCCAATAGTTTGCTTACGTAAGCTTGCAATTTAAATGGAAGTATCTTGATATTTGCAGCTTTTACAACCGGGCACCTAATACAATTGATAACTAAATCATAGGAAGAATTGTTTATTTTACGTGGCAGGATAACTTTACCGACAAAGTCAGGTAAAAAGGCATTAGCCATATTTAGATTATGAAAAGCAATATCTAGAGACAAAGGGGAAAACTTTTTATAAAAAGCACATACCCAATTGAGCCCAGTTATCAGATCTCCTAAACCTCCTTCCAATTCAATACAAACCCGAGGAATTGCAACTATTTTATTTGAGTTTTTATGTTGGTATTTTAAACTGGATAAACTAGCACCAATCATATGGAAAGCAATTTTTCTAACCTTATGATATTTATTCTTATATCTAAACAAACGATTTTCTAAATAATCCACTTGTTCTTTTATGGCCAGTTTTTGCTGTAAATCCGTATTCTTGGTGACAAATTGTTCAAACGCGCGGGACTCTTCCCATAACTCCCGGTCCGTTTTCTTGGCGGCGGAAATTTCGCGCAAAAGGGCTTGGCGGCAGGCCTTGTACCCCTTGTGGCATTCTTTCCACAAACGGGGCGAAAAAGAGCAAATAAACCGCACCCAATGCGCCCACAAGAGCGGGGTATCGTGCACGTTCTTCCAGACAAACCAAGTGCGGTTGCGTTTGGATAAAAATTGGGTGCGGGCACTTTTTTTGCTGTTAATGGTTCCACCGCACTTGTGGCGGGGTTTGGTATCGGGCGCGTAAACCACCTTCCAGCCGCGTTTTAAGCCGCGGTAGACAAGATCCGTTTCCTCCAGCATATACGGGTCCAGCAGTTCGTCAAAGCCGCCCAACCGGTCAAAATAATCCCGTTGGCAAAAGAAGTAGGCCCCTTGCACGCCCCACGAGGGATATTCCGCCATGTCGGGTAGGGAATCGTTGTAAACATTTCTTGTAAAACGCGGAAAGCCCTTCTTCCAGCCCAGTAATTTGACCCCATCTAGCTGTTCCCACGCACCCGGTTGGCGGGGATAGGCGGCGTAACCCGCACAGGCCACGCAGAAAACCCCGGCGTTTAAGTATTTTTGAACGGTATTAAAAAAATCCTCTTCTACAAAGACGTCATTGTCTAAAAAGCAAATCCAGTCGCACGGCGTGTGTTTGACACCGAAATTGCGGGCGGAACAGGCGCCCGTTTGGGGATTTCCCAAAAACGTAACTTGCGGGAAAAGGGCCGGAGCTTTTGTTAAGGTGCCGTCGGAAGAATGATCGTCCACCACGGTAACGTGTACTGGAACGATTGATTTTTTTGCCGCAGCCACCACGGTGGGCAGGCAATCTTGCAAGTGATGAAAACCATTTTTTGACGCAATCACAACACCAATCTTCATAGGGCTCCCTCAAGGTTAAAATAGAGGAAAAGGGGCCCGGCTCTTGGCGGAGGATCATAAGCCCCTTTTCCGTCTGGGCGCCGTGCTGTAGCGCCCAAAGAGAAACGGAACCTACGAAAAATGAAGCAGTGCGAGATGTAGAAGCAAAGGAAGGCGTAAAAAACGGCTGGTTAAGACAAGTCTGAGAGAAGCCTTGCCAATAAACAGCCGTGGCTCCGCGCATATAAAATGTGCGAAACACTCGGCAGAAGACAAAGGGCTCATGACTTCCCCTCGTCTTCTGCCTAAACCAGCTGTTTTTGGACTCTCTCAGTACTTTGGGTTTTCCAAAGCCTTCCTATTCTTCAATAGGATTCCAAAAACAGAATAAATTGTTGCGCAGAAAAAGACCTGCGCTACTGCGTTTTTACTGCTTTATTATAGCATATTTACAAAACTTGGCCGCTACTCCTTAAAATACAACGGCCGCAGGGAGTTGGCTACCGCCAAAAGCGATACGCCTACATCGGCAAATACCGCCCCCCACATGTTGGCCAACCCCAGCACGCCAAGTGCCATTACGCCGGCTTTTACCGCCAAGGCAAACACAATGTTTTGTTTTACCACGGCCAGGGTCCGGCGCGAGAGGCGCACGGCTGCCGCTATTTTTTGGGGTTCGTCGGTCATCAGTACCACATCGGCGGCTTCTATGGCCGCGTCCGACCCCAGCGCTCCCATGGCAATGCCCAAATCCGCCCGCGCTAGCACCGGGGCATCGTTGATGCCGTCCCCCGCAAAGGCGGTGGCTGTCCCTTTGGGGGCCGCCTGCAGGAGCTCCTCCAGTTTTTCCACTTTACCCGCGGGCAAGAGCCCGCCATACGCCTGCGAAATGCCTGCCTCTTGGGCGGTTTTTTCTACAGCGGACGGGGAATCCCCGCTTAGGATGACCAGGTGCATGCCTAAATTTTTAAGTTCCGCCACGGCCGTTTTGGCACCTTCTTTTAGTTTATCGCCTACTTCCACCCGGCCTTTAAAGAGGCCGTTTTCAGCCACGTATACGCAGGTGCCGGCGCCTTCCTGCACATGCGTTACGCCAAAGCGCGCCATAAGGCGTTTATTCCCGGCCAAAAGAACTTGTTTTCCGGCGGTTAGTTCCACCCCCTCCCCGGCATACTCGTGCACGCGTTCCTGTCCGGCAGGCGCAGGAGCGGCGGTGGCGTGGGCTCTTTTTAAAATAGCCTTGGCGATGGGGTGATTGGAGTACCGCTCGGCCCGGGCTGCCAAATCAAGCAAGGTTTGCTCCGCCACGCCCGGCGCGGGAACAAGGGCCGTCACGCCAAAGACTCCTTGCGTGAGGGTGCCTGTTTTATCAAAGGCAAGCGTGCCCAGACGCGACAAAAGTTCCATATACGAGCCGCCCTTAATCAAAATTCCATTCTTGGCCGCGCCGCCGATTCCGCCAAAAAAGCCGAGCGGAACCGAGAGCACTAACGCGCACGGGCAGGAAATAACCAAGAAGATAAGCGCTCTGTAAAACCAGGTTTTAAAGGATGCGTCCGCCAGCACCAGCGGCGGCAAGACCGCCACCAGCACGGCGGCACACACCACGGCGGGCGTGTAAATGCGGGCAAAGCGGGTGATGAATTTTTCCGCGGAGGATTTTTTGTTGGCGGCGTTCTGCGTCAGTTCCAAAATTTTGGCAACTGTGGAATTTTCGTACGTTTTTTGTACGCGGATTTTTAACACGCCGTCCCCGTTAATGCACCCCGCCAGCACGGTATCCTGCGGGCACACGGAGACCGGACGGGACTCGCCGGTCAGGGCGGAAGCGTCCAGCTGTCCGCTGCCGCTTTCCACGACTCCGTCCAGTGGTACACGTTCCCCGGGTAATACCAGCGTGAGCTCCCCCACTTTTACTTCCTGCGGGGCAATTTTCTCCTCTTTCCCCTCGCGCACTACACGGGCAAAATCAGGCCGCAGGTCCATGAGCTTTACAATGCTTTTGCGCGAATTTCCCGCTGCCCGTTCCTGCAGGGTTTCCCCAATTTGATAAAAAAGCATAACGGCCACGGCTTCGGGGTATTCGCCAATGCAAAAGGCTCCCAGGGACGCCACCGCCATCAAAAAGTTTTCATCAAAAAATTCCCCATGAAACAGGTTTTTAACAGCCGTAAACAAAATCTCTGCGCCGCAAAGCAGGTACGCCGCCAAATAAAGCGTTAATTTAAGCCATGCAAGCGGCGGGAACAACAGCCCGCATACGAGCAGTGCCCCGGCTAAAGCCAAACGCAGAACGGGGCTTTTTTCGGCTTCTTCGTGCCCGTGTGCCGTGTCGCACGCGTGGCAGCAGTGGCAAGTATGTTCGCAGCTCATAAGCCCTCCTGAATGTGTTCCAATCCTTGGTTAAAAATACGTTTGACGTGTTCATCCGCCAGTGAATAAAACACCGTTTTTCCCTCACGGCGGTTTTTGACCAGTTTGTTTTGCTTTAAAAAGCGCAGCTGGTGCGAAATGGCGGAATGCGTCATGCCCAGTTCGTCGGCAATGTGCTGCACACACTGCTCGCAATTAAACAGGGCACACAAAATGCGCAGGCGGGTGCTATCGCCAAAGACTTTAAATAAATCTGCCAGATTGTACAAGGTATCCTCGGGCAGCTCCAAAGACGGCTTACACACATGGGGTGTAATTTTTTTAGACATATAGAATCCTTTAAATGAATATATGAACGTATGTTCATATATTAGTATAATCAATTTAATGTTTGGCGTCAAGTGTAAATTTTGAGTCTTGAGAAATTGCCCAAAAATTGTATACTATGTAAGTAGAAAAACCAATTTAAGGAGAGTTTATGAACAAGCAGGGTTTTACGTTAATTGAACTGTTGGTTGTGGTGCTGATTATCGGCATTTTGGCGGCGGTGGCGTTGCCGCAGTACGAGGCCGCCGTTGAGCGCGCGCGCATGAGCGAGGGGATGGTCAACCTAAAGGCCATTCTGGATGCGGAGCAGCGCTATTTCCAGGCCAATCCCAACGAAACCCAAGTAACCAGCCGAACCCAAATTGCGGATGTGGATTTAAGGGGCGGCAAATGGGACAATGCCGGCAAGGTGTTTACCACCAAAAAATTCGCTTACGTATTGGACGGCGCGTCCGTGGCGGCGTACCGCTCCGACGATATGGCAAATTATACATCCAAATACATCTATAAACTGACCAGCAATGCCGATGGAACCAACCGCCTGTGCACCGCCGCTACCGGCGCCGAACAGGAAACGGGCGAACAAATGTGCATGTTCTACAACGGCCTGTAAATAACACTTTGCAAACCAAAAGGTTTTATCAAAAACACCCCGGGCCAAAACCCGGGGTGTTTCATTTTTATGTGTGATGAAACCTTACAAGTTGCGCAGCCGTTTGACAATTTCCTTGGCGGCGGAAAGCGGATTGGGCAGGCGCAAGCGGTAATAGGCCCGGTGCATGGCGGAGAGCTTTTTATCCCCCCCGCGCCGCACAAGTTCCGCTAGCGCGGCCTGCAGGGTGTGCGGCAGATTTTTATCATCTAACACAATTTTGGCGCACCCGGCATCTTGCAAAATTTTGGCGTTGTAGTATTGATGATTGGCCGCCGCATGCGGAAACGGCACCAACACCGCGGGCAGGCGGCAATACGTCAGTTCCGCCAGCGTACTGGCCCCACTGCGGCAAACCGCCAGGTCTGCCACCTTCATGAGGGCATAAATTTCATGCGAGTACGGCAGCACCGCCACATTTTTAAAGTGAGCGTATTCATCGTGCAGCACGCCGTACCAACGCTCTCCCGTAATGTGGATAAACTGCCAGGCAGAAAATTTTTTGGCGCAGGCCACCACGGCCTCGTTCAAATCCTTGGCGCCTTGGCTTCCCCCCACCACCAGCACCGTTTTTTTATCCGGCACCAGGCCCAGCCCTTCCAAGAGGGCAGTGCGGTCGGCAGGGTCGGCAAATTCACGGCGGATCGGCGTGCTGGTGAGCACGGCCCGTTTTACCTTTTCCGGTGTGGGCAGGCCCAGCATAAAGAGGTCTGCAAACTTGCCGCAAATTTTGTTAGCCAGCCCCAGGCGGGCGTTGGAATCGTGCACAGCGGTCTTTACACCCATGAAGTGGGCTATAAAAATGAGCGGAAAGGAAATATATCCCCCGGTGCCAACAGCCACCTGCGGGCGGAAATTTTTGATAATTTTGCGCGTTTGTAAAAGCGATTTAACCAGCTTTACGCAAAATTTAAGGTGCCGCAACGGATTTACGGAGCGGGGCAGGCCCATAAAGTCAATTTCCTGGTAGCGCAGTTTGTGCGCGTCCAGCACTTGGGCGGCAGGGTCGTGCCGGCGCACGATAAACAAGACCGCAAGCCCCTGCCTTTTAAGTTCTTTTCCAAGCGCCAGGCCGGGATAAAAATGCCCGCCCGTGCCGCCGGATGCAATCAGAAAACGTTTGTTTGTCATTGTTATTTATTCCTGTTTTTGTAATGGGTGATGTCCTCGCGCAAGTTGTTTTGTGTATTGTCCACCGCCGCAAGATTTAAGATAATACCCACCATGACCAAGGTCATAATTACCGAGGAACCGCCGTACGAAAAGAACGGCAGCGCAATCCCTTTGGTGGGTGTTAGGCCGATAGCCATAGCCATATTAAAGAAGGCCTGCATACAAATGGTAATGCCTAGACCAAAGATGACCAAGGCGTGAAAGTTGGTCTTGGCAATGCGCGCCAAACGAATGGCACACACCAACAGCACACAAAAGAAGGCCAAAATAACCGCAATGCGCAAGAGTCCCAGCTCTTCGCACATAATGGAAAAAATAAAGTCCGTGTGTGCGGCAGGGAGGTATTCCAGTTTCAGTTCGCTGTTGCCGAGCCCTTTTCCCAGCCAACCGCCGGACCCCACGGCCAAGAAAGACTGCACCAGCTGATACCCAGTTCCCCCGGCGGAGGCAAAGGGGTTTAGAAAGGAGAAAATGCGCTGACGGCGGTATCCCACAAAAAAGAGCTGTTGGATAACCAGCGGCGAAATGCACAGCGCCGGAATAGCCAAGTGCTTAATCCGGGTGCCCGCCACCAGGAGCATAAAGACAAACACCGCCCCCATTAAGCTGGGGGTGCCGATGTCCTTTTCTGCCAAAATAAGCGCCAGTGTAAACCCGGCCACGGCCATAGGTTTTAGCAAAAGCTTCCAATTTTTGGCCAATTTCCCGGCCACTCCGTCCAGGTAGTCTGCTACATAGATAACCAAGGTCACCTTGGCGATTTCGGACGGCTGCAGTTTAAAGAAACCAAAGTCTATCCACCGGTGTACGTTGGCCTGCGTGCGCACAAACAGCACGGCAATAAGCAGGGCCCACGTAAAATACATCAGCACGATCGGGCGGAAGATCTTCCACTTTTGCAAACGGTCGTACGTCTGTGATAAAAACAGCGCCAGTGCAATGCCCATTACGTCAAAAATCAGCTGGCGTTTAAAGAAGGCGGTAGAGTCAAACGCGCTGGAAGAATAGGTAAAAATCAGCCCAAAAAGCACCAGCGCAAACGCGATGAAGGAAATGCGCTTGTCCAGCTGCAGCCACCGCCAGCCCGTTTCCGTGCCGCGGGGCGCAAAGCCGTTTTCCCTTCCGTAAAGAACTGGGGATTTTTTAATGAAATTATTGCGCTTGCGCGGCGCTTTGTTAAATAAAGAAACCATATTTATCTGATTTTTAAGGACGCCAAGGCCAGTAACATCAGCATCACGCCCACAATCCAAAAGCGAACAATCACCTTGGGTTCCGGCACTCCTAAAAGTTCAAAATGATGGTGTATCGGCGCCATTTTAAAGAGCCGTTTGCCATGCGTCAATTTAAAGTATCCCATTTGCAGCATAACGGATACGGTTTCCAGCACAAAAATGCCGCCCGCAATCGGCAGCAGGAGTTCCTGCTTGACGCAGAGCGCCGCCGTGCCGATCACGCCGCCCAAAAACAGCGAGCTCGTATCGCCCATAAACACTTGGGCGGGATAGGAATTGAACCACAAAAAACCCAGACACGCTCCCACCAAGGCACCCATAAAGACGGTAATTTCCCCCGCACCGGGTACGTAGATGATTTTTAAGTAGTCGGCAAAGTGCACGTTCCCGGCCAGGTAGGCAAAAATGGCATACGTCACGGCTGTAAAGACCATACACCCGCTGGCCAGGCCGTCCAGCCCGTCCGTAAGGTTAGTAGCGTTGGAGGAGCCTACAATCACCAGCATGGCAAAAGCAAAGTAGAACACCGAGAGGTCAATAAACGCCTTGCTCATGTACGGAATGATGAGCGAGGTGGTGTATTCGCTGTTGGGCGGATTTAAGGCCAAGTAGCCCACCACGACTACGGCCGTAAAAAGCTGGATAGCCAGTTTAATGGAGGATTTCATCCCCTCCGGGTTCTTTTTTACGAGCTTGGTATAGTCGTCCATTACGCCGGCGATACCCAGGGTGACCGTGGTAAAGACCAAGAGCCAAATGTAGTTGCTGTCCAGCCGGGCCCATAAAAGCACGCTGGCAATCAGGCTGACAAAAATGAGCAGTCCGCCCATAGTGGGCGTGCCACTTTTGGAGAGGTGGGAAGCCGGGCCGTATTCGCGTTCAATCTGTTGGATTTTGTAGGAACGCAGCTTGGCCACCACCTTGGGGCCGATGAGCAGCGTCAAAAAGAACGCCGTAAACACCGCAGCTCCGGTGCGAAAGGTGATGTAGCTAAAAATATTCAAAAAGCTTACATCGTCCGTAAACAGCGAGAGGTAGTAAAGCATGTGGGGTTAAATCTCCTTTAAGATATTTTCAAAATTCATGGAGCGGGAAGCCTTCACCAGGCAGGTTCCGCCGCCCTTGAGTACCGCGGACAGGTCTTTTATCCAGCCGCTAAAGGCAGGGGCATAAAACACTTTAATGGCGGTGGTATCTGCCAATTTTTCGTAGGCGTATTTCATTTCCGGCCCGGCCAAAAAGGCATAGTCAATCTGGTTCTGCAACAGCTGGTGCGCCACTAAGCGGTGATATTCCTTGGACGTTGCGCCCAGTTCCTTCATGTCGCCCAGTACCGCCACCCGCGGATGGGAAAGGCTGCGCCCCAAAATTTCCAAGGCGTTTTGCATGCTGGCGGGGTTGGCGTTGTAGCAATCCAAGATAAAATCCACCCCATTCTTCGTTAGGCGTTCCAAACGCATGGGCATAGGGGTGAAGGCCGCAAGGCCCTTTTGAATGTTGTCCATATACAGCCCCAGCGCAATGGCGGCCGCAGCCGCGGCGGCGGCGTTTAGCTTATCGTGGCGTTCCAGTTTTAAGTGGAACATATGCGCTTCGCCCTTATAGGTAAACGCAAATTCTTCCGTCTCTAAAATCTGCAGGTCCGCACCGGGTGTAAACCCAAAGGAAAGGCTTTTGCCTTTAAATTCCGTTTTCAAGCGGGCGAGGTATTTGTCGTCTGCATTATAGACCAAGGTACCGCCGAAATTAAGGCATTGGGCAATTTCGGTTTTGGTTTTGTAAATGGTTTCCAAATCGTGGAAGAATTCCAAGTGGGAAGGGCCCACATTGGTGATTACCGCCACATCCGGCACGGCCAGGGAAGCCGTTTCCAAAATATCGCCCGGCTGAGAGGCGCCCAGTTCAAACACACCGTATTTGTGCTTGGGTTGGATTTCCAACAGCGAAAACGGCACCCCAAACTGGTTATTAAAATTGCCCATATTGGCCACGGTTTCGCCGGCGGTTTCGCAAATGGCGCGCAGCATTTGTTTGGTGGTGCTTTTGCCGTTGGAACCGGTGACGGCGGCCACCTTTAAGGTGCTGTTGAGGCGGTGGTATTTGGCTAGGACCTGCAGGGCTTTTAAGGAGTCTTTTACTAAAAGGAAAGAGGCGGTTGTATGCGGCGGCAGTTCCACCCCTTCCTCCGCCATTACAATTGCGGCGCCTTGGGCCAATACTTGGGGAATAAATTTTCGTGCGTCGTGGTTTTTGCCCTTTAACGCCAAGAAAGCGTCCCCGGGCGTAATGACGCGGGAATCGGTTACAAAGGAAACCACCTTGGTATCCGGGGCGGAAGAAACCAGTTTGGCACCGGTAATTTCCGCAATTTTGCTGAGAGTTAAATTAAGTTTCATACGCACTCCTTAAAAATAGAAATTCTACCTTTTTAAATCGTTTTATTCAAAGTCCACCTGGTCCGGCTTTACACCCTTGAGGACCAAGAGATGCTCGGCAATCTCTTTAAATACAGGCGCCGCCGCCGTGCCGCCAAAGGTGTATTTGGTCGGGTTATCCAGCACCACCAAAATAGTGAACTGTGGGTCGCTCACCGGCAAAAAACCGCAGAACGACACAATGTGGTTGCGTTTGGCGTATCCGCCTTCTTTACTTAGCTTTTCCGCCGTGCCCGTTTTTCCCGCCACCTGATAGCCTTTAATTTGAGCCCGCTTACCGGAGCCTGCCTCCACCACGCTTTGGAGCACCTTCTTCATAGTTTGGGTGGTTTCTTCTTTTAGCACGCGGCGGATTTTGACGGGCTTGGAAAGCTTTTCCACCGAGCCCCCTGCGTATTCTATGCGGTCAATCAAGTGCGGCTGCATCAGAATGCCGCCGTTGGCAATGGCCGAGTACGCATTAATCAGCTGGATAGGCGTAGTGGCCACGCCATAGCCATAGCCCTTGGTGGCCGTATCCACTTTGGTCCACTTGGTGTAGGGAGGCACGTTGCCCTTGGATTCGCCGTTAAAGTTGATATCCGTTTTGGTACCAAAGCCAAAGGCCTTGATGTAATAAAACAGGTTTTTGGCGCCCAGTTCCAGCGCAATTTTTCCAGCCCCAATGTTGGAGGAAAGCTGCATAATTTCGGGAATGGATAGGAAGTCTTTTTTGTGCTGTTTGTCGCGCACGGTGACGCCACGCGCCACCTCCCACACGCGGCCGTCCATGTCAATGCTGTCCGTCACGCTGACCACCCCCGCATCCAACGCGGAGGAAATGGAAATAGTTTTGAAGGTGGAGCCGGGTTCGTAGGTAAACTGAAACGCCAAGGACTGCCCGTCCTTCACCGGCAGGGAAGCCGCCGCCAGAATCTTTCCGGTTTTGGGCTCCTGCACCAGTGCAATGCCGTGTTCGGCGCCGTAGGTATCTACCGCTTTTTTGAGGGCTTCTTCGGCGTAAAACTGGGCGACCTCGTCTATCGTCAAATAGATGTTGGCCACGGAAAGTTCCTCTTTTAATTTCCGGTCGTAAATAATCTCACCGCGGCGTGCGCGCTTGGCGCGCTTTTTGCTAATGTCTTGGCTGAGCTCGCCGTTGAACATTTGCTCTATGCCGGAAAGGCCTAAATTTTTGGAGTTAGCCGCCCCAATAATATCCAGCGCGCTTTGCCCATACGGGTGGATGCGCTCGTACTCTGGGGTAAGTTCCAGCCCCTGGCCCAGCTCCGTGCGTAAAATTTCGGAAATTTTAATGTAGTTGTCCGGCTTGATTTTTTTGGCCACAAAAAAGAAATTGGAAGCACGGTTCCACTTTTCCAAAATGCGCTGTTTGGGAATTTTTAAGGTCTCGGACAAAAAAGCCACCGTTTTGTTTTTATCCTTTACATAACGCTTGTTGACGCCGCACGAGTGCGTGCGGACCGATTCGGCCAGTTCCCGCCCGTTTACGTCCAAGATTTTGCCGCGCAAACGGTCTTCGGCCAGGTAGTTGTAAATGGCGCGCTCGGCCTTGGAGGAGAACTCCTCGTACTGGAACGTCTGCATATAAAACAGGCGCAGAAAAATGCACAAGGGCGCCAGCAAAATAACCATCCCCGCCAGGCGCATGCGGTTTTTGATGTTAAATACAAACGGGGAGGAACGTTTTTTAAGCATACTTATTTATCTTCCAACACAATAATTTCGTGCGGTTTGGCCGGGACGAGGCCCAGCTTTTCGTGTGCGAGACGGGTGATGTTTTCCGGGCTTGAGAGGCGGGCAATTTCCAGCTCCAAATACTGGTTGCGCGCTTCTTTAATTTCCACCTCGTTTTGCAGCTGGCCAATGGTGCGGCCCGAGCGGTTGATTTCAATACGCATTACCGCAATACCGAATAAAAACAGACACAAGAAAAACAACAGTATAAAACCTCTCATAAGCTCCTTTCAATCACGCGTAATTTGGCGCTGCGGGCGCGGCGGTTTTGGCGGACCTCGTCATATTCCGGTGGCAGGGCGTGCTTGTTGATTAACTTCCAGACGCCGCCTTTGGCCAGTTCTTTAAAGTGGTTTTTGACCAAGCGGTCCTCCAGCGAGTGGAAGGTGAGCACCGCAGCCCGTCCGCCGGGTTTTACGATGTGCTCCAACGTGTTTAACGCCTCTTGCACAGTGTCCAGTTCGCGGTTTACCGCAATGCGCAGCGCCTGGAAGGTTTGCGTGGCAGGGTGCGTTTTGCCGCGTTTGCCGCCGTACACACGCTCCACAATTTCCTTTAGTTGGCCCGTTGTTTCAATTTTTTGTTCGCGGCGGGCTTGCATAATGGCTAAGGCAATTTTTAAGGCGTTTCGCTCCTCACCATAGTCCTGTAAAATGCGGGTTAAATCGTCCAGTCCCCAGGTGTTTACAATCACGGCCGCGCTCACCGGGTTTTGCAAATCAAAGCGCATATCCAGCGGTCCCTCGTGCAAAATACTAAAGCCGCGCGCTGGATTATCCAGCTGGTAGGAACTGAGCCCCAAGTCCAGCAGCAGCCCGTCCGCTCCGTTAAGGCCCAGCTTTTTGAGTTCCTCCGGCGCCTGCGTGTAGCTGGCGTGAAAGGCAGTCAGCCGCGGGTCGTTTACGCGGGCTACCGCCATTTGGAGGGCTTCTTCGTCTTTATCAAACCCCAAGATACGCGCCTGCGGGCCGAGCTTGCTTAAAAAGAATTTGGTATGCCCGCCAAGCCCCAGGGTTCCGTCCACATACACGCCGTTGGGGTTTAAAAGTAAAAATTCGGCAATCTGCGGGGCCATAATTGGGATATGCGTCCAGTTTTGCGTCATGAAAATCCTCCCTTGTAACCGTTGGTGGGCACCATTTTTAATTTGTTGATTTTAGTTTTTTGCGGGGCCGGTTTGGGCTGCGGCTTTTTAGGGGCCGGAGCTTGTTGTTCGTCTGCTTTTGGCTCCGCCGGAGCGGAGGCTTTAGGTGCAGCAGTGGCCTTTTTAGCCTGCTTGGGCAAGGCGGAAGGCGGCGGCGTTTGCAGGATTTTCCCCTCTTTATAGGCCTTCTGCAAATCGTGCAGCCACACATTTTCCAACACGCTCACTTTGTTAAAGGGCATTCCGTACGCCCGGTAAAGCGCCTGGTGCAGGGGTGTTTTGGCCTTTAGCTCGTTACACAGCTTGTAAAATTCATCCCGCGTGCGCGTGTTAAGCATATAGTCCACCAGACTGTACGCCTGCGTGTACCACAGTTCCGCCTGCTCGGTGGAGTAGGCGCTGAGGTCCTCGGTAACGGTCATTTCGTCAAAAGAAATAATATCCCCGGCTAAAATACGGCGCAAACTGCGGTCCACCCAGCTGGGCTTTTGCTTGGTGGTGTGGATTTGCATATATACCGCCATCCCTTCCGAAAGCCACAGAGGCGAAATGGTGGGCAGGAAATACCCGTCAAAATACAGGTGTGTCAGCTCGTGCACGGAAAGCGGATAAAAGCTATTGCCCTCTATTATGTACATGGTATCGGCCCTCAGGTCCGACGACGCACCCGACCACGCGGGGCGTTTGGTAAAGGTCATGTAGCTGTCCTTTTCGCCAAAGAGCATTACCAAAATTTTGTTGGGTTTGATGACGATGGTGAATGGGGTTAAATCCAGCATTAAATTGCCGTGAATGTTGTCCAGTACCGTTTTGATATTTTCGGTGACGGGGTTGTTTTCGCGGTAGATTAAATAATTAAAAGTGTCTGCGGTCAAAAAGCCGGGCGGAGGCGGCATCCAGCGCACCTTGTGGGCGGAGTCCGCCGGGCGGTAAACCTGGGAAGGAAGTGTGTCCAGGTTGTCCTTAGAATTAATCAACGCCACATTTTCCAGCCCGGAAATAAGCGCGTTAAATTCTTTTTCTTCCTCGGGTGAATAGGGCACGGCTGTTTCTGCGGCGGGCGGAGGCGGCACGGAAATATCCGGCCGCTGTTCGCGTGCTTTGCCGCGTTGGTCATCCTGCGAAGGCGCGGGCGGCTGGCTAACCGGGGGTTCCTTCTGTGTTACGGGTTCCTCGGCAAATAGCGCCTTTACCACGTCTTTTGGTTTAATGCCAAACGAGCGCAGCACGGGAGGCGCCACCAAAAGTACCGCCAGCAGCCACAAAAGACAGGTAATTTTTTTTACTATTTCCATAAAACCCTTTTTACGACCCTTAATCTTTCTTTACAAATAAAACCAAATGGCGTTTTTTGTCGTCACACGGCAGGGTGTAACGCTCCACCCCGAGCAGCTCGGCGTGGTATTTTTCCGGATGAGCTTCTTTTTCCTGCGGGTGCTCGCCCTGGAACGCCACAAAGACACCGCCCGTTTTAAGCGCGCTTACGCACAGGGGCAACACGTCCGGCAGCTGGCCCATGGCGCGCTCGGTGATGAAATCAAAAGCGAATGTTTTCTTTTGCCCCAAACGTATATTTTTCACTTTGGCGTTTGTGAGCCCAAGCTGCAAAATGGCCCAATTCATAAACGAGGAACGTTTTTCCAAACTTTCAATCAGCGTTACTTCCGCCTGCGGCAGGGAGATTGCCAGGGTAAGGCCAATGTACCCCGCGCCCGCCCCCGCATCCGCCAGCGTAAAACGTTCCAGCCCCTTGATATGCGCCATGGCGCGGATTTTAGCGGCGGCCACCAGCCCGTCGCACAGGTGGCGCCGGCACACCTCTTGCAGGTCAGCCGCGCTGGTGAGGTTTAAAAAGTCCTTTTTCCCCCACACCAAGGCGCCGTAATCCGCCAGCTTTTGCGCCTGTTCGGCACAAAGCGGCAGGCCAAGCGTTTGGGCAAAATCAGTGAGCGTCTTTAACACGTTGCAACCTCCGGTAGCGTTCAATGTGCACGGCAAGCAGCTGCAAATCGGCCGGGGTGACGCCGGGAATGCGTCCGGCCTGGCCTAAGGTCTGCGGTTTTACTTCGCGCAATTTTTGGGCGCTTTCAAACAAAATGCCGCGCACGGCGGAAGGGTCAAACCCCTCGGGAATTTTGATGCTGTCCATTTCGGCCAGTTTTTCGGCGTCTTTTTTGTTGCGCTCGTAATAGCCGACGTATTTTTGGTGAATTTCGGCGTGTTTTTGGGCCTTTTGCAATGTCCACGGAAAGAGCATCGCCTCGTCCACCGAGGGGACCTCTTTCGGGTGGGCGATCAGTTCCTCGCACAGGCGGCGGTACTGCTCAAAAGACGCTTGGTATTTTTTATCCAAAAGCCCCAGCTTAAAAGCGTGCGGCGTAAGGCGCAAATCCGCATTGTCGTTACGCAGTAAAATGCGGTATTCGGCGCGGGAAGTGAACATACGGTACGGCTCGTTGACGCCTTTGTTAATCAGATCGTCAATCAGCACGCCGATATAGGCCTCGTCCCGGCGGAGCACAAAGGGCTCTTTGTGTTGCACTTTTAATGCGGCGTTGATGCCCGCCATAAGGCCTTGTCCGCCGGCTTCTTCGTAGCCGGTGGTGCCGTTTATTTGGCCGCCCAAAAACAGGTTGGGCACCCGCTTGCTCTCCAGAGACGGGAATAAATCGGCGGGGTTGGAAAAATCGTACTCCACCGCGTAGCCGGGGCGGGTGATAGAGGCCTTTTCCATACCGGGCACGGATTTAATCAGCGCGCGCTGAACGTCCTCCGGCATGCTGGTGGAAAAACCTTGGATGTAATACTCCTCGGTATGAAAGCCCTCCGGTTCCAAAAACAGCGGGTGGCTGGTGACATCCGGAAATTTTTTAATTTTATCCTCTACCGACGGGCAATAGCGCGGCCCGGCCCCGTGAATGTGCCCGCTGTACATGGCAGAACGCTGGAAATTTTCCCGCAAAATTTTATCCGTTTCCAGCGTGGTGCGGGTGATGTAGCAGCTGAGAAAGGTGCGCGCTTGCTGTTTTTTTACATCGGTAAAATGCGAAATGGGCTCCAAGGGGTTGTCGCTGGGCTGCAGGCGGAATTTGGAATAATCCAGCCCGCGCGCATTAATGCGCATGGGCGTGCCCGTTTTAAAGCGCAGCATGTTGAGCTTTAAATCCTCGCGCAGACTTTTGGCCAGTCCGTCGGAGGGCATATCGTTATAGCGGCCGCCCTTAAACATTTCGGTGCCAATGTGAATCGTTCCCGCCAAAAAGGTACCCGTGGTTAATACGACGGCCTTGGCGTGGTAAAAGGTGTTACGCAGCGTCCGCACGCCGCAAACGGCGTTGTCCGTGGTGGCGATTTGGACGGCCTCGTCCTGCATAATTTCCAAGTTGGGTTCCAGCTCCAGCAGGTGTTTAAAGGCAAATTGGTACACCTTTTTGTCGCACTGCACGCGCGGGGAGTGGACCGCCGGGCCCTTGCCGGTGTTTAACAGGTGATAATGCAAGGCGGCGTGATCCGTCACGCGGCCCATGGCACCGCCCAAGGCGTCAATTTCGCGCACAATCTGACCCTTGGCAATGCCGCCAATAGAGGGATTGCACGACATTTGGGCAATGGTGTCTAAACTTTGGGTGAGCAGCAGGGTTTTAGCCCCCAGTTTGGCCGAGGCCAAGGCGGCCTCACAGCCGGCATGTCCGCCCCCCACTACAATTACATCGTATTTTTCATCGCAAACAAACATCTATTTCCCCATACAGAACTTGGAAAAAATAATGCCCAGTACATCATCGGGCGTTACTTCTCCGATTAAATCTTGCAAAGCGCCCAACGCACGGCGCAGGTGCTCAGCGTAAATCTCGCCGCCAGCGTGGGTGCTAAGCCGAATGAGCGCGCTTTCCAGTTCGGTTTGCGCGTTTAAAAGCGATTCAAAATGGCGCAGGTTGGAAATCATCAATCCGTCGGCCGTTTGGGCCTCGGTTACGTCGGCCGTAAGGGCTTTTTTAAGCGCGTCCAACCCCGCTCCCGTTTTGCACGAAACGGGCAACACCGTGTACTTTTGCGCGTTTTTGAGCGGGCAGACCGCCGCCGGGGCGGCGTCCATTTTGTTCAGCACCACCAAGGTGCGCTTGTGCTGGTTTTGAATGTCCGTCCACAGGTTTTTTTCTTCGGGCGTGAGCGCGCGGGTAGCGTCCAGCACCAGCACAATTAAATCGGCCTTTTCCATGGCGCGCACACTGCGTTTCATCCCTTCCTGTTCGGCGGGATCCAGGGCGTGTTCGCGGATGCCGGCGGTGTCGGTTAAAATGATTTTTTGCCCGTTGATTTCCAGCGTTTCCTCCACCGTGTCGCGCGTGGTGCCGCTTGCGGCGGAAACGATGGCACGGTCAAAGCCGACCAGCGCATTAAGCAGGCTGGATTTGCCGCTGTTAGGCGCCCCAACCAGGGCCGTTTTGAGCCCCTCTTTAATAAATTTTCCGACGGAAAATGTATCCGCCAAGGCCTTGATATGCGCCAACACGGCGTTTAATTCGCCGGAGATAAATTCGTCCGAAAGCGGCGTCATTTCCTCGTCCACATCGTCCAGGCGCACCTCAATCTGCGCCAAAAGTTCGCTCAGCCGTTTTTTTAAATCGTCCAATCGGGCGGAGAGTTTGCCGTCTAAAGAATCCATGGCCAGTTTGTGCGCGGCCTTATTTCCCGAGGCAATCAAATCGCACAGGCCCTGCGCCTCTACCAAGTCCATTTTCCCGTTTAAAAACGCCCGTTGGGAAAATTCCCCCCGCTTGGCCAGCGTGGCACCATTTGCGCACAACAGCTCTAATAGCCGCCCCTTGATGTAGGGCGAGGCGTGCAGGGCAAACTCCACTACGTCCTCACCGGTGTAGGAATGCGGGGCCTTGAAATACGTGACTAGGGCCTTATCCAGCACGTCATTACCGTCGTATAAAGTGCAAAAAATTTGTTTGCGCGGCGCAGGTTCGTCCGCCCGTTTGGTTAGCGTATGAAAAAGAGATAATGATTTGGGGCCGGACAGCCGCACCAAAGCGACCGCGCCGCCCGTTCCCGTAGCCAAGGCGCAGATAGTAGTTTGCATAGCTATATTTTATCAATTTTTAGGGGTTTAGACAGAGGGTTTTTTCTCCTCGTAAAAACAGGGGTTTTACCGCCTTGCTAAAACCGGATAAAAAAACTATACTTTTACTGAACAAAAAAACCGCCCGTTTTGGCGCGGCGAGGAGGATTTTAATATGAGTAAAAAAGTGTTGGTGTTAACGGGCAGCCCGCGGCAGTTGGGCAATTCGGCCCTCTTAGCGGATGCGTTTATCCAAGGCGTAAAAGCCGCCGGGCACACCGCCAAGGTGTTTGAGACGGCCTTCCACCCCATTCTGCCCTGCAAGGCCTGCAACAAATGCTGGACGACGGACGCCCCCTGCATTTTTAAGGACGAGCTGGAAAAACTGGCCCCGCTCTTGGAGGAGGCCGAAGTGCTGGTATTGTGCACGCCCTTATATTGGTTTAATATGACGGCACAGCTAAAGGCGGCGGTGGACAAACTGTACGCCTATATGCAGCCGCAGGCGAAACGGAAACTTAAAATTAAAGAGTGCGTGCTGCTTGCCACGGGAGAAGGAACGGAGCAGGACGGCGATTTTGACGGTTTAAAGGCCACATACAAGAGCATTTCCGGCTACTTGGGCTGGCAGGACCGCGGCATGGTGTTGGCGGGCGGCATTAACGAGCCGGGCGAAATTATCAAAACGGGCAAATTAAAGGAAGCCCTAGCCCTGGGACAAACGATTTAAAACACGCAGCAAGCATAAAACGATGAGGCCCCGAATATTGGTTTTCGGGGCCCTGTTTTATAGCTAACAACCGGTTGTTCCTGGAAATAAACTGCACCGGTTGGAATCAGTCAAGTCTGTTGGAAAGGAAGAGAACGGAAATGGATCGCTGGGGCAAGACCCATAGGTGCAAGCAGAGGAAACAATGTTACCGGTTTTGTCCACTGTGGCGGTGTAATCCCAGCTTCCGAGCCCTGTGGTGCGCATGACATATCCACCATTTTCTTTGTCTGGAACAATGTAGAAGAAATTTCCATTTCCCGTATAAAGGGCGCTATTTAGGGTGCCGTCCTTGTTAAAATCCCACCGGATTCTATCTCCGTTTTCCTTCGTTGTGGTGACTTCGTCCCCATCCGTAAGGTTGGAGCAGCCCTCACAAACGTCGGTAACGGTGCCGACGTTGGCTTCTGATAACCCCCCGGTATTTCCACTTTCCCCGGCATTTCCGCCAGCAGAACTACCAGCGTTTAAGGTGCCGCTACCACTGCCTTCCAAGACATAAACCGTATATTTCCCATTCGCACCAATCTCGGTTCCCCCCATGCTCACGCACAGTTGTTTGGCACGGTCACTACTGGAAAGCGCCTCGCAATGGACCTCTTTGGGAAAGTTTTCACTTTTGGCAAAATACATTACATATTTATTGTCCAACCCGTCTTTGCTGGCTGATACGTAATCGCTATTGGCATCCGCGGAGACCTCCACTTTTACGCCATTGCCAAATTCCGCTTTATTCCCGTCAATTGTGCCCGGCAAGCTAATGTCCAAATTCTGCAAGTCATTGCTGTACGCAGCCGAAGCCATGTAGAATGTTTCCTGGGCATTTTTAACGGTACTCGCCACAGGCATTAAAGTAGCGTAACGGCTTTTGTCCACCGCCCGTTGATATTGCGGTACGGCAATTGCCGCGAGAATACCAATGATAAGTACAACAACCAACAACTCAATTAGTGTAAAGCCGCCTAAACGGCTCATAGTAACTTTCATAAAAACCGTCCTTATTGCTAAATTTTACTTATGAAGAAATTTTAGCAATAAGAAAAAACAATTACAACCCTTCTATGCTTTAGCGGCCCCAATACAACCCATGCGGTAGATTCTGAACCAAGTTCAGAATGACTTTTTTATTGGATAATGACAGCCATTGGGCTACAACCTTCCAAGATGACGACGGGGAAAATAGATGGTGTTGCGGGTCTTTTTGCTTCTTTTTCTCCCAAGAGAAAAAGAAATAAAAAACTCCCCCGGTCAAATAACCGGGGGAGCTCTTTTTTACCAAAACTTATTTGTTTTCGGTTTTTGCTTCGTTTGCGTGGCTCACGCTTTCAAACAACGGGCCGCACGAATCGGCACAGCAGGCACAGCCGGAAGTTTTTTCCTCCGTGGCCGCCGGAGCGGGCGCTGGCTGTTCGGCTGCCGGGGTTTGCACGGGCGTTACTTCCAAAGCAGCCGCTTCTTGCACCGGGGCCGTTTCTGCGTCCGTTTCGTGGCAAGCGCAGGTTTCCCCACAGGTGCAGGCAGGTTGTTCGTGCGTTTCACAGCAGGAGCAATGTTCCTCGGCACAGGGCGTTTGTTCCGCCGTTTCGGCCGGAGTTTCGGGAATGTCCTCTCCAATAACACCAGGCACAAAGTCCGCCGGGGCCGTGTTGGCGCGGGCCGCTTCCAACGCTTTTTCCGTCGGGCGCAGCGTTACCTTGCGCCATTTGCCTTCGCCTTCGCTGGCGGTGGTGACAAATTCGTTCCCTTCTACCGCGCGGTGAATGTAGCGGCGCAGTTGGGCGCTCATCGGGCGGAAGCGGAAAACGCTGTTGCCGCGTTTAATCATATCAATGCCCTTTTGGATTTCGGCGTCAATTTTATCTTCTGCCTTTCTCCAGTAGTTTTGCGTATCGGTGATGACGGAGATCGGCTTGTCAAAATGGCGGCTCAAGGCCAAGGTGGACAGGTACTGGATAGCCTCTAAGGTTTTGCCTTCTTTGCCGATGACAATGGCCGGGTGGTCGCAGTCAAAGGTGAGCAAAATGCGCTGCTGCTTTTCGTCCCACCACACATTCAAATTTTCCACCTTCACACCCATTTGCGTGAGTACTTTCTCCAAGTATTCCTTGGCCTCGGCCATGGGGGCTTTTAAATTTTCCGGGATGACCGCATTGCGGATGGCCTCGCACGGCAGCATTTGGGGCTCGTTGGCCTTGGGCGCCTTTTCGCGCGGTTCGCGCACGTCTAACGTGTGTTCCGTGCGGCGGCTTGTGCGGCGGGAGTTTCTGCCTTCGCCGCGGTCCTTGCGGCCGTTGCGTCCGCCACGGGATTTGGCGGGGCGCTTTTTGGGAACGTCCATGTAAATCTGCGCGTCCAAATTGGAGCTGGACCAGCGTTTTTGGCGCAGTTCCACTACGGCCGGGCGGGAACCGATGCCCAAGAAACCCTTTTTGGGCGTTTCCAGCACGGTTACTTCCACCTGGTCTCTTCTTAAACCTAATTCTTTGAGGCCTTTGGCAATGGCTTCGGACACATCTTTTGCTTGAACTTTAATTTTACTCGGCATATCAAAATGACTCCTTAATTGGCTTTTGCCATTTTGCGGTTAATAACCGTTTGAATGGCAAACATCAGCAGGCTGTTGGTCAGCCAGTACAGCACCAGCCCGGACGGGAAATTCATAAACAGCAGGGTGAAAATCACCGGCATATACTTAAACATCGCCGCTTGGGACGGATCGGTGCCGGCCGGGATATTGCCCTTCTGCTGAAAGAACATCACCGCACCCATTAAAATGGGTAACAAATAATACGGGTCCTTGGAGGACAAGTCCGTAATCCAAAACACAAACTTCGCCCCGTGCAACGACCACGAGGTGCGCAACGCATTAAACAACGCCAAGAAAATCGGCAGCTGGATGAGCATCGGCAAGCAGCCGGCCAGCGGGTTGACCTTATACTTGCGGTACAGGTTCAGCGTTTCGCGGTTTAAGGCCTCCGGATTGCCCTTGTATTTTTCTTGGATACGCTTCATTTCCGGTTGAATCTTCTTCATTTGCGCGGCGGATTTTAACTGCATGAGCGTAAACTTGAACAAAATCGCCTGCAAAAGCACCGTCATCATAATAATGGCCACGCCGTAGTTGCCCGTCCAGCCATAGAAGGTTTCCAGCACGTTGCGGGCAATTTTGCCCAGCGCGCCAAAGAAACCAAAGGCAATGGAGCGGTCCAAATGATACGGCAGTGCCAGAAAGGATTTGTAATCCTTGGGACCAAAGTAAAAGTCCGACTTAAGCTCCACCTTGGATTTGGCCTCCACCGTTACGGCAGGTACAGCAATGGAAAACTGCGGGCCCGTCAATTCGCCTTCTCCGGCAAGTCCCCACAGGCGTTTTTGCGTGCCGATTTTCACTTTATCGGCGCTAAAATCGCCTGCCTTCCACCCTTGTGGAATGAGCACGGACAGGAAATAGCGGTTTTCAATACCCGCCCACATCCAGGGCAACGACGGCTGCGCGTCTTTTTTGGTGAAAGTTTCTAGCGAAGGTTTCTTTTTGCCCGCTTCCTGCACCAAATATACCGCCTTGGACTCGCGTTCGTTATCGTTCATCTCGCTCTTGACCGTGGCCAAGCCGGGACCGAAATTCCAGGCAAAGGGTTCCACGGAAAGCGCATGGGCGGTTTTGTTTTCAAACGTGAGGTTTACATTATTAATTCCGTTTTCATTAAAACGGAAGGTTTTGTAGACGGTTAAACCGGGGATGATATCTCCGGCGAAGGTAATAGAATCTTTCGTGCGGGCAAATTCGCTAAAGTCCACCTGCGGCATGGTGGAAAAATACCCTTCCCCTTGGTACGGGGTCAGATCCACATCGCCGATTTGGTCTTTAAACAGATACGTTTTAATCCCCGCCCCTTTGGACGAAAAAGTAACGTCCGCATGCGGCAAGGAAAGCGTGATAAGTTCTTCGGGTTTGGGAGCAACGGAAGATTTGTGACCGGAAACGGGAGCGTTCCCGGCCAGTACAACTTGGGCGCCGGCATTTTGCTGGGCCTGTTGTTCCTTTTTAAGCTGTGCCTCGGCGGCTTCCTGCGCGGCGCGGGCACGTGGCAAGGCGACAAACTGGTTGTAGCCCGTAATTATCAGCAAAAACAGCATTGCCGTAATTAGAAACTGTCGGTTCATAACATTTCCTCTGATTCTGTGCCGCACGGACGGGGCCGCCCGGCAGGCTAAGAGGAAACTTCCACTAAGGCAGAAAAAACAGCGTTACGGCACCGGGTCATATCCGCCCGGATGCCACGGATGACACTTAAGCACCCGCTTAAGCGCCAAATAGCCGCCCTTGAGGGCGCCGTGTTTCATAATCGCTTGCTTTGCATACTGGCTGCAGGTGGGTGAAAACCGGCACACCCCCCGCGGACCCAAAAAGGGCCGCACGAGCAACATAAAAAGGTTAAGCAGCAAAAGCAACAAATTCCTGGCTAGACGCGAAATTTTTTGCATATCCTCCCTCAATAATTAGGACAAAGGCTCTTTTTCTGAAGAGGAACTTAATATAGCGGCTTTGCCGCACAGTGTCTTGAGCGCATCCTGCGCTGCGTGCACATTTGATATTTTTTCGCTGTCTTTGGGACAAAAAACCAATTTCGTCCCCGATTTTATATTTTTTCTACTCAGTCTGAAAGCTTCCCTTAACAGTCTTTTGGTACGGTTGCGCACAACCGCCGGGCCCAATTTTTTGGACACCACTACCGCAAAACGGGCCGGCCGGGTTATTTCCTGGCCGGGCCGCCACCACAGTGTAAGCCCGTTACACTGCAGTTTTTCGCCGCCTTGGATGACATCCTTAAAATCTCTTTTAAGGTGAAGGCGGCTTTTACGCGGCAGACCGTTGGGCAGCATACGCTTAGGCGGCTCTAATCAGTTCGTGGCGGCCTTTAGCTCTTCTGGCGCTGAGCACCTTTCTGCCGCCGGCGGTAGCCATTCTGGCTCTGAATCCGATATGTTTGGCACGTCTTCTTTTGTTAGGTCTGTAGGTCGGTAACATTTTCTTCTTATACGTTATTTCTGGCCCGGAAAACCGAACTGGAAAAAACGTATCTCCTGTTATTAATTTAAAATCGTTTCTTGTGCGAAACTTAGTATTATTATAGCTTTTCTTGCGGCGTTTTGCCAAGGCTTTTGCGCGCCGCGCGCATTTCCTTATTTATTATCCCAAATTCGCCGGGCGCGTGGCAAGTGTTTTTTGGCCAACTTCCGCAAAAAATGCTATCCTGTTTACAATGATCTTCACCGATTCGGGCATTATTTTATTTAGGCAGGATTTTAGAGAAGCGGACCGTATTGTGTCGCTCTACACGCGCGCGCACGGCCGGCTCAACGTCCGCTTGCCCGGAGTGGTACGCCCGCTAGGCAAACTGAAAGCCTTAAGCGAGCCCTTTGCCTGCGCCGACTACCGCATTTACGTGCGCCGCGGAGGCGTAATCGGAACGGTGACGGGCGGAAAAATCAGCCATGTCTTTCCTCATATCCGCCGCAATTTGAAACGCACCCTACTGGCCATGCACTTTTGCGAGCTCGTGCAGCGTTTAACCCCACTGCACCAACCCAGCGAAGAAAAGTTTGAACTGCTTTTATCCGCCTTAACGGAATTGGAATACGGCGAAGTAAATCCGGCCTTTTCGGCGGCGTTTACACTGCGGCTGATGATGCTGGCCGGGTTCGGCTTGGACCACCCGGTGCTAAAAATTTCGCCCGAGTTTTGGCGACGCATGCACGAGGATAAACTTTCTTCCCTTGTGTTTACAGAACCGGAGGAGCTGCTTTCGCTGGCCAAGTGCAACAGCGTCTGCCGCCGCTTTTTAAACCAATACTTAACCTACCCGCTCAATACGCTTAAAAACCTGGGCTTGGACGAGCCGGACGTGCCCGTTTCCCAGCCGCAGGAGCCTTTGCCCGAAAGCGAATTGATCCTTTCCCACTCATAAAAAAACCGCCCTTCGGCGGTTTTTTATCCCAAGCAAAAAGGCCTATGCAAGCAGCTCTTCCATATCCGGATAAATATCTTCCAACGAACGGTAGATTTTAAAGGCGTTTTCCCGCACAAAGGTATTGGGTTGTTTGATTTGCGGCACTACGCAGGTGCGCATACGGGCCGAAATGGCCGCCGTGGCCCCGGCTACGGAATCTTCAAACACCAAGCATTGGGTCACGTCCGCGCCAAGCTTTTGCGCCGTCTTTAAATAGACCTCCGGGTCCGGCTTGGGGTGTTCCACATCATTAAAGGTGGTCATGGTGGAAAAATACTTTAAAATACCTTTTTTAACCAAAAAGTGCCGTGCCCACTTGGTAATGTTGGAGGACGCCAGCCCGATTTTAAGCCCACGGTTGTAAAAATACTCCACGGCCTCCTTCGCCCCGGGGCGGAAATTAATCTCCCCGTCCGCCTGCAGGTACTCTTCCACAATATCCATAGTGCGGGCGTTCATTTTTTTCACATCGGTTTGTGGGCCGAAATGCTGGCGCATAAAGCGGGAAGCTTCCTCGCGGCTGATGCCCACGCATGCTTCAAACAATTCAAAGGGAAAGGTCTTTCCTTCCTCTTGGGCGGCTTTTTTGTAACATTCAAAATAGATAAGTTCGGTGTCAAACAGCAGTCCGTCCATATCAAAAATTACAGTCGTAATCATATTATTAGTATTATAGCAGTTTTGGCGCAAATCCCCCCGCCCGCGAACGCTTTGTATTTTATATAATGTATTTACCTATGAAAAACGGCATGAATTTTCAGGATATGATATCCGCTTTGAACCATTACTGGACTAAACAGGGCTGCGTCCTTGTTCAGCCCTACGATGTGGAAAAAGGCGCGGGCACCTACAACCCCGAAACCTTTTTCGGCTCGCTGACCAAAAAGCCCGTCAACCGGGCCTATGTGGAGCCCTGCCGCCGCCCTGCCGACGGCCGCTACGGCGAAAACCCCAACCGCCTGGGCAAATACTACCAGTATCAGGTGATTATGAAACCCGCCCCGGCCAACATTCAGGAAATTTATTTAAACTCTTTAAAGGCCATCGGCCTGGACCCCAAACAGCACGACGTGCGCTGGATTGAGGATGACTGGCAGTCCCCCACCCTGGGTGCGTCCGGCGTCGGCTGGGAAATTTGGTTAGACGGAATGGAAATCACACAGTTTACGTATTTCCAAAATATGGCCGGCTATGCGTTAAACCCCATCACGGTGGAAATTACCTATGGGCTGGAACGCATTGCCATGTACTGCCAAAAGGTGGACAATGTCTTTGACCTGCGCTGGAACGACCAGGTGACGTACCGCGACGTACACCACGAAAACGAACGCCAGTTCTCCCACTATTATTTTGAAGAATCCAATGTGGAACACCTGCGCCGCTACATTCAGGAATGCGAAGAGGAATGCTTTGCCCTGTGCAAAAAGGGGCTCTACCTGCCCGCGTACGACAACGCCATGAAACTCTCCCATTACTTTAATATGTTGGAGGCCCGCGGCGCCATTTCCGTTTCCGACCGCACCAACAACATTACCAAAATCCGCAACTTGGCCAAAGCCTGCGCCAAGGCCTATGTGGACAGTGTAGAAAAGAAAGAAGAGGAGGCCGCCCAATGAACGCTTTATTGGAAATCGGCGTAGAACATTTGCCCGCCCGTTTTATGGAACCGGCGTTAAAGCAGTTAAAAACGCTCGCTGCCCAGCTGCTGGACGAAAAAAGACTTACCTATAAGTCCGTGGATTCCTTTGGCACCTACCGCCGTTTAGTGGTGGTGGTGGAAGATTTGGCCGAAAAATCGCTGGACGTACAAAAGGAAGTAAAAGGACCGCCCGCCAAACTGTTAAAGGATGCAAACGGTAATTTTACCCCCCAAAGCGCGGGCTTTGCGCAAAAGAACGGCCTCGCGCCCGAAAAACTGACCGTAAAGGAAACCGAAAAGGGTCCGTTTATTTATGCCGTGGTTAAAATCAAGGGCGAAAAGACGGCCAAACTCCTGCCGGAAATTTTCACGCGCTTAGTGACCGGGTTGGAATTTGCGAAAAATATGATTTGGGAAAGCTCCGGCCTGCGCTATGGCCGCCCGATTCGCTCCCTCATCGGCCTGTATGGCGACAAGGTAATTAAATTCTCCGTGGCGGGAGTGGAGTCCAACCGCAACACGTATCCGCTTTCCTCGTTTGGCCGTAAGCCGATTAAGGTGGAACACGCCGACAAGGCCTACTATGCCGATTTACTGCGCAACCAGCCGCAGCCCGTTTTGGTGCTGCCGGAGGAGCGCAAGGAAGCCCTCATCAAAACCGTTTCCAACGAAGCCAAGGTGCGCGGCTACCAAGCCGATTTGGACCCGGAACTCGTGCAGGAAACCGTATGGTTCACCGAACATCCCGTGGCGGTGGGCGGAGATTTTGAACTCAAGTTTTTAACGCTCCCCAAGGACCTAGTCACCACGGTGCTTAAAAAACAAATAAAAATGTTCCCCGTGCTCAACGGCAAGGGCGAACTGCAGCCGTATTTCATCGCGGTGCGCGACGGTATTTCCGTCAACCAAAACGAAGTGCGCGACGGCTTTAAAAAAGTCATGTCCGCCCGCCTGTCCGACGCGGTGTTCTTTTTTGAAAACGACAAAAAAGACGGGCTGAAAGTGTTTAAAGAAAAACTCAAAAACGTACTCTTTTTAGAAGGACTCGGCTCTATGTTTGACAAGTCCGCCCGCACGCAGCAGCTGGCGGATTGGCTGTGCACCAAGCTGGGCAAGGACGCCTTGAAGAACACGGTGGATTACGCCGCTTCTTACGCGTATACGGACTTGGCAAGCCACGTGGTGTACGAATTTCCGGAACTGCAGGGCTACATGGGTGGGCAGTATGCCGCCCTGGAAGGTCGCAAAGACGCCGCCAAAGCCATGGAAGAATTTTATTTCCCGCTCACGTCTGCCTCTGCGCTGCCGTCTACCGAAGAGGGAAACATCGTTTCTTTAGCCGGAAAAATAGACACCTTGGTCGGCAACTTTTTAATCGGCCAAATCCCCACCGGAAGTGAGGACCCCTTTGCCCTGCGCCGCCAAGCCTTTGGCGCGGTGCGCATTTTGCTGGAAAAAGGATTCCAGGTTTCGCTTAAGGAATTGGTGGAAAAATCGGCCGCCTTGTACCCGTCAGCTACCGTGGACAAGGGGCTTAAAGAACTGCCGAATTTTCTGTTCCAACGGTTGGCCTTGGTGTTGGAACAGCGCGGCCACCAAGCCGCCACGTTAAACGCGGTGGCAAACTGGTACGAACTCCCCCTCCCGCAGGTGGAGGCCCTCGTCGGTGCGTTGGAAACCGTTAAAACCGGGGCGGAATTTGCCTCGGTCTTGGAATCGGCCAAGCGCGTGTGCAACATTTTAAAGAAGGCGGACCACGTGACGGAATCCGTGGACGAAAAGCTTTTTGAGCTCCCCGCCGAAAAAGCACTCTACAACGCCATTCACGCGGTGGACGCTTCTTTGGGCTGCGCCGTAAACACGGCCCGCACCAAGGAAGAATACCTGCGTGTGTTAAAAACCTACGATGCCTTTAAGGAACCGTTGGAAAATTTCTTTAAAGACGTTATGGTCAACGCCGAGGACGCAGCCGTGCGGCAAAACCGCTTGGCCCTCTTGGCGCGGGTACGCCGCTACTTAACGCAAACAGTGGCGGACATTACCAAGCTGTAAGGTTTGCGCATTTATCAAAAAGCCCCGCATTTTCGCGGGGCTTTTTGATTTTTAAGTTGGGCACACACCCCCGCTGGGAAAAGAAAAACATCCGAATTCCCCATTTTCTCCTGCTTTCATATAATCGCCAATTTTGCCCACCATTCCTGTTCCCTCCGGACATGCTCTTTGGTCTCCTCCATAGCATACGATACTCCCAGGAGGAAAAGAGAAGTAGCGGTCATTTTTGAAAAAATAGAAAACACCAGTGCCAGGGAATCCATCCTCTTGCGGAAGAGTAATGGCAATATAAGAGTTATCTATATAAATAACTGGTTCTTCCCCATCTTGACCTAAAATAGTGTAGGACGCAAACCTCATATCATCCATAATTCCGGGTGGCAGTGGTACCTTTAAATCATCAAAAGTAAAACGCCGCTCATCATCTGTGCCGCGAGTTTCTGCCAACTTAATGGCCGCAGACTGCAGAGACTTAAGCAACGGGTGAAATTTAGTAAATATTTGTTTCGCTTCGGCCGCTTCTTTAGCTTCTTGCCGTTCCTGCATTATCTTTTTGCCATAAGGCACTGCCAACGCGGCCAGCACACCCAGCACCAACAGTGCGCCCAAACACACAAGCAATCTTTTTTTATTCATAGCTTTTCTCCTATACAGTTAGTATATAATTTTGCACCTAAAAATCAACCCTTGACAAACTTCATTTTTCCCTTATACTATCCATACAGGAAGTCATTCCACAGGCCCAGCGGGGGCTGCCAAAAGCGGAAACAGACGGTGACGTGAGGCAGTGTTGCTGGATGTAGGGCATGTGGCCGAAGCGAAGTTGACTGCGCGCTGGTGAGGGCTAGGAAGGTTGGGTTACATAACTTTCCGGGTGCCCGGTAAGGCGTAAGTCGGATGGTCTTTCGGCCCAGGATGAGCAGGGCGTTAAGCGTTGCTGGTCCGGTTGTAACGGATGCCGACGCGGACGTAAAAGCGGTGTAGTGCGGCAAGCGGTAAAAAAAAGTCGTGCGAAGTCGTGGAAACGTAGTAGGTTTTGCCGGGTTGATAAATTGGTTCGGCCGGGCAAGACGAGCGGCAGCATAAGTCCCGTGATTGTTGGCCTGTCCTAAGCAGCAGACAAGTAGTGAGGAGTGAAAATGAACGGTAGTAAATGACCCCTCGGTTTTAGGTAAACCGAGGGGCTTTTTGTTGGCACAAAAAGTCGCCCCGAATTTTCCTTCGGGGCGGCTTTACTATGTTAAAAACTTTATTCCAACACGCTGGGCGGCGGCAGAGCGCCTGGGTCCGCTGGGGCCGGAGCAGTCGGTTCCTCTGCCGGAACGGTTTGGGCGGAGGAATCACCTGTTTCGTTTTCGGTTTCCTCATCCTGCAGGGGCGTTAAAATCATCTCTTCGTAACTTTCATCCGGCAGCGGTGCCAAGGTTTCTTCTGCGGGTTCAGCAGCCGTTTCCGTTTCAGCGTCCGATTGGACAGCCTGCGGCTTGGCCGTTTGGGTGCGTTCGCTGCTGCGCGGGGCAGAAACACTCCCCGCCGGATTCGGATTCCACCAGGCGGGCGGATTTCCGGCGCAGGCCGCTAACAGCAAACTAAAAACAAAAAGGGCGAAAGTCTTTCTCATATATTTATTATACCTTTATTTGCTCTGCTGCGCCCGCCGGTAGAGCGCCCCGGCGCGGTAGCTGCTGCGCACCAAAGGCCCGCTGGCCACGCCTTTAAACCCCAGGGAAAGGGCTTCCTCTTCCCACGCTTTATATTCATCCGGTTTGGGGTAGCGGGCCACCGGGTAATGATGAGCCGACGGCGCCAAATACTGGCCGATCGTCAAAAGGTCCACCCCAACCGCACGCAAATCCTTCATCAAACGCAAAATCTGTTCGTGCGTTTCGCCCAGCCCTACCATAAAGCCCGTTTTGGTTAAAATCTGCGGAGCCGTTTTTTTGCTGTTTTCCAGCAGCGTCAGCGTGCGCTTGTAATCCGCCCCCACCCGCACGGCGGAATATAGCTCTTGCACCGTCTCCACATTGTGCGCCAGCACGTCCGGGCGCGCGTCAAGCACAGTGCGCAAAGCCGCTACGTCGCCCTTTAAATCGGAGATGAGCGGCTCCACCTTTACTTCGGGCGTCATGGCGTGAATGGCCTTAATCACGCGCGCAAAATGGGCCGCGCCGCCGTCTGGCAAATCGTCCCGCGTCGGCATGGTCAACACCGCATAGCGGATGTGCCACTCCTTGACGGCCTCCGCCACGCGCTTGGGCTCGTTTTCGTCCGGCGGTAACGGGCGCGCCTTGGTAACGGCGCAAAAGCGGCAGCCGCGCGTGCAAATATCACCCAGCACCATAAAGGTAGCGTCACCGCAGTTAAAGCATTCCCCGCGGTTGGGACAGTGTGCGGCGTGGCAGACCGTGTGCAGCAGGTGACGGTCAATAGAGTCCTGCGCGCGCAACGCGGCGGACGAACGGAGAGCGGCCTTGTTGCGGCCGACTAAATCTTTAAGCCATTGGGGAATCGGTTCCATGGTATTTATTATACAAAAAGCGCCACGCACCCCGCCGAAAAAAGGCTATAATATAAGAAACTTTTACGGAGCTCCCGCGTGAAACGGCTTTTTCTCTTACTCTTTTTACTGCTTGCCTGGCCCGTATGGGCGGCTAACACGCCAAAAACCGAATCCGAACGCTTGAAACACGCGGGCGAGCTGTATTTTGCCTATAAGCCGGAAGAAGCGCTTAAGGAATATCTGGCGCTTTCCAAAGAGACCAACAACCGCCAGGCCTTTTTGAATGCGGCCTTTATTGCCATGGAGCAAAACAATCCCAAGCTGGCGGTGGATGTGGCTGTCGCTGCGCTGCGCCTCTACCCACAGGACCGCGAAGTGCTGGAAACCGCCGCCGAGGCGTACCTGGCGGACGGACAATATCAAGGGGCGGAAAAGCTCCTATCGCTCTTGCCGGAAGATAAAAACCGTGCGGGATTTTTCCATATTAATTTGGCCCGCGCCCAAATGGGCTTAAACGAAAACGCCCTTGCTAAATATAACCTAAAAATGGCCGCGCGCGCTGGCACACACCCCGCCCTTGCCAACTATCTGCTGGGCCTTCTGTACGAGGAGGAAAAGAACTATAAAAACGCGGCCAAATCCTTTGAAGCCGCCACCGTATACGATCACCAATTTATTGAGGCCAAAAAGCATTACGGCTTTGCGCTGGAAAAGCTGGGCAACTTTAACGAGGCCTACCGCCAGTACCGCATGATTTACTCCTCGGACAAATCCTCGCCCGAGGTTGCCAAGGCCCTGGAGCGCCTGCGCCCGCGTATTACGCGCACGGAAAAACAGCTCTCGGGCGGGAAGGAAATACTCAAGCATACCTTTGTAAAACCCTTTGCGGCGGAACCCAATGTGCCCCGGCGCGAAATTAAGGTAGGCATCGGCATGCGCCAAAACGGCCGCCCGGCGGAGCGCAAAACAGTGCACTTTATTCCCTCGCACGCCTTCACGGTGGCAGACGGCCAAACCGGGAAACTAATTACCAAAGGAAAAGCCAAGGAATCTTGGGTAGCCGTACTGGAAAAGGGACATGCGTACTTATTAACGCCGGCGAACAAAAAAATTCCCTTCAAAAAATCGGTACTCATTTCCCCCTCTTCCAAAACGGAAGGCGAAGGCGCTACGATTATCGTTAAAAACGTGATGACGGGCGCCGGCATGACGTGGGCCAGCGTGGACGATAAAGAATACCGCGGCAAATTAAAAATTACGTTTGACGCCGCGCGCAATACACTCGTCCCCGTCAATATCGTGACGATTGAAGAATACCTGCAAGGTGTCATTTCCTCGGAAATGCCGGTGGACTTTCCGATGGATGCGCTGCGTGCGCAAGCCGTGCTGGCCCGCACCTATGCCCTAAAACATTTGGGCAAACACAAGGCCTTTGGGTATGACGTGTGCGATATGCAAAACTGTCAGGTATATGGCGGCGTCAGTGCGGAAAGCGAACGCGGAAACGCCGCGGTGGAATCCACCCAAGGCGAAACGTTGCAGTATCAGCAAAAGCCGATTGAAAGCGTATTCTCTTCCAACTGTGGTGGCATTACGCAAAGTGCCAAAGAGGCCGGTTGGACGGAAACGCCTTATCTAAAACCCGTCTCCGACTACAAGGATTTTAATTTTGATGAGTTGCAGCCCTATCACTTCCGCGAGCTGTTGCAGTACCCGCACGACGCCTACAGCCGTTATGACAAAAACGTCAGTCTGGCGGCCTTCCGCTGGACGCGCGTAGTGGAAGAGGAAGACCTGCGCCAAGTAATTAAGCGCCAAAAAAAGGACATTGGCCGCATTACGGCCCTTATTCCGCTGCGCCGCGGACGATCGGGATATGTCAGCCGGCTGCTAGTGAAAGGGACTAAGGGATCCGTTACGTTAAATAAAGAAAACGTCATCCGCAACAATTTAAGCCTGGGCATGCTTAGAAGCAGTTACTTTATTGTGGAACCCAACTACCAAAACCACCAATTAAAATACTTTGTGTTTTATGGCGGGGGCTGGGGCCACGGCGTGGGTTTCTGCCAAACGGGCGCCGCCGGACGCGCCGACGCCGGGCAGGACTACAAAACCATTTTAAACCACTATTTCCCGCTGGCGGATTTCACCGCGCCAACGCAAACGGACAACTAAATTCTGATACGCAAAAACGCCCCGCCGTTTGGCAGGGCGTTTTTACTTGTGCGTTCAAAGGGCTCAGTGCGACATGGCCGCCTGCGCACGCTGCTGCAGGGCTTCTATACGGCGTTGTTTTTCCGCCTCGGGCAAATTGCTGTTCATTACATCATTGATACCCGTATACATTTGTTCCAACACCGGGCGGGCGTGCTGCTGCCAGGCGGTTTTTGCCTCGTCGCTGGCGTTGGCAAAGGCGGGGTCCTGCATCATTTGGTTAAGCGCGCCGTCCACCTGCCGCGTCACGCGTTCTTGCTGCATTTTTGGATCCTGCTGCAAATTTTCCAGTTCCTGGTTCACCCCTTGGCGCAGTTTAAAGGAGGCGGATTGCTTTTCGGTTTTGGAAGTTTCGGGATCGTTCCAAATCTTCATGTATTGGTCGTAATATCGTTGGTAAATTTGGTCAATTTTGCGGGCGCCGTCCTCGCCGTACATGGCCCCGGCGGCCTGCAGTTTTTCATCCCGCTCCTGACGCAAGGACTGGTCAATCGCAGTCATTTCTTCCTCGCTCGGGCGGTAGCGGCTGCCTAAGGTTTTTCCCTCTTCCTCATCCTTCAGGCGGTTTTGTACGTCTTGCTGTTCCAAGGCGTCCTCCGCCGCAAAAAGCCCTTGGGAAGATTTCCCGTTTTGGGCCAGCATTTGCTGCAAATCCTTGCGGCGCTGGGTTTGGTTGGCGAGCTGTTGTTTGTAATACTCTTCCACGGGCAGCCCTTGGCGCGCAAGCTGCATGTCCTTCTCCCGTGCGGCGGCAAGAATCTGCCCCGCTTGGGCGGAAATATCAGCACCATAATGTTTTTCCAATTCCTGCTGCAGGGCGTTATCCTTTTGGATCCGTTCCTGCTCAAACTGTTTAAAACTGTTCTGCTCCGACATCTTTTGCAACGCGCCGGAGTATTTTTGCGAAACCGCCTTTACCTTTTCGGCAATTTGCTGGTTGGTTTGCCCGGGCGTATTAATGGCGGAGGCCACCTCGCTTTGAAAGGAATCCATAATTTTTCCGGCCTGTGCACCGGCTTGCGCCCCATAGGCCTGTTTCATTTCGTTCACCACATTGGCCTTTTGCGCGGCCACTTGCTCCAGCACCGGGGCAAACGGTCCGGCAGATACCGCCGCCGGAGAATTGCGCTGGAGATATTTTTCTATATTGGCTTCCTTTTTACTCTTGGGCAGCATGGCCTTTGCCAGCGCACGGTTGATCCCGTTGGAAAGCCCCTTTAAACTGTTTTCCAGCTGTTCGCGTTCTTTTTGCTTGAGGCCCGAAAGGTATGGCGCCAAGGCTCCCTTACGCTCCCGCTGCATTTGCTCGGCAGCGGTGGCTTGATAGGCGTTTTGTCCCTCTGCCGCATAAGGTGCGTAAGTACTATTTCCCGCGCTGTTTCCAGCCGCGGAAAAACGGCCGTAATTGGCCGGAGCAAAGCCCTTGGGCGTGTACGGCGTATTGGCTTGAGACGAAGTGTTCCCGGTGGAAAAACGGCCCTTGTACGCGCTAGGAGCAACGGCGGCGCGGCTGTAACTCACCGTTCCACGCGGCTGACTGGGAACACGGTAACGCGCGTATTCATTGCCGGGCGTCTGCACGCGTTGGGCGGCAGCCTGCCTGCTGGCCTGAGGCGGTTCGTACAGTTCCTGCGCCTGTGAAAAATCCGGACGGGATACACCCCGCCGCGGCGTGTTTTTTAAGTGGGAGAAGCCACGCCCCACACGGGGAGCCTGTTCCCCCTGCTCCGCCGTGGACGCCAAAAAATAAAAGCCCAGCAGGAGCAACAGAAAAAATAGAACAATGATTAAAAGAGTTTTACCGTTTTTCATATTTTTATTATACCCCAAAAGGCGGGGCTTGTCATCCACTTTCCGAACGCGCGCGAAGAAAGGCGTAAAAAAGCCCCGCCGAAGCGGGGCTTAAAGCGTTACTCTTTTACTAAGGCGATGCCCAACTCCTTTAGTTGGATATCGTCCACCACATTGGGCGAATCCGTCAACGGGCAGACGGCCTGTGCCGTTTTGGGGAACGCGATTACCTCGCGGATAGACTCCTCTCCGGCCAGCAGCGCGGTGATACGGTCCAACCCCAGGCCGATGCCTCCGTGTGGCGGGGCACCGGCTTCCAGCGCGTTTAGCAGCATGCCAAAGCGGCGGGCGGCCTCTTCCTTGGAGTGTTTCATTAGGGCTAAAATGCGTTCCTGCACCTCGCGGCGGCAGTTACGCACGGAGCCGGAGGCCAGCTCGTTACCATTTAGCACCAAGTCAAACTGATAGGAGCGGACGGAACCGGGGTCCTTTTCCAAATTGGGTAGGTCCTCTTCCACCGGTGCGGTGAAGGGGTTGTGCGCGGCGTCCCAGCGGTCCTCTTCCGGAATGTATTCCAAAAGCGGGAAGTTGGTAATCCACACAAAAGCCCAATCGCACAGCTGCGGGAGCTCTTTGACGAGTTCCTTGCGCAGCGCCCCCATAAAGGTTTGGCAGGTGTGCAGGTTGGCGTCACTGCCGACAAAGATGATATCTCCGTCTTGCGCCAAAACCAGCGCTTGGAGATTTTTCAATTCTTCTTCGGTAAAGAATTTGACGGACGGTCCCTCAAACTTGCCGTCTTTTACTTTAATCCACACCAGGCCCTTGGCGCCGTTCTTTTTGACGAGTTCGGTCAGTTTATCCAAATGTCCGCGGGAATAGGCCGCGCCCTTTTCGCCGCGCAGCGCACGGATGGCACCGCCGGCGGCCAAGATGTCTTTAAACACTTTAAAACCCGTGTTTTTAAACACATCATTGGCGTTTTGCATTCGCAGGGTGTAGCGCAAGTCCGGCTTGTCGGAGCCGTATTTTTCCATAGCGTCGTGGTAGGAAAGCTTGGCAAACGGAATTTGCAATTCTTTGCCCGCCGTTTTAAAGATTTCCTTCATCAGCCCTTCCACGATGTGGTGAATGTCGTCAATCGTAACGAAGGACATTTCCATATCAATCTGCGTGTGCTCGGGCTGGCGGTCGGCGCGGAGGTCCTCATCGCGGAAACAGCGCGCCAACTGGAAGTAGCGGTCAATGCCGCTGGCCATTAAGGTTTGTTTGAACATTTGGGGGCTCTGCGGCAGGGCGTAAAATTCGCCATGGTGCACACGGGACGGCACCAGGTAATCTCGCGCGCCTTCGGGCGTGGAGCGCGTTAAAATAGGGGTTTCCACCTCTAAAAATCCGTTCGCGTCCAAATAACGGCGGGCGGCCTGCGCAATGCGGTGGCGCAAAAGCAGGTTGGCAAACATTTTGGGGTTGCGCAAATCCAAGTAGCGGTATTTCATACGGATTTCTTCCGCCACGGCGCGGGAATCGTTCACGTCAAACGGGAGCGGAATAGAGGTGTTTAATACCTTAAATTCTTCCGCCACGACCTCAATTTCGCCCGTCTTCATATTCTTGTTGACGGCGCCTTCAATACGGCGCTGTACGGTGCCGGTCACTTCCACCACGTATTCGTTGCGCACGGCAGAGGCCGCCGCAAAGAACGGGCGGGAAGGTTCCACCACCACCTGGCAAATGCCGGAGCGGTCGCGCACGTCAATAAAAAGCACGCCGCCGTGGTTGCGGTAGCTGTTCACCCAGCCGCACAAAGTTTGTTTGGTTCCCAGCAGGGCCGCAGTCACGTCCCCGCAATAATTGGTTCGTTTCATATCCGTTTCTTTACCTCGTTGGTTAAATCTGCAAAGGGAATTTGCGTTTGTTCGCCGGTGGTCAAATCCTTTAGTGTCACCACCTGTTTGGCCAGTTCGTCCCCGCCCAAAATAACAGCGTACGAAGCGCCGCAGCGGTTGGACTGTTTCATTTGACCCTTGGCGTTTTTGTCAAACAAGCCGCCTTCGGTGCGGATGCCCGCTTCGCGCAAAGCTTGCATTAAATTAAAGGCCGTCTCGTTACATTCCTTTTCCAAGGAAACGACATAGACGCTTTTTTCGGGAGCGGTTTGCTTTTCGCCGCGCGACATAATCACGCGTTCTGCCCCCATGGCCCAGCCGATAGCCGGCGTGGCGGGGCCGCCCATATTTTTGACGAGCGTATCGTATCTCCCCCCCGCCGCAATGGCGTTTTGGGAAGCGTCTCCCGCCTGAAATTCAAACACGGTGCGGGAATAATAATCCAGCCCGCGCACAAGCATGGGGTCCACCTCAAAATCAATACGGCCCTTTAATAGGCGCTGGACTTCGTCAAAGTGCGCTTGGCATTCCGGGCAGAGCTGCATGGTGGGCACGCGGCCTGCAAAGCGGGCGCCGTCAATTTTGCAATCTAGCACGCGCAAGGGATTTTTTTCCAACCGCGTTTGGCAGTTTTCGCACAAGGTGTCTTTTTCTTTGGAGAGAAAATCAATCAACGCCTGCCGGTAAAGCGGGCGGCATTTGTCGCACCCCAAACTGTTGATTTTAACCTTGTAATTTTTGGCGCCAAACTTGGCCACAATGTCTTTTAACATCAAAATCACTTCGGCGTCGGCCGCGGGGGCAGAATTGCCGATATACTCAGCGCCGATTTGTTCAAACTCGCGGTAGCGGCCCGCCTGCGGGCGTTCCGCGCGGAACATATTGCCAATATAGTAGAATTTTTGCACGGGCGCATTTTGCGTAAAATTATTTTCCAAATACGCACGCACCACCCCGGGGGTACCCTCCGGGCGGATAGCCAGCTGGCGGTGGCCGGCGTCTTCAAAAGAGTACATTTCTTTTTGGACGATGTCGGTAGTCTCGCCGGTGGATTTAATGAAAAGTTCTTTTAATTCCACGGTGGGCAGGCGCAGCTCGCCAAACCCATAAAGGGAAAACACGCCGCGGGCGCAATTTTCCAGTTCAGTAAAATTTTTGGATTGGGGTTCAAAGATGTCTCTAAACCCGCGCACTAGTTTTGCCATATATATAATTTTAGCATTTTAGAAGGAACTCGGAATAGAAAAAAGCGTTTTTTGGAATACTTAAAAATACCCGGCTGCACTTGGCAGCCGGGCGATTTTTTACTTCGGTGAAATAGAAACGTTACAAACATACGGCTTAGTTGGGTTATTATCGGGGTAGTATTTGATACGCTCTAAATGGAAATGATTATGGGATTTTTCATGCGCGCCATAGCGGTACCACATACTTCCATCCTTATTCAACGGTATAATGCCCTCTAAAAATTTCCCACATTTATCCCTAATTTTGCCCAGCAAATTGGTCTCCAATATCTCCTCCACTTTGCCAATAATGCCGTCTTCCGCCTCCGGCATCCATTTGTTTTTATGATAAACAGCACGGACATAAAGCCGCTGCTGTCTAAAATAACTATTGATGAAGGATTTCTTTACATTCCACGCCTCTTGCAACGGGACCAAATCTTCCGTACAAACCGGAACGACTTTGACCTGAACATCCGAACAGTTGGAAAAGAGGTCTTTCATGGTTGTAATCTCTGCTTTCTGACAGTAACCTGCATTTTCCAAACATTGATGCAAGGCCCGGGCACGCGCTCCGGTTGGTTCGTCCCCCGGGTTAAGGAATTTTCCCAAGTGTCTGAGCTTCAATGTTTCCGTGTTCTGATAAAAAGCATATGCACAGGTAACTCTTCGTTTCTTATCCCTCTTGTCTTGTTGCTCAGGCGCTGGACTATTAGAAGGGGTTGATTCCAACCCGATTTTCTCCATCGCGGAACTATTCCACTGAATTGTCGCAACCGGTTCTTCTTCTTCGCGAAGTTCTTGACCTGCTTGACGCAGCAATTCTTTCATTTTGTTGAGATATCGGAGGCGGTAACTCTGTTCAAAAGCGTCACCTAATTCTACAATAACTGCGGTCCAAATCACCGTAGCAGCCCCCAATACTGACACCACCCCGCCCGCAACTACGCCTTCGCTAGCGGCAGAAGCAGCGGCCTGTTTGGCAACATTTTCGGCTAAAATCTTTCTAACGTTATTAAGCATCACCTCTCGCTGCATGGCGTAAATGTCAAACGTCTCTGTCAAAATTGGTACTGCACCCGCTACAAAAGTATTAACATCCGCAGGGGCAGAAGCATCCCTTGCACTCACCTGGGAAACATCCTGTGCAAATTCTAATTCTTTTTTCGTAGTAATACGGCTATACAGGTTGCTCAACCATTTTTTGTAGTTATCAGAAGCACTGTCCTCCAAATCAACGGCGTGCAATCCTGACCAAATAGCAATTCGGTCCGCAGTAGAATAGTCAAATTTCCCTGGGATAGGGTCTTGCGGATTTTGGGATTTTGCATAAGCCGCCGCCGTGACGCCCGCCCAGTACCGGAAACCGTCAAACGTTCCCTTTTCCCCTTTGGCATACTTCGCCAATTTGGCAGCACTTTGTCTGTCTGCTGGCAACTTTTCGGCATAGTACATCAGCGCCAGGCGTACCAAGCTTGGCGGCACATAATTGCGCTCCCCCGGCGTAAAGGAAATATCCTTGGACAACACATCCAACAAACCCTCAAACTGTTCCCCGGTGGAGTCTTTCTTGTTGTACAAATCGCGCAGCATTTGGGCAAAAAGTTCCAAGCCCTTTTCCATCGGCGGGGCAATGGTCATATCTGGCAACTGCGGAAAAAGCAGGTCCGCGCGTTTCGGTTCCTCTACTCTTATGCCGTAGCGCTTTTCCGCCTTTGCCATTTCCTCTTTGGAAGGGGCTGCCGCATTACTCCCGGTTCCTCGTTCATTTATAGGGTCAAAGGGAAACTGGCACATCCTTGCGCCACGCAGCTCCTTAGTCACTTCCACTACTTCCCCGGAATACTTATTGTAGCCCCGGGTTCTCACTTTGACGGATTTGGAGGGGTTCAAGTCCGCATACAGCAAGCACGCAGCCTGCTTGACATCTCCCCATTTTTGGAAAGCAGTATCAACAGAGTCCTTGGTAACACCCTGACTATCAATCGCCGTTCTTAACCGTCGGCTCATCTCTTGCCATATACTCAGGGACATCGTGTTAGCAACAAGTAGCTCTTCTTGTGACAAATCTTTTTTGTGCGCACGAACATACTCAGCCAGCCCTTGCAGACAGTCAGCATCATACCAACCGCGATCTTTCTCGCTGCGCAGCATGGCCTTATAGTTACAATTCGCCGCTTGGAGGGTTGGAGATAAGAAAACAGACAAGGTAAGCAGTAACGAAAGAGTTTTCCTCATAACACGTCTCCTTGGAATAGGATCTGCCGACAAAACGGAAACGTTTGCCGTTTGAAGCAAATTAAATATATCAAAATTACTAGGTTACTCTTTTAGTCTATAGAAAAAATACCGAAAAATCAAGTGTTTTTTAACTTATTTTTTTCGGTATCGTTCAAATGTTGTAATTATTTGACTAGTTTTTCCCACAGGGATTTTTTGCCCTCAGGTGTGGGCAAGGCCGTTTTTGCCAGGATTCCAAGCACCAACCCGTCTTGATTCGTCACGGGCAGGGCGTCGCACTCGGCCTGGGCAAAGGCAGCTTGGGCTTGGTCAAAGGTTTGCGTGGGAAGGAGCGAAACGAGCGGGCTCATCACGGAACCGCACACGCTTTGCGTATTGTAAAACGCCAGCTCCGCCGTGCGGATCACGCCCTTCAGTTCGTTGTCTTTCCCCGTCACCAAGCACAAAAGCGGCAACTTTTTGCGCGGCAAGGTCTTTAACCGTTCTATCAGTGCGGACAGTTTGGTCTCCGTGCGAACAGCCACAAAATCGGTGCTCATCACCCGGCCGACGCTTTGCGGACCATAACAGGAAGTATCCGCCAACAGTTTGACAAAGGCCGGCTCCAGCACGGCGCTGATACGCTCGCGGTACGGGGCGGAAAATTCCTTCATTAGGTTGGCGGCTTGCGGCACATTTAGCCGCGCCAGCACATAAGAGGCCTGCCGCAACGGCAAACGCCGCAGCACTGCGGCGGCTTTGGGCGGGTCCATGGGATTCAAAACAGCCACCATCACCTGCGCCTTTAAGGAAGAAATTAAAAGCAACACCTCGTGCGTGGCCAAGGTTTCTAAGGCCTTTGCCGCGGCTGTTGGGTCCGCTGCGATAAATTTTTCGGTTACCGCGCTTGCCAGCGCGTGCATCGGGTTATTCATAAACGCCCCTTAAAAAGTTCCCGTTGTAACGGTTCCTATTTTTATTATAATAAATTAGAACGCCCTACGGGCAAACAGCGAGGTGCCTTTTATGTTTTTTTCCAAACCGATTCACGATTTAACCTTCCAAGACGTGGTGGATTTCTGCCGACGGGGCCTGCCCGAAGGCAAACAGCTGGACTACAAATATATGCTGCCCAAAAACCACGAAAAATTTGCCAAGACGATTGCCTCCTTTGCCAATGCCCTGGGCGGCACCATTATCATCGGCGTGCAGGACGACCGCAACGACAAACCGCGCCCGCCCTTCACCGGCATTGCCTACCACGAAAAAATGCGCAACTCCATAGAGGACATCATCCAAGTATACATAGACCCGATTGTCTTTGTGGACATTAACATTTGCGTCAGCCCCAAGGGCGATAAAATGTTCATCGTCATCAACATTCCGCAAAGCAATTTAACACCGCACCTGGTGGGCAAATCCAAACGGGCCTACATCCGCACCGGGCAAAGCAGCCGCCCGGAGGCCATTGTTCACCCAGCCAAATTGCCATGGCTCTTGGACCACCGCCAAAAATCCGAACGGCTCCGCCATATTCTTTACGACAAGGCCGAGTCCCATTTTGACAATTACCTCAAAACCATGAACGTCCCAGCGGACGGGCAAACCGTGGGGACGCTTTCCGTCCTCCCTCTCTACCCCGAGGAGCCGCTGGCCGATTACAAAACGCTCCCGCAGTTAATCGCACAGAGCTCTTCGTCGGCTCCTTACGGCACGCTGGCGGATGCGCACTTCCCCCTGCAGCCGGTGCAGGACGGCGCAGCCGTCATTTCCAACAAACGCGGGGTGTACCGTATGACGGAATTTAACGCCTATGGTCTGGTGATGAATAAGCAAATTATCTCGCAGGAAGAAATGATAAACGGCCACCTTTCCAAAACGGTGCACATTGAACGCTTGGCCCAAAACGCCGCGCTGTTTCTGTTATCCGCGCGTAAATTTTTAGGCCAGTTATCCTTTGGCGGCCCGCTCTATTTTCGCTTTAAAACAAGCAACATCCGCGCCCTGCGGGCGTTGTTCTGTACCCGCCAAGCCACCGTGCTGGAGGATTACCTGCGCTTGGACCGCAACCTTTCGCTGGGTGATTTGGAAACCCGTCTGCCGGAAATTTTAGAAGATATCGTTACGGAAACCGCGTGGTCGTTGGGGCTGCAAACTTCGCCCAATGAGATGAAGGATTTAGTCCGGCAAACCTTGCAGGAGGCCCGGTAACGCCGCCGCAAGAGGAGAAATTATGCGTAACGCAAAGGGATTTACCTTACTAGAACTATTGGTTGTGGTGCTGATTATCGGCATCTTGGCGGCTATCGCGCTCCCGTATTATTTTAACGCCACGGAAAGCGCGCGCTTAACCGAGGTGGTGCTGTTATGGGGACGGCAAAAGAATTTTGTCACAGGGCGAAACCTGACGGACGAGCAAGCCGAGCGTATGACCAAACACCTGAAAGAATCACCGCTAAAATACTACACGGGGCACGTCCTCTGCGCCGAAGATACCCCCACAGACAAACCCTGCTGGGAAGCGGAATTCACACTCTTAAATCCGGCCCCGCACGCGGACTATAAATTACGCACGGTGGAAAATTTTACGCGCCTGGCTTGCCTGGGCCTAAACGCCGCCGGAAAAAGCTTTTGCCAAAGCCAAGCCACAGACGAAACGCCCCTTACCCTGGACGGGCAAGAGGCATTCTTAATACGGTAATAAAAGGATTAACGGCGGCTTTTGCGTGTGGCCGTTTTCTTTTTGGCGGCGGTTTTAGGCTTTCGCGTAAGCTGTTTGGCCTGGGCGGGTTTTGCCTTGCATTCGGCCATTAAATCCGCCGGGGTTTTGTAGCCCAGCATATTCGGGGTAGTCGTGCGATTGCCCGGGCGGGCCCCCACAGACAGCAAATAATTGTAAATTTCCCGGTCGCACTTTAAGGCGGCAAAGCCGATAGGCGTCATGGCTTGGCGTCCGCCTGCGGGCACCGCGCGGTACTCCAACATCATGGATAAACGCCCGTCGTCGCGGGCCAGCTTTACCAAATGCTCCAAAAGCGGCTTGTCCTGACGGTTTACCGCAATGTGAAATACGTTTCCTTTGCCGGAGGCCTCAAACAACCGCGCGCCCCGGTCTATCAACAAATCTATGATTTCCGTGTGGCCGTTTTCCACCGCCAATAAAAGCGGCGTGTCCCCCGCCTTATTCTTTTTAAAGACGGCGGCCTTATTTTCATCCAGCACGCGCAGGGCCAAGTCCTTATCGCCCGTTGCGGCGGCCGTCAGCAAATCTTCCTCCGTCACCGGTTTTTCTCCTTGACGCGGCTGGGTACCCAAGGTTGGCAGTGCCTTTCCTTCCGCCTTAGCCTTGGCAATAAGTGCGGCGTTGTCTTCTTCAATCACGCTGTTTTTCACTTCTACCAAATCTTTATTAAACCACGGCAGCACTTGCGTCCGTTTGTTCTTTACGGCCGCACGGTAGGGCACCAAACCGTCCTTGGCGGCCAAGGTCGGGTCGGCATCTGCCGCCAGCAAGCGGCGCACGACATCTTCGTACCCTTTGGCGGCCCCCCAATACAAGGCCGTCTGGCCCAGCTTGTTTTGCATATTTACGTCCAGCGGCGCCTGCATGGTTTGCGGTTGCAAAAGCTCGCGGATGACGTCCGGGTGATTGTAGCGCGCGGCGTAAATAAGCGGGGTGTTGCCGTCTTTATTGGCGGCATTTACGTCGGCACGGTAGGCCATCAGCGCCTGCACGCTTGGCACATCCCCCAGCGACGCCGAAATGATAAGCGGCGTATTTCCTTTTTCGTTGGCCACATTGGGGTCCACACCGCCCTTAAGCATGGCCAAGACCCCCATGGCATTTTTCTTGGCAGAAGCGCGGAAGAGATACGCGGAGTTAAGTCCCTCCGTCACCCCGCTGGAAAGGAATAAATCCACAAACTCGGCCTGGCCCTTTTCCAGCGCCAAAAACATGGGAGAATGGTTGTAGTTGTTCTTTGCGTTAATGTTCGCCCCGGAATAAACAAGCAGGCGGGTGATTTCGGGAAAGTTTCCATACAGACTGCGCAGCAGGGCGGTATCCTTGGTAAAGGCGTTTACCTTGTTTACGTCCGCCCCGGCCAAAACAAGCTGCTGCACCGCCTCCAGATTGCCCAAGGTGGCAGCCGCCACGATGAGCGGATCGCCTTTGCTGTTGACAATGTTCGGGTCGTTTTTGGCTTGGTTCTGCAAAATATCCAGGAAGGTCTGCAAATCGTTCTTTTGCAACGCAGCAGTGGCCTCGTCCGCGTTTTCAGTAGGGGTTTTTACGACAACGATTTTATCAAACTTGCCACCTTTTTTGCCCGGCGCGTACCCGCTTTTAAAGGTAAACGCCAGCATGAGCAAAATGGGCAAAGCCGCCACCACGCCCAAGGTGACCAGCGGCTTTTTAAACAAAAAAGAGACGGCTTCCGGCAGAGGTTTCTTCTCTGGGGAGGCAGAAATGCGGGTGGAGGATTTCTTCTTAGTCGGAAGCATAACGCCCTCTTTTATTTTTTGTGATTTAAACGCTCAAAAGCGGCCTGCGCGGCGGCTTGTTCGGCCAGTTTTTTGTTATGGCCTTTGCCAATGCCCAGTTCTTTTTCGCCCAAACTCACACGCACGGTGAAGGTTTTGTCGTGCTCGGGGCCGACGGTCTGAATGACCTCATACACCGGGGTTTGTTGGCCGCGTTTTTGTAAAAATTCCTGCAGCACGCTTTTAAAATCGCGCGCGTCTTGCGTGAGGGCCTGCGTTTTGACCCACGGCAAGATGATAGATTCCGCCGCCGGGTAACCGCCGTCAATATAAACGGCGCCGATGACGGCCTCCACCGCGTTGGAGATAATGCTGTCGCGTTCTCTCCCGCCGGTGGCCAATTCGCCGTGGCCCAGGCTCATAAAATGGCCCAGGTCCAGCTGTTTGCCCCAAAGATACAGGTTGCGTCTGGAAACTAAGTTGGACTTAATTTTAGAAAGCACCCCCTCTTCTACATGAGGGCATTGGTTGTAGATGTAATCCGCAACAATGGCACCTAATATACTGTCCCCCAAGAACTCCAGGCGCTCGTTGTGTTTGGCGCTGCGGTGTTCTCCGGCAAAGGACTTGTGAGTGAGTGCTTCCTTTAAAACGGCCTTATCTTTAAAGCAATATCCAATGATACGCTCTATATCCGTGTACACGTTATTTCTTGGCGTTTTGTTCAATATAATCAATCGCTTCGCCGACGGTTTTGATTTTTTCGGCTTTTTCATCCGGAATTTCAATATCAAATTCCTCTTCCAAAGCCATAATGAGTTCCACCGTATCCAAGGAATCGGCGCCCAAATCATTGACGAACTGAGCTTCCGGTTTCACCTGGTCGGCTTCCACGCCCAACTGTTCCACGATGATGTTTTTTACTCTTTCTTGCACGTTTTCTACAGACATTTTAGTCCTCCGATAATAAAGGGGCTTGCCCTTGTTACGTATTAATTAAATGTAAAGCCCGCCATTGACGGCGAGAATATGCCCCGTAATGTACGAAGCATCTTCGCTGGCCAAGAACATGACTGCCTTGGCGATGTCCTGCGTCGTGGCAAAGCGCTTAAGGGGTACATTCTCCAGCGCCTTGGCCTTAATATCTTCGGGCAGAGCATCAGTCATGGCCGTTTGCACAAACCCAGGGGCCACGGCGTTGACGCGCACATTGCGGCTGCCAAATTCTTTGGCAAACGTTTTGGTCAGCCCGATGATACCCGCCTTGCTGGCCACATAATTGGCCTGCCCGGCGTTGCCCATCTCCCCCACGACAGAGGAAATGTTGACGATGTTGCCGCTTCTCTTTTTAAACATTACCTTCAAAGCGGCCTTGGACATTAAAAAAGTTCCTTTTAAGTTGACGGCGATGACGTCGTCCCAATCCTGCTCGCTCATGCGCACGGTCAGGTTGTCTTTGGTAATGCCCGCATTGTTGACGAGCACATCCAGCGAACCTAACGCGTCCACGGCGTTTTTTACAAAAGCATCGCAGTCCGCCGCGCAGGAGACGTTTACCTTTTGCGCGTATACTTTTACGCCAAAGGTCTGCAAGGTTTTAACGGCCTGGGCAAGAGCATCCTCGCGCGTCCCGCAGATGGCCACATTGGCCCCCGCCTGCGCAAATGCCTCGGCGAGCGCCAGGCCAATGCCCCGCGTTGCACCGGTAATCATCACATTCTTGCCTTTAAAATCGGCCATTATTTTTCCTCCTGATGAATTTCTTTTTCAATTTCATCAAAAGTCGGCTTTAAAGCGGCCATTTTGGCGGCAATATCGCCGATAAAATCTTTTTCCACCAAACGCGCAGCTGTCTTAAGCGCGTTGAAGATAGCAAAATCGTTGGATTTGCCGTGGGAAATAATTGCCACGCCGTTCACCCCCACCAAGGGAGCTCCGCCGTAGCAGTCCGGATTGGTATGATTTTTAACCGCCTTAAACGCACCCTTGGAAAGGAGCGCGCCCAAAATGGCCAGCGGGCGTTTTTTTACTTCCCGCTTAATCATATTGATCATCGTTTTGGCCAGGCCTTCGGCCATCTTCAAAACAATGTTTCCCACAAATCCGTCACAAACGATTACATCCGTGTCGCCGGTGTTCACGTCGCGTCCTTCCACGGTGCCTTTAAAGTTCACACCAATTTCGCGCATATGCGGAATGGTATGCTTGACCAAAAAGTTTCCCTTGGTCTCTTCTTCACCGATGGACAAAACGCCCACAGACGGCGCCGGAATATCAAACACCTTTTGCATATAAGCCGAACCCATTACCGCAAATTGCAGCAAGTGGATGGGTTTGCAGTCGGCATTGGCACCGCCGTCCAAAAGCAGGCTGACGCCCTTATACGTGGGCATCGGCGTAGCAATGGCCGGGCGCTGCACACCTCTAATGCGGCCTAAGCCAAACAAAGCAGCCACCATGGCGGCGCCGGAATGCCCGGCAGAAACAAAGGCATCCGCCTCGCCCTTGTGCACTAAATTAGCACACACGACGATGCTGGCGTCCTTCTTTTGGCGGCATTCTTTGGCAGGCTCGGCGCCCATGTCAATGGTTTCGGGCGCGTGGACGATGGAAATCTTCTCCGGAACCTCCGCGTAGCCCAAGGTTTTGAGTTCCCGGCGCAAAACAGCCTCGTCCCCCACCAAGATCACTTCCAAAGGAAGTTTCTTGACGGCTTTCAAGGCACCCAACACGTTGGGTTTTGCGCCGAAATCTCCGCCTAATGCGTCCAGGGCAATCTTCATAACGGACCGTTATTTCGCTTCGGGCTCTTCGGCTTTGGTCTTTTGGGCCACAACCACTCTGTCCTTATAGAAGCCGCAGGTGGGGCACACGTTGTGCGGCAACCGCGGGGATTTGCAATTCGGGCAGGCCACGAGCTGCGGCAATTCTACTCCGGAATTGTGGGATCTTCTCATGTCCCGGCGGGAACGAGTGTGTTTTTTCTTTGGATTGGGCATTGGTCTAACTCCTATATTACTTAGTAAAATTCTACAAGAATTCTTACTTAAATTTTCCTTTCAACGCTGCGAAAGGCGACAAATTCACCGGTTGGCAGCCGCACGGGCCGGCATTCAAATCCTTCCCGCACTGGGCGCACAGCCCCTTGCAATCGGGCTGGCACAGAAAACGGATTTCCTCCGTCAGGGCCAGTGTTTGCCGTACAATTAACATTATATCAATTATTTCCAACTTGTTGCTATATGTTTCCAAAAATTCTTCCGCAAAGGGCTGCGTGACCATTTTCAAACAGCGCGCGCACTGCACTTCCCGCTCGCCCGAAATTTTACCGCGCACCAAAATTTCCTTGCTGGCCACGGAAAAAGAAAGCGCCACCGACACCTTGGTGATTTTATTGGGTGCGGCAAAGACGTCTTCAAAATACTTAGGGCTCAGTTGGGCCGTGCAATCCAGCCCCCCCATACGCAAAATATCGGCGGTTTTAAATTGCAGGTCTTGCGGAACATCGTATTCTTTATAAAACGAATTTTCGTTCATAGATATATTTTAGCAAATAATTTTCTCAGCGCGTAAAGGCCTTGGTCGTCCACTTGCGGCTCTTCCAGCGGCGTTCAAACACCACGGCGCGAATGTTTTCGTCCAGCGCCATGGCCAGCCAAATGCCATTGAGCCCCCAGCCCCACCAAATACCCAGCACGTACGAAAGCAGCGTGGCCACGCCCCACATAACAATAATACCCGTCACAAACGGGTACATCACGTCCCCGGCGGCAATCAGCGAATCCACCGAGGTAATGTTCACCGCGCGTCCGATTTCCAAAATAACATCCAAATACAACACCATGGCCCCCATTTTGATGACCTCTGGATTATCGGAAAGCAGTTTAAAAATATCCGTCCCCACCAAGGCCACCAACACCGACACCACCACACTCACCCATAGGGCCAGGCGAATGGAGTATTTTTCCAGCGAATAAGCGGCGTTGTCGCGCCTTTCGCCCACCAGGTGGCCGATAGAAATTGCCGCCCCGTTCCCCACTGCAATGGCAAACACGTACGAGAACATCACAATGCTCATGGCATAGGTGCGGGCCGTCAGCGCGGCCGTGCCAAGCAGCACGGAAAAATAGGTAATCACTACCTGGGAAAAGTTATACGACACCTGTTCCCCCGCCGCCGGCAATCCGACGATCAGCAGGTTTTTTATTTTGTCCCACGGGAACGGTTTAAAATCCGCCAGTGCCGGCACCTTGGTCACCTTTTTAAAGAGCAGGTACGTCAAAAAGCTCACCGCCACAAAACGGCTGACGGCGGTGGAAATGCCGGCCCCGGTAATGCCCAGGCGCGGCGCCCCGCAGTTGCCGAAAATCAAAAAGTAGTTGCCCACCACGTTAATAATGTTGATAAGAAGCGTGACAAACATGGGGTAATAGGCTTTGTTATAACTGCGCAAAATGGCGGAAACGGTCATGGCGAGCGCCTGCAAAAAGGAGAACCCGCCCACCAACTTCATGTACGAAACGCCATACTCTACCAAATTTTCCTCAAGCCCCATTAGGCGTAAAGATGGCCCCGCCAGCAAATACAGCCCGGCGCTGACAAGCGCCCCCATAATCAGGTTCACAAGCAGCGACACCCCAATCACCTGCGCCACATTCTTTTTTTGCCGCGCGCCCAAGTACTGCGCACACAGCACCGAGGTTCCCAGCGTGGTAATGGCGTATAAAATAAACACCAGGTTTAACAATTGGTTGACCACGCCCCCGGCGGCCACGGCTTCGTCCGAATAGCGGCTGAGCATAAACACGTCCGTCGCGCCCGTGCTCATAATGAGCAGGGTTTCAATAAAAATCGGACTGGCCAAATTAAAGAGTTTCTTGCGAATAATCTTGCGGGGTCTTTTTACAGCAGTATTACTTTTTATCATCTTGTTTTACAAACTGATCTTCCAGCTTCCTCACATCAATCAGCCCATTTCCCTGGGCCACTTCCGGCACGCCGGACACTTTTACGGCGGCCGCCTTTAAGGCACTTCTCACTTCGGCAACGGTCGGATAGCGGCCCAAGGTCTTTTTATACCCCTCCACCGCCAAAGCCGCCGCCGCGCTGACAAACCCGGCTGCCGCCGAGGTGCCGCTCATCAAAATATAATCGCCGTCGGCAGACGTGGTATACACACGGTCACCCGGGGCAATAAATTCCACTTCCGGTCCGTACGAGGAATTTGTATAAGCGCTGTGCCCGTCGTACGCCAGGGCGCCTACGGCAATGACGGTGGATAAATTGGCCGGATAAAATACACCGGGGAACCCATAGTTTCCCGCCGGAGCAACAATCGTCACGCCCGATTCATACGCACGGTTGATGGCGTCCGTCAGGGCCACCATACCGCCGCCCGAAATACCGTAACTCAAATTTAAGACGGCAATTTTGTCCTCCGGGTGTTCCTCATTATATTTAAGCAGCGTATTCACCGCCGCGGCCACCGCCTGCGGAGCAATCAAGCGGCTTCCGTCATCTATTTTATACACCACCACGGAAGCCTTGGGCGCAATTCCCGTAAATTTGACGCCGCGCGCCCCGATAATGCCCGCCACGCCGGTGCCGTGATCCTTTAAATCCGTCATCGCGCCGGAAAGCGTAAAATCCTGCCCGACAATGTGCTTGCCGTTAAACTCCGGGTGGGGCACAATGCCGCTGTCCGCCACCGCAATTTTAACACCTTCGCCGGTTAGTTTTTTATCGGACGGGTAATACTTATACGCCCAAAAATTGTCAAACTCCTGCGGGGCGGGTGTGTTGTCCACCCACGAAAACTCGCCGGACTCGCTCATGCGCAGGTTGGTCGGCCCCAGCAAAAGAGTGTCTGCCTGGGCACAAACAGGAGCAAAACAGCACAGCATAAATAAAAAAATCTTTTTCATTTTTCACTACCTCTTGTGTTCCCTTATTAATATTTTATCACTTTTGGCTCTTTTTTATGAAAAAGAAGGCTCAAAATTGCTAAAATAAAAATCGTTCAGAAAGTTCTTGGGAGGATTTTATAAAATGAAGAAACTCGTACTAACAGCACTACTGCTTATTGCGGCGCTTCCGTCTATGGCACAAACAGGTGTTTTTAAACTTTCGCTGTGGGACCAGGTGGCCCTGGCCACACCGCCCAACACGCAGGACATCCGCGGTATTGATTTTGGTATCGGTTCTAAAACCGCCACCGTAACCGGCGTACAGCTGGACTTGCTTTTTGCGCAAACGGAATACGAACTGCGCGGGGCCAGCATGGCGTGGATCGTCAACCTGGCTGGCGACGTGTACGGGGCCCAAATGGGGCTGCTGGCAAAGGCGGACAACGCCATCGGCGCACAGCTGGGGCTCGTCAACCTTTCCGCACACGCCTCCACGGGCGCGCAAGTCGGCTTCTTTAACCAGGCCGAATACATGAACGGTGTTCAGTTTGGACTCGTTAACTATGCCCGCACGATTGACGGCCTGCAGGTGGGCATTTTGAACATTGCCGAAAACGGCTACTTCCCGGCCATGGTGCTGGTGAACGGTAGATTTTAAATTGGCTTTTTCAAATGAAAAAGACCTTTAAAGGAGAGAAACAAATGAAAAAACTAGCAGTATTGTTGGCTGCCTTCTTGTGCGCCGCCCCGGTTTTTGCGGGTGAATCCGGCGTTTTGAAATTGTCCCTTTGGGGCAACAAGGCCCTCGCCGTACCGCACAATACGCAGGTGATTACGGGTATTGACTTTGGTATCGGTTCCGCTGCCAGATCCGTCAAAGGCGTGCAGTTGGATTTGGTATTTGCCAAGACCAACGAACTCAAAGGTGTGCAGAGCGCGCTGTTGGGTAAAGCCGCGCACGTAACCGGCGTACAGTTCAACGCAATCAACCTTTCTGACAGCTACGTCACGGGTGCGCAGCTTGGTTTTTACAACCGCGCCAACGAACTGCACGGCTTGCAGTTTGGATTCGTCAACAAAGTAGACACCATTAACGGTTTGCAAATCGGGCTCGTCAACATTGCGGGCAATGGTTATTTGCCGGTAATGGTCATTGTAAACGGCCGCTTCTAACACTGCCACTCGCTTTGTCAAAACCGCTCCGTACTTACGGGGCGGTTTTGCTTTGCCTTTTTATATGCTATAATAAACCAAGGTGTAAAATGAGCGGGAAAGCGAAAAAAGTTCGTAAATCCAAGCCTGTCCCGACGACACCCATAGCCCAAACCACCGGGGAAGCCCTTCCCTAATTTCGGTGCGGGCCACAGGAGAAAATAATGAGCAACGTATCTATGAAAGCCATGCTGGAAGCCGGTGTACACTTCGGTCACCAAACTTCCCGCTGGAATCCTAAAATGGGCCGCTTTATCTTCGGAGAAAGAAACGGCGTCCATATCTTAGACTTACAAAAAACCGCCAAAGAACTCAAAAAAGCCTGCGCTTTTATTAAAGAAGAAAGCAAAAAAGGCTCCAAATTTTTGTTCGTCGGCACCAAGAAACAAGCCCAAGAAGCCATCCAGGCAGAAGCTGCCCGCTGCGGCGCCTTCTGCATTCACGAAAAATGGCTCGGCGGTACGCTGACCAACTTCCAAACCGTCAAAAAGTCTATTGAAAGACTGACCGAGTTGGAAAAATGGGAAGCCTCCGGCGTGTTTAAAGCCATTTCCAAAAAAGAAGCCAGCCGCTTGACCAAAGAAATGCTGCGCTTGCAGAAACTTTTGGGCGGAATTCGCGATATGAAAGTGCTGCCGGATGTGGTTTTTGTGATTGACCCGGTGGATACCGCCGGTGCCGTGCGCGAATCCTATGCGTTGGGTATTCCGGTGGTGGCCGTTTGCGACACCAATGCCAACCCCGATATGATCAGCATCCCGGTGCCCGGTAACGACGACGCCGCCCGCTCTATCAAGCTGTTCTGCAGCGCGATTGCGGACTCTATCCTGGAAGGCAAAGCCGAACTGGAAGCCGTCAAAACCGCGGAAAACAAACCCGCTGAAAACCCGGTAATGGCCCAAGCCTTTGAATCCGCCATGCTCGCGGCCGAAAATGCCGAACCCGCCGCCGTGGAAAAAGTGGCCGTGGAAGAAGTGGTAAAGGCTGACGAAGCCGCCGACAAAAAAGCCGAAGAAGTAGTGGCCGAAGTGAAAGCGGAAGAAGCCAAAGAAGAAGAAAAAGCCGCCAAAAAACCGGCTGCCAAAAAGAAAACGACCGCTAAAAAGACCACCGCCAAAGCCAAAAAAACCGTAAAAGCCGCCAAGGCCGAAACGGAAGAAGCCTCGGCGAAAGAAGAAGCCAAATAAGCTTTTCTGTTCCCCGGGGTTTCCCCGGGGAGCTTTGAGCCGTTTTATCAAGGAGAACAAAATGTCTTTAGCCGAAGATATTAAAGTATTAAGAGCCAAAACCGGTGCCGGCCTTATGGACTGCAAAAAAGCCCTCGTGGAATGCAAAGACGATATGGAACAAGCCATCATCTTCTTGCGCAAAAAAGGCTTGGCCGACATGGCCAAACGCTCCGACCGCGAGACCAAAGAAGGCCGCGTCAGCGTCAAGACGGACGGCAAAAACTTTGCCATGATTTACTTGGGTTGCGAAACCGACTTCGTGGCCAAGACCGATGCCTTCATTAAACTGGCCGACGAACTGGCCCAGTACGTCTTGGAACACCCGGGCTTGGATTACGCCGCCGACGAACATATCAAAAATATGATCGTGGAACAGGCTCCCAAATTTGGGGAAAACACCACCTTTAAGGGCGGCTACAACTGGACGCCCGCCGAAGGCAGTGTAATGGCCTACTACGTCCACTCGGACAATAAAAAAGCCTCCATTTTGGAGCTCGCCGTCAAAGGCGCCTGCGCCGATATGGACAAGGTGAAAGAAATTGCCCGCGGGCTGGCGATGCACACCGTTGGTATGCAGAGCGGCTGGGTGGATGCCAAAGATATTCCGCAGGCCGTTATTGACCGCGAACTGGACATCTACAAAACGCAGGCCATCAACGAAGGCAAACCTGCCGCCGCCATTGAAAAAATGCTGCCCGGCAAAGTCAAAAAGTTTGCCAAAGAAAACTGCCTCTTGGAACAGCCGACCATTAAAGACAACAAAAAAACCGTTGCCGATTACCTGGCCGAAGAATCCAAAGCGCTTGGTTGCGAACTTTCCGTTGTCCGTTTCGTTCGCTTCTAGTTTTAAAGCCCCTCTAACGAGGGGCTTTTTTTTGGACGGACATTTTACCGCCCTTCCAAAAAAAAGCCAACCGTTCGGCTGACCGATTTTTTAGTTTTTATGCTAGAATAATAAAAATCCCTAGCGAGGAGAATTTACCATGGAACCGTGCTGCTGCCCCAAACCTAAAAAAAGAGTACTCTTAAAACTGTCCGGAGAGGCCCTCATCAACGAAGGCCACCGCGGCATTAACCCGCAGGCCTTAAAGGAAATCGCCGAAGAAATTGCCGACGCCTACCGCTGCGGCAATTGCGAGCTGACTATCGTCCTGGGCGGCGGAAACATTTGGCGCGGCGTGCGCGACGGAGGCGGCGTGATTGACCGCGTCAATTCCGACAATATGGGCATGCTGGCCACCGTGATTAACGCGCTGGCCCTGCAGTCCGCGCTGGAAGAAGCCGGCGTGCCGACGCGCGTGCTCACCTCCATTAACATTTACCAGCTGGCCGAACCGTTCGTGCGCCGCAAAGCGTTGCGCCACCTGGAAAAGGGCCGTATCGTCATTTTTGCGGGCGGCACCGGCAACCCGTTTTTCACGACCGACAGCGCCGCCGCGCTGCGCGCCAGCGAAATCAATGCGGACGTCCTTTTAAAGGCCACCCAAGTGGACGGCGTGTACGACAGCGACCCGCGCAAAAATCCCGACGCCAAACTCATCCACAAAATTACTTACAAGGACGCTATCGCCAAACAGCTGCAATTTATGGACACCGCCGCCTTGGCCCTGTGCTTGGAAAACAAGGTGCCCGTACAGGTGTTCAACCTGCACAAAAAAGGCAACATCAAAAAAGCCCTGTGCGGCGAAGAAATCGGCACGGTGATTTACTGATGAACCGCCTGCCGCTGCTCCTGGGGCTCACGCTTCTTTTGTCCGCCTGTCACACGGTTCCGTCCGTTCGCAAGGCAGACGCTCCGCAAGGCTATGCGGCGCACGCGGCGGCCTTTACGCGCGTGGCCCAGTCCGCCCAAACACCGGCAGACTGCCCGAAAAATCTCCCCGGCACTTATACGGACCTTACCTGCCGCCAAACGGAAGACGGCTTTTGCGCCTTCTTTGCAAACGGCAAACCGTTTTTCTGCCAAGAGGGCCCTGTTTCCTACCGTACCAATACATGGGGCTCGGCCTTAACCGTCACCCGGCGCGCGCAGGACAAACAGCTGCTTAGCGAACGCTATTACGCCGACGGCCAGCTCGCCCGCGCCCAGGAGCTGGACCCCCAGTCTCACACGCGCACCACCGTTTGGTTTGAGCCTGCACAAATCCGCCTAACGCAAACCGCGCCAAACGGCCGCGTGCTGGACAAATTTTATTTCCGCCCGGGCAAGCCTTTCGTCCGCTATCCTCAGGGCAACGATATGGGCGAAACGAACGGCACCTGGAGCGTGGACGCACGAAACCGCCTGTTCTTGGACGGCGTGTACTTTTACACCCTGCCGCAATAACCCAAATTTGTCGGCAGAATTGCTATAATTTAAAAAACATTACTAAAGAGGACTTTTATATGGAAGGCATTACCAATCTGTTAAACAAATCCAAAACCAATATGGCCGAACACGTTTCCCGCTTGGAGCGCGACTTGGCCACCATCCGTACCGGCCGCGCCAGCGCAGGCCTGTTGGAAAACATCCGCGTGGACTATTATGGCACGCCGACGCCGATCAAGCAAATGGCCGTCATCAATGTGTTGGACGCCAAAACCTTGGAAATCCAACCCTGGGATATGAACTCCCTCAACGATATTGACCGCGCCCTCCAAAAGGCCGATTTAGGCGCCGCGCCCGTCAACGACGGAAAAGTCATCCGCATTACGCTCCCGTCCATGACCGAAGACCGCCGCAAACAATTGGCCAAAAACATTGCCAAAATGAGTGAAGATTTTAAGGTAGCCGTGCGCAACGAACGCCGCGACGTGATTGAAAAACTTAAAAAAGCACAAAAAGCGGCCGAAATTACCGAGGACGATTTGAAACGCTACGAGGCCGACGTGCAAAAAGCCACGGACGCCAACATCGCCCAGATTGACCAGGTGATTAAAAACAAAGAAGCCGAAATCATGAAGATTTAATTTCGCGCGAAATCGCATACCAAGAGGGCTCACCGCTAATCGGTGAGCCCTCTTTCGTCTCCCAAAACGGAGTGTTACCTTATAAGTAAAAACCGCTGCACTTTTCCTTATCGCCAAATTCTCTTGCCGTAACGTTGGGGTACAAATTCTTACACACAACTTCGGCATTGGAGCCGGAAGGACACGCCAAACATTCTTTTTTTCTATCCGCAGTAACCGGATAAGCAAGAGTTATTTCAGAGGAATCGCTCAATCTCATCCGCCCCGCCACAGTATGCGTTATCCAAGGGTCCAATAGCAACACGGTCTTTCCGCAGGAAGCTGTTTGCCCATAGTATGAATCTTCCGAAACAGAACAAGACGAAGGAATAGAAAAATCCAAATCATCAAAAGTTCTGGCGTGCGTACCGGTAGCCATGTAATAAGATTTTTTCGCTTCAGCCAACGGACGAAGCAGCGAAATCATTGTAGACACTCTGGATTTATCCACCGCTTTATTGTACTGCGGCAGTGCCACTGCCGCCAATATACCAATAATGAGAACCACAACTAATAACTCAATGAGCGTAAACCCACCAAATCGGCCCATAGTAACATTTTTCATAACGACCTTCCTTTTTGCTAAATTTTGCCTATATACAAAATTTAGCAAAAAGAAAAAACGATTACAACCATTTTGTATTTTACCGGCCCAAAAACGGCACAAAAAGGAAGAGATTTCCAGTAAAAAATAAAGCGTCATGCCGGAGGGTTTTAGTCCAGCATCTCGCCGTTCTGCCGTCACTAAATAAGTGTGCCGTCATTCTGAACTTGGTTCAGAATCTAGCCTTTGGGTCGTTCTGTCGTTCCGCCCTTGTCGTCATCCTGGAGGGGCTGGCGGCCCGCAGGGCCCGGCCGCTCTCCCGCTTTTTAAACAACGCACCCCACAAAAAAGGTAAAATAGAAATATGTCCGAAACACATCCCAATTCCACGCCCAAACATGTGGCCATTATCATGGACGGCAACGGCCGCTGGGCCCAAGAACGCCACCTGCCGCGCCTGGCCGGGCACAATGCCGGGGCCAAAGCGGTGGAGCGCACGCTCAAAGCCGCCAAGCAAGCGGACATCAAATTTTTAACCTTATATGCCTTTTCCACCGAAAACTGGATTCGCCCGCAGGATGAAATCGCCGGACTCTTTAAACTCTTAGAGCAAACGCTGGACCGCTACACCCAAGACGCCGCCAAGCACAATGTGCGTCTGGTAATCAGTGGCGAGCGGGACCGTCTGCCTGCCCGCATTTTGGAAAAAATGGACAGGGCCGTTTCCTCCACCGCCGCCAACACCGGGCTGACGCTTAACCTGGCGCTCAATTACGGCGCCCGGCAGGAAATTTTGCATGCGGTGAAGGCGCTGCTTCAATCGGGCCAAAAAAACATATCCCTATCGGACCTTTCCGCCCACCTCTACCACCCGGAAATCCCGGACCCGGAACTCATCATCCGCACTTCTGGAGAGGAGCGCCTTTCCAACTTTTTGTTATGGCAGGCCGCCTATAGCGAATTTTATTTTACCCCCGTGCTGTGGCCGGATTTTGACGAGGCCGAATTTAATAAAGCCCTCGCCGCTTATGCCCACCGCACGCGCCGCTTTGGAGGCGTATGACCTCCCCCCTCGTCAAATCCCGCGCGGCCGAACTTTTGGCGCGCATCAAACGTTTTTCCTCTCCGGCCACCAAAAAGCAAATGCAGGAAAAGTTCGGCATTTGCACCGATCAGGCCGTGGGCACCACCGTCACCACCTTGCGTGCTCTGGTCAAGGGCCTGCCGCGCCCCGACCAAGAACTGGCCGAGGCCCTGTGGAACTCGCACGTGCACGAGGCGCGCATTATGGCCTCCCTGCTGGCAGACCCGGCACAAATGACGCGCGATAAGCTGGACGCCTGGGTCCATGAGCTTAATTCCTGGGACATTTGCGATTTATGCTGCGGCAATTTATTTTCTAAGGTCAAAAATCCCTTAAAACTGGCCGAACGCTGGATTAAAAAAGAGGACGAATTTGTCCGCCGGGCGGGCTTTGCTATTATTTGCTCGCTGGCCGTGCCGCGCGCCAAAACCACGGATGAGGACCTAATAAAACTCCTGCCGCTTATTAAAAACCACGCCGCGGACGAACGCCCCCTGGTGCACAAGGCCGTCAATTGGGCGCTTAGAAACATTGGCAAAAAAAACCCTCGTCTTACGCCACACGCCCTGGCCTGCGCCGAAGAGATTTTGGACTTATATCCCCACAACCGCGCCGCCCGCTGGGTGGCCCACAATGCGCTGTGGGAGCTAAACCTGCCCAAAACCAAAGCCATGGTGGCCAAACGGAAATGACCTTTGCAATCCGCCCGTACCGCGTTTGAAAAAAATATCCGCTAAAAACCCTTTTTTCCCCTCTGCTAGTACGCCCCAATATGGTAAAATAAAGGTATGCTATTACCTAGAATTATAACCGCCCTGATTGGGCTTCCCGTTGTTTTGGCCGCTATTCACTTTGGCGGTGTGTTTTACATGGCTTTTGTCGGCTGTGTAATTTTGCTCTGTCTTTACGAGTACGGCCTGGTATTAACCGCAGGCAAAAAACCGGTGCATTTGCCCAGCCTCATGTTCTTTGGGCTGTTAATGGCCGTGGTGGCCGTCTTGGGCCGCGCCCCTATTTCCGGCTTGGAACTGCCGGACAACCTATACCCCTTTTCGTTGAGCGTGGTAATTTTTGGCGTGCTGTTCTTTGAAGTGTTAACGCCCAAACGCTCGTGGGACCGTGTATCCAACACCTTTACGGGCGTGTTTTTAATTCCCTGGGCCTTAGCACATTTGGTCAACCTGCGCGATATCGCCACCTACGGCGAATACCTGACGCTTTTTATGTTCATCATCGTTTGGGTGAGCGACACGGGCGCCTATTTCTGCGGACGTTTTTTGGGGCGCCACAAACTCAACCAAGAAGTCAGCCCCAAAAAAACGTGGGAAGGCTCTATCGGCGGTACGCTATTGGCCGTCGGGGCCGCGGTGCTCATGCGCCATTTATTTCTATCCACCTTGCTTAGCGTCAAGCAGGCGCTTTTGTTAGGGCTTTTGGTAGCGGTGGTGGGTCAAGTGTCCGACCTGGCCGAATCGGTGATTAAGCGCACCACGGGTGTAAAAGATTCCTCCAACCTGCTGCCGGGCCACGGCGGTTTTTTGGACCGTTTTGACTCTTATTTACTACTCGCGCCGCTTTTTTACTACGTGGTACTTTATACGATTAAATTATGAAGCAGATCGTCATTTTAGGATCCACCGGTTCTATCGGCACCTCGGCATTGGACGTAATCTCCCATTTGGGCCCGGGGTACCGGGTGCTGGCGCTCTCGGCCAATAACAACACCGATTTATTTTTAAAGCAGCTCCACGCCTTTAAACCGCGCTTTGCCGCCGTGCTAAATCCGCAAAGTTACGAAAAAATCAAGGACCAAGTTCCTCCGCAAACGCGCCTTCTGCCGCCGGAAATTGACAGCCTGATGTTCATGGCTTCCCTGCCGTCGGCCGATTTGGTAATCAGCGGGGTAGTGGGCGCCGTGGGGTTCCAGCCACTTGTCAGTGCTATTAAGGCGGGCAAAACGGTGGCACTGGCCAACAAGGAACCCATGGTCATGGCCGGCAAAACGCTGATGAAGGAATGCGAACGCTGGGAAGCCGCCATTCTGCCGGTGGACAGCGAGCCCTCGGCCATTTTTCAGTGCCTGGGCGGCATGGCAGACGAACACAGCTACCAAAGCTTGGAGCCGGAAATTTCCCGTATCTTTTTGACGGCCTCGGGCGGCCCGTTTGCCAAGCGCAAAACGGCGTTGTCCACCGTCACACCCGCCGAGGCGTTAAATCACCCCCGGTGGAAGATGGGCAAAAAAATCACGGTAGACTCCGCCACCTTAATGAACAAGGGTTTTGAGTCTATTGAAATTATGAACCTCTTCCGCCTGCCGGAGGAAAAGGTGCAAATCGTCATTCACCCGCAATCCATTGTGCATTCCGCGGTGGAATTTAATGACGGCGCTATTTTGGCACAGCTGGGCGAACCGGATATGCGCGTGCCGATTCAGTACGCCATTACCTATCCGCACCGTGCGGCGGGCCCGGTCAAAAAACTCAATTTGTTTGAAGCCGCCAAGCTGGAGTTTTTCGCCCCGGACTTGGACAAATTTCCCTGTCTGTTCCTCGCGCTGGAAGCGGCCCGCAAGGGCGGCGTCTATCCCGCGGCGCTTTCCGCCGCCGACGAAATTGCGGTGGACGCCTTCTTAAAGGAACAGCTTAAATTTACCGATATTGCCAAGCTGGTCTACACGGTGCTCAAGGCCGCCCCGCAAACCCAGGGGGACGCCACGCTCAACCAAGCGCTGGAGGCGGATACCTGGGCGCGCGAAGCAGCCCTGGCAGCCTTGGCGGACAAAAGCTATAAGAAAGCAATCATCTAGGAGAAGAAATGTTTTTAACGATTCTAGCCGTCATCGTCGTGCTGAGCCCTATCGTCTTGGTGCATGAATTTGGGCACTATTTGGCCTGCCGCTTAACGGGCATCCGCGTCAAAGAATTTGCCTTCGGATTTGGAAAAATTCTGTGGCACAAAAAAGTGGGCGAAACGGACTACCAGGTCCGTGCCATTCCGTTTGGTGGTTTTGTGGAACCGGCCGGTCCCATGTTCCACCCCGAAAACGCCCCCGAACCGCCCAAACCGTACGAGTTCGCCGCCAAAAAATGGTATGCCAAGTTTTTTATGGTGGTAAACGGGGCGCTGTTTAACTACCTGTTGGCCGCGCTGATCTTCGGCGTGCTCATTTATATAAAGGGAATGCCGGAGGGCGACCCGCTCAAACTGCCCGCCGCGGTAGGCGCCGTGGCGCCGGATTATCCGGCCTCCCGCTTGGACCTCCAAGAAGGGGACCTTTTCCGCACCGTAAACGGAAAAGAGGTGCACAACTGGCAGGAATTTACGCAAGCCTTAAAAGCCAACACCGGAGATTTGTCGCTTACCTATGAGCGCAGCGGAAAAGCCTTTTCCGCCCAGGTTAAGCAAGGTGAGTTCCGCCCCGAAGACCCCGGCGTGCTGGGCGTTATCGCCCCGGTAACCTATGTGGCCGTGCCGTGGTGGAAGGCCGCAGGACTGGGCTTTTACCAGTGCTATTATTGGACGGCTTTTTCCCTCTCCTCGCTGGGCAAGAGCTTTGCCAAAAAGAAAGCGCCCGAACTGGCCGGCCCCGTGGGAATTGTAAACGTCATTCACAAAGCCGTTCACCGCAGCTTGCTGGATTTTGTGTTTTTAATTGCCATGCTTTCCGTGGCAGTCGGTATGTTTAACCTCTTTCCCATTCCGATACTGGATGGCGGATACGCCCTCGTCTATTTATGGGAAGGGCTCACCAAAAAACTGCCGACGGAAAAAACGCTCAACATTGCGGTTAACATTGGCCTGTATCTTTTGATTTTACTCGTGGTGTATGCCACGTATTCGGACGCAAAACGTATTTTCTTTAAACCCAAAGCCGCCGTGACGGCACCAGCGGCGCCCGAAAAACCCGCGGAGGCGGAACATGTACAAGACTAGAGAAGTAAAAGTAGGCCCGTATACCTTGGGGACCGGCCACCCCGTGCGCGTGCAAAGCATGTGCAATACAGACACGCGCGACGCCGTAAAAACCGCGGCGCAAATCTGCACACTGGAGGACGCCGGATGCGAAATCAACCGTGTGGCCGTGCCCGATATGCAGGCGGCGCAGACCCTGGGCGAAATCAAAAAGCGCATTCATTCCCCCCTGGTGGCGGACATTCACTTTGATTATAAACTAGCATTGGAAGCCATTAAACAAGGGGTGGACAAAGTACGCATTAACCCCGGCAACATTGGCGCCGTGGAAAACACCAAAGAGGTGGTAAAAGCCGCGCTGGACCATGGGGTGGCAATCCGCATTGGCGTCAACGCGGGCAGCGTAAAATACCTTAAAAGCGTGCAGGGAAAAATGGAACTTTCCGACGACAAATGGGCCGAAGTAATGGTCAACGAAGCGCTGGAACAGGCCAACATTTTGGAACAGTTAAATTTTAAAAATGTGGTCGTTTCGCTAAAGTCAGACAGCTTCAAACGCACCGTGCTGGCCAACGAACTTTTTGCCAAGCAAAGCGATATTCCGCTACACATCGGGCTGACAGAGGCGGGCAGTTTTTTAAGCGGCACGGTGAAAAGCGCCGTGGCGCTGGGCACACTTTTGCAGAAGGGAATCGGCGCGACGATTCGCGTGTCGCTGACCGAGGACCCACGCATGCAGGTGCGCACAGCATACGAAATTTTAAAGGCCCTCGGCCTGCGCGAATACGGCCCGAACCTGATTTCCTGCCCCACCTGCGGCCGCACCCAAGTGGACGTGACGGGCACTGTACACGCACTGGAAGAAAAAATCTATTCCAATAAGGACTTGCTCAAAAAGGCCACCGGACTGAAAATTGCCGTAATGGGCTGCATTGTCAACGGCCCGGGCGAAGCGCGCGATGCAGACTTTGGCATTGCGGGCGGCAAAGGCGAGGGGTTGTATTTTGAACACGGGCAAACCATGTTCAAACTCCCGCAAGACAAATGGGTAGATTTTTTAATTGACAAAATCAACGCCTGGAAGAAATAAAATTTACAAGATTACACAAAGGACACCAAATGAAATTATCAAACTATTACATTCCTACTTTAAAGGAAGCCCCCAAAGACGCGGACAACCTTTCCGCCAAACTGATGATTCGCGCCGGACTGGTGCGCAAGCTGGGCAGCGGCCTGTACGAGTGGCTGCCGCTCGGTTTTAAAGTGCTCAAAAAGGTGGAGCAAATCATCCGCGAGGAAATGAACCGCGCCGGCGCCAACGAAATTTGGATGCCGATTATCCAACCCAAAGAACTTTGGGAAGAAAGCGGCCGCTGGGCCCACTTTGGCGATCAGCTGCTCAAGCTGGAGGACCGCAAGGGCGCCGAATTCTGCGTTTCCCCCACCGCCGAAGAGGAAGTGACCGACCTCGTCCGCAAGGATTTATCTTCTTACAAGCAGCTCCCGGTCTGCCTGTATCAATTTGCCACCAAATTCCGCGATGAAATCCGCCCCCGTTTTGGCGTAATGCGTTCGCGCGAGTTTTACATGAAGGACGCCTACTCCTTTGCCGCCACCGACGCGCAGGCCGACGAATGGTACAAAAAAATGTACGACGCCTACCAGCGCATTTTTACGCGCTGCGGTTTTAAATTTAAAGCGGTAGAGGCCGACACCGGGGCTATCGGCGGGAACTTTTCGCACGAATTTATGGTTTTGGCCGACAACGGCGAGGACGCGATCGCCGATTCCGACTGCGGTTACGCCGCCAACACGGAAAAGGCCGCCGTAAAATGCCCGGAATTTCCGCCCGTAAACGAGGCCGAACTCTTGCCCATGGAAAAGGTCTCCACCCCCAAGGCCTACACGGTGGAAGACGTGGCCAACATGTTAAACGTGCCCACTTCCAAACTGATTAAACTCCTCCTCTTTATGGCGGACGGCAAGCCCGTGGTGGCGCTTATGCGCGGCGACCATGAACTTAACGAGCCCAAATTCCGCTCTTTCTTAAAATGCACGGAACTCGTCAAAGCCGACGAGGAAACCTATACCAAAATCACGGGTTCGTTTGTGGGCTTTGCGGGGGCACAAGGCTTAAAGGAAAAACACCCGGAGCTCCCCATTTACGCAGATAACTATGTAAAGGGTGTCATCAATGGAGTGTCCGGCGGTAACGAGAAAGACGTCCACGTCAAAAACGTTACCCCCCTGCGTGATATTCAGGTAGATGCGTATTGCGATTTGAAGATTGCTTCTGAAGGCGACATTTGCCCCCACTGCGGCAAGCCCTTCACGTTCACCCGCGGGATTGAAGTGGGGCACGTGTTTAAACTGGGCACCAAATACTCCCAGGCCATGAACGCCACTTTCTTGGACGAAAATCAAAAGGCCCAGCCGATGATTATGGGCTGCTATGGGATTGGGGTAGGCCGCGTGGTGGCCGCCGCCATTGAGCAATCCCATGACGACAACGGCATTATTTGGCCCGCTCCGTTGGCCCCGTTTGATGTGGCCCTGGTGGCCATTGATTACCACTCCAACCCGGAGGTCAAAAAACACGCGGACGAAATCTGCGCCGCGCTGGAAGAAAAGGGCCTTTCCGTCTTGCTGGACGACCGCGACGAACGCGCGGGCATCAAGTTCAAGGATATGGACCTCATCGGCCTGCCGCACCGCTTGGTGGTCAGCAGCCGCACGGTGAAGGACGGCCAATGCGAATATAAAAAGCGCACCGACAAAGAAGCCGTGCGCTGGAACTTGGCCGACGCGGTGGAAAAGCTGTTAGCCGCCGCCAACCCCGCCAAATAACAGGTTTAAAAATCCCCGAGGCTATTTTCCACCCCGGGGATTTTTTGTGCCTAGAAAACCAACATAAAATCAACCTGAACTTGTTTCAGGGTCTGCCGCATGTTGCGCCTCATCCACATAAAAAAACCTCCCGCGGCAAATAGCACCGAAGGAGGCTCCACATTACAAAAAACAATTATTTCACCAGGTATTTATCCCTGTTTAACTTGGTTCCTAAAGACTTGCACACCTGCGTGCCCAGCGTGGTTTTCTCCCCACACAGGCGGTTGCCCGCCTCGGAAAAATTCCACTGCGTGCCGTCCAGATCAATAAACAAATCGTAATCGTTCTGTTCCCATTTTCCGCCGGAATAGTGCCCGCGGTACGCCCTCACATATTTATGGCTTTCCAACGAATACGTAAAATTTTTGCTCTCCATCATGCCAAATTTTGCGGCGTTGGCATGGGCCGAAACATTCATCGGCAGGCTGATGTCCAGCAGGCTCCATTTGTCGTTGGACGCATCAAACTCCGTCCAATCATTCCCGTGGGCTAGGCGGTACATTTCCATCGCCGTCTTTATGCTGGCCAGCACACTCCAAGCCTCTGCCGTACGCGCTTTTTCTACCGCCTTTTGATACTGTGGCAGCGCTACCGCCGCCAAAATGCCGATAATCAGCACCACGACCAATAGTTCAATTAATGTAAAGCCTTTCATTCTTTTTCTCCTTGTAAAAAATAAGGGGCCCAAAATTTGGGTCCCCAAAAAAGTTATTTGACCAAATACCGTTCGTTTTCTAACGCTTCCCCCGTGGAAGAACAAATTTTCCTCCCGCGAGAGGAAACTGCTCCATAGGCCACCGAGCAAAGCCGCCACCCAGGCTTAGAATCTCTCCAGGTCTTTCCCGTTAAATCTATAAATAAGTCGTAATCATGCGTTTTCCATACGGTCCCGTCAAATTTTCCTCTGTAAGCACGCACAAAGTCATGACTTTCCAACGAATAAGTAAAATTCTTATCTTCCTTTAAACACGCTTTTTTATTAAAATGATTGGAATCCGTTAGCGGCAAATCCAAATTGAGTAGTTTCCACTTCTCGGTGGAATCGTCAAACTCCGTCCAATCGCCGTTATGTTTTGCGTTATACTCTTCCAACGCAGTTTGCATTTTTTGCAAGATTTTCCAAGCCTCATTTACACGGTGTCTTTCCTTGGCACGGTCATACTGCGGCAAGGCCACCGCCAGCAAAATGCCGACGATAATCACCGTTACCAACAGACCAATTAACGTAAAACCTTTTTTCATAGTTATGCTCACGTGGATGCGCGGAAAGGCCTTTTCGCGCGTACGTAAACTATAGCAAAAAACAGGTGAAATTTCAATTTCTCCTCTCTCGGCACACAACAAAAAGGGAACCCCAGAACGAGGTCCCCCCTAGCCCCCTAAGAGCTATGCAGATTTAAAAGCGCATCCCCACCCGGAACATCGCCGAATGATACTGCATGTATTTGTCACGGCTGGAGTCCGTCAGGTGCTTGTCGCTGATGAACGCCAAGGTGTAGCGGTATTCCAATCCGGCAAAGAGCTTGGACGTAATATCATACTGCACGCCCAAGCCTGCATAGAACCCGGTACCCCATTTGTTATTGCTGGAATTTTCCCCCACGGAAGAGGTCGTCTTCATGCGGGCTTGCATCATACCCCACCCCATGGGCAGGTATACGCGCCAGTTGTCCCACGCGTTTAACGTGTAGCGCCCGGCGAGCGAAATGGCATGCAAGTATTCGTCTTTGTAGCGCCGATACTCCCCGTCTTTCTCGCTGCTCTTGGCACGCGGGTGAAGCATCATATAGTCAAGCCCCATGGCAAAGTTGGGCGTCATATTCCACAGCATGTTGACATTGCCCGCCAAGCCGTTGGTGCCATAGCGCTCTTTGCGTCCGTCCTTATTAAAGCTGAACACTTCCCCGCCCGCAATGGAGAGTTCTCTTCTGTGTTCGTTGGTCAGCGCAGCCTTGCTGGGCGTATAATCGTTGTAAACAATTTCGCCCGTAGTGGTGGTGCCGTGGCGGTTGGTCACCGTTTGCTCCACCACGCCGTAATTGGTCGTGCCGCGTTTATTGGTGTTGGACACGTCATACACGTTGGTCGTGGTCGTGGTGGTGTTGGTTTGGAGCTGCGGCTCCCCCTTTTTCAGCTCGGCCCGGTTGGCCTGATGCGTGGCGGCCGCCCCGGCTTTTTGTTGGTAAGCGGCCCCTTGGTGATTGCCGTTTTGGGCAAAGGCGGCCACGCCGGACAAAAAGAGCGCGCAAACCGCCAGTGTGCAAGTTTTCTTCATAATTACCCCCTAATATGGTACTGCTGTGATACGTCTGCCTACCCCCTTATTCTAACCAACCGCTTTCCCGCGCGCAACGCCAAAAAGTAGTTAGTTTGCAAAATTCATCAGGCAGCTTTTCGGCCACATGTTATGGTTGACAAGTGCCCGGTCAAATGATATGATAATAATGTATTAGAAAGAGCGGCTTGGTAACAAGCCGCTCTTTCCTTAATAAGGCTCTACACAAGGAGTAGATATGAGAGACCCCAAAACCATTGAAGCAACCGTCGCCAAGGCGCTGGAAGGCCAAGGCGTAGAACTGGTGGATTTAGTCATCCAACACCAGGGCAAAAAGAAACTTTTACAGTTTTTTGTAGACAAGATCGGCGGCGTCACGCTAGACGACTGCGGCGAACTTTCCGATAAAATAGACTCCATTTTGGAAATGGAAAATTTGATTGACGGCGCATACATCCTGGAGGTTTCCTCCCCTGGTGTGCAGCGCGTGCTCAAGAAACCGGCCCATTTTAAGCAGTTCACCGGGCAGCGCGTTAAACTCGTGCTCAAGGTGCCGCTGGAGGGCCGCGGCGCTTTTACCGGCGTGATCGCCTCCGCGGACGACGACGCCTTTGTGCTGGACGACGGAACCAACCAATTCCGCTTTCAGTACGACAATATCAAGAAGGCCAACCTGGACCCCGTTCTTGAATTTTAACCCTCAAGGAGATAAATAAAATGGAAGGAAGTGCGAAAGATTTAGTTTTGGCGTTGGAAGGTTTGGAGAGAGAAAAGAACATCAAACGCGAAGACATTTTAAAAACGATTGAAGACGCCCTCGTCTCCGCCCTGCGCAAAAACCTGGGTAAAACCGCCCAAATTTCCGCCAAGATTGACGTGGAAAACGGATCTATTAAGGCCTTTCAAACCCTTAACGTGGTGGAACTGGTCACCAACCCGGAAACGGAAATTGACGTAGAAGGCGCCAAAAAATACATGAAGAACCCCAAGGTGGGCGACGTGGTCACCAACACCCTGGAAGTGGAAGATTTCTCCCGTATTGCGGCGCAAATTGCCAAGCAGGTGCTCATCCAAAAGGTGCGCGGCATTGAACGCGACAATTTCTACAAGGAATTTAAACCCCGCGAAGGCGAAGTGGTCACGGGTTCCGTGCGCCGTTTTTCCGACCGCGACCTCATCGTGGACCTCGGCAAGGTAGAGGCCATCTTGCCCTACTGCGAACAAATCAAAAAAGAACGCTATGTAAACGGTTCCCGCGTAAAAGCCATCATTGCCAAGGTACTCAACCAAAACGACTTGGCCAATATCGGCGACGATCCGGTCCTCGCGCGCTACAAATCGGCCGCGTTCAAAATGGATAAAGGCCAACGTGGGCCTTACGTTATTTTGTCCCGCGCCAACGGCAAATTCTTAGAAGAGCTTTTTAAGGTAGAAGTGCCGGAAATCAACGAAGGCATCGTGGAAATCAAAAATGTCCAGCGCGACCCGGGCTTCCGCGCCAAAGTGATGGTCAAAAGCATTGACAGCAAAATTGACCCGATTGGCACCTGCGTGGGCATGCGCGGCATCCGCATTCGCGCGGTGATGAACGAACTCTCCGGCGAACGCATTGATCTGATTAATTATTCCGACGATATCTCCACCGTTCTGATGAACTCCCTGGCCCCGGCCAAGGCGGATTTCGTCAAGATTGAAAGCCTCTCCGAAAAGCGCGCCACCGTCATCGTCCCCGACGACCAGCTGGCAATCGCCATCGGCAAAGACTGGCAGAACATTAAGCTCGCCTCCCGCCTCACGGGCTGGGAACTGGAAGTAAAGAGCGAATCGCAAAAGGCGCAGGAAGGCAAAGAAGCCTCCGAGGCCGTAAAAGCCACCCTGGCGGATGTGGAAGGCGTCGGCCCCAAAATGGCGGAAGTGTTGCAAAAATCCGGTTTTACGACGGTGGAACAAATCGCCGCGTTAGACGTGGAACACCTCTCCACCGTGCAGGGCATTGGCGAAAAGACAGCCGCTAAAATTATTGAAGGCGCCAAAAAGTACCTGGAAGAACACGCGGCCGCCAACGGGCAGGAGGACGTAAATGACAACCAAGAAAACCACTAATACCGAAGAGGAATCCTCCGCCAAAAAGAAAACTGCGGCTAAAAAATCTACCACCAAAACCACCGCTAAAAAAACGGCGGTAAAAAAGACAGCGGCCAAAAAAACAACCGCCGCCAAAAAGACGACGGCTGTTAAAAAAACCGCGGCTAAAAAGCCTGCCGCCAAAAAGACAACGCACAAGGCCCCCGCGGCCAAAACGGCTGAGCCAACGGCAGCGCCCGCGCATACGGAAACGGCCCCGCAAAAGCAGACCGAGGCCGTGCAAACGGCCGCTCCGGTTGCTGCGCCGAAACCCGCGGTAGCACAACCCGTGCAGGCCAAACCTGCCCCCGTACAACAGGCAACCCCTGTTCAGCCCAAAGTGCAGCCGGCCCCCGCGGTGCAAAAACCGGTGGCCGCACAGCCTAAACCGGCACCGCAGCCGCAAGCACCTGCACAGCCCAAGCAGGCCCCTGCGCCGCAAGCGCAGCACCCGCAAAACGGGCAGAACAACCGTCCGCAGGGCCCGGTCCAACAGGCGGCCAAACCGCAGGAAAACCGCCCGCAGGGTCACAACAACCCGCGCCATGGGCATCACCACAACGAAGTAATCGCACAAGCCCCGGTCAAGGACCCCAAGCTCATCCGTATCGTCGGCCAGCCGACCGTCAAAGAATTGGCGGAAAAGATGAATTTCAAAATCAACGATTTCATCAAAAAGCTGATGATGATGGGTATCTTTGCCACCATTAACCAACGCCTGGAAAAGGATATGATTGAGCTCATCGTGGATGAATGCGGCTTTAAAGCGGAAATGGCGGAAGAAGATTTAAACCAAGAGACCGTTGCCCTTATGGAAACGGAAGACGACCCCGCTTCGCTCAAACCGCGCAGCCCGGTTATCACCATTATGGGCCACGTGGACCACGGCAAGACCAGTCTGTTGGACGCTATTCGCAAGTCCAACGTAGTGGCGGGCGAAGCCGGCGCCATCACCCAGCACATTGGTGCCTATCGGGTGAACACACCGCGCGGGATTTTAACCTTCCTGGATACGCCCGGCCACGAAGCGTTTACAGCCATGCGTGCCCGCGGGGCGCAAGCCACGGATATTGTCGTCCTCGTGGTGTCCGCCACGGACGGCATTATGCCCCAGACCATTGAAGCCATGGAACACGCCAAAGCGGCAGGTGCGCCGATTATTGTGGCGGTCAACAAAATTGACCTTCCCGGCGCCAACCCGGACCGCGTCAAGCAGGACCTGGCCTCCCGCGGCCTCGTGCCCGAGGAATGGCAGGGCAACACGATTTTTGTGGAAATTTCCGCCAAAAAGCACATAAACATTGACAAGCTTTTGGAAATGATTGCCCTCCAGGCCGAAATGATGGAACTCAAAGCCAACCCGGACAGACCGGGTGTGGGCGTGATTTTGGAAAGTAAGCGCGACAACAAACGCGGCGTGGTGGCCACGGTGCTGGTGCAAAAAGGCACGATGAAGGTGGGAGACCCTTTCCTCGTCGGCACGAACTATGGCCGCATCCGCGCGCTGATTGACGAAAATTCCAAACGCTACCAATCCATTGGCCCCAGCACGCCGGCGGAAATTTTGGGTATCAACGGCGAGCCGCCGCAAGTGGGCGATACGCTCTACATTATGCCCAGCGAAAAGGAAGCCCGCTACGCGGCCGAAAAGCGCAAACTGGCCCAGAAGGAGGACTCCCAAGCGCGCCGCAAACAGGTGTCTTTAATGAACCTGCGCCAAGCCGACGAAAACGGCAACACCGTCAAGAAATTAAGTCTTATTTTAAAGGCGGACGTGCAGGGCTCCATTGAGGCCATTAAAGACGCGCTCTTGCGCATTCCGTCCGACGAAGTGGAGCTGGACTTGATTCTCTCCGCCCCCGGTAACATCAACGAATCGGACATTCTGCTCGCCAAGGCCAGCAACGCCGTGGTGATTGGGTTCCACGTGGACGTGGAAAACAAAGCCCAAACCGAGGCCGAACGCGAAGGCATTGAAATCCGCCGCTACACGATTATCTTTGAACTCTTGGAAGATATCAAAGCCGCCATGGAAGGTTTATTGGAACCCGACGTGGTGGAAACGGTCGTGGGCACCGCCGTCATCAAGAAAGTGATGAAGTTAAGCTCCGGCTTGATTTCCGGTTCTTTGGTGGACAGCGGCAAAATGGTGCGCGGATACGAAGTGCGCGTGAAACGCAACGGCGAGGAAGTAGGCCACGGCAAAATCGGCGGGTTGAAACGCTTTAAGGATGACGTAAAAGAAGTAGAAAAAGGTTATGAATGCGGCATCCTGATTGAAGGTTTCAAAGGAGTAGCCGAAGGCGACGTGATTGAATGCTTCCGCAAGGATAACGTAACAAGACGTATTAAGATGTAAGTTTTAGACGTGCCGCATGAAAACCCCGAGGATTTGACCGAGGGGTTTTCTTATGCCCATAGAGGGAAGGTTTCAAAGGAGTAACCGAAGGCGATGTGATTGAATGCTTCCGCAAGGATAACATAACAAGACGTATTAAAATGTAATTTTAATTCAAGCCAAGACGCGAGTTGTTTTAAAGCTAAAAGCCCTACGATAAGTAGGGCTTTTTTATGCCTCGCGGATTGTAACGCGCAGAATTAAGATGTAAGTTTAATTCAAGCCAAAACGTGAGCTGTTTTAAAGCTAAAAGCCCTACGATAAGTAGGGCTTTTTTATGCCTCGCGGATTGTAACACGCAGAATTAAAATGTAATTTTAATTCAAGCGCAAAACGCGAGCTGTTTTAAAGCAAAAAGCCCTACGATAAGTAGGGCTTTTTTATGCCTAGTGGATTGTAACGCGCAGAATTAAAATGTAATTTTAATTCAAGCCAAAACGCGAGCTGTTTTAAAGCTAAAAGCCCTACGATAAGTAGGGCTTTTTTATGCCTCGCCGTAATCTTACTTTTTGTGCCGACAAAAAGAAAGCCAAAAGCTCGTCGCCCGAAGCGTTATAAAAGGCAGCAACCACAGCAACAATCAAACGACCCAACGGGTAGGTGCTGAATCAAGTTCAACATGACCCCTTGTTTGTTACCACGGCCAACGGCGAAAAACAAAATAAAAAGTCACCCTGAACGGCGGCCCGCAGGGTATCAGGGGCTACCGTTTGGGTTGTTAAGCCGTCATCCTGGAGTGTCTTAGTCCAGGATCTCGCCGTTGCCTTTCCGTCATCAAATAAGTGCCGTCATTCTGAACGGCGGCCCGCAGGGTTTTCAGAATCTACCTTTTGTGTTGTTCGTCGTTTCGTCGTTTCGCCGTTTCGCCAGCCCCCTGGTTAGTATCCAGGCGGCATTTTCCCCCATAAAAAAGCCCCGCACCAGGCGGGGCTTTTTACTCTCGTCACAAAAACAAACTATTTAATCATACCCTTGGCATTACCATTAGCAATAGATTTGCAAATGGCAGAAGCATCCGCCGTCGCGTCCGCGCTCAAAGGAGCGGTGGGCTTCGCCGTCGAGCAGTTGCGGCGAATGTTCCCGTCGGAATCAATAGACAGGTTGATGGAATACTGCGTATCAGTAGAGGTGCTCGGCGTGAACGTGCCTCCGGACACGGTACCGCGCTGCGCCGTAGCCAACAAGGTATTAGTGGCCGCGGCCGGCACCGTTACCGTCAACTGGAAGTTTTTAGTCGTGGTAGTGGAAGTAGTGGTCGTTCCCACGCCCGGCAACTGCAAGTCCAACTGGGTCAAGTCGTTGGTAAACTGGCCCTGACCCATTTTGTAAATTTGCTCGGCGGTGGCCAAGTTGCCCAAGAGGGTAATGGCTTCCGTCGCGCGGGATTTTTCTACCGCTTTGGTGTACTGCGGCAGCGCCACAGCGGCCAAAATGCCGATAATGAGCACGACTACCAACAGTTCAATTAATGTAAAACCTTTCTTCATAAGTTTTATCTCCTATCCATAATTTATAGCGCACCCTGCACGCTACCCTAATAGTTTAAATATATTTGAAAGAAATTTCAAGTATTTTTAGTTGTAAAAACCCAAAATGCAATAGAACTATGATAGACAGAATTAAAAGGAAATCGGTGCTAAACTGCGTGGCCGCCTGCACTTAAAGAGAATCCCCTCTTTTACTTTTGAATTTGACGATACGCCATAAAAAAGCCCCGCACCAGGCGGGGCTTTTTACTCGTCACAAAAACAACTTATTTAATCTTACCATTTGTATCACCATTGGCAATGGATTTGCACATTGCAGTAACGTCAGTGGCCTCCTGAGATTTCTGGCACGTGCGCGTAATTGTGCCGTCCGCGGCAATATCCAGCTTAATGGTGTACTGGTTATCACCAGAGCCAATCACCGTACCGGAGCTGTCCACGCGGTCCGCATAAGCCGTCAACGTAGTGCCCGTAGTCGCAGTGGTACCCGCCGGTGTCGTAATAGTAATTTTAAAGTTTTTAGTAACAATGTCTTTATCAAAGGCACCCGTTACGCCCGGCAACTGCAAGTCCAACTGGGTCAAGTCGTTGGTAAAAGCCCCTTGTCCCATTTTGTAAATCTGCTCGGCGGTGGCCAAATTGCCCAAGAGGGTAATGGCTTCCGTCGCGCGGGATTTTTCTACCGCTTTGGTGTACTGCGGCAACGCCACAGCGGCCAAAATGCCGATAATGAGCACGACTACCAACAGTTCAATTAACGTAAAACCTTTCTTCATAAGTTTTATCTCCTATCCGTAATTTATAGCGCACCCTGCACGCTACCCCAATAGTTTAAATATATTTGAAAGAAATTTCAAGTATTTTTAGTTGTAAAAACCCAAAATGCTATAATAGAACTATGATAGACAGAATTAAACGTTTGGAAACCCTTTTGTTGGAAGAAATCAACACGCTTATTACCAAAATGGCCGCCAACGGCGATTTTGGCGGTTTCGTGACGATTACGGCGGTGCGCCTGTCTAAAGATTTGGCCAACGCCAAGGTGTTCTTTTCGGTTTTTGGCAGCCCGGAGGACAAAAAGAAAACGCAGGAGGCGCTGTCGCTGCTGCGCAAAGAAATCGGCGCCAAACTGCGCGGCCGCCTGCACTTAAAGAGAATTCCCTCTTTTACTTTTGAATTTGACGATACGCCCGAAAAGGCCTCTCGCGTGGAGGCCATTTTCCAAGTGATAGAAAAGGAAAAACACGATGCAAAATAGAGAAGAAAGCCTGCGCCAAGTTTGGCAAGCCCTCCGCGCCGGAAAAAAGTTTTTTATTGCCGGCCATTTAAACCCGGACGGGGACTCCCTGGGCTGCACCTTGACCATGACTTCCCTCTTGGAGCGGATGGGCAAAACGGTCTATGCCTACTGTGCCCCCGCCGTCGGAAACGATTTAAAATTCCTGCCTGGAATTCCCAAAATTCACGTGGGAGTTCTGCCGGAAAAGCCGGATTTTGACACTGTTCTTCTCTTGGAATGTTCCGACCGCCAACGCGGCGGCGATTTGGAAAGCGTCCTCCAATCCGCCCAAACGCTTATTAATATAGACCACCACCTGGTCAGCGATGCGTACGGCGACGTCAATCACATTGATTCCAAGGCCTCCTCCACCGCCGAAATTATCTTTCAGCTTTTTGAAGCCTCCGGCGAGGAGCACTGCCTCCCCACCGCGGACGAGGCCACCTGCCTTTACACGGGGCTCGTAACCGATACGGGCCGCTTTGTCCACTCCAACACCACCGCCGAGGCCCTGCGCGTCGGCTCGGCCCTGGTGGCCCTCGGGGCGGATGTGGATAAAATCAACCAAGTCATCTACTTTACCAAATCTTACATTGAGCTAAAGCTCCTGGGCCGCGCGCTGGAAAAAATGCAAATGCGCTTTGACAATAAGTACAGCCAAATTATTTTAACCCGCCGCGACTTTGAAGCATTCGGCGCCACGCCCGCCCAAACGCAGGGAATCGTCAGCCAGCCGACGATGATCCCCGGCGTGGAAGTTTCCGCGCTCATCAAAGAGGAGCCGGACAAGGTTTCCGTCAATTTACGCTCCCGCGGCAGCGTGGACGTCAGCCGCATTGCCCAAACCTTTGGCGGCGGCGGCCATGCACGCGCCTCGGGCTTTAAAGTAACGGGCAAAACCGTGGACGAGGTGGCCGAAGCCCTGGCCGATGTGGTGCAAGATGTCGTTAAAAAACTTGCCTGAACCGCAAAAAAGCGGTCTTTTGCTTATAGATAAACCGGCAGATTTTTCGTCGCACGATATTATCGCCGTTTGCCGCCGCATTTTAAAAACCAAAAAAATCGGACACAGCGGCACCTTAGACCCCATGGCCACGGGCCTGTTGATTGTGCTCGTCGGGCGCGAGGCCACCAAACGCCAAGACGCCTTCTTAAAACTTTCCAAAACCTATTCAGCCGTTTTAAAACTGGGCGAAGAAACCGATTCGTGGGACGCGCACGGAACCGTGGTGGCCACCGCACCCGTGCCGGATTTATCGCCGCAAGCCCTGCAAGCGACTACCCAAAAACTATCGGGCGCCATTACACAGCCCATTCCCTTTTTTAGTGCCAAAAAAATCGGCGGATACCACATGTACGAGCTGGCCCGCAAAGGCCGCGAAATAGAACGCCGCCACAACGAGGTGACCGTTGCTTGGCGCCAAGTCGCCCAAACGGCCGACGACGAAATCACCTTCACCGTGCATTGTTCGTGCGGCACTTATGTGCGTTCGCTGGGCTATTTGCTTGCCAAAGAGCTGGGCACCGTCGGACACCTCACCGCCCTAAGACGGCTTGAAATCGGGCCGTTTTCCGTGCAAAACGCCTTTGACGGCAACCTGTTAAAGGGCTGCCCCACGGATACCCTTTACGCGCAGGTGGAACCTATTGTTTTATGAAGAAGAATTTTATCACCCTTGGAACCTTTGACGGCGTGCACTTGGGGCACCGCCACCTTTTTACCCGCTTGGATGCGTTGGCCGCCCTCCACCTGATGCGGCCGCTGGTGCTGTATTTTCCGCTCCCGCCCAAAACGATTTTATCCCCCCACCCGGAAATGAGCGTGCTCACGCTGCCGGACGAAAAAAAACACCTGCTCAAAAACTTGGGCCTTCGTGCAAACGCCTTGGATTTTGAAACGCTTCACAACCAAACGCCGCAACAATTTTTTGAGGAAATTTTAGTAAAAAAATACAACATGGGCGGGTTACTCGTCGGGCCGGATTTTGCCTTTGGCAAGGACCGCCAAGGCGGCGCGGATTTTTTGCGCGAGGCCTGCCAACGCCACAACCTTCCGTTTGAAGTGGCCGATTTTTACCGCGCCGGGAGCGAAAAAATTTCTTCTTCGCTCATTCGCAAAACACTGGCGCAGGGCGATATTGCCCTGGCGAACACGCTTTTAAGCCGTCCCTATGAACTGACGGGCACCGTGGTCAAGGGCCATAAACTCGGGCGCAAGCTGGGCTTTCCCACCGCCAATTTGGACACCGGCCTTTACAAAATTTTGCCGCTTGGCGTGTATGCCGTTAAGGTGCGCGTCGGACGGAAATTGTACGACGGGTTTTGCAACATCGGCTTTCGCCCAACGGTCAACACGCTCCACACCGTGCTGCCGCTGGTGGAAGTGAACATTTTTGATTTCCGCCAAAGCATTTACGGCCGCAAAATCACCGTGTGGTTTGCCGAAAAATTACGCGCAGAAACTAAATTTAACGGATTAGACGCCTTGGTGGCGCAGCTTAAAAAAGACCGCCAAACCGCCCGCGCGGCCTTGAAATCCTTTCGTTTTTAATTCCGCCAGACCACAAAAAAACCTCCCGCAGCGGGGAGGTTTTTTGTTAATGCGAAAGTAAAAACTTATTCTTCCGTTTCGCTGTAGTCGCGCACAAACAGCACAATGTAGGCCAGCCACGACGCGCCGAAGAAGATCAAAAAGCAGTAGGAAAACCACCACATTTTATTCATGGGGTTGTAGTCCACCACTAAAGACTCCACAAAAAGCGAGCCCAAAATTACCGCCAAATAGCCCCACACCCACACAGCCAGGAGCTTGAGCAGCAAGTCCAACGTGCCGACGATTAAACCCTTTTCGGCAAACGGCCTTTTTAAATAGGTAAGTAAAGTTTGCATAAGTTTATTTTAATCTCCCGTAACCGGTTTGTCAAGCCTTAGGGCTGCATAGCAGGGTCCGTGGCGTTGTAGCCAAAGCCGTCATCCGAGGACAAGGCAGGATTGGTAAAATTCTGCGGGGCCGCGCCGCCTGCGTTGTAGTTATTGGGCGCGTTCAAATTTTCATCCACTGCCTGGGCCGTGCCGGTGCTGGGCATCGGGTACGAGCCATAGTTATCCTCTTGATACGGATCCGTCTCAAAATTTTGGGTAACAGGCTCCTGCGGTTCCGGCTGCTGTTCCACCGCGGGTTCCGCGGCGGCCTGCTTTAAGTAGCGGTTCGGTTTTTTGTGGCGAGCGAGCAGCCCGGCCTTGGTTTCCTTGGAGGACATCCTTTTTTCCGTCAAAACGGAGGGCGTATCCAGGCGTTTGGGAGCAGTGGCCGTGGCGGCCTTTTTGGCCTGGTCGGCGGCGGCTCTCTTTTGGGCCTCTTCCAGGGCCAAACGTTCCTGCTCGCTTAACGTATCATTTGTAAAAGCGGGGAATTTCTTTGTGTCCACATAATCTTGGTTGACGGCCACGCCGTCCTTATCAAAATACACCTGTTTGCGCGGCTGGGCGGGTTCGGTTTCGTCCGCGGCGGGCGTGTTGGACGACACGCCATAATACACCAGCTCCGGCCCGGCAGCGACAGGGGCGGCAGCCTCGGGGGTGAGGCAATAGGCCACGCGTTCGCGCGTAGAGGCGTTTTGGTGGGCATCCACGCGGGTTTCGCAAGTGGAGGCCGCAATCACCGGCCACGCCAGCAAAAGCGTACAAAAAGTGACAAAGGTTTTTTTCATATTTTCTCCGTAAGTTTATGATAGTACATTTTGCAGGGTTTTGTATAGAGGGGTTTATGTTTTTTGCCAAAAAAACGCCCCTCACGCATGTGAAGGGCATAAAAAAATGTCACCGGGTGGGATCGAACCACCGACCTAGCGCTTATGAAACGCTCGCTCTAACCAGCTGAGCTACGGTGACGTAAATCTTGTATATTTATTATAACAAAACTTGGCACGCCCGTGCAAGAATTTTCTTTCCTCCGACGGAAAACCCTACTCGTACAAGACGTATGCGCTCATTTTTTCGGGCACCCGGCCGGACTTAGCCACCTCAAAATCCGCTTTGGCCTCTTCCGTCTTTCCCAGCTGCAGGTAAGCCGCGCCGCGCGCGCTGTATACTTCCGCCGCCGGACGCAAACGCAGGGCGGAGGAGTAATCCGCCACCGCCTCTTGGTACTTGCCCAACATAAAGTACACCCCGCCGCGGGAAAAATACGCCTCCGCCAGTTGCGGGTCCAGCTGCAAAGCCAGTCCCAGCACCGTCAGCGCGTTTTGGTAATCGCCCTTGGCTGCCAGCACGCTGGCATAGGCGGTATAGGTATTCAAACGGTAAGGATTTTTCTCAAGCACCCGCAAAAAATCCCACTCCGCCAAATCGTATTTTCCAAGCGCATAATACACACTGCCGCGCGAAGCATAGGCGCTTAAATTTTCCGGGTTTAGTTCAAGGGCCTTTTGGTAGGCCTTAAGCGCCTGCGGCAAACGTCCGTCTTTATAGTATCCGTCCCCGCGCAGCACATATTCGGCCGATGTGGGCAGCGAAGTGCAGCCCCCCAGCAAACAAACAAAAAGGATAAGCAGTTTTTTCATATCTTTCCCCTAAGGTCCTAAAAATTATACAACAAAAGGCCTATTTTTTTCTAGGTACAACTTTTTTTAAAAATAGGTCTAAAGACCCTGTTGCCCGGCACGGCAAAGTGTTATGATAAGTGTATAGAAAGTGTTTTTTAATTTCACCCAAACCGCTGTAGTCCCAAACCCTGCTACAGCGGTTTCCCCTTTTATACGCCCCTTCTCTTACACCCTGCGAAATGCTACAATACCCTTATGAAGAAACCGCGTATTTCTCTTTTTATTATCGCCAAGGACGAAGAAGCCAAAATTGCCAAGTGCATTTTAAGCGCCCGGGGGCTGGTCAATGAGGTAATTGTGGTCAATGCCTTTTCCAAGGATAAAACCGCCCTCATCTGCCGCGACCTGGGAGCCCAAGTGTACGACCGCGCCTTTGACGGCTTTGCCAACCAAAAGAATTTCGGGCTGTCCAAAGTAACGGGAGACTGGGCACTGAACCTGGACGCGGACGAGACTTTGTCCCCCGCATTAAAAGAAGAAATTGCCCAAGTGATCCAACACACCGATTGCTCCGGATTCTACTTGCCCTTTTGCAACTATTTTTTGGGCAAAAAAATGCGCTTTAGCGGGCTGAATAAAGAAAAACACCTGAGGTTGGTGCGCACCCAATGCGCGCATTACACGGGCGGCCTGGTGCATGAGGGGTTAAGATTGCAAGGCAAAACGGGCACGCTTAAAAATGTGGTCAACCATTATTCCTACGACACGATTGAAACCTATTTCCGCAAATTAAACAAATACACCACCCTCGCCGCGCGGCAAATGCACCAAAACGGGCGGAAGTTTTCGCTGGCGTTTTTGCTCGTCACGCTCCCGTTTGAATTTGTAAAGCGTTACGTCCTTAAATTGGGTTTTTTGGACGGATTGCGCGGGTTTCTGTGGGCGACCTTTTCCACGGGATACGTGCTTGTAAAATACGCCAAACTGTGGCAATTAGAGGAGCAAGCTAAAAGATGAGTATGTGCCTGGCCGCTTTGGTCCTTTTAATTATGTATGCCTTTTGGCGTTTTCCGGCGTTGCGCAAAACGTGGTACTTGCCCCCACGCCGCGGCTTTGTGGCCATGATGTACCACCACATCGGCTTGGTGGACGACCCCACAGCCGAGCAATTTCCCTTTACCATTCGCCCGGAAATGTTTGAACGCCAACTGCTGTTCTTAAAAGCTAACGGCTACACGCTTATTTCGCTAACCGAACTGGAAACCGCCTGTAAAGCAGGCCGCTCCTCGGTAGAAAAACCCGTGCTCCTTACGTTTGACGACGGCCACGCGGACAACTATTTTAATCTCTTTCCCCTCCTTAAAAAATACAACGTCCCCGCGCTTATCTTTTTGATTACCGACCGTGTCGGCACCGACGGATATTTAACCTGGCAGCAAGTGCAGCAAATGCAGCAAAGCGGGTTGGTGGCCTTTGGCTCGCACTCGTGTTCGCACCGCCGGCTGCGCAGTTTGCCGGATGAGGAAATCGTCCAAGAACTGACCGAAAGCAAAAAAGTGCTGGAGGAAAAACTGGGCCGCACCGTAACGGCTTTTTGCTATCCGTACGGCGCAGGCGGTTTTGACAAGCGCGTCCGTCCCCAAGTGTTCAAGGCCGGATATCTGTTTGATTTCAGCACCAAAAAAGGGATCAACCCCTGGCCGTGGAAGGGCAAATCCACGCTGCGCCGCACCTTTCCGCGCGGCGGCGAAACGCTGTACGACTATCACTTGCAGCTTACCCGCGGGCAAAGCAAACTCTGATGATTTTTTTATTTCTTGCCTTTGCCGCGTTGGCAGCGGCCTTGTTCGGATATTTCGTTTGGCGCAAAAGCGCGCCGGCCTTGGTGGTGCTGGCGTACGAAAAAGCAGGCACGCCACCCAAAAGCTCCCGCTTAAAAAACGAATGGGTCTCCGCCGCGCAGTTTGAAAAAGACTTAAACCGCCTGCTGGCGCGCGGTTTTACTCCCGTGCCGCTCCGCGCACTCCAAACCCCGCAAAATTTACCTAAAAAACCCGTTTTACTCGCTTTTTTAGGCGGATATCAATCTTTTTTTACACAAATTTTTCCGCTTTTATCCGCTAAAAAAGTGCCCTGCGCGCTTTTTTTGGCGCCCGACTGCGTGAGCACCTACAACCGTTGGAACGATCCCTTTCAAGAGCCCTGGCAAAACGTATTGACGGAAAAAGAACTCTCCGCACTGGCTAAAAGCGGCCTCATCAGTTTCGGCGCGCTGGCGCTTTCGTCGGCGGACGTAACCACCGAGCCCGACGAAAACCAAGCCCGCTATTTGGTGCAGGAAAGCCTCCACCGCCTGCCTTCGCAGTTGGGGCTTACGCCCGAAGGCTTTGCCCTGTGGCCTGCTAAAAATTGGGACGAAAAAAAAGCCGCCCCATATTTGGACGGCTCTTTAAATCTGCCCATTATCACACCGCTTTGCGGGGTCAACCCCAAGGCGGGCGCGCGCTTTTTAAAAGTTCTCCAACCCACCAAACACCCATTGGCCACGCGCTACACGCTTTTTAAGCTGCGCTAGTTCATCGTGTAAACGAGACACGTTGTATTTCCGCAAGTACCCTTGTGGGCAAACGTGCCTACCGACGAACAAACATACTTGGCTAACGCGTTATTTTCATCGTAAACAAAACATTGGCGTTTCCCGGAAAACCCATACAAATAACTAACACCTAACTTGTCGTGGCGAGCATAGACGTTGTTATACTTTCCACCATCCATCAGGTCAAAGTAGTAATCCTTTCCCGGAATGCGAAACGTATACCCGGCCTGATCTACCGCTACGGGCGGAAAATCGGGGGAGAGCTCTTCAAAGCTGGTGGCATATCTTCCGTTGGCCAGGTAATACAAATCTTCTTGTTGCTTAAGCGAATTGACAAGTGCCAGCATTTCGCTAAATTGGCTTTTGGCCACTGCTTTTTGATATTGCGGCACGGCAATCGCCGCTAAAATACCAATAATAAGAACCACCACCAATAACTCAATCAGCGTAAACCCGCAGGCAACCGTTTTGCCCTTGTTGTTGCTGTCATCCTGGAAGGCTGTAGTCCAGGATCTCTCCGTTGTCGTTTTCTTATCCGTCCTCTCTGCCATAAACCTACCTAATCGGCCCGCCATCACATTTTTCATAACACCCTTCCTTTTTGATAAATTTTTCGTATACTCAAATTTTATCAAAAAAAAAACGATTACAACCCTTTTGTGTTTTGCCTGCCCGAAAACGGCACAAAAAGGAAGAGATCCTGGACAAAAACTTTCCAGGATGACTCTTGTGTAATAACGACCCCAACAACAGGCAAAAACGCCGCAGGTTGTTAAGCCCGCGGCGTTCTAAAAATTTTTCCCCAACAAGTTTCCTAGCGGTTTTTTATCTTGGAAAACTTGGGGTACAGCACATCGGTAAACTTGTCAAATTCCGCTTCGCCGCCGCGAATTTTCAAATTGACCGACAGCACATACACGTCCTTGGTCAAAATTTCGCGCCAGTTATCTGGAAATTTTACAAAGTCCTTAAACGTGGTGATAAGCGGCAGGCCGCCGCGCGTTTCTTCAAAGGTGCGCAGGTTTTCTTCCGTATAAAACTGATGGTCGGGGAAGCGCCACTTTTGCTTAAGCTCCAGACCTAGACCCGTTAGGGTGTTTTCAAAGGTTTCCGGGTGGCCCAGTGCGCAAAAGCACGCCGCCGGCCCTTTAATAGCGCTCAAATCCACCTTTTGGGTGGTGCAAATGTCAAAAAAGTATTCCGGCTGGTGCACGCTTTCCACGATTTCCACCGTGTCGTTATACAAACGAATGGTGTCTTTTACGTCCTCCAATTGGCGGGCGGACACTTGGTCGCAATGGGTCAGCACAATCAGGTTGGCCCGCTTTAAGGCGCAAAGCGGCTCGCGCAGAATACCGTAGGGCAAAAGCTGTTTGTTGCCAAACGGATTTTTGGCATCCACCAAAATCACGTTCGCATCGCGGCGCAAACGGTGGTGCTGCAGGCCGTCGTCCAGCAAAATGATTTGGCTCTTAAAGCGGCGCAGTGCTTCGGTGGCGGCGGCGGCACGGTCCGGGCAGATGACAATCGGCACCTTATATTGTGCCAGCACGCGGCTCATCATAAAGGGCTCGTCACCCGCCAGGCGCCAATCGGCGTCCGGATTGTCAAACAGCACCACCGGGCCATCGGTTTTTTGCTGGCGCTTGTAGCCGCGCGACACAATCGCCACGCGAATGCCCTCCTTGGCCAGGGTAGTGGCCGCTAGCAGCACCGCCGTTGTTTTTCCGGTTCCCCCCGCCGTAATGTTGCCAATGCACACCACGCGGGAATTGACCGTTTTGGTGGCCTTCCAGCCGTTTTCGTACGCGGCTCTGTCCAGCCAGGCGCCAACGCCGTAAAGCTTAGACGCCGCCAACAGCACGCCGCGGCCCAACATATTTTGTTCCAAATCTTTCTTTAGTTTCTGTAAATCCATAAAGTCCCCTAAATCTGTTTTAGATATTTTAGCATTTCTTTGGCGCTTGCAAAACCGAACGGGTTTAAAAGACAAAATTAGTATAATGGGTATATGGCAAATACCCGTTTTAAAAAAACCCCGCTGCATTTTATTCAATACATCGCACTCAAATTTTTTTGCGTGCTGTTTGATCTGCTGCCCTACCGCACCGCCGTGTGCCTGGGCCGCAAGGCCACCGGAACCGTGCGTTTTGTAATGAAAAAACGCTTTAACCGCTCCGTGTACGATATCCGCCGCGCCTTCCCTCAAATGACGGAAGAACAGGCCCGCGCCACCGCCCTGGAATCCTGGCGCAACATGGGCGGTATTTTGGCCGAATTTATCAAACTCACGCACATGACGCCCGAACAATTCAAAAAGCACTGCCGCGTCCTCGGGCTGGAAAAAATGCTCCGCGCGCAAAACACCACGGGCGGCATCATCCACATTGGCCACTTTACCAACTGGGAGGCCTTTGGCCTGGCGGGCGCCGTGTACGGTGTAGACAAGGCCGTGCTGGCCCAGCGCGTGGACAACCCATACGTGGACGAAGAAACCAACCGCCTGCGCAACATTTTTTCGGGCCGCACCTTTTACAGCAACAACGAGGACAAGCCCTTCTTTGCCTGTATGCGCTGGCTGAAGAAGAAAAAACTTTTGGGTATTTTGATTGACCAAAACGCAGGTTCCAGCGAAGTGTGGGTGCCTTTTATGGGCCGTGTGGCGGCATTTTCCCCCATTACGGCTTTGTTGTCCATTAAAATGCAGGTACCCGTTTTTCCCGTAAAAGTGTGGCGGGAGCAGGACGGTACCATCGTTTCCGAAATTTTGGACCCCGTTTACCCACCCGCGGAATACAGTTTGGAAAATGTCCGCAAGTTCACCAAAACGTTGGTGGGGTATTACGAAGCCTGGCTGCGCGAAAACCCCGGCTCCTGGCTGTGGGCGCACAACCGCTGGAAACGCGAGGCCGAGGGCGAAGCTTATTTGAACGCCCACCCGGAGGAACGCGTATGAGCGAAAAAATCAAGGCCGTTTTCTTTGACCGGGACGGCACCCTCATTCACGAAAAGCCCGGTGTATACCTCTCCGACCCGGCCAAAGTCCGCCCCTACAAAAGCGTGGCCGCGGCGCTGGCGCTGCTTAAAAAACACGGGTTTAAATTTTTTATTGTTTCCAACCAGTCGGGCATCGGCCGCGGGTACTTTACCGAAAAAGAGGTAAACGCCGTCCACAAACGCCTGGTGCAGCTTTTAAAACCTGCCCGTATAGAAGAAATTGTCTTTTGTCCGCACGCGCCCGACCAAACCTGCGACTGCCGCAAACCCAAACCCAAACTGGGACAATACCTGATAAAAAAATATAACATTGACCCCGCCGTCTCCTACATGGTGGGCGACAAAAAGGCCGATGTGGACTTTGGGCGCGCGCTGGGCTTTACCTCCGTTTTAGTAACCACGGCCAACGGTAAAAACCACCTAAAAAAATATCCCGATTTACACCCGGCCAAGGCCGCCAGCAACCTGCTAAACGCCGCCAAATTTATCGTGCGCCACAGCCAAGGACCCGTGCATGAAGAATAACCTGCCGCTCGCCGTGGCGGCCTGCCTTTTGCTAAGCGCCTGCGCCACAAAACATGCCCAGGTAAAAGAGCCCGCCCTGCCCCCGGCTACACTCGCACCCGCGGCAGCCGAGGCAGTGCCCGCCAAACCGCAAGAACCCGTAGTGACCGCGACCCAACCGGAAGTCACCCAACCCGCCATTCCCCCGGACGATACACCCGCTTTAAAATCCCAAAATACAGTCACTCCACAGGACCCCGTGGCCGTGGCCCGCGCCCGCCAAACCTTACAAACCCCGCCGGCGGACGTGGCGACGTTTGAGGGCGAGGCTGCTATTTCCCCGGACGGCCGCCGCTTTAGCCCCTTTGCGTACGAACCCGTCACCCCCAACCAAGGCAAAGCCCCGTGGAAGGATGAAGCGCTCAAATACGGGCTGTATTACTCATTTATCAAAGCAGGCACGGCTTACATCAAAACGCGCGGCCTCACCACGGTAAATGGGCGCCAGGCGTACCTCATCCAAACCACCGCCTTTTCCGCCCCCGTGATTGACGCGGTGTTTAAAGTGCGCGACATTAATTTTTCTTGGATAGACGCGGAGGACTTTTCCTCCTTGGGCTACAGCCAAAGCGTGCGCGAAGGCAGCTACAAGCGCGACGAGTGGCTCACCTTTGATTATGCAAAACACCGCCTCTATGGCGAGGTGCAAAAAAAGGAAGAACCGCGCGTGCTCAGCGGTGCACTGGACATGAAGGTGCTGGATATGCTTTCGTCTTTATATTTTGTACGCACCCAAACGCTAAACGCCGGCCAAGACGTGGTGTTTGACATTGTCAACCGCGAGAAGCAATACCCCCTGCTCGTCAAGGTGCTGGGCAAGGAAACCGTCAAAACCGCCGCCGGAAAGTTTGACTGTATTGTCGTGGAACCGCAGTTTCGCGGCGAGGGAATTTTTGTCAGCAAGGGCAAAAGTTTAAAGGTGTGGCTGACGGACGACGAGTACAAAATGCCCGTCAAAATGAAGGTAGAAGTTTTCATCGGCAGTGTATCGGCCGAATTACTGGAATACAAACGAAATTAAAGCTATAATGATTTAGTAAGAAGAAAAGGAGCGTCTATGACAACCGTACCAACCAAACGCTTAAAGGAACTTTTAAAACACTTTGAAGGACAGGAAATCATCGTGGTGGGCGATATTATGCTTGACCACTTCATCCGCGGCACGGTAAGCCGCATTTCGCCCGAGGCCCCCGTGCCGGTGGTGGATGTGAAAAAAGAATTTTTTGTGGCCGGCGGCGCAGGCAACGTGGCCGTCAACCTGGCGGCCCTGGGAGCCAGACCGGTGATGGTGTCCGTCGTCGGGCAAGACCTCGGCGGCGAAATGCTAAAGGGTTTCTTGCGCGATAAAAAAGTGAACATTTACGGCATCGCCGAAGACCCCGACCGCCCCACCACGCAAAAAATCCGCGTCATGGCAGACCAACAGCAAATCGTCCGCTTTGACCGCGAAAGCAAAAAAACCATTTCCCCCTCCGTGGCCGCCCAATGCATGAAGAGTTTTGAAATGGCCGTCAAAACCGCCAAGGGCGTTATTTTGTCCGACTATGGCAAGGGCATGCTCTCGGATCATAACATCCAGACGATTATTGACACCTGCCGCAAGCACAAAATTCCCGTGTGCGTGGACCCGAAGATAGACAATTTTAAGAAGTACAAAAAAATCACCTGCATGACGCCCAACACCAAAGAAGCGTGGGAAGGCGTGGGCGAATCGCCAAAACCGGGCGAGGCAGCCATAGAAGCCTTGGGCCAAAAGATTTTAAAAATGCTGGACGCCGAGTCCATCTTAATCACCCGCAGTGCCGACGGCATGAGCTTGTTTGAAAAGGGACACAAAAAACCCACCACCATCAAAGCCACCGCCCGCGAAGTGTATGACGTCACCGGTGCAGGCGATACGGTTATTTCCGTTTTAACCTTAGCGCTGGCCGCCAAAGCCACGCTGACCGAAGCCGCCGTGCTGGCCAACTTTGCCGCCGGCATTGTGGTGGAAAAATCCGGCACCGCTACCGCGAGCCGCGAGGAAATTGAAGGAGTTTTAAAATGAGTGATGTTTTAATTGCCATTCCGGCGCGTTACGGGTCCTCCCGTCTGCCCGGCAAAATGCTAAAACCGCTGGCCGGCAAGCCGGTCATCCAGCACGTGTACGAAGCGTGCGTCAAAGCCAACGTGGGGGACGTCATCATCGCCACCGAATCGCCCATCGTGGTGGAAGCGGTAGCCAAATTTGGCGCCACCGCCGTGCTCACCAGCGACCAATGCCAAAGCGGCACGGACCGCATTTACGAGGCCGCGCAAAACCGCCCCGAAAAATACATTATTAACGTCCAGGGCGACGAACCCTTTATCAAGGCCGAAACCGTTTTTGCCGTGGCGGAGCTGTTAAAGACCGACCCTACCTGCGACATTTCCACCGCCGTCACCGCCACGTTAGACGACGCCAAAATTGACAACCCCAACTGCGTCAAAGCCGTTATGGCCAAAGACGGACGGGCGCTGTATTTCTCGCGTTCGCGCGTGCCGTACAAACGCGAGCTGACCGAAGAAAACAAAAAAGTACCGTACTGGCAGCACTGCGGGATTTACGGCTACAAAAGAGAAGCGTTAAAGCGCTTTGTGGAGCTGCCCGTCAGCCCGCTGGAGCAGCTGGAGCGCCTGGAGCAGTTGCGCGCGTTAGAGGACGGCATGACAATCAAATGCGCGGTGATTGATTCCGCCGGCCCGGCCATTGACACCGCCGCCGACCTCCAAGCCGCCGAAAAGTATTTTAAAGAACACAAGTAACAGGACTCCCGCCTCCCGGCGGGAGTTTTTCTGTACATAAAAACCGTTTTAATTTTACGCAAGGAGTTGTTTTATTATGTCTAAATTTATCATCATCACCGGCGGCGTGGTCAGTTCGCTGGGCAAAGGGATTTCCGGTGCGAGCATCGGCAAGCTCTTGCAGTTAAACGGCCTGTCCGTCAATATGATCAAGTGCGACCCGTACATTAACGTAGACCCGGGCACCATGAGCCCCTACCAGCACGGCGAAGTCTTCGTCACTACCGACGGAGCCGAGGCCGACCTGGACCTAGGGCATTACGAACGCTTTTTAGACGTCAACATGACCCGCGCCAACACCAACACCGCCGGCAGCATTTACCAAACCGTCATAGACAAAGAACGCCGCGGCGAGTATCTTGGCGCCACGGTGCAGGTCATTCCGCACATTACCAACGAAATCAAAAAACGCTTCACCGCGTTTGAAAACGAATGCGATGTTTCCATTATTGAAATCGGCGGTACGGTGGGCGATATTGAATCCCTTCCGTTCTTGGAAGCCGCCCGCCAGCTGCGCCTGGAAAAGGGCCCGCAGAATGTCATCTGCGTACACGTTACGCTCATTCCCTACATTGCCGTGGCGCAGGAACTAAAAACCAAGCCCACGCAGCACTCCGTCAACAAATTGCGCGAGGTAGGCATTGAGCCCAGCATGCTCATCTGCCGCACGGAAAAGCCGCTCAACCAGCATTTAAAAGAAAAACTTTCCCTCTTTTGCAGTGTCCCCGCGCAGGCCGTTATTGAATGCGCGGATGCAAAATCCATTTACCACGTGCCGGAAATGTTCTACAAGCAAGGTGTGGACAAGCAGATTATCTCGCTGTTAAATTTAAAGCCCACGCAAGAAATTGATCCCAAATGGTTTGAATTTTTTGACCGGGCACTCACCCCTTCCAAATCCGTCAAAATTGCAATTGCGGGCAAATATGCCGAATTTCAGGAGGCGTACAAGTCCGTGCACGAGGCCTTAAAGCACGCGGGCATGAATAACGACGCCAAGGTGGAAGTGGTCTACATTAACACGGAAAAAGACAACGTGGAAGAAAAGCTAAAAGACGTGGACGGCATTTTGATTCCGGGCGGCTTTGGCGGGCGCGGCATTGAGGGCAAAATTGCCACCGTCAAATATGCGCGCGAACACAAAGTGCCGCTTTTGGGCATTTGCCTGGGCATGCAGTGCGTGGTGATTGAGGCCGCGCGCAACCTGTGCGGCTTGCACGACGCCAACTCCACCGAATTTGACCCCACCACCAAGGACCCGGTGGTAGACCTTACCCCCCAGCAAAAAAATGTGGTGTACAAGGGCGGTACGATGCGCCTGGGCAACTACACGGCGGACCTGAAGGAAGGCTCTTTGGCGCGGCGGCTTTACGGCAAGGACCAAATTGTGGAACGCCACCGCCACCGCTATGAATTTAACCCCAAATACGTCAAGCAGCTGGCCGATGTGGGGCTGATTGTTTCCGGCTGGCACGAGGACGTTCTGCCCGAAATTGTGGAACGCCAAGACCACCCGTACTTTATTGCAGGCCAGTTCCACCCGGAGTTTGGCTCCCGTCCCCTCCGCCCGCACCCGCTGTTTGACGGACTGATTAAGGCGAGCTTAAAAAATAAAGAAAACAAAAAGAAATAACCACCGCCACTCATTGAAAATCCCCTGCCCAGGCAGGGGATTTTCAATAAAGGTACAACCCTTCCGTTGTTACGGTAACACTTCAAAAGAAAGCGCCGCGCGGTGCCCGCCGCACGTAACGTCCAGCGCATGTTGCCCCGCCTGCAGCACCCACCACGTTTGGCAAGAATTTCCCTTCAGCTTTTTCCCGTCCATACGCCACGCGCACGGTCCCGCGCAATCCGCCGCCAATTTAAGCGCTTGCGAGGCCAGCGGCACAGCCGGATCCAGCTTGAACACATCTCCGTCCGTGGGTGAAAGGATCCGAAAGGCCGCCTTTTCCGCCTGGTGCCGGCCCGTACAGGTGTCCGGCAAGTGATCAGATAAAAAGAGTTCTTCTTGGGTATGTGCACACTTCTTCCCAGCCAACAATCCGCTTTGCGTGCAGACGGACGCCCGCGTCAGGCCCGCAGGCGCTTGAAACGAAGGGGACGGATAATGCGCCTGCAAATAGACTGCCACGTCGTGCAGCAGCGGCCCCGCGCCCGTAATGCCGGAAACGCGCTGCATGGACGAGGCGTTAAAATTCCCCACCCACACGCCCACCGTCCACCGCCGGGTATAGCCGAGGGCAAAGTTATCCTTATAATCTTTTGAGGTACCCGTCTTTGCCGCAAAAGCAAACCCCGTATACAAGGGAGAATTCAACCCAAAAGCCGCGGAGCGGGCCGTGTTATCCGCCAAAATATCGGTGACTAAATACGCGGCCTGCTCCGTGAGAACCTCCCCCTCGCGCCCCGGCAGGCGGATTTGCGGCTGCCGCGCCACCAAGAGCGGCTTGTAATGCCCGCCGCGCGCCAAGGCGGCATATGCGTTGGTCAAATCCAGCAGGCGTACCTCGCCGTTTCCCAGGGCCAGGCCGAGGCCGTAAAAATCGGCTGTTTTTTCAAGTGATGTAAGCCCCGCCCGCCGTAACAAGGCCAGCAGGTTGGACGTTCCCACCAGCTCGGCGGCCTTCACCGCGGGAATGTTGTACGAACAGGCTAGCGCGGTGCGCGCAGGCACTAAGCCATGGTAGGATTCATCGTAATTGCGCGGGCGGAACCCGCCTTCAAAAAACGTATCCACATCATCAATCAGCGAGGCCGGCGTCAGCCGCCCCTCTTCAAACGCAAGCCCATACACAAACGGTTTTAAGGCCGATCCCGGCTGCCTAAGCGCCCGCGCGCCGTCCACCTGTCCATTGTTTTTGGGGTTGTAAAAATCGGCCGAACCCACATACGCCAGCACCGCGCCCGTGTCGTTTTCCACCACCACCACGGCGGCGTTTGTCACATTTTCCTGTTGCAGGCGGGAGATATAATTTTTTACCAACTCCTCCACATACACCTGCAGTTCACGGTCCAGCGTGGAAAACACATCCTGTGCGCCGGCAGGCAAAAGCGGCTCCAAAAAACGGGTAAAATGCGGCGCGTCAAACGGGCGGGCCTGCGTACGCAGTTCCAGTTTTTCGGCCACAGCCAGGCGGTACATTTCCTCGTCAATAAAATTATTGTCCCACATTTTTTTTAGCACCCAATCGCGCCGTTTCAGCGCGCGGGAAAAATGTTTAAGCGGGTTGTAATACGTGGGAGATTTGATAATCCCCACCAAAAAAGCCGCCTGCGAAAGGGACAAATCCGCCGCCGAAAGATTAAAATAAAAACGGCTGGCGGCCTCCACGCCCTGCGTCAAATTGCCCAGTTCCAAGAGGTTGAAATACTGCTCCAAAATTTCCTCTTTGCTGGCCTTCTGCTCCAGCCTAAGTGCCGAAAAAGCCTCCCGCGTTTTGCCCCACCAAGTTTTGGGATACGGCTCTATGGCGCGGGCCAGCTGCTGCGTAATGGTGGACGCGCCGGACACCACCTCCCCTTCGGACGTGTTCTGCCACGCGGCGCGCAAAATGGCCTTTACGTCCACCCCGGGGTGAGAAAAGAAACGCTTGTCCTCCGCCGCCAACACCGCCGCCACCAGCCACGGCGAAATTTCACCCAACCCAACGGGGCGGTAATAGGTATTCCGCTCGGACAAAAACCCGCGCAGCGGCGCGCCGTAGCGGTCATAAATTTGTTTGGACGGCATCAATAAAAAAGCTTCTTCCCCGCACAACAGGCAGGGAAGAAGCAAGGCAAAAAGTACCGTCCAAATGCGGCGCATATTATTCAATCACAAGCGTTTGCGTGGCGTTACGGCCAAACACCGCCGGTTCGTACATTTGGCTGGCCCATGCGCTGGGATAGGCAAACGTCCCGGGCACGGCGGCCGACACGACATACGAATACGTATGCGTTCCGGCGGGCAGGTAATCGGAAAACGCGGCAATGCGGTCGTCGTATTTTTCGTTGCGCTCAAAGGCGTTATAGCCGGAGCCTTTATAAGCGTCCGCTTCCTCAACGGGCACCGCCACCGATACATCCGCCTCCGTGGCCAAGGAAGTATTCACAATTTCAAACCCAGCGGGAATAAAATCCTCCAGCACCACAAAATGGCGCGAGGCGGCATTCTTCACCGTCAGCGTGATTTGATAGCGCTCACCCGCCTGCAGGCGCGTGACGGGTTTTCCGTCCAGCGTGGAAATCGCGCGCGACACAGTAAAGCCCGCGTCCACCGCGCTGTCAAAGCGGCGCGGCTCGTACACTTGGCTAAGCGTATAATAAAGCGTTCCGGCGCCCGTTTTGGCAAACGTCACCCGGGCCTCGCTTTGATCCGCATACACGTCCCCAAACGGGAGAGATGCATTTTGGCTTTCCACACTGCGGCCCTTAAAAATAGCGCTTAATGCCGTTTTGGCGCCGGCCTTTACCTCGGCGCTAAAGTCGGGCGTCACCGTTTCCGCCCGTTTGTAATATGTGTTTAACGCCCGGAACACAGCCGCGTTGACGCTGGTGTTATTCCAATGGCCTTCGGCATTTAGCTGCGTCAGCAGCCACGACGCGGTTTTAAAGGCCTCGGCAAAATCGGCCTTTGCATACAAAAGCGCGTCCAAGCACAAGGCGGTAACCTTGGTATTGTCCATGTGCAGCCAAGGCATGGTTTCCGGCTCGTCAAAATATGCAGCTGCCGTCGTGTAGGCAATATGGTTAAAGAGCTCCTGCGCGAGAGCCGCCTTCACCTGTGCGCTCCGGTGGGAAGCCTGGGCCGCCTTTAACAAATAGGCCTTGGCGGAAAGCGGCAGGGTGCCCCGCTTGGCATAGAGCGTGTTAAACGCGCTCTCCACGTTCCGTCCGTACAGCGCCAACACATACAGGCTGTAAGCGCGGGCCGCATCCGTTTCCAAGGCGGAATACGCATATGCGCGGGTGGCGTTTTTGTTAAACGCGCCCTCCAGCCATTTGGCCGCCTTCTCCAACGATTTTTGCGGCACCGTGTATCCTGCCTGCTTGGCCAGCTGCGCCACCTCTAAGGCATAAGCGGTGACGTACGGATCCGGCAGTGCATTCTGCCAATAGCCGTACCCGCCGGAGGCATACTGATACTGCGGCATCAGGTCCAAAATTTCCTGCACCTGCTTTTTATATTGGGTTACATCGCCCAGTTTAAAATCCGCCAACAGTTTCTCCCCGCTGATAACGGGCAGAATTTTGGACATTTTCTGCTCCAAGCAATCGTACGGATACGTAAGCAAATAGACCATAGAACCCTTTAAATTGAGTAGCGCCGTAGAGGCCAAGGACAGCGTCACGCGGTTGTCCGCCTGCGCGTTTAAATTGCCGGGTTTATCCAGCAGTTCCTCTTGCGTGCCCTGGGTGGAAGCATAGACGGACAGCGTCTGCTGTTTTTCCACCGGAGAGACCGTCAGCTTGCCCAGTACGCCGTCGGACTCTTTGTTCCCCCGCACGCTAAAGGCCACCTCGGCCGGGCCGTTTTCTGCGGCCTCACACGCCCACGTTACCTCACGCGCCGCGCCCAGCGGTACGGTCACTTCCTGCACCGCGGGACCTGTTAACAAAAGGGCGCCCCGGGCCTGGGCGGACACGGTCATCACACCCTTTTTATCCTCGTAATTGTACACCACCGCCCCGCAGGAAAAACGATCGCCTTTGCGGGCAAAACGCGGCAGGTTGGAGGTGACCATAACCGGCTTGGAAACGGTCAAATTCGCCTCGGCTGAGCCGAACTCATCCGCCGTCAACGCCACCGCCATGACGCGGAATTTAGTCAGGTTGTCCGGCAGTTTAAAGCGGACGGTGGCACGGCCCTTTTTATCGGTTTTCACCACGGCGTTAAAATAAGGCGTAAAGGCAAAATTGGTGCGCAAATCCACGCCGCCCATTTTGCCGGCAAGCATGGCTTCTCCGCCGCCGCCGCGGTTTTCGCCCTTTTCGCCAAAGTTGCGCTGCCCCACCACATACATGCGGTTGTCCGCCGTAAAGACGGACATGAGGCGCGAGCCGTAAAACGCGTCAAAGAGGTTAGGCGTTTGGTAGTTGGTCAACGCCAGCACGCCCTCGTCCACCACCATCACCACCAGTTCGGCGGGCGTATCTTTGGCATGGCTTTTGGCGGTGATTTTTAACGTCACTTCGTCGCCGGGGCGGTAATTCTTTTTGTTTAACTTAAGCGTCGGCGTGATTTTTTTACCAGCCGGTTCCACGTTCAAATTGACATACCCCACCTTGCCCTGTGGTTTGCCCAAGTCCACCCCCTTTACCACCGGGTCTGCACTGCGCCCGCGCACGAGCGTAACGCTCACATACACATTGGGGAGGTAATTTTCCTTAATCGGCACTTCCACATAATCCGCCCCGCCGGTAAGCTCCGTGGTCCACGCGGCCAGGATGCCTTCGCGCTCTACGGTTACCAGCGCACGTGCGTGCTCGTAGGGAGATTGCACGGAAATCCGCGCCGTTTGGCCGGGCTTGTAGGAATTTTTATTTTGCTTTAAGGTCAAAAAGTCGTCATCGGTTTTCTTCCAATACGCCTGGCCCTTCCCGTAAACAAACACGTTAAACCCGCCCGTCACCGTGCGGCCCTGCGCGTCTGTAGACGTCAGCGTAATAAAATAATTTCCGGCCTCTTCGGGGGTAAAGGAAAGCGTCGCGCCCTTTTCGCCCACGGTCAGCGTTTGGCTGGGCAGGTCCACCACTTGTTTTTCGCTCACCCATTCCAAGCGTCCGGAAAGGCCCGTTTTGCGCACGCTGAACCATTGCTCCTTGCGAATGGCGGCGGTCACCTCGGCAGAGGTCCGTTTTCCGTCCGGCGTTACGGCCAAAATATCGGCCGATACCGTATCGCCCAGCTCCAGCTGGTCCTTAAGCAGTTTTGCCCCTAAATAGAAATCAGCCGGGTGCACCAGCACTTCACCGCGGGCAAACAGCTCCTGCCTGGAAGGCGCCTGCACGCCCAGTTCGCCGTACACGTTAATGGGAAAGCGCACCTGCGGCAGGACGGCCTCAAAATGGGTCGCGCCCTGGGCGTCCAACTGGCCGGACGCGTTTAGCAGAATTTTTCCGTCCTCCTTGTACTCGTCATCGCGCAGAAAATAAGGCGTAAAGGTGTATCCGTCAAAGCCCTTGGGCTCAAACCAGGCACGATAGCGGCGCAAGGTCCAAGTGGCCTTGGCGTTTGCGAGCGGAGAGCCAAAATTGTACTGTGCAGAAGCCAAAAACCGGGCCGTCTGCCCCGCCAGATAGGAAGGCTTTTCCGGGCGGAGGTTCACTTTAAAATCAGCCTGTTTGACCGCCTCCACCTGAAAGCCCAAATACGCGCCGGACACGTCCTTCTGCCCCTTTACCTGCGGAACAAAGGAAACATCCCACGCGCCCGTATAAGCGGTTTTGGGAATGGCAAAGGACACGTCAAACGTCCCCATGGCGGAAACCGTTACGTCCTTTTTAAGCGCTTCCTCGCCGCGGGAATCCGTCAGCGTCAGCGTGCCGCGCAGACCCTGCGCCACGCTCCAGGCGCCGCCCTGCAACCGGCGCACCACACCCTTTAGATAAACGGTCTCGCCGGGGCGGTAGATGCCGCGGTCGGCAAACAGCACGGTACGCAGGTCCTCTGCCTGCGGGTTGTAATCGTAATTTAAATTGAATCGCCACGGCTCCAAGCCCTGGTTCCACGAACTGCTGATGACGGCGTCCCCGCCGCGGCTGGTAACAAAGGCATAAATTTCCGGCTGGCCCCAGCCTTCCTTAGTAATGGGCAGTTTTGTCCAACCCGGTGCCCACGCAAGGCCTTGCGCATCCGTAGTTCCCGTCCACAAGACCTTGTTGTCCGCGCCGCGCAGTTCTACCGCCATTTGGGGCAGCGGCTCGCCTGTTTTTAAAGAGGTGGCCCACACCAAAATATCGTTGGGCGAGGTTTTAAGCGTCACGCCCACGTCCGTCAGGTTGTCGGTGGACGACACCCAGCAATCTTTCCCCCCGTTTTTGGCGGGCACGCGCACTTGGCTGAAAATAATGCTGTCCTGCGCCGTGGGGCGGAAGGTCTTTAAATCAATAAAAGTTTTAAAGGTGCGGTCTTTTACGTCTTTAAAGGTATAATTCCCGCTAAACGTGGCGGCAGAGAGCGGCTTTTGCGCGCAGTAGCCGGAGGAGGTTTTGTCAAACGGGATGAAATTTTCCTTGTTAAAACGTGCCCCGCGCACAGGCAGGGAAGGCGTGTTCATCAGGTCAATGGGCAGGCGCGGGCTTACATAACTTTCCAGCACGCCCAGTCCACCCGAAAAATCCACCGCCGGACAATAGCCCGTATTGGAGACGGTAAAGGTAATTTCTTTTCCCAGCGTGTTGCCGTAAATATCACGCAGGTTTTTATCCAGCGTAACGGTGATATTTTTGCCGGGTTCCAGGTTCAAAAACGCAAGCGGCGTGCTGAAATAGGCCTTGCCTGTTTTGGGCTCTACCACATCAGCGCCCAAGACATTCTTCTCTTGTTCGGAAAGGCTGCGCACGGCGGATACCGGCGTCACGCGGGCCGCGGCGGCCAGCTCGCCCAAGCGCACGGGAGTGGAAAAATCCACCGTCGGCGTGTAGGGCAGGCAGCCCGCCGTCACTTGGTTGAGCACTGTTAAATCGGGGTAGGTATAAAAAGTGGTTTGATAGGCATTTGCCATGCCTTGCGTGCCCGTCTTGCCTTTAAGCCCCGCCTTAAGCGTCAGCGTATAAGCGGTGCCCTTTTGCAAGGGTTGCAGGGCGCTAATGGCCACCAAGCGGTCCTTTTGGTAGTAGGGAAAATTCTTTTCGTATTCCAAGTCGCTCAGCGGGCGCACGGTCAGCGGCACCGTCTTTTTGACGGGAGTGCGTTTGGCTTTACTGCGGCCCAGTTTTTCCCCAAAGGTCGGAGCCGGAACGGACTGGTAGGAAAGTTCGGCATATTGGGGAAGTTCTTGCAGGTTTACCGCCGTGGAAAAGAGCACATAAAGCGTAGGGTTAAGACTTATCCAATGCTCGTTGTTCGTGGGCTGGACCATTTCCACCGTCGGCAAGTTGGTGGTAAAGGAAAAGCGGTACGGCTGCGCTAATTTTTGCCCGCTGACGGAAGAGACAAAGCCCTCCGGCACGGAAACGGAAAAGCGTGTGGCCTCGGGCCAGTTTTCGGCGGGCTCAAAAAGAAGCGTCTGCGTCCCGCTAAAGCGGCAGGTACCCGCCACTTTAGGCGTAATGGACAAGGGGCAATTTTCCGAAGAAAACGCCGTCTTTTCGCCCAGTTTGGCCACAGGCTGATTGAAGGTAATGCTAACCGCCTGACGTGCCGTGTAAGAAAGCGGCCCGCGCGGCGAAGCGGAAAGCACCTTTAAAGCGGGTGCTGCCCAAACGGGCGCGGCCAGTAAAACCGCCGCCAACAATGCGCTTGCGCGCCGTAAAAAACGAGTGTGCATGAGAACTATCCCTCCCTAAAAGATTACCTTAATTGTAGTATATTTAAACGCGGGAAAAAAGAATTTAAAATGATTAGTAATCGCATATGGCATGATAACATAAGGTCATGGTGAACTGGCGTCCCGCAGGGTATTCAGAATCTACCTATTGGGTTGTTTTGTTGTCCTGCCGTCACCAAACAAGCCCCGTCACCCTGAACTTGATTCAGGGTCTACCTGTTGGGTTGTTTCGCCGTTCTGCAGTTCGCCGTTCCGCCGTCATTTTGGTACCCCCACAAAAAAGGCGGCCACACAGGCCGCCTTTTTACTCTCTTAAACTAATTTTAGTTACACTCGCATGTCTTTTCTGTGTGGGTAAATGTACAACTGTAGAAATTTATCTTTCCATCACTCGTTGTCTCTCCCACAGCTCTGCAGTCACTCAAGGTATAATTAACAACACAAGTTTTTCCCTGAGCACAAGCCCCTGTTGTACAAGTGTCGTGATAATTCGCCACATCCCTCAACGAAACGGGTCCCACTGTTGCAGGTCCAGAATCACCACCAGCTTTTTCAAAGAGCTCTCCAGCTTGATAATCGATCTTTTGATTCTCATGCACAACCTTCTTCCCACTGTTCCAATTGCAAACAGGTTCCGTGCTACCCTTGCCCGTGCAGGAGTAGAAAAATACTTGAGTATCGCCGCCGCACGCCCAACTCCCCGCCGCCGTTTTTAAAGCGTTTGGATTTGTAAAATCACTGGTACACTGGGTACTGGAACTATCGGAATCGCCGCCAGCGGTGCAACAAAGTTTTGGATTACAGCAGACGCCTGACTGATAATACCACTCCAACTCATCCTCTGACAGTGCCGTACCGTCTAAATCTGTAATCTTATTTCCAGAACAGCAAAGGTCTTCATTCGCAGTAAGAATGGACAACACCTCCGCAACATTTATGGTTGCTCCATATCTCAAATAATAAGAGGAACTTCCTTCATGCGTATCATACGGATGAGAGGTACACTCCTGCACTTCCGGGGCATCTCCGCAAACCAGGTGGGTTTTGCCACCTACGCTCTGCCAAGACATGGTCCCGCCGTCGCACACCGGGAAAGCCCCGCCGTTCTGGGTATGGCTCGGGAACAAATACAGGTTGTCCACCTGCATATTGGTAGCCTCTACACTTTGCCCGTTTTGAAGCGTGGTTACAACCAAATCTGCGTCAAAATCAAACGTCCCCGCACCGCCGCCCTTGCCCAGCGTCACCGTCTCGCTCTGCACACGCCCGGCAGCGTTCAGGTCAAAGGTCCCCTTCTGCACCACCACCGTGGAAGAAGCCCGCAAGGCCAGGCCGCTCTTGTCACAGCCCAGTTCCATTTCGCACGTGCCCGTCAGGCCAATGTCCAGCGCGGTTGTAGCCTGCACGTTACTGTATGCCACGTACGGCGTTGGGAAATACGTCACCATTTGGATTTTTTTATCCGCCGCCGTCCCAATGCACGGCAGTGCCAACAGCCCCAAAAACAAAAAGATTTTCTTCATCATTTCCTCCTATCCCCGTTAAAGGACAGTCTGTTACCACTTTCTCTTATTTTAATAAAAAACGCAAAAAAAGCAAATAGTGCCTGCCTTTCTGCCCACTTGGTGGAAGAGCTTACGCCTTTTTTTCGTCGGAAAGGTAATGGCACCCGGCCGAATGGCGGTTCTTTAGCGCGGCGTATGTAATCAACAATGCCGTCTGCGTGCCATTACGCAAGTCCAACAGCTCTTGGCACAACGCGGCCCCTTTGTAAAAGGAGTCAATCTCGTTATGCAAGTGGCGCAGGATCTTTTCCGCACGGCCCAAATGCTTGCGGCTGCGAATCAGGCCCACATAGTTCCACATGGTGTTGCGCAGGGTGGCAATATCCTGCTTGACTAAGTTCAAATCGGGTTTTTCATCGGGCAGCACCCAGTCCTTCGGCGTGGGGATATGGAAGGTATTTTGCGCAATATCCTTCGCGTCCGCATGCGCGCACAGGTAACCCATGGCCACGGCTTCCAGCAAGGACGTGCTGGCCAAGCGGTTCGCCCCGTGATACCCCGTGCAGGCGGTTTCGCCAATGGCGTTTAAATTCAAAATGTTCGTTTTGCCTTCGGGCGTGGCATACACGCCACCGCAAAAATAATGCGCCGCGGGCACCACAGGCACGGGCACCTGGGTCATGTCGTAGCCGCCTTCCAAGCATTTTTTGTAAATGGCCGGAAAGCGTTCCTTGGTTTCCTCCGCCGGGTTGGCGGTAATGTCCAAATACACGCAATCGTGCGAAGTTTTTAAACGCTCCTCTTCAATTGCGCGGGCCACAATATCACGCGGCGCTAAATCCTTTAGCGGGTGATACTTGGGCATAAACGCCTCGCCCTTGCAATTGCGCAAAATGGCGCCCTCGCCGCGCAACGCCTCACTTAACAAAAAGCTCTGCCCCTTGGCAAACACCGTGGGGTGGAATTGCAAAAATTCCATATTCATCACACGCGCGCCCACGCGGTACGCCATGGCAATGCCGTGGCCAAAGGCGTGGTCGGCATTGGTGGTGTGCAGATACACCTGCCCCACACCGCCGGTGGCCAAAATGGTTTTCTTGGCGGTAACGGCAAACACTTCGCCCGTTTTGTTGTCCAGCACGTACGCGCCAAAAACCGTCAGCGGATAGTAGCGGTCCATGGGGTCGGGCGAGCTGTGGGATAAGGTTAATAAATCAATGGCCGAGGCATATTCCCGCACGGTGATAAGCGGGTTGTTGCGCACGTCCGCCTGAATGGCGGCCAAAAGCGCGTGCCCGGTGGTATCTTTGGAATAAATAATGCGGTTTTTGCGGTGGGCTCCCTCGCGCGTAAAGCGCAGGTGATGCTCCGCGTCGCGGTCAAAAGGGACGGAAACATCCTTCAAAAAAATTTCTTCTATGGCCTTACAGCCGGCGGAGGAAAGCTCTTTTACAGCCGCCTCGTTGCACATACCGGCGGTGGCCATTTTCACGTCGGCCAGCAGGTCGTCCATTTTCAAATTGGGTTCGTAAACAATGCCGCCTTGGGCCAGGTCGCTGTTGGCGGTGGGCATATCGCCACAGCACAAAATCATGGTGTGGAGGCCCTTTTTGGCGGCCTCGTGCGCGTAGACGCATCCGGCAATCCCCGCGCCAATCACTAGGCAATCGGTATGAAGTGTTTTCATACTATATATTATATAAAAGTGGCACGCGCAAGAGGGCCCGCAAGGTGCTCAGCTTCTACTTCTTGGTGTAATCGTTGGTACCCGATTTTTTGTTCGTGTACCCCAGCGAAACGCACAAATCACTGCCCACACTCGTATTGCCGCGGCAGACGTCCTGCTGCGCGTTAAACTGCGGATAGGAAAAAATGCTGTAATCGCCCGTGTTATTACCCTTCACCCGGTCAGCGCTCACGTGTCCGTTATAAATGCGCACCTCAAAATATTTTGTGCGGGCGCAGTATTTGCTATCCTGGGTTGCCACTGCGCGGCAGGTGCGTTTTTCCGCATTGGAAAGCGCAATATCCAACCGGTCCATAGCGGGCTGACGTCTGTCGGAAGCGTCCGGGTTGTCGTAATAATAGCGCGTCACCGCCTCGGCCACCGCATTGACGGCTTGCAACCCTTCGGTAAAGTGGCTGCGTTCCACCGCCTTTTTGTAAGAGCCGAGCCCCAGCCCGGCCAAAATCGCAATAATAATTACCACCACCATCAGTTCCGTCAGTGTAAAACCGTACTTTGTAAGTTTCATAAAAATCCCCTTTCCTGCAATATATTTTATTATAGCCTTTTTTTGCCAAATTGCGAATTTTTTTGATATTGAAATTCCCCCAAAAAACCGATATACTAAAGCATAAGGAGAATTTATGAAAAAATTTAACAAAGGTTTTACCCTCATTGAACTTTTGGCTGTAGTGCTGATTATCGGTATTTTAACGTCCATGGCCCTGCCGCAATACCGCAAATCCATTCAACGGGCTGAATCGGTGGAAGCGATGACCAACCTCAAAACGATTTACGATTCCGCCCGCCGCTACCGTGCCGCCAATTCCGAGGCGCCCGTCAAACTAAACGGGCTGGATGTGTCGTTCTTTGATGCCGACACGCCAAACGAGTCTGCCTTCAACATTGGCAACTACCGCTATTCGTTTGCCACTTCCGGCGTTTCCGCCTGCCGGTTAAGCGGTTCCGGCTCGGCCGACAACACCTATTGTCTGACGATGACCTACGCCTCCAAGGGTGCCCTCACCTGCAGTTATACGGGCCAAAAGTACTCGTATATATGCGAAATGCTGGGCTTGGATACCACTTCTTCCACGCCCTCCTCGCCCTATATTTAAGTTTTTGACACACGCAAAAAGCACCCGCCAACAGACGGGTGCTTTTTTTATCAACAGCAAATAAACTTATTTTCTACGCTTAAAAAATTTGGCGAACCGCTTTTGCCCGTTCGCGGCGGAAAACTTGTGCGGCTTGCGCGGATTTTCCTGCTTTTTTTGCGCCAATTCCTTGAGTGTTTTCTTGCTGGCGCCCACTTTTACGGCAAAGGGATTGTGCGGCTTTTCCTCTTCCAAAACATGTGCCGCCACGGAGGCCTTGCGAAAAGTTTTTGGCTTTTTGGCAGGCCGTACGGCTGGCGCCGGGAGCGCCTTCGCCGCGGGGATTTTCTCCGCCTGCGGCGCATCAGTACGCCGCTCCGGCTGCGGCAAATAAACCTCCCCCTCCGCCAGCAATTTTTTGGCTAACTGCGTGGCCTTGGAAGGCACCTGTACGCGCTTTTCCTGCGTGCGTTTTTCCCGCTTGCGGTTTTTACTGTGCGCCGCGCCCTCTTCCTGCGCGACAAACTTGGGCGCGGGTAGGGGCTCAATCGTTTTTTCCACCGTGCGCACCGGCAGGGAAAATTTCGTCACCTTGCAGATATCGCTCCACTTATCCATATCGTCGGAAATGAGCGACACCGCCGTCCCCACGCTCCCCGCGCGGCCCGTCCGGCCGATGCGGTGGATGTAGTCCTCGGGGCATTGGGGCAAATCGTAATTAATCACGCAAGAAAGGTTCGGCACGTCTATGCCGCGGGCCGCCACGTCCGTGGCCACGAGCACTCGCACCGCGCCGCTTTTAAAGAACTCCAGCACTTGGCGGCGGCGGTTTTGGCGCAAATCGCCGTGCAGGGCGTTGGCCTTTTGCCCGTACATTTTAAGCTGTTTTGCCAGCCGTTCCGCGCCGTGTTTGGTACGCGTAAAAACGAGAATAGACCCCGTCCGCGTGTTTAACTCGTGCAAGAGCTGCGGCAATTTTTCCCGCACATTTACGCGGATAATCTCCTGCACCACCAAATCAGCAGGCGAAACGGTGGACCCAATCTTCACGCGCGCCGGGCTGTGCAAAAACTCCCCGGCCAGGCCCACAATTTCTTTTGGCAGGGTAGCCGAAAAAAGCAACGTTTGGCGCGGGGACGGAAGGGCGGCGGCGATTTTGCGCATATCGTCAATAAACCCCATATCCAGCATGCGGTCTGTTTCGTCCAGCACCCAGAAGCGTATGTTTTTTAATTCCACGCTCTTGCGGCCGATATGGTCAATCAGCCTCCCGGGCGTGGCGATAATCACCCGCGGTTTGCGGCGCAGGTCGGCATATTGTTTATGGATGTTGTCCCCCCCGATAACAAGTGCCGCCGGAAGCGGATGTTCCGGGTCCGCCAGTTTTAAAAATTCCTGATAGGTCTGCTGCGCAAGCTCGCGCGTGGGAGACAAAATAAGCGCATTTTCCGCCGGATGATTTACCAGCCGCACCGTCATGGGAAGCAGAAAAGCAAAGGTCTTCCCGGTACCCGTCTGCGCCGTGCCCAGCACGTCCTGCCCGTTTAATGCGGGCGGAATCGCGGCCTGCTGTACGGGGGTAGGATCTATAATGTTTAGGCGCACCAGGGCGCCCTGCAAAAAATCGGGTAATAGCGAAAATACGTTCATTGCGCATCCTCCGCCAGCGCGGCCTCGCACTCTTCGTTTAAGCGCAGCCATTCTTCTTCCGCGTTTTTGAGTTGGTCGTTTAACAACGCCAGCTCTATGCTTTCATCTGCGGAATACTGGGCCACCAGTTGGTTTTCCAAGATGTGTTTGCGGGCATTTAGTTTCTCTATTTTTTCGTCCAACGCGCGGATTTCTTTTTTAAGCGGCGCCACGCGCGCGCGGCGTTGGGCCGCGGCCTTGCGCTGGGCTTCCTTGGACGTCATTTTATCGCTCGCCAAATCGTTGCGGTCGTTATTTTTTAAGAGCTGCGCCTTGTAATCTTCCAAATCTCCCGTAAAGGTTTGGCAAGTGCCGTGGCGCACAATCCACAGCGTATCGCAGGTGTATTCAATCACGTGCAGGTCGTGCGTGATTAGCACCACCGCGCCGCGGTATTCGTTGAGCGCCTCTAAGAGCGCCTGGCGGGACTGGATGTCCAAATGGTTGGTCGGTTCGTCCAAAATCAGCAGGTGCGGCGCGTCTTTGGTGATCAGCGCCAACAACAGACGGGACTTTTCTCCCCCCGACAGCTTGCCAATTTCCGTATCGCTCTTGGCTTTATTGAGCCCAAAGGCCCCCAGCTGCGCGCGGATTTGCGTCTCCGTGGCTAAAGGCATCACGGCGGAAAGCTGCTCGTATGGCGTTTTTTCCACGTCCAATTCCTCGGTTTGGTGCTGGGAAAAATAGGCAATCTTCATTTTTTTGGCCACCGTCATTTTGCCGCTCATCAGCAGCAGCCGGTGGGACAAAATTTTGGCCAAGGTGGATTTGCCGTTCCCGTTGGCGCCCAAAAGGGCGATACGGTCGTCCGGCTCAATGCGTAAGTTTAAATTTTCCAGCACGGGTTTGTCGTCGTAACCCGCCACGCCGTTTTCAATGGTGATGAGCGAATTTTGCAACCGCTCGGGGGACGGGAACTCAAAATGAGCTTCCGGGTCCTTGGGGATAGGCGGCACGGTGCCCAGTTTTTCAATCATTTTAATGCGGCTTTGCGCCTGCTTGGCCTTGGTGGCCTTGTAGCGGAAACGGTCCACAAACGACTGCAAATGCGCCACCACACGCTCGTGCTTGGCGGCGGCCAGGCGCAGGCCTTCAATGGCGGCCGCGCGGGTGCGTTCGTACGTGTCGTAATTGCCGTTGTAAAGTTTTAGCTGGGCGTCCTCTACGTGGATAATTTTATCGCAGAGGCGGTTTAAAATATGGCGGTCGTGGCTGATGATAAAAACCGTTTTATCCAGCCGCACCAAATAGTTTTCCAGCCACATGGCGGTTTCCAAATCCAGGTGGTTGGTCGGCTCGTCTAACAGCAGGCAGTTGGACGGCGCATACAAACACGCCGCCACATTGGCGCGCACCTGCCACCCGCCGGAAAATTCTTTTAACGGGCGTTTGAAATCCTCGTTTAAAAACCCAAGCCCGCTCAAAATAGCGCTGGCCCGCGCCTCGGCGCTGTGCGCGCCCAAAAACTCCAGCTTGTCAAACACTTCGGCCATGCGCTCGCCGGTAATGGACGGATTTTCCAGCTCCTTTTGCAGGGCGGTAATTTCCTTATCGGCCGACAAGACATAATCCAAAAGTGCCACGGACGGGTCCGCAATGTCCTGCGCCACGGAAGCAATTTTGGTGCCGCGGGAAATGTCTATCTTGCCGCCGTCGGGGGAGAACCTTCCCTCAATCAGTTTAAAAAGCGTACTCTTGCCGCACCCGTTCGGGCCGACGAGGCCCACCTTCTGCCCGTCCTGAATCATGACGGAGGTGTCCTCAAACAGTGTACGCAAACCAAAGTGGAAGGAAAGGTCTTTAATATCTATCATTAGTATATATTTTACTATTTTTAGACGGCACCCACCCGAAAAACAAAAATCCCCGGGGCATTTTTACCTCACCCCGGGGAAAATAAATTAAACCGTCTTACCAAGATGTGATAGACGCAAAACCGCTGTCCACGTTACAGCTGCCATTCTTACCCGTCGTTCCGCAAGTAGCATACTTAATTACATACATCTGCCTACATCCATCAGGCACCCCGTTGCTATATGAAGTCACACAGGTATGGCATTTTACGGCGCCAACATCGGCGCTAACATATTTGAAACCTTCTTCACACTTGTCACACTCCGCCCCGAACTCACACGGAGCGCGGCGGTACCCGGCTTCCCACAACCAAGAGCCTCCAGTGAGATCAGGCTCGCAGTTCTGGAATTTCAGGTTTTCGGTTCCGCTGTTACACGTCAGCTTTCCACCACAGCTGGCCCCCTCCGTCACTGTTGTAGTTTTCTGCGGCGTACCCACCTGGCTGGCCTTAAACAAGCACTTTTTGGTTTCTTTTTGGGAATCTCTTTCGCACGGATCCACCGCCAAATTATACTCGCACGTCACCGAGTTCCAGGTGGTTATCTTCTTCTTTTTCGTGCCATCCGCACAAGTGACCCATTCCCAGATATTCGGTTGTAGGAAACAATCGGTATCATCCAAACATTCACTAGCAGTCTTGGAACACTCCCCCAATTGGTTCGTCCATGCGCCGTTTACGCACAATTGGGTCGTCTGCGTGCCGCAACCATTACAACTTTGGCTGCCTTGCGTGGCGCCGTCCACACACTCAGACGGCTCCTGCGCCCCGTCCCCGGCACACTCCGTGCCGTCCTGATAGTCCGCGCGCGCCTGCAGCTGCTCACAGGTGGGATAATCTTTATTTAAATTAGCGCACTGCTGGGCCGATTTGCAGCACAACCGCCCGTCCCTGTAAGACGGCATCTGCAACGTGTAGCCGTATTTTCCCGTGCTCCATGCTTCCATACCGGTCTTTGTTAGGGTGTAGTTGAAATTTTTGGTAGTTAACGAGGCGAGGTGGACGGCATCTTTGTCCGTTGTATAGTTTTTATCCAGTGCGCAGCGGCGTTCTTGCTCGGTTCGCACGGCGGCCATCATTTCTTCCGCCTCGGTGGTTTTGCGTGTTTCCATCACTTTGTTGAATTTCGGCAGCACAATGGCGGCCAGCACGCCAATGACAATGACCACAACCAAAAGCTCTGTTAGGGTAAAAGCTTTCTTTTTTTTCGTTTGTTTCATAAAGGGGCCCTCCCTAAAAAATAGTATAACTAGATTATTTAAAAAAATCCAGCGGATTTTTTAAGACGGCAGCCGCACCCTTTTCTGTTTGGCCAAAAAACCCTTTCCCTCTGTAAAATTGACATTCCCCCAAATTTGATAAAATGTGTAAAAGGATTTTATATGAACCGCAACCTTTTATCACTTGATTTCTATGGCGGAGAAATCTCCGCCGCACTGGCCGCCCTGGACGAGGAAACCAACACGCTGCGCATCCGCCACGTGCTGCGCCGCCCCAGCAAGGCTTTTTGCGGGGCGTTCGTGCGGGATATGCAGGGCGCGCAGGAGGAATTAACCAAGGTTTTTGCGGAAGTGTCCGAATATGTAACCGCCAATCCGTCCGTTGTGGTGGGGTTACGGGGGCAGTTTCTCTCGTTCAAGCGTGCCAGCGGTTTTAAATCCGTAGACACCAAAAACCGTATCATCGGCGAGCGGGAAATTGAAGAAGCCACCCAAAACTCCGTACCTTTTAACCTAAGCGACACGCTGGAAGTGGTGGACATTCTTCCCCAATCCTATACCATAGACGGCAACGTCGGCATCAAACGTCCCAAGGGCATGGCAGGGTTTACGCTGGAGGTGGAAACTTTCCTCTCCTATGCCATGGTCACCCATTTAAACAATTTAAACAACGTCCTATCCGCCTGCGAATGTAACGAATACCAAGTGCTCCCCACCGCCGTGGCGTTGGGTGAAAGCCTGGTCTTGCCGGAAGAAAAACAGGCCGGCACCCTGCTCGTGGACGTAGGGGCGGAAGGCACATCGGCCCTGATGTATCACAAGGGGTCGCTTATGGAAGCGTGGGAACTGCCCTTTGGGCTTAACCTGCGCGCCGAGGCTGTGGCGGACCTGCTGCAAAACGATGTGCAAACCGCGCGCGAAGTCCTGCGGGACTACACGCCCGGGACAGACGAAATTATGGACGACGTGCTGGAGGACGCAGACCAAAAACTGCTCAGCAAGATTAAAAAAGAACTCCTGCAGTCTCTTATCTACCTAAAATACCCCTCTGCCCAACTGGTGCTGTGCGGGGCCGGGGCGGACAAAACTTTCCTAAAGGCGGCCAAAAAGGTGTTTGGCGCGCGCAAGGCACGTTTGGCCGCGTTTGACAACCTGATTGCGGACTGCCCCGCCGAACAACCGGTGTATTGCGGCGCGGTGGCACTCCTGCGTCATGCGTTGGAGCGGGAGCAAAACCAGGTAGGGGTTTCCAAGGCCAAGGAACCGGGCCTGTTGGACGGGCTATTGAGCAAACTGGGTTTCGGCCAATTATTTTAAACGATATAGCGACAAAAAACCGGACCTTACAAGTCCGGTTTTTTTATCCCTGCCCAAAATACAGTTTTGTGCTAGCCCAGCTAAAAGTTGCAGTGGTAATATGCATTCTCGCCACTTCCACCGGTTTTCATAGCAGCACCCTGGCATAACGATTTACACACATTCGTCGTTGCGGCTTTCTTTTTGTAAAAGGCCACGCATTTCGCTTTATCCGGCGTCAGCCAAGAGGTACGCAAACCACCGTGCTCCGGCATTACCTGGTACTGCATATAGGGGGCTGAATCCGAACCCGGCATATTTAACTGTCCATACACAAGGCCTAACGCATTAATATAATACGAAGGTTTCCCCGGGCCATAGCTCATGTATTGGTCCCCATCGGAATCCACTTTTATTGTACCGCCCGGTGGCAGACTAATATCCAGCGCCTCCCAGTCGTCCGTGTACTGTCCGTTTGCCATATAATAGACGTTTAGCGCCTGCTTAATTGCCTGGGTAACGTCCATTAAGGTGGAATAACGAGCCTTTTCTATCGCTTTTTCGTACTGCGGCAAAGCTACCGCCGCCAAGATGCCGATAATCAGCACCACTACCAATAATTCAATCAACGTAAACCCTTTTTTCATAATTTCCTCCTCTTTGTATTAGTATACCCGAAAGGGGCATAAAAACAAGTAGCATTCACAAAAAAACCACGCTGTAAAAACAGCGTGGCGCTGGTAAAGTTTAATCTTGGCCGAAACCGTGTGGAAGGGCTTACGCCTCTTCTTCCATTTCGGCGGCGCGTTCCGTGCGTTTGCGCAGTAAGTGGGAAAGAATTTTCTTTCTCAGGCGCAAGGATTGGGGCGTAATTTCCACCAATTCGTCCGGCGCAATATATTCCACGGCCTGTTCCAAGCTCATCACGCGCGGCGGAGTCAGCACATAAGATTCGTCACTTGCTTTGCTGCGCATGTTGCTCAAATGTTTGGCCTTGCAGGGGTTGACCACCAGGTCGTTATTGCGCGCGTTTTGGCCCACAATTTCGCCCGCGTACACTTTTACGCCCGGGCCTAAAAACAGTTCGCCGTTATCTTCCAGCGCATACAGGGCGTAGGGAGTGGTTTCGCCGTCCTCTTTGGCAATCAGCACGCCGTTGCGGCGCAAATCGGGCAGGTTTACTTTGGGGAAGTACCCCTTAAAGCTGTGGTGCATAATGCCCGTGCCGCGGGTGTTGGTTAAAAGTTCGTTTTTAAAGCCGATCAGCGCGCGCGACGGAATTAAATACTCCAGGCGCAGGCGGTCCTCGCCTTCCGCCACCATGTTTTCCAGCTTGGCGGCGCGCGTACCCAGCAAGGTGAAAACGGCGCCTTGGTACTCGCTCTTAATGTCCAAAATCAAGTATTCCATCGGCTCTAAAATCTGTCCGTTTTCCTCTTTGTAAATCACTTCGGGGGACGAGACGGCCAGCTCAAAACCCTCGCGGCGCATATTTTCAATTAAAACCGTCAAGTGCAGTTCGCCGCGGCCGTACACTTTAAATTTGCCTTCGCCTTCCAGCTGTTCCACCTTCAGGCCGACGTTGGTCTGCGCTTCTTTTTCCAAGCGGTTTTTTAAGTGGCGGCTGGTAACAAACTTGCCTTCCCTGCCCGAAAACGGGCTGTCGTTTACCATAAAGTCCATAGACATCGTCGGCGCGTCAATGGTAAGCGGCGGCAGCGGTTTTAGCGCATCGGGGCGGCAGATGGTATCGCCCACGTCCACGCCTTCCAACCCGGCGATAGAAACAATATCGCCCGCGGTGGCACTTTCCACCTCGGCTTTGCCCAGGCCGACGAAGCGTTCAATCTTGGCGGCCTTGGCGTTGGTGGTGGAGCCGTCCGGGTGGATAAGGGTGACCGGCTGGCCCTTGCTGATGTTGCCCGCCAAAATGCGGCCAATGCCGACGTGGCCCAAAAAATTGTTGTAGTCCAGCATGGTAACCTGCATTTGCAGGGGTGCGTCCGGCAATGCTTCGGGCGCGGGCACGTGGGACAAAATCGTATCCAAAATAGGCGCAATATCTTTGCCCTTTTCTTCCATTTTCAAACTGGCCCAGCCGGCGCGGCCGGAGGCGTAAATAATCGGAAAGTCCAGCTGTTCGTCCGTCGCGCCCAGCTCCATAAAGAGGTTGAACACTTCGTCCACCACTTCGCTGGGGCGGACGTGTTCGCGGTCCATTTTGTTGATGACCACAATCGGTTTTAAACCCAAAGAAAGCGCTTTGCGCAGCACAAAGCGGGTTTGGGGCATGGGGCCTTCCACAGCGTCCACCATTAAGATAGCGCCGTCCACCATGCGCAATACGCGCTCCACCTCACTGCCGAAATCGGCGTGGCCGGGAGTGTCTACAATGTTAATGGTATGGCCTTTGTAACCGATAGAAGTGCACTTGGCCAAAATCGTAATGCCGCGCTCTCTTTCAAGCGGGTTAGAGTCTAAAACGGTATCTTGGGCTTGGTCTTCTTTTACTTTAAATTCTCCGGCAAATTTCAGCAGGGAATCTACTACAGTGGTCTTGCCGTGGTCAACGTGGGCGATAATGGCTACGTTGCGTACGTCCTCGCGGGTGTTATTCATATATGTTTAAGCAGTCCTAAAATTAAGATATATATATTTTAGTATTTAAGGGAGCGTTTCTACAAGCGAAAAAGGACAGGCGTTTTTTGCCCGTCCTTTTATAAATTTTTTACGTCACCCAAAAACAGCAGCCGTCAGTTCATTTTTTCGTCGCGCACGATGTAGCCAAAGGTTTCCAGCGCCTGCGTATCGTTGCGCCAATTGGGCGACACCACCACGTTAAGTTCCAAGCGGTACGGCCGCCCCAAAAACTGCTCAATGCGCTTTTGGGCGCGTTTTCGCAGTTCGCCGATGGCTTTGCCGCCTTTGCCGATGACAATGGGCTTTTGGCTTTCGCGTTCCACATGAATAATGGCGCGGATGAAATTTTTGTCGCCTAAATCTTCGGTAAATTTTTCAATTTCCACAAAGCTGCTGTAGGGAATTTCTTTTTGGTACTGCTCAAAAATCTGCTCGCGGATAAATTCCGCCGCATAAAAGCGTTCCCAGCGGTCGGTCCACTGGCCGGGCGGGAAATACGCCGGGCTTTGCGGCATGGCGGCAATCACCTGCGTTTTTAACGCGTCCGTGCCTACGCCCTTCGCGGCCGAAATGCGAAACGTCCGCTCAATTTTCAGCTCCGCCTTCACGCGTGCTTCCAGCGCGGCCAGCACGGCGGTATCTTGGACTAAATCAATTTTATTTAACACCAAAAAAATGGGACAATAAATGTTTTTTAATTTTTCCACCAAAGGCGCATTCAGCGCATAATCGGCCGACGCATCCACCAAAAAAAGCACCAGGTCTGCGTCCTCTTTCACGGCGCGGTCAATACACCCCACCATGGTTTGCTGAAGTTTGTATTGCGCTTTTAAAAAGCCGGGCGTGTCCACAAACACTACCTGATAGTTTTCCCCCTCGGCAATTGCCAAAATGTTTTGGCGCGTGGTTTGGGGTTTGTTGGTAACGGGGGACAAAAGCCCGCCCGCCAGATTATTAAGCAGGGTGGATTTGCCCGCGTTGGGCAGGCCGGTCAATACGGCAAAACCGCTTTTGAAGTTTTTATCGTCCATAAGTGTATTGTACTTATTTTTGGTACTGTTGGGCTAGTCGGTTATATAGCTGGCCAAAATTTCGCCGAAATAAAATACGTGGAAGTCCTCCGGCTCCTTGTGGTACCACAATTCGTTGAGCGCTTTGTTGAGGTTTTTTTCGCCCATCAGGCGGGCATACACCACCTTGCACTCAAAATGCATGCCGGGGATGTCCAGCACCGGCGTGGCGATTTGCTGTCCTTTCAGCGTTTTTAAACCGCAGGCGGCCAGCTTGTCTTTGTCCCGGCCGGATTCGCTGCCGCACACCGCCACGGCCTTGGGCTGCGCCGCGTACGGAATGGTGACGGTAAACTCACGCGATTTTTCAATCAGTTTATACGTAAAGCGGTTCTGGCGCACCATGACGCTAAACACCGGCAGGCGCCATTGTATGCCGATTCCCCCCCACCCGATGACCATGGAATTGATTTTATTGCCCGACTTGGTTGTCAAAAAAGCGGCCTTGGACAAAATGTCCAAATTCTTCTCTGCGTTAAAATTATACGGCACTTGTTTCTTCATACACGTCCCCCTTTTTTATAGTATACGCTCCTGCTTGCCTAAGAACAAGTGCCAAATAGGATTAGACAAAAATCCCCGCTATACAAAACCGGCGGGGAAAATTTTTTCTCTTAGCGGTGCAGGTTTACAAACGCGGCGGCCTCTATGCCCGCCTTGGCGCCGGAGCCGGCGGCGATAATCGCCTGGCGGTAGTATTTGTCCGCGCAATCGCCCGCGGCAAAAATGCCTTCAATCGTGGTATGCGTGCGCTCGTCGGCCAGCACCAGGCCGTTGTCCGCCAGCGCCACTAAGGACGTCTTTAAAAATTCCGTCTGTGGCACGGCGCCGATAGCCACAAAAACGCCGGAGCAGGCAATTTGCGTTTCTTCGCCTGTTTTGACGTTTTTTACTTTCACGCCTTCCAGCGCCTCTTGCCCGATAAGTTCCACCGGCACGCTGTTTAACACCAGTTTAATTTTGGGGTTGGCCTTCACCTTTTCCACCGTTACTTGGTCGGCGCGGAAGGCGTCGCGGCGGTGGATTAAATTGACTTCGGGGCAAAATTGCGCCAAAAAGAGCGCGTCCTCAAACGCCGTATTGCCGCCGCCCACCACGCACACGGTTTTGCCGCGCATAAAAAATCCGTCGCAGGTAGCGCAGGCGGAAAGCCCGTGGCCGATAAATTTTTCTTCGTCGGGCAGGCCCAGCCAGCGCGCCTTGGCGCCGGTAGCGATAATCACGCTTTGGGCCGTGTACTGCGTGCCGTCCGCACACGTCAGCGTAAAGGGAGATTTCTCCCCCTCCACCTTCACAATTTCGTCAGAAGTAAATTCCACACCCAAACGTTTGCACTGCTTGTGCATTTTATCCATTAAATCAAATCCGCCGATGGGGTTTTCAAACCCGGCGTAGTTTTCTATATCCGGCGTCGTAAGCAGTTGCCCGCCGGGGACGCTTCCGCCCGCCAGCACGGTTTTAACACCCGCCCGCACCGCATAAACGGCCGCACTGCACCCCGCAGGGCCGGCGCCGATAATCACTAATTCGGTTTGCTTCATAACTCCAAAAACTCCTTAAATAAATGTTGAAAAAACTCCACCGGAAAACCCACCACATTGCTGCGGCTGCCGACGATACGTTCAATAAACGGGTCCTCCTCGTCCTGCACGGCGTACGCGCCGGCCTTATCCATGTGTTTGCCGGCCAGATGTTCCAGTTCCCGCGCGGACAACCGCCGCGCCTTGCACTTGGAAATTTCGTACCCGTAAAGCATTTTGTGTTCGTTTAAACACATCACGCACACGCCCGTGTAAACCGATTGCCACGCGCCGTTTAACTTGTTTAAAATGCGCAGGGCGTCTGCCTTATCCTTGGGCTTGCCGATAATCTCCCCTTTGCAATACACCAATGTGTCCGCCCCGATCACCACCGCTCCGGGGTATTTTTTGGCCACGTCAAAGGCCTTCTGCACCGCCAGTTCCGTCACGCGGGCGGAAGGGCGGTTTTTTACGCTCTTTTCCGGCGATTGGGACGGAATAATATCAAACGTAAAGCCCAAGTCCTTCAGCAGTGCAATGCGCCGCGGGGATTTGGAAGCTAAAATCAGGTGCATACTTATTTCCGCACAAATTTAGAAATGATAATGTACCCCAGCACCAACCCGATCGCGCCGCAAATGCTCACGCAAATGGCCAGCGGGTGGATGCCCAAGGTGTACACACGCGTTAAGGCGTAGTCCAGCTGTTGGGGCAAAAAGGACGCTAATTTTTCCAACCCCAGTCCAATCAGTCCGCCCACCACCAGGGTAAGCAAGGCAAAAATAATTCCTCTCATAATAACAACTCCTCTTATATCAGTTTAAAGTGATTGTATCTTTTTTAATCGGCACAGGCACATTGGTTTTTCCGTCCTCTTCATCAGACAGACTGTAGCGCATGCGCCAAAAGCCAATCCCCGCCGCCACGGCTACCGCGCCGACCAGCAGCCACGGGCCGGGCAAATAATGCGGGGCCACATAATCACCCAGCACGCCCGCCATAAAAAATCCGACGGCAGAACCCAAATTGTAAAACACCATCAGCATTCCCAAGTAACGCCCGCGCGTTTCGCGCGAGGCAATGTTGGAGGTGAGCGTTTGCTCCCCGGGCGAAACGAGCAGCTCGCCGATACCCGCCAAAAATACGCCCACGCCAATGAGTAAAAAACTGCTAAAAAACCCCACCGAGCCAAACCCCACCGCATACAGCAAACACCCAATCAGCATAGCGGTAGAGAGGCGGATTTTGCTCATCAGCTTGCTTCCCCAATACTGCAAAAACACCACCACCAGCCCGTTGATAGTAAAAAACCACCCGATGTAATACTCCGGCATGTGCAGGTATTGCTTGCAATGCACGGAAAGCCCCACCACCAGCTGCGAATTGACGGCCGTAATCAGCAGTACATAAAAACAAATTTTGGCCAAGCGCATATCCTTTAAGGCCAGCAGCGTGGAAACAAAACTCGGCTTGCGGGATTTGCACGGCTGGTGGTTGTCCGTAATCAGGCGGCCCAGATACAAAATGGTAACCGCGTACAACAGCGCCGTAAAAAAGAAGGCCAAACTGTACGAATAGCGCACCAAAAATCCGCCCACGGCCGGCCCTGCCGCCCAGCCAATGTTGAGCCCTATGCGGATAATACCAAAGGCCTCCACCCGTTCTTTAGGGGTGGTGTTGTCCGTCACCCACGCATTGGAAGCCGGGCGGAAAAAAGCGCCCAAAAAAGTGGTCAAAAAATACCACGCCAGCATCCACCCCACGTTTACCTTAAGTTCAATGCACAGCCCCAAGGCAAACATGGCCACAATTTGCGAAAATAGCCCCCACATCATCACGTTTTTACGGCCGAAGGCGTCAGCCAGCTCGCCGCTAATCGCGCTGGAAACGCAGCGCGATAAGCCCGCCAGCGCAATCACGAGCCCGGCCAGGGCGGGCGTCAGGCCGCGCTGGGTGATGAGGTAGATGGTAAAAAAGGGAAGCGACAGCCCGTAACCAAACAGTAAAAGGCCGTTTGCCAGCGAAATAATCAGCATTCCCTTGCGTGTACTCTGTTGCATAAGTATATTGTATTAAATCTGTGCGCACCGCGGAAGGCCCCGCCGGTAAAAAATGACTAATTAAAGTAAATTTTGTATAATATGTCAAGGGATTTTTATGAACCGGGAAGAAATACTCCTTCAAAACTGGCAGCAAGTGCAAACAGCGTTGGAGGAATCCTGCCGCCGGGCCGGACGGGACAGAAGCGAAGTAACGCTGATGGCCGTTACCAAATACGCGGCAGACCAGGATGTGCTGGCTCTTTTAAAACGCGGGCTTATTTGCCACATCGGCGAGTCCCGCGTGCAGCAGGCCTTCACCCGGTGGACCAGCCCCGCTTTTGCCCCGTTTAAAACGGTCAAACATTTTATCGGGCATTTGCAAAAAAATAAAGCGGCCAAGGCCGCCCAATTCTTTGATTTTATTGATTCGTTAGACAGCGCAGAGCTGGCCGCCCTGCTGGACAAACACACGCCGCAAGGAAAATGTTTGCGCGGCCTGGTGCAGATAAAGCTGACGGACAAAGACACTCAGTCCGGGCTGCCGCTAAACGAAGCCCGCCAATTGGCGCGCGAACTGGCCGGCTTGCCCCGCCTGAAGGTGTGCGGCTATATGGCCATTGCGCCGCAGGGGGCGGATGAGACCGCCTTAAAGCGCCTGTTTAGCGAAGTAAAACAAGCCTTTGACGCAGATTTTCCCACCGGGGAGCGGTACTTATCCCTGGGAATGAGCGAAGATTTTAAATTAGCGGTAGAAGCAGGTTCCACCTTGCCGCGACTCGGCAGCAGTTTGTTTGCCAAAAATTTGGAGGGTATATGATTATAAAAGTCCGTTTAATCCCCACCGCCGGCCGAAACGAAGTTATCAGCCGTATCGGCAGTGTGTTGCGCGTAAAAATCCAAAACAAAAAAGTGGATGACGACGCCGCCAACGCCCTGATGAAGACCTTCCTGTCCGATTTCTTTAACGTAGGTGAAGAGAGCATTATCATCGTGAAAGGGGCCAAAGGCAAGGAAAAAACGGTGGAAGTGCGCGACAAGAGCGAGGAAGAACTGCGCAAAATTATGGATTCCATTCCGTAAACTTGGATTATTTTTTGCAACGTCCCCGGGCACATACCCGGGGATTTTTTTGTCTCCGTAAACGCTGAGTATAAAAGACTCCCCCGCTTTTGGCAGGGGAGTTGTGAAAAAACAGCAACGGGTTTTACGCCCGCCCACGCGTCTACACGCCGGAAACGTCGCCCTTTTCCGCAAACGTTACTTCCGTGTTTACGGGCAGAGCAATGGGCAATTTGCCCTGTGCCTGGCGCAAGCCCAAAAAGATTTCCGCCGCCACATCCGCCGCGTCTTTCGTCGGGCCGTACAGGGCCACCACTGTCTTGGCCTGCGGATAGAGCGTAATTTCGTACGGGTTAAGCAAAGACACCAGCGCCACCGGGCGGTTCTGTTTTTTGCCCGTGGCCAAAAGCTCGCTGACCAGTTTTAACTGGTCCGGATCCATAGCGCTCGTGCGGGAGGTGCCCAAAATCGTCACATCCGCCCCCGCCATGCAGGCCCGCGCCGCCTCCCCGTCCTCTTCGGTGGGCGTGCGTCCGGCAAACACGGCGTCCACCGTTTTGCCGCCCTTGGTCAGGGTGTCAACAAAGGATTTCAACTGCAGGCTAAAAATGCCGTCTGCAAAAAACACCGTGCATACGCGCTGTTCCTTGTCCGTCAGCGGGATGAGTTTTTGGGTGTCGCGCACCAGGGTCACGCCGCGCTGCGCCGCTTGACGGGAGGCCGCGTCAAAGCCCGTGTTCTTTTCAATCGTGCGCTTGCCAAAAAGCCCCAGCTGCTTTTTAAGGTTTAACACCTTCTCGGCCGAGAGGCGCACTTCCCCCACATTAATTTCCGGCTTGACGACTTTGGACATTACTTCCACATAGTCCGCCGCGCGTTTGGGATACGTAAGTGCCTTCGCCGTATCGTTCGGCGCGCCGCTCAAAAGCAAAATGTCGTTGCCGCCATTGTAGGAGCGGCGGATGATTTCCTCCAGCGGCACATCCTTCACGGCACCCATATCCAGACCGTCGGTGGCCACCACGCCTTTAAAGCCCATTTTACCGCGCAGAATATCACGCATAATTTTGGTAGAGAACATGGCAGAATTTTCTGCATCCACCTGCGGGTACACCACGTGGGCGCTAAGCACCCCGCTCACGCCCGCATCCACCGCCGGCTGAAAGGCGGAAATATGGGTTTCCCACAGTTTCTGCGGTTCCATATCCGTCACCGGCTGTACACGGTGCGAATCGGTGGCCGTATCGCCATGGCCGGGGAAGTGCTTTACAAAGGCCGGCACCTTGTTCCCCTCCAGCGCGCGCACAGCGGCGGCGGAGAACTTGCCCACCTGGGCGGCGTTATCGCCAAACGAGCGGGTTTGAATAATCGGGTTAAGCGGGTTGGAGTTGACGTCCGTCACCGGGCCGAGCGCCGTATTGGCGCCGGAGAGTAAAATTTCCTTGGCTTGGGCGTCGTACATATCGGCCACCACTTTTTCGTCGCCGGAAGCGGCCAAAAGCATGTTGGACGGCATCTGTTTAAGCCCCATATACATAGGAGAGGTTACCGTGCCGCCCTCGTAGTCAAAGGCCAGCAAAAGCGGAATGCCGTGCGGACTTTTGGCGGCCCATTTATTTAAATCGCGGATGGTTTTTAAAAGTTGTTTGCGTTGTTTGGCAATGTAGCGTTTTTGGTTTTCGGCCGTAATAACGGGATGCGTCACCAACCCTTCCTTCGTTTTAATGAAGAAGCCCGTCACTTCGCCGTTAAGCACCAGCTGCTTCCATTGTTTTTGTTCGCCGATGTTAATCCGGGGCATAATAGTCTGCCCGACCTGCTCGCGCAGGGACAAATCGTCAATAGACGGAACCTTAATTTCTTTGCCCGTCAAAGACGTTGCATGCAGCACCGTGGCCGTTACCAGCAGCGCCGCCAATTTAGTTAGGTTTTTCATTTGCTGAGTCCGTGAGAGTTAATTTTTACGTCTGACTCCTCCATTGTACACAAAAAAAGCCCCGCCGTAAAGCGGGGCTTTTTCAGTCACGTAAAACTACTTTAACAGATTAGTCAAGCTGTAGGATTTCACTTCCTCCAACATCTTGGCAATCACTTCATCCACCGCCAGGGGCTGCGTGTTTTCGCCGCCTTTTAAGCGGATCGTCAGCTTGCCCTCGGCCGCCTCTTTGGCGCCGATAATGGCCGTGTACGGAATGCGCTGCAGGTGCGCCTCGCGGATTTTGAGGCCCAATTTTTCCGGCCGGATATCCAGCTCGGGGCGTAAGCCCGCTTCGCGCATCTTGGCCGCCACTTCCTTGGCAAACGGAATTTGCTCGTCGGTCAGCGTGAGCAGTTTAATCTGCACGGGGGCCAGCCAAAGCGGGAACCAACCCGCATAGTGCTCAATAATCACACCGGTAAAGCGTTCAATAGAGCCGAACATCGCGCGGTGCACCATAATCGGGCGTTTGCGGCCTTCCGGGGCCACATATTCCAGGTTGAAGCGCTGGGGCAGGTTGAAGTCAAACTGGATGGTGGACAGCTGCCACAAGCGGCCAATGGCGTCCATTACCTTAATATCAATTTTGGGGCCGTAGAAGGCGGCCTCGCCCGCGTGCGTCGTGTACGGAATATGATTCGTTTCCAGCACGTGCTTCAAGGCGTTTTCGGCACGTTCCCAGTCGGCCACGTCTCCCGTGAAATGTTCCGGGTGCTCCGGGTCGCGGGTGGAAAGTTCCACGGCATATTTTTCAAAACCAAAGGTTTTAAAAATGTGCATAGCGAACTCAAAGCATTGTTTAACTTCGTCCTCCACCTGCTCGGGCGTGCAGAAGATGTGCGCATCGTCCTGCGTAAACCCGCGCACGCGCAAAAGCCCGTGCAAGGCGCCGGAGCGTTCATAGCGGTACACCGTGCCTAATTCGGAAAAGCGCAACGGCAAATCACGGTAGCTTCTCAAATGCGTGTTATAAATTTCCACGTGGAAGGGGCAGTTCATCGGCTTAATCTGGTATTTTTCGCCGTCCACTTCCATGGGGTGGAACATACTGTCTGAATAGAAACCGGCATGGCCGCTGATTTCAAACAAATGCAGGCGCGCAATATGCGGGCTGACCACCAAGTCGTAGCCGCGTTTGAGGTTCTGTTCTTTAATCCAGTCCTCCAAAATTTTGCGCAGCATACCGCCCTTGGGGTGCATTAAAATAAGCCCCGGGCCCACGTGGTCGTTAATGCTAAACAGGTCCAGTTCCGGGCCCAGTTTGCGGTGGTCGCGCTTGGCGGCCTCTTCCTGCTGTTTGACGTATGCGTTTAATTCATCCTTTGTGTTAAAGCACAAACCGTAAATGCGCTGGAGCATGGGGCGCTTTTCGTCCCCACGCCAGTAGGCACCGGCAATCGTAGTCAGTTTAAAGCTGTTCACCTTGCCCGTGTTTTCCACGTGCGGGCCGCGGCAGAGGTCTGCATAGTCGCCGTTTAGGTAGACGGTAATCTGTCCGTCGGGCAGGTCCTCCAACAATTCCAATTTGTACGTTTCGCCGCGTTTAGTAAAAAATTCCTTGGCTTCGGCTTTGCTCATTTCCTTACGCTCAAAGGGCTGGCGGGCCTTGATGATTTCCTTCATCTTGGTTTCAATGGCCTTGAGGTCCTCGGGCGTGAACTGATGGGGGCAGTCAAAATCGTAGTAAAAGCCGTTTTCAATCGCCGGGCCGATACCGAGCTTGGTACCGGGGAACAACTGCTGCACCGCTTGCGCCATAACGTGCGCGCACGAGTGGCGCTTGGTTTCTAAGTCTTTATTTTCCATTTTGGTTTGCGCTATGGTCCTGCCGGCCACAACGACCGGGCCAGGAGCCAAAGGTCCTTAATTAAGATATAATATTATAACAAATTGAACGGACGAGAAACAGACATGGCTTTCATCAAAAAATACCTTTTATCCCCCTTTCAAAACGACTGGAAATTCCTGCTCGTGCTCAGTCTGCCCGCCGTGCTTTTATGCACCTTTGGGCTCAACCAGCTGGACCGTTTGACGGTGCTTAATTTTGCCGCAGCCGGGTGCGCCAAGCTCGTGTGCGAATTTTTATTTTTAGGAGCACTCCTTTCCCTGTTAAATTTCTTGGGTATAAAAAACAAATGGGTGCCGGCGGCCGCGGCCTTTGTGTATTACCTAACGCTCACGGCGGACCTGATTTTGCTGTGGTACTTTAAGGAACGTTTCGGCGCAAAATACCTCAACACCATGGAAGGCGGAGATTACGGCTTTCTGACCGATTGGCGCGTCATCTCCTATTTTATATTGCTGGCCGGCTTCTGTCTGTTTGCCGCCAAGCGGTATTTTGCCCCGTCCCCGCGCCAAAATGCCCTGCGCCGCTTAGCCGTCTGCCTGGCCGGCTTGTTCCTTTTGTATATAGCAAATCCCCTGCGCCTTTTGCCTAAGCCGGATAATTTTTATACTTCCTATTTACTTCCCCCGTCCGTTGTCTACACGGTTAATGCCGTGCTGGCCAAACGCCCGCAAGCGCGTCAGGCCGAATTGCCGCCCGCCTTGGAGCCGCTGGCCCGGCAGTACAACATTTTTTCCGCCCAAAACACGGGTGTTGGTAAGGACTACAAGCGCGTCATTTTGATTGCGTCCGAATCCCTTTCCAACAAATACCTGCACCGTTTTAATCCCAACATTCCCCCACAGGCCAGCGCCCCCTTGGACGAACTGTTTGAAAAATATCCCGCCGCCTCGCTGCGCCACGTTACGCTTTCCACGCTGTACGGCCTGTCGGTCATTTTCACCTCGCACCCATACGCCCAGCTCGCGTACGAAAACGCCTACCCAGTTTCGTTTGTCAAAGAGCTCCAAAAGCACGGTTTTCACACGGCATTTTTGCGCGGCGCCAACGAAACTTATATGGACGAAAACATCCTCTTCCACCAGGCCGGCTTTGACGAAGTCATCGGTGCCACCTATTTTGAAACCCGCCCCGAATATAAAAAGTACATTGACTGGTGGGGCCTTACGGACCGCAAACTTTTTGAGTACGCGGGCGAATACTTAAAAACGCACAGCGACGGGCCGCTTTTCCTAACGCTACTTACGGTAGATTCCCACGTGCCGCTGGGACGGTTGGATTACTTGGGCGAAGAATACGAGGAAATAGATGCGGAATTTTACGACATTCCCACCCTGCCGCGCGCGTTTGCACGTTTCGGGCAGGATGTAAAGCGCTTTCTCGCGCACCTGGAAAAAGACGGTCTGCTTGACGAGAATACCTTGGTGCTTATCACGCCCGACCACCCGTCTTATTCCAACACTCCCACCAACCGCTTGTTTAAACCGTACCGGGCCGAATTTGACAATCTCCCGTTTATCATCATCACCAAAAAGCCCCTGGCGCGGCCACTGACAAAAAACCCGCTTGCCTCGCAGCTGGATATTGCCCCCACCGTGCTGGACCTGTTGAACCTCCCCCAGCCGCGCGGCTTCTTCGGGCACAGCTTGTTTGACACGCAGGCCCGCCGCACGGTATTTGATATTAAAGAGGACTATGCCGTCGTCACCGACGAACAAGGCACGCAGGTTTTTCCCCTCAACACCCAACACCCGCAGGAACAGGCGCTCCTTACGCTGATGACCACCTTCCTGCCCCAAAAATAGCCCCCGTTTTCGCGCGAAAGAACACCCCCATATTTCCCGCCGTCCGAAACGACGGGAAATATGCTAAAATAACTGTATGTATTTTTATATCTAATCGGAGGAAGTAACCTATGGAAACGACAGCCCAAGGCGGCGGAATGTTTATTTGGTTCCTGCTGCTGGCTTTTATGCTGGTATTCATTTTCTTTCCGGCCCGCTCGCAAAAAAAGCGCGAGCAGGAACTGATGAACAAGGTCAACGCCCTGCAAAAGGGTGACCAGGTCATCATTCCCGGCGGAATTGTCGGCACCGTGGCCGGTTTTAAGGACAACGCCCTTGAAGTAAAAGTGGCCGAAAACGTAAAACTGACCGTGCTTAAAACCGCTATCGTCGGATTTGTAAACGAAAAACAACCTGTTGCCAAAGAAGGAGGCTCCAAGTAATGTCTAACAAATTAGCCGTAAAGTGGGGACTCATCATCGCCATTTTACTGGGGTCTTTGTATTTAATTTACCCCAACTACAAGTGGTACTCCAAACCGCTGGCCGAGCGTGAAAAATTAGACACGCTGGGCGAACGCCCAAAAAGAATGCTCAATTTGGGCTTGGACTTAAGAGGCGGCTCCAGCTTGCTTTTAGAGCTGGACGTTTCCAAATTAAGCGCCAAGGAACCGCTCAACGAAGCCATGGCCCGCGCGGTGGAAATCATCCGCAACCGCATTGACCAATACGGTCTGGCCGAAACGCAAATCACCCGCCAGGGCGATAAGTGGATTATGGTGCAATTGCCCGGCGTTTCCAACCCGCAGCGCGCGGAAGAACTCATCGGCAAAACCGCCATGTTGGAGTTCCGCATCGTTAAAAACGACACCGCCGCCGCCCAAAAAGCGATTGAAAAACTGGAAGCCACTGACAAACCGTTTGACGACAACGGCGTCTTAATCCCCGAAATTGCCAAACTCGTGCCGGAAGGCTACCAAATTATGCGCAACAAAGAAACGGGATACAGCTTGGTAACCGATAAGGCCACCGTTACCGGGGCCGACCTGGAAAACGCCCGCGTCGTCATGATGGGCGACAACGGCTACCCCGAGGTATCCTTCACCTTTAACGCCGAGGGCAGCAAAAAGTTCGGCCAGCTTACGGGTGCCAACATTGGCAAGCAATTGGCGATTATTTTGGATAACACCATCCAATCCGCCCCCGTGGTGCAGGCCCGCATCACCAAAGACGGCCGCATCTCCGGCACGTTCACGCCCGAAGAAGCCCGCTCGCTTTCCATTGTGTTAAAAGCCGGCGCGCTCCCCGCGCCTGTGCGCGTGATTGAAAAGAAGACCATCGGCCCGACCTTGGGTGAAGACTCTATCAAATCCGGTCTGTCCGCGTCCTTCTATGCGTTTATCGTCATTCTGCTTTTTATGGCGATTTACTACAAGGCTGCCGGCGTCATTGCCGACATTGCGCTTTTGCTCAACTTCGTGTTCACCGTGGCGATTATGAGCTACTTCTCCGCCACGCTCACGCTGCCCGGTATCGCGGGTATGATTTTGTCCTTGGCTATGGCCATTGACGCCAACGTGCTGATTATTGAGCGTATGCGCGAGGAAAAACTCTTGCTTAGACCCGTGTACGAAATTATCAACCTGGGTTACGACAAAGCCTGGTCCGCCATTTTTGACTCCAACATCACCACCATTATCGTCGGTGCGTGCTTGCTGCAGTTTGGCACCGGGCCTGTAAAGGGCTTTGCCGTTACGCTTATCATCGGCTTGGTTGTCAGCTTGTTCACCGCCGTGTTTGTTACGCGCGCCATTTATGAACTAATCCTGACCACCAACACCAAGGAGATCAGCTTATGATGAAATTACTTCCCAAAACAAACATTGATTTCCTTAAATACAGAAAAGTCTACTTCACGCTGTTTGCCTTGCTGCTTATCGGCGGTGTGATTTGCTTTTTTACCAAAGGATTTAACATGGGTATTGACTTTACCGGCGGCACCATGGTGCAGGTAAAGTTTGAAACCCCCGTAGACATGTCCGACATCCGCGCCGCGCTTACCAACACGGGCGCCAATTCCGAACTGCAATCGTTCGGGGACAATTCCTACGCCATCAGCGAAAAGAGCACCGCGGACGAAGTCGGCGTCGTACAAGCCCGCATTGAAAAAGCGCTCAACACGTTAAACGTGCCCTACACCGTGCTGCTCACCAACTCCGTGGGCCCGGCCGTGGGCGACAACATGACGGAAAGAGCCCTGTGGTCTATTCTTTTATCGCTGGTGTTTATCATCATTTACGTGGCGTTTCGCTTTAGCAACATTTTGTGGGGCATTTCGGGCGTGGTCGCCCTGTTCCACGACTTGTTTGTCATGGCGGTGGCGTTCTCGCTCACCCAGCGCGAAATTGACCTGGTGGTCGTGGCGGCCTTCTTAACGGTGGCCGGTTTCTCCATTAACGACACCATCGTCATTTTTGACCGCATGCGCGAAAACTTCCGCCTCCACCCCAAAATGAGCTTTGGCGAAATTATCAACCTCTCCATTAACGAAACGCTCTCGCGCACGATTATCACCACCTTAACGGTGCTCTTCGCGCTCGTGGTGCTGTTCTTCTTTGGCGGGGAAGTGATCAACTCCTTCGCGTTTGCCATGCTGGTGGGTTGTCTTGCCGGTGTATACAGCACCATCACGCTCACCACGCCCCTGGTGTACGCCTGGAGCCACGGCCAAAATAACGACGGCAGTCAATTCAACAAAAAGCCTGCCGCCAAACCCGCCGTCAAGCATAATGTGGAAGCGTTTGTCAGCGAACAGGCCGCCAAGCCCGCTAGACAAGGCAAAACGGTCATTAAACGCACCCGCAGAAACAAAAAATAAGTCTTTTACTCCGCGCGGAGCCTACTCATAGGCTCCGCCGGACGTTTTACGCGGCGGCTTTTACCGCATATAAAAAGTCCCGGCGTAAACCGTCCCTAAAGGAAAGATATGAGAAAAATCAAACGCTTTAAAATTCCCTCCCGCCAACGCGAAATTTTGCGCCGGCTCCTGCGCGAGCTGCCGCTTTTGCGCCGGGCGGGCTTTGCCAGTGAAGCCGAGGTAACGGCGTTCATTCTTTCCATTTTTAAACTGTTGGATCCGGGCGTGGTGTACGAATTTAATCAAGACGCACACTGGGAGCTGGACGACACCAGCGCTATCCACAAGGAAATGTTCAGCGCCTGCGCCGTCACGCTGGGAGACAAAATAGAACCGTTTTTGGCGCAAATTCAAAACGAGGACCGCAAGGCCGCCGCAATTATCGTGCTATTGGAATTTTTAAAAAGCGCCGTCAGTTTTGTGACGGAGCTGGTAAAAGAGCAGGCGCAAAAAGAAGAGTGCGAAATTTTGGATTTGCAGTTTGTTTACCTGCCCCCCTTCGGTGCGGCGGCGGCGCCAAAACTCTTGCGCGAGGCCGTGCGCCTGGAAAACACCCTGGCACAAAAGGCCCTGCCCGTCATTTTAGAAAAGTTAAGCGCGGAAAAAATTGATTTATCTTTATCGGAGGGCGTACTGTCCCCCCGCATGAGCACGGTCTTTTTGGTGCCGTGGCAAAAGAACCGTAAAAAAGGAAAAAAATAATGTTTCAACCTACTTCGCTGGAAAAGAAAAAAATCTCGTGGAAGCACGTTGTCGGCTCTACCTTAGCCTACTGGTACACATTGTTCTTAGGGTGGACGACACGCATTTATTGGTTCAAAAGCGAAGAAGCGGAACAGTTGGAAAAAGAAGGCAAAAACTATATCTTTGGTGTTTGGCACAACCAACAGCTCTTTTTATTGTATCCTTACCGCGGGCAGAAGATCTGCGCGCTCATCAGCTTAAGCGACGACGGAGAATACATTGCCCGCTGTCTGCCTAAATTCGGCATGAAGGCCGTGCGCGGCAGCACCACCCGTGGCGGCGCCCGGGCGCTTATTAAACTAAAAAACATTGCCGAGGCGGGCTACCACCCTATGCTCACGCCGGACGGCCCCCGCGGCCCGATTTACAAGGTGCAGCACGGCATTTTGTTCCTGGCGCTTAAAACCGGCCTGCCGATTATCCCCGTGGGCACTGCGCTGAGCCACAAAATTAAAGTGGGCTCGTGGGACAAGATGCGCGTACCGCTGCCTTTTGGCAAAACGGCGCTGACGTACGGAAAAGCCGTTTATGTCCGCTCTTACGAGGATATGGACGCCGCCGCGCTGGAGCTTGAAAAACAGCTCAACCGGGCCACCGAACAATCCGAAATGTTCATCAACAAAAAGCACTTTGACTCCACCCGCGGATAATTTTTTCGCATCCTTCTTTTGTCCCCTTGTAGTCATTAAACAAAGCGCCGTCACTGTGAACTTGATTCAGAATCTACCACTTGTGTCGTTCTGTTGTTAGGTCGTCGCCCTGGAAGGTTTCTGTCCAGGGTCTCGTTGTTGTCGTTCGTCGTTATCCATAAGGAAGAGATGCTGGACTAAAACCTTCCAGCATGACTTTTT
>CAKUMH010000004.1 GCA_934667625.1 uncultured Elusimicrobiales bacterium
GAAAAGAAGATTTGGGGCGAACAATGGAATTGTTCGGATGAAAAGAAACCCCGGGCGTGAGCCCGGGGAGTTTCATGTACAAATGGGTGCGCCCTGGCGGAGCGTGTGTGTGGAGCGGAGTCGTTTGTTTGGGGAAAATCCGCCCGGCCTGCAAGGCCCCAGCGGTTGTCGGTGCAGCTTAGTAAATTGGTATAATAATTAAAGAGATGAAACCGAATGTTGCCCCCGTGCTTGAAGTGCGCGATTTACAAATAGAGTTCTCTACCGACCGCAGCCCTGTTCCCGTGTTGCGCGGGCTTTCTTACACGCTGCCCAAAGGGCGTGTGTTGGGCGTGGTGGGGGAATCCGGCAGCGGCAAAACCGTGCATGCCTTGTCGCTGCTGCGCTTGTTGCCTCCCACCGCACGTGTAAGCGGTGGCCAAGTGCTCTACAAAGGCCAAAATCTTTACGCCCTTTCACGCGAGTCTTTGCGCCAATTGCGGGGCAATAAAATTTCCATGATTTTCCAAGACCCCGCCTCCAGCTTAAACCCCGTATTGACTATTGGCGAACAGCTGGTAGAAACCATTTTGGCCCACCGCAAAATTTCCAAAAAAGAAGCACGCCAGCAAGCCGCCGGCCTGCTGGCGAAGGTGGGCATTGCGGAGCCCGAAAAACGCCTTAACGAATATCCATTTCAATTTTCGGGTGGTATGTGCCAGCGGGTGATGATTGCCATGGCCTTGGCTCTTTCGCCGGATGTGCTGGTGGCAGATGAACCCACCACCGCTCTGGACGTAACCGTCCAGGCCCAGATTTTAAAGCTGATTAAAGATTTACAGCGCGAAAGCCAAATGTCTGCTGTATTTATCACCCACAATTTGGCCGTTGTGGCCGGAGTGGCGGATGATGTGTTGGTTCTGTATGCGGGGCAATGTATGGAATACGCTCCGGCGGCGGAACTGTTTGCGCGGCCGCTTCACCCGTACACGCAGGGGCTTTTGGGTTCGCTCGTGTCCGTGCATAAGAAAGAGCGTGTACTACCGGTCATTACGGGGCATCCTCCCGTGCCGGGGGACCCGGTTCCGGGCTGTCCGTTTGCGCCGCGCTGTCCGCACGCAACGGAAAAATGCCGCAAAACCTGCCCGCCTTTATTTGTGGAAAACGGACGGCAGACGCGTTGCTGGCTGCGGGAGGGAAAATGAACGCACCTGTGGTCATAGAACATTTGTACAAAACGTATACCCGCCGCCATTTTTTCGGTCCCAATACCGAAAAATCCGTCCTGCGGGACGTCAGTCTTACCCTGCAGGAAAACCACGTCTTGGGCCTGGTTGGGGAGTCTGGCTGTGGCAAGAGTACGCTGTGCAAGGTTCTCTTGGGAATTGAAAAACCCACCGCCGGAACCGTGCTTGCCAACGGGAAAGACGTGCCGCATTTGTCCAAAAGTGAATTTAAAAAATTGCGCCGCGTGATGCAGGTGGTGTACCAGGACCCGTATTCCAGCTTGGACCCACGCATGACCGTGCGCCAGCTGTTAAGCGAGCCGCTGGATATCCATAATCTTAAAAAAGACCGTGCCGAGCGCCAAGCCTTTTTGGCGGAATTGTTGGCCGCGGTAGGGTTGTCCGAAAGCCAGTTGGACCGCTACCCGCACGAATTTTCGGGCGGCCAGCGCCAGCGCATTTGCATTGCCCGCGCGTTGGCGTTAAGCCCCAAAATTTTAGTGGCGGACGAGCCCGTCTCCGCGCTGGACGTTTCCGTGCAAGCGCAAATTTTAAATTTACTGAAAGAAATTAAGCAAAAGCGCAACCTATCCATGCTGTTTGTCACGCACGATTTTGCCGTAGCCCGTTTTTTGTGCGACGATATTGCCGTTATGTACCAGGGACGCTTGGTGGAATACGCCCCGGCGGAAGAACTGTTTACCAATCCGCAGCATCCCTACACGCAGGCCTTGCTGTCGGCCGTTCCTTCGGTGTCCAAGCGGCCGGAAATTTCAGCCGCGGTGCAGGAGCATCCGGAGCGTGCCGCGTGGGCCTGTCCGTTTGCGCCGCGCTGTCCGTATGCGGTGGCGGACTGCCAAACAACCCCTCTTATGCTAAAAGAGATTTTTCAAAAACACAAGTGCGCTTGCGGCGTGCTGCCGTTTAAATTCCAAAAAAGTGCGGCCGCCGTTTCGGAGGAAGTATGAACAAGAACGAAACCAATTTACTGAACATCTTTTTGGAGCTGGTTCGCACGGACAGCGAGTCCTTTGATGAAAAAAACATGCAGGAACTGCTCGTCAAAAAACTGCGGCAGCTGGGCTGCCATGTAGAGGTGGACCATGCCGGGCAGAACTACCCCACCAACGCCCAGGGAAACGTGATTGGCTTTTTCCCGGGAACGGTGGAGAGTGCGCCCATTGTGCTTTGCGCCCATATGGATACGGTTTCCCCAGGCAAAGGGGTTCACCCCGTGGTGCACGAGGATTATGTTACGTCGGACGGCAGCACCATTTTGGGGGCCGATGACAAAGCGGGCGTGGCTATTATTTTGGAAGTACTGCAAGCCTTAAAAGAGGAAAATCTACCACATCCGCCTGTGGAAGTGATTTTCACCCTGACGGAAGAAAACGGCATGGCTGGCGCCAAAAATTTGGATATTTCCCACCTAAAGGGCCGCGAGGGGCTAATTTTGGATAATGAGGAAGTAAGCGAACTTTTGATTCAAGGCCCGGCTGTCAATACGATTGAGGTTTGGATTAAAGGCTTAGCGGCGCATGCCGGGGCCTGCCCGGAAAAAGGTATCTCGGCTGTAGAGGTGGCGGCGTATGCGCTTTCCCGCATGAAGCTGGGGCGCGTGGACGACGAAACTGTGGCCAATTTTGGTATTATTCAGGGTGGAAAGGCCACCAATGTGGTAATGGACGATTTGTATTTAAAGGGCGAGGCGCGCAGCCTAAAGGACGAAAAACTGGCCGCCCAAACCGCCCACATGAAGGCCTGTTTTGACGAGGCCGTGGAACATTTTACCAAAGAGGTGGACGGCCACTTGCATAAGCCGGAGATCAAGTTTGTGCCGTTCAAACGGTATCCGGCGGTGAACGTTCCCGCTTCTCATCCCATGGTGCGGAGCGTGGTAGCTGCAGCCAAAACCTTGGGCATCTCCGTGCGTCCGGCGGCATCCGGCGGCGGGTGCGATGCCAATATACTCAGTGGCAAGGGGTTCACCTTGCCGAATTTAGGCGTTGGCTGCCGCGGGTGCCATGCCCTGACGGAAAAATTATTGCTAAAGGAATTCTTTGCCGCGTTTAATGTGGTGTTGGCGGTGGTTCGCGCCTACCGCAAATAGGGAAGATTTATGCTAAATTACATCGTACGCAGGCTGCTTTTGTTGCCGTTAGTGGTGCTGGGCGTTACGTTTTTATTGTTTTTTCTTACACAACGGCTGAGCCCGGAAATGCGTGCCTCCCTGTACGTAAAAGACCCGCGCCAAATGGGCGCGCTGGAAGAGGTCATCCGCGAGTACGGCCTGCGCGACAATGTTTTTAAACAATACGGGCGCTGGCTGGGCAATGTAGCGCATGGGGACTTAGGCTATAGCCCCAGTGCCAATATGCCGGTGGCCAAGGCGATTAAGGAGTACCTACCCGCCACTATCCAGCTGGCGTTTATCACCATTTTGTTTGTCGTTTTCTTTGGCGTTTGGTTTGGGTGTGGTTCTGCCATACACAAGGACGAATGGAAGGATATTGTGGCCCGGCTGATTTCGGTGGGGGGGTTTTCACTGCCGATTTTTGTGCTGGGGCTGCTACTTTTAATGGTGTTTTACGGCCAGCTGGGCTGGTTTGCCCCGGGGGGGTATTCCGTCCAAACGGATATGATTATCCACGGTATGTCCTTTAAAACATATACGGGATTTTTGCTGGTGGATGCCTTGCTAAACGGCAACTTGCGCGTATTTTTTGATGTGCTCTCGCACTTGGTGCTCCCGGCTGTTACGCTGTGTATCGGGTCGTTTGCACTCATGGTGCGTGTGATGCGCTCCAGTATGTTGGAGGAATTGAATAAAGACTATGTGCGTACGGCCCGTGCCAAGGGGCTCACCAAGTGGCAGGTGGTCTACAAGCACGCCGGGAAAAATGCCATTATCCCCGTGATTACCTTAGCCAGCATCCAATTTATCCGCCTCCTGGGCGGCACGGTGATTGTGGAAACGATTTTTGATTACCCGGGCATTGGCCGCTTTGGCGTATTGGCGGCCCAGCAGTTGGATATTGCCGGGATTTTGGGCTTTTCCCTTATGGTGGCGGTGCTGTTTGTGCTGGGGAACTTGCTTTCGGATATTTTATACACGGCGGTAGATCCGCGGATCCGCTTGGAGTAATATGATTAACGACCGTATTTTAAAACGCATTTACACCAATAAAACCTCGCTCTTGGGGCTGATTATCGTGTCCTTCTTTCTGTTGGTGGCGTTGTTCGCGCCCGTTTTGGCGCCGGTGCAAAACCCCAATAATCCGTACCAGCTGCCGCAAAAAAGTTATCAAATTGCGCCGCAGCCGCCGTCTGCCCAAAACTGGTTCGGCACCACCGAACAGCAGTACGACCTGTATTACGGTGTGGTGTGGGGGGCGCGGCTGGCCTTTAAAATCGGCCTGACCGTTACGTTCTTTGCCTTTCTAATCGGGTTGTTCGTCGGCGGTGCGGCGGCGTATTTCGGCGGCAAGACGGATGAGATATTAATGCGCCTAACCGATATTGTGTTTGCGGTGCCGTCCTTGGTGCTGGCTATGGTGATTGCCGCCATGCTGGGGCCGGATATTAAAAATATGATGATTGCGCTCACCGCCGTGGCATGGCCCTCTTACGCGCGGCTCGTACGTGGGGATATTTTATCTGTCAAACAGCGCGATTACGTCACTGCCGCCCGCACCTTGGGGGCGCGTGGTCCGCGGGTGCTTTTGCGGCATATTTTGCCCAATTCCATTTATCCGTCCGTAGTGGTGGCCAGCTTGGACATTGGTTACGTGGTGCTCACGGCGGCGTCGCTCTCGTTTTTGGGCCTGGGGGCACAGCCGGGCACGGCCGATTGGGGGCAGCTGATTGCCATGGCGCGCAACTGGGTGCTGGGTACGCCCGGCCATCCGTTTGCGTATTGGTATACCGTGGCCGCTCCCGGCGGAGCCATTTTCTTATTTGTACTGGGTTGGAACTTGCTGGGGGACGCCTTTCGGGATATTTTAGACCCCAGACAGGCCTAATTTATACTAAAATTTAGGAAAGGGTTATCTTTCTTTTAAAAAAGAGGTGCTTATGATTCGCCGTAAAGATTTATACACAGCCTTGGCCGACAGTGCCTTCCGCTTCCCCGACAAGATTGCCTTGGTGGAGGCCGGTACCGGCAAAAAAGTTTCCTATCACGAACTCTTAATGCAGGTGGACCGCGCCGCCGATATGTTTTTTGAACACGGTATCCGCAAAGGGGACCGCGTCGCCGTGGCACACCGCAATGCCATTGACACCGTAGTGGCCAATTTCGGTCTGTATAAGCTGGGGGCCGTTTGTATTCCCATGAACTTTATGGTCACCAAGCCCGAAGAGATTGAATTTATTTTAAACAACGCCGCCGCCAGTGCGGTGGTCACGCAGGCCGAGTTTATCCGCCATTACGTCAAATGTCTGCCCAATTTACCCACCGTAAAGTATATTTTTACTACGGACGAAATCCCGTCCTCCGTGGCGGACTGCCCGATTGTGCAAAAATTTTGGGAAGAGATTGAAAAATCCACCTTCCACGACGAAACGGCTTCCGCACAGGCCGGGCTGGACGACTTGGCCTTTATTCTCTACACCTCCGGCACCACAGGTCTGCCCAAAGGGGCCATGCTCACGCATGGGAACTTGGCCTCCAACGTCATTTCCTGCGCACAGATTTTTAAAATTAACGATAACGACTGCTTTTTGTGCCTGCTGCCCATGTTTCACTCCTTTGCGTGGACGACGTGTGTGGTAATTCCGCTGTATTTAAACCTGAAGGTGGTCATTGTGGCCAACGTGATGCCGGCCAGCAAATGGCTGGGCGCTATGGGTACGGAAAAGGTAACGCTTATTTTGGCCGTTCCGCAAATTTATGCGGTGCTTTCCAAAGAAGCCAAGGGCCTCAAGCGTCTGTATCTGCGGTTTTGGCCGTTTAAGAATGTGCGCTTTGCCGTATCCGGCGCGGCCCCGCTGACGCAAGAAATCAAAGACCGTTTTGAAGAAAAGATTGGCGTGCCGATTTTGGAAGGCTATGGCCTTACGGAAACGAGCCCGGTAGTCAGTGTGAACACCGAAGAGCTCCAAAAAATCAAATCGGTCGGCCCGGCTATTCCGGCCGTCAGCATGATTGTACTGGATGACGACGGAAAGGAAGTCCCCCGCAACAGCGAGGGGGAATTATGCGTAAAAGGCCCCAACGTGTTCCGCGGGTACTGGGGGAACGAAACCGCTTCGCGCGATGCCTTTACCGAGGACGGCTGGTTTAAAACGGGCGATATCGTTACCGTGGACGACGACGGCTTTATCTTTATTAAAGACCGCAAAAAGGACATGATTATCATCAAGGGCTTAAAGGTCTTTTCGGCCCAGGTGGAGGCCATTATTTGCGAACACCCGGCCATTGAAGAGTGCGCCATTATCGGCGTGCCGGATGGCCGCGGCGGCGAATTTATTAAACTTTACGCCGTTAAGAAAGAAGGCGTAGAACTCAACGAAGCCGAATTTAGAAAATTCCTCAAAACGCATTTGGACAACTACAAACGCCCGCGCGATTTTGAATTTGTGGAAGCCCTGCCCAAGAATGCCTTGCGTAAGGTGCTCAAGCGCGAGCTGCGCAAGGACGCCGTGGCCAAACTGGCCACGCGCGGCGTAGCGGCCACCGCGGAGGAACCCCTTGCCTGAGTTGGCGCGCATTTTAAAGGAAGTCATCCCCCACGCTCATTACGTGGGGGGAATTGTGCGCAGTAGTTTGCTTAGGCGTTATTCGTCCGACATAGATATAACTCTCCCGCTTGCCGACGTTAAAACCGCCGCTTATGAGTTGGGCCGCCGCTTAAAGGCCGCCGTGTTTGAAATGGATGCGGAATTTGGCGTGTGGCGTGTGGTTACACACAAGGAAAAAATCCAATTGGACTTGACGGCCTACCAGGGGAAGAACCTGCAGGCCGACCTCTTACGCCGGGACTTTGCCTTTAACGCACTGGCTTATCCGGTAAGTGCCTTGCCTCAAGTAGAAGTGCTCCCGCAAAAAGAAGGCACGGCTAAAATCCTTTTAAAAAGACTTAAGAAAAACCAGATTGTAGATGTTTCGCACGGCATGCAGGACGTGGCGGCCCGGGTGATTGACATCAGCCATCCGCGCGTTTTTAAAGAAGATCCGCTTCGTATGCTGCGGGCGTTTCGCTCGTCGGCAGAATTGGGGTTTTCCATTTCGCCGCGCACGCTTGCGCAGATAAAAAAAGATGCAGCCTTGATCGTGCAGCCCGCCGGAGAACGGGTGCACGAGGAGTTGGAGCGTTTGTTTGCCACTTCCAAGGCGTATGAAAATTTGATGCAAATGGACGCGTGCGGTTTGCTCACTGCGATTTTCCCGGAGTTGGAACCTCAGCGCACCTGCGCCGAGGTATATTACGGAAAAGGCGGCGTTTTAAAGCACACTTTGGACGTTTTTAAACGCATGGAGTATTTGCTGGACCATTTGCAGAAAGCCTTCCCTAAATATGCCAAAAAACTGGCGCCGCTGGCCGCCAATAAACCGCTTTATAAAATGACGGCCCTGCTGCACGATATTGCAAAACCGGCCACGGCCAAAGTACAGGGGGACCGGCTGCGCTTTTTTTACCACGAGCAAAAAGGAGCCAAAATGGCCAAAGCCGTGCTGGAGCGGCTCCATTTCAGCCGGGCAGATATCCGCCTGATTTGTGCGATGATCGGCGAGCATTTGCGCCCTTCCAATTTGGCCAGCAACGACGTAATTACCGACCGCGGGGCCTATCACTTTTTTCGGGACTTGGGCGATGCCGGCGTGCCCATGTTGCTGTTGTGTTGGGCGGATTACGCCAGTTATGTAACGGACGCCCAATTGCGTCGTATTTTACCCAAAAGCGGCGCTCGGATGATGACGATTGCCCAGGCCCAGCGTACGGCCAACGTGGGCAAAACCTTGCGCCACATGCAAGTGCTGACGCTTTTGTTGCATAAATTTTTTGACCAACCCAAAAAGGTCCAGCCCACGCGTCTGATTACCGGGCGGGACGTCATGGACGAGCTGTCTCTGCCGCCCAGCCCCAAGATCGGCGAAATTTTGGAGGCGGTAGCGGTGGCACAGGTGGAAGGGGCTGTTTCCTCACGGGAAGAGGCCTTAAAATATATCCATACGCTTAACGTGCACGTACAGCATATTTTGCCGCACGGAAAATAAAAGTACACAGCCGCCTAAAAGTTTGCTAAAATAAGTAAGCGGACTTACGCTATGCGGGCGTGGTTCAATGGTAGAATGGAAGCTTCCCAAGCTTTAGACGAGGGTTCGATTCCCTTCGCCCGCTTTTTTTCAGGGACCACTATGGAAAACGAAAATCTAGATTTAGAAGCAAAACCCGCCGGAAACAAAGATTTGTGGCTGTTTCTGATCATTTTGGATCTCATCTTTTTGTGTGTCTTCGGCTTTTTTATTTACAAGTATTTTGCGGCCCGCGTGTTTGACGCGTCTGCCCGGGCTCCGCGTGCGGAACAAGCGGAAGAGGTGCAAGCGCCCGTGCTCCCGGCCGAGGCGGAAACGATTGTGGTGGAAGAAAATGTTCCCGTGCAGGCAGCTGTTCCGGCGGCGGAACCGGTGGAAATCCCGGTAACGGCCGTGCTGGCGCAGGAAGCCAAAAAAGCGGCGGAGGAAAAACAGGCGCAAGAGGCCGCCAAAGCCGCTGCCAAGCAGGCAGAAAAGGCAGCCGAAGCCCCTAAACAAAGCGTGTGGGTGGCGGTAAATCCCAAGAGCAGCAAATACCGCCGTGTAACCTTCCGCTGGTATGGGGAAGGAAATAAGGTGGCGGTGGTCAGTGGTTTTACCATGGCTAAACCGCAAGCCTTAACCAAGCGTAACGGCTATTGGGAAACGACGCTTTCCATCGCGCCCGGTACGTACAAATTCTTGTACGTGATTGACGGCAAAAACACGTTGGATCCGTATTCGGACCAAAAGGACGGACGTTCCGTTTTAGTGGTTAAATAACAAACTTTTATTTGTGTTTTACAGCCCTGCTGGTTTTTTACAGCGGGGCTTTTTTGTGCCAAAAACCCGGGGCCGCCAGCAGACGGCCCCGGGTGAGGTTACGACTAATCGCCCCGGGTTTCGGCGCCCGTGGCGGCAGGAAATCAGCAGCTGACGTTGCGTTTGATAATGCTGCGCACAATCCCTTCTACATGGAAGGCGGTTTTGTCGGCCACAATGGGGTTGTAGCGGGGGTTTTCGGATTGCAAAATAACATTTTGTCCGTCCCGTGTAAAACGTTTCACCATCACCTCGCCATTGTTCACACAAACCACCACATCTTTATTTTTTGGGTCGTGGTTTTGTTCTACAATCAGCCAATCGTGCGGGGCAATAAGCGTTTCCATAGAGTCGCCCTTGGCCTCCACCATAAAACCCTTCCCCGCCGGAAAATAAATCATGCTGGGGTCTACCGGCACCACACGCGTGGGAGTGCCGTCCAGAATGGTTCCTTCCGGGCCGCACTTGGCCATGCCATACATGTTAAGGTAGATCACGTTGCGCTCCGGGTCCTTTAAAATAATATAATCACGCGGATTGGCCGGGTTCCGTTTTAAAAAGCCCTTCTTTTCCAGCTGTTTTAGGTGGTGGAACACCACGCTCCGCCCGCTTACGTCCAGCCGGTCGGCCAGCTCGTCCAAGGTGAGGGGATCCGAAATATTCGTCTTTAAAATTTCCAACAATTTTATTTGTTTGGGATGCAGGGCTTTCATGCTAGTTCCTTTTACATTTTATTTTGTTCTATACTTTGTTCTATAAAATTTAAAGCAAAAAGTAAAGCCTTTGGCTTGCGTTTTTACTGCTTTCAATATGTTTGGCGCGAGAACGGGCGGTTCCGCTCCGTAATCCCGTGTAAACTTTTGACAAAAAAACAGCGCCGGGCGAATTTTGTCCGGCGCTGTTACGAAAAGAGCAAACACTAATAGGTGCGGTGTTTTTCCCAGTGCCAGGCCGTCTCAATAATGCGGGATAGGTCATATTGCGGTTCCCAGCCGAGCAACCGTTTTGCCTTGGTGCTGTCTGCCACTAGCACCGCCGGGTCGCCCGTGCGGCGGGGGGCCGTTTCTACCTTAAAATCCACCCCGGTAATACGCTTTGCCGTGCTGATGAGTTCCGCTACGGAGTATCCGTTTCCGCTGCCGAGGTTAAAGCGTTCGCTGGCGTTGTCTTTGACCATTTTTTCCAAGGCTAAAATATGGGCCCGCGCCAAATCGTTCACGTGCACATAATCGCGCACGCAGGTGCCGTCTTGGGTGGGGTAATCCGTTCCAAAAATTTTAATGGATGGGCGTTTGCCTGCTGCCGCCTGCAAAACAAGCGGAATGAGGTGCGTTTCCGGCGTGTGCGACTCGCCGATCTCGCCGCAGTCATCTGCCCCACTGGCGTTAAAATAACGCAAGGCCGTTGCTTTTAGGCCGTAGGCGGTGTCAAAATCTTCCAGCATTTGCTCCACCATCAGTTTGGTTTTTCCATAGGGATTAATGGGATGCTGGGGGTGCTTTTCGTCAATTTTTGGGGAAACCGGCTCCCCAAAAGTAGCGGCGGTGGAGGAAAAAACAAAATACTTAATGTTGTTTTCCACCAACGTGTCCAGCAGGTTAAGCACCTGCGCTACATTGTTGTGGTAATACTTGGACGGCTGACGTACGCTTTCGCCCACTTCAATAAACGCGGCAAAATGCATGACGGCTTCTATGCGGTATTTTTTAAGCACGTCCGTCAGGCGGGCCTTATCTCCCAAATCGCCCTGCTCCAGCGGGTACCCCTTTACGGCTTCCGGGTGCCCCTTGGAGAGGTTGTCAAACACTACGGGGTTGTAGCCTTGTTTGGCCAAAAGCCGTACCGTGTGCGAGCCGATATATCCGGCGCCGCCGATAACTAAAATGTTCTTCATAGCCGCACCCAATTATTTAGCCGTAAATTTATCAAAAGGGAACGGCATAAAGTCACGCAATTTTTTGCGGTATACAAGGCGTTTTGTCCCGTCCAGCACCGCCACTAAAACAGGCGTATCCGGCGCCATAAATTCGCTCATCACCTGGCGGCAGGCGCCGCAGGGCGAATTAAAGGCCAGCCCCGGCAGTTTTTGCGTGATGAGGGCCAGGGCGCGAAAGCGGCGTTTATCCGCCGAAACCGCGGCAAAAATAGCGTTGCGCTCCGCACACACGGTGAGGCCGTAGGAGGCGTTTTCAATATTGGTTCCGGTAAAAATTTCACCGTCGCGGGTGAGTACCGCCGCCCCCACTTTAAATTTAGAGTAGGGCGAATAGGAATGCTCGCGCACGGTTTGCGCGGCGTCCAGCAGCATTTTTTCTTCTTCTTTGGTCAGTGTTTTGCTCATACTCTTATTCTATAATAACGGCGCAAAAAGTCAACCCTTTTTCCCACGCGCGTACGGAAAAAGAGTATAATAAAGCGGGGGTGTATATGAAGAAATGGATTTTGCTGGCGCTTGTTGCCGCGGCAGTTTTTTATTTTATGCGGGAAAAACCGACAATTAAAAATTTGAATAATCCCGGCCAAACGATTGTGGCGTTTGGGGATAGTTTAACCGCCGGATACGGCGCGCCAAGAGGCGCTTCTTACCCGGATGTGCTGGCGCAACAATTGGGGCGGCCCGTGGTGAACCTGGGGCTAAACGGAGACACTTCCGCGGCGGCCGTTTCGCGGCTGCCTTTGGTGTTGGAGCAAAATCCCTATATGGTGTTAATTGAGTTTGGCGGAAACGATTTTATGCGCGGCGTGCCGTTTGACGAAACGGAACGCGCCCTGCGCGAGCTGGTAAAATCCGTGCAGGCGGCGGGTGCCGTGGCCGTGGTGGTGGATACGGGGGGATATTCCCAAATGGGGCGCTATGGGCGCCTTTACAAGCAAATTGCACGGGAGGAAGGCGCGCTGTTTGTGCCGGGCATTTTGGACGGAATTTTCCAGCGCAACCAGTACAAGGCCGACCCGATTCATCCCAACGCCGCCGGATACAAAATTGTAGCAGACCGTGTATACAAGGTTATTTCTCCCTACGTCCACTAATTTAAAAAGGCCTCCGTTTACCGGAGGCCTTTTGGTATGTTTAATCCAAATGTTTAATGCGCTTGGCGTACTTTTTTGTTACGCGGGCATTGTGTGCGTCCCCGCCGGCGTTACTGCTGCGGTAAACGGGCAGGTCCAGTCCTTTTTCACGCAGTATTTCTGCCGCGCGGTAGAGCACCGCATGCAATATGGCCGAGCTGGCCACCGTGGAAATAGGCGCCAAATCTATGCCGTCCAGCTCCAGGGAGGTTTCGTTGGCCGGGCAGCAATTGTCCAGCACCAAATCAGCCGCGTCTTTGAGCATTTTTCCGCTGGAATGGCGGGACTTGGTGTCCGTGTGTGCGCCGGCGGCGGTGAGTGCAATGGTTTTTACGCCCTGTTTTTGGGCATACAGCACGGCATCAATCCCTGCGGGGTTTCTGCCTGAATTGGAAACCACGAGTAAAATGTCTTGCGGCTGAAAAGTATGCCGGGCCATAACCGCCAGGGCGTACCCTTCCAAACGCTCAAAAGCCGTGCCGGCATGCGCTCCGCACTGGAACATCAAGCCGGGGTCCAAAATCGCGTCCACCCCCGCAAAACAACCACTCCGGTGGAAGGGCTCCAGCGCTACATTGCCGCTGTGCCCGCAGCCAAAAGTGTGCAGTACGCCGCCGTTCATCATCGCGTCGGCAATCCAAGCGGCGGCTTTTTCTAATGCGGTCTCTTGGGTAAATTCAATGCGCCGCAGCACTTCTTCCACGGCGTTAAAGTATGGCGTTTTGAAGGTGTTTTTCATGTTTCTATTATACATTAAATAAGTGTGTGATAAGACAAACGCCTTGAAATTTCTCCGAATACACTTAAACTATAATGAGGTGTAAAACATTGCTTGCGTAGAGGATACAACTATGAAAAAAGGTTTTACGTTAATTGAACTTTTGGTGGTGGTGCTTATTATTGGCATTTTGGCGTCTGCCGCGTTGCCGCAATACGAAAAGGCGGTGATGCGGGCCAAGGGATCCAAAGCGGAGACCTGGGTGTCTTCCGCCGCTAAGGGTGCTATTGCCGCAGGGTTAGACGGTAACGACGGATTGGAGGCCGTTTATGCGGCAGACGGCACCATTTCCGGCGATGCCGTGAAAGCCATGCCTATCACTTTGCCTGCCTTAAAGGATTGGGAGTGCCGTATCAAAACGGGCACGGTGGATAATTATTCCGTTACGTGTACCAACGTCAAGGGCGACTATGACGTGATCGGCCACCAAAATAATTATCTGTTTTGCGCAGATGACTTGATGAGTGATATGACCTACGGCGGGCTGAAAGTGAGTGGCTTTTGCACGCTGATGGGCTACAAGAACGGCCGCAAGTAATTTGTTGCCATTTTTTGAAACGAGCCCCCGCATTAGTGCGGGGGCTCGTTTATGGTTCACTTTTTTGTAGTTTTTTGAGTGGCAAAATATAAAAGGGTTGTAATCGTTTTTTTTTTTGATAAATTTTGAGTATGCTCAAAATTTATCAAAAAGGGAGGACGTGATGAAAAACGTAACCGTGGGCCGATTAGGCGGCTTTACGCTTATTGAGTTATTGGTGGTGGTGCTGATTATTGGCATTTTAGCGGCCATTGCCGTGCCGCAATACCAGCTGGTGGTGGCCAAAAGCCGTTTGTTGGAGCTAATTACCATAGCCGATGCGGTTGAAAAAGCAGAGAAAGGGTATTATTTAGCAAATGGCAAATATACACAATACCTAGATGAATTAGATATTCAGCTGCCGCAAAATTTTATAGAAAGAGGTGGAGACGACGAACAGGCCTTTTATAAAGCATCGGATGTAAGATTATTGCTTCATACAGATGGGTCGGGGAGCGTGTCCTCAGATAAAATTTTGCCTAGTATTGACATGATTTTTTACCGGGACTACCGCGATTGTGTGGTACAAAAAAACAAGCCTCAAACAGAGTTTGGAAAAAAGATTTGCGCGGCTTATTCCTCTAAAATGCAAGAGGCCGGCAGCGCCTTTTATTATCAGTTAAAGTAGTCAACTGCGCTATTATAAAATCTTTACAGAACGCCCCAGGGTTTTACCTGGGGCGTTTTACATTATTTCTTAATAATTTTTAGTGGCTCCACCGTGCGCCGGTAGCCTTCCGCTGCCACCACACGCGCTTTAAAAATACATCCGGCGGGGACGGGTTTGGTAAACGTTACCTGTCCGTCAATATCCGGGGCGTCTTTGTAGGTTCGGCCAAAGGTTTCGCCGTCTGCAACCGCTTCCAATTCCGTGCCGATTAAGCGCTTGTTTAGCCTGTCAATCACACGGCTTTGCACTTCCACCAGCTCAGCGGCGCGTTCGTGTTTTACCTTGGCGGGAATTTGCTTCATGTCGTAGGCGGCAGTTCCTTTTTCGCGGAAATATTCAAACACGCCCATATTGTCAAATTCGTATTCGCGCACGAATTTTTTTAGTTCGTTAAAATCCTTCTGTGTTTCTTCGGGAAAGCCCACAATAAAGTTGGTCCGCAGCGAAATATCCGGGATTTCCTTTTTAAGCATATCCAGGGTGTCCTTCACCTTTTTCCCGTCGCACTGGCGGTTCATCCGTTTTAACACGGGGTCGGCAATGTGCTGGAGGGGAATATCCAAATAGTGAAAGATTTTTTCCTCTCCGGCAATTAATTTTGCCAGTTCCCGCGTCACCCTATTCGGATACGCATACATAATGCGCAGGCGCCCCAATCCGCGGATTTTTAACAGTTTTTTTAACAGTTCGGTGAGCTGCGGTTTCTTGTATAAGTCAATTCCGTACGACGTCGTATCCTGCGCGATGAGCGAAATTTCCTTCGCGCCGTTCTGCGTTAAGAGCCGGGCCTCCTGCACCACCTGTTCCATGGGTTTAGAGCGGTACGCCCCGCGGATAAACGGAATCGTGCAGTAAGCGCAGCGGTAATTGCAGCCGTCGGCAATTTTTAAATAAGCCGTATGCGGGGCCGTTAAGCTCATCTTATATTCGGGAATGTAGAGCGCATTGGAAAGCGATTCCAAAAACAAACCGTTTTGGCCGATGAGCTCTTCCACATGGTCTTGCGCGGCAATGGAAAACACCACATCCGCCTCGGGAAAGTCCTTGGCCATTTGTTCTTTGTAGCGGTCCACCATGCACCCGGTGACGGCCACCCGCTTGATTTTGCCCGCTTTCTTTAATTCCACCGCGCGGCGGATTTCGGCCGTGCCTTCCTTGACGGCGGAGGAAATAAACCCGCAGGTGTTAATAATCACCGTGTCGGCCTCTTCGGGCGAAAAGACCAACTCGTGTCCGCTGGCTAAAAGCCGGGCGGAAAATTCTTCGCTATTGGTTAAATTTTTGGGACAGCCCAAACTGATAAGATAAAATTTCATAGGTATATTTTACTAAATTGATGCTTGCGTCAGACGGCCACATCTGCCGTTTCGGCAGGTTTTTCATGGTCGTCATCGTCGTCTTCGTCATGGGCCAGGATAGCCATGCCAAACGTCACCACGCCAATGCGTCCAATCAGCATAGTGGCGATAATGACCAATTTGCCAATCCACGAAAGCTGCGGCGTAATGCCTGTAGACAAGCCGGAGGTGCTCAGCGCGGAGGTGGATTCAAACAAAATACTTAAGAAAGGCAAATCCTCCGTCCACGTGAGTAAAAAGATACTGGCAAACAGCAGGAGCAAATAAAGCAGGAAGGTGGACGTGGCCGCATACATGCGCACCAAGGGTAGGCGCCGGCCCAAAAATTCCACGCGGTTATTTAGGCGCAGGCGGTTAAACATAATCGCCATGACGCTGACAAAGGCTGTCGTTTTGATACCGCCTGCCGTGCCGGAGGGAGAACCGCCAATGCTCATAAGCAGCATTAAAATAAGCAGTGAGCAAGCCGAAAGCGTGCCGATATTCACCGTGTTGTATCCGGTGGTTGTCATGGCGGTGACGGACTGAAAGAACGCTTCCCACCAGGTAACCGTTGGGTTGGTGATAAACACCATAAATGTGCCAAAGGCCACAATCACCAGCGTGGAAAGGCAAATGATTTTGGTGGTAAAAGAGATTTCCTTTGTTTTGCGCCGGACAAAGTTAAATAGGTCCGTCACCACGATAAACCCCATGGCGCCCGCCAGCGACAGGCAGGAAATGACCAAGTTCATCGTTTTGCTGTCGGTAAAATTTTCCAGGCTGTTGTTCCAAAGCGAAAATCCCGCCGTGCAGAAGGACGAAACACTGTGGAAAATGCTGTACCAGGTGGCGTCAAACAAGCCGAAATTATGGTGTCGGAAATAGTTAAATAAAAACACCGCGCCGATACTTTCCGCAATAATGGTGAATCCCAAGGCCGCCCACAAAAAATCCTTTAAATTAAGCGTGTTCGGCAGGGAAACCTCGGCTGATAGCGCCTCCTGCTGGCTGCGGCGCAGGCGGTGCCGCTGTGAAAAAGAAAGGTACACAAAGGAGGAAAACGTCATGTATCCCACCCCGCCTACCTGAATGAGGAACAGCACTACCAGCTTGCCTAAAAACGTGTAGGAATCGGCAAAATTCACGCTGTTTAGCCCGGCCGTAGAAACCGCCGCCGCCGAGGTGAACAAATTGTCTATAAACGACACATGTGTTGTGTTCATAAACGGTAGGGACAGTACAATCCACCCCAGCACCGTGTAGGACAAAATCGTTTGGGCGATGTTTTGGTGCGGGGTAAGATGCAGCAAAAACAGCGAATACTTTTTGGCGGAGAGTTTTACAAACTCCTTTACTTTGGCGTAAGATTCACGCCATTTAATCAGTTGCATACTTTTATTATATAAATTTGCCAGGGTGGCACAACAGCCAAGGGCGTAATTCTTTCCCGGTATCTGCCCGGTTTATGGGACACAAAAAAAACCACGCTTTCGCGTGGTTTTTAAATGGCTCCCCGAGTAGGGCTCGAACCTACAACCTACCGGTTAACAGCCGGTCGCTCCACCATTGAGCTATCGGGGAAAAATCTGTTTTTTAAAACGTCTCATCCTTGCTACATATTTATTTTAGTAAATCTGTTTTATTTTGTAAACACTTTTTTATTTCCCGACGATAAAATCGGCCAAAAATCTTCTTTCCGGCGTGCCCAAACACTCAAAATTACGAGGCCCCCAAACACGGCACTCACCGTTAGCAGCGTGTTTTGCAGTCCGGCAGCCTCTATCAGTGCGGCGAGCGCCAGCACGCACAGGCTTTCCACGGTGTAGGTGGCGGTGGCGTAAAGCCCCAGCGTTTTGCTGCGCAGCTCCTTAGCCGTGCGGAGCAAAATGAGGCTGGTGATCATCGCACCGAAGGCCCCAAAGGGCACGCCGCACAAAGTCGTGGCGGCCAGTACAATCGGGCGTGGCAAATGGAAATACAGAACCAGGACAGAAACCAAATATCCCAAATAGTTGCAGCTGAGTAACGTAAAGAAGGAAAACTTTTTCGCCCGCGCCGCAAACCATAACGCTCCGCAAAAGGCTCCCAGGCCAAACGCCGCACCCAAAAAACCCAGGTATACGGAGTTGAGGCCGTGCGTGTAAATGTAAGAAGGCAGCAGCACCAGCTCCCACGATTGCCCCAAGATAAAGGTCGGCACGGTAAAGAGGATTGGTTCCCACAGGGAACGGTCGGTTTTTAGCTGTGTCCAAACTTCCAGGTAGCTGGGAAGCGGGTGCAGTTGCCGCGGCCTGCGGTTGGAATACATAATAATGCACAGGGTAACGATGACCATACAAAACGCCACGCACCATTCCCACGCGCGCAAAAGTCCCGCGGCAGCAATCACGGCGCCGGCCAACAAAGGCCCGGCCACAGACATAATGCCTTCAAACGCTTCAATAAATCCCGAGGTGCGCGAAAGCGGAACATCTGCATAGCGCGAAAAAGTGGGTGACAGCGCCGTCCGTGCCAGCTCGCCCGGGGCATCAAAAAAGGAACTTAAAAAAATGAGCAGCCCGATGAGCCACGGCCGGTCCATCCCACACACAATCAGTGCGGGAATGGTTCCCAGTAAAATCAGTTGGCTCACTTCACACGCCAGCATGGTTTTGGAACGGCCGAATTTATCAATCAGCGGTGCCCCAAATAAGGAAGAAAAAATGTTGGGCAGCAGGGCACAAAAGCCCACCACGCCCGCCCACAGCACGCTGCCGGTGGTGGACAAAATATACCACGGCAGCAAAATTTGCATAAATTGGTTAGTTAACGACGAGAAGGCTTCCGTCGTTAATAGCAGCCGCAGGGGCGTTTTGTTGGTTTTTCTAGTTAGTAAAAGCATATTCCGTACGTAAAAAATTATATAAAATGATATATAGGAGGGGGAAGTTATGGCAGAATATAAAGATTATTACAAAATACTGGGCGTAAACAAAACCGCCTCAGACGCCGAAATTAAAAAGGCGTTTAAATCCATGGCGCGCAAGTACCACCCGGACATGCACCCGGAAGCGGAAAAGGCTAAGTGGACCGAAAAATTTAAAGATTTAAACGAAGCCTACACCGTCCTGTCCGATAAGCAAAAACGTACCATTTACGACCAAGTGGGCGAGCAAGGATATCAGGATTATGCCCGCGGCGGCGGTGCCTCTTCCCGTGCCCGTTCAACGGGCGGAAATCCGTACCAGCAGTACCAACAGTATTCATACGGCGGCAATGCCGGCGGTTTCTCTGGCTTTGGCGGGGCTGGCGGCGCGCAGGCGTTTGGCGGCGGAGATTTTAGCGATTTCTTCCAAAGTATTTTTGGCGGTATGGGCGGCGGCGGTTTTTCCGGTTTTGGCCAAAACTTTGGCCGCAGTGCCGCGTCCGGCCAGGTGGCAGGCGATGTGGAAGCCGAGCTGACCCTTAACTTGGAAGACGCCCACCGCGGCGGCCCGATGCAGATGACGCTGCCCAACGGACGCACGGTTACAGTCAAGCTGCCGGCGGGCGTGAGCGAAGGGAAAAAGATTAAGCTCAAAGGAATGGGCAACCCCACGCGGCGCGGTAACGGTGATTTGTACCTCGTGGTAAAAATCCGTCCGCATGCCATGTTCCGTTTGGAAGGGGAGGACCTGCACGTTCCCGTCACCATTATGCCGTGGACCGCTGCCTTGGGGGGCGCCATTTATGTGCCCACCCTGGACGGCCCTGTAAAGGTCAAAGTGCCGGCGGGTACGCACAATGGCAAAAAGCTTAAACTAAGCGGCAAAGGGCTAAGCGCCAAGGGCGACTTGTACGTTACGCTGACGATAGACGTCCCGCGCACGCTTACCAAGGAACAAAAGGACCTGTTTGCCAAGCTGGCCGCTTTGGGTTAAGCGGCGGTAAGTTCTTATACCGGGCGGGATGCAAGTTTTCCGCCCGGTTTTATAACCCAAAAAATACACCTGCCCAAACGCACGGTGTTTGCTACAATAAGGTGTACTACCATAAAAAAAGGGGGTGTGGTATGTCTGTAAAAATAACGTTGGGTGAAAATTTAACCACCGCTGTTCGGCTGGAGAACCACGACGCACTCGTCAAAACCGCGCATAACGATCCGCGGCAGGACATGCAGCCGGGGGAACTCTTGGCCGGTGCCTTGGGGGCCTGTATGCTGACGATGATCGGTTACGCCGCGCAAAAACGCGGGGAAAACGTAACGGGTACACAGCTAAAAATAGAACCGGTGTTTGGCGCAAAGCCGCGGCGCGTGGTGGAGGTGAAGCTGTCGTTCGCCTTCCCGGCGGCGCTTTCGGACGTGCAAAAAAAGTTTTATGTCCAAGCGGCGCAAACCTGCCCGGTGCATAACAGCCTGCGGGAAGATATTGTCTACAAAGTAGAAGTACGATAAAACCGCTCTTTGCCTGGCCCCGCGTTTTTTGGCGCGGGGTTATTTTTTGCCTAAACACTTAGGCCCAGTGCGCAAATAGGCCCTTTGGCCCTGGCGGCGCATTCGCGCAAAGCACTATAATAAAGAATATGGGAAAGTATTGGCTGACTCTTTTTTTATGTTTAGGCTTTTTAGCGCCCGCGCAGGCACAGCTCTTTCGCGTGCCGTTTTCTTATGGCCGTTTGGCCCGCACCGGGGCGGAAATGTTTGCGCATGTTAAAATTCAGCCCGTGCGTACGCAGCAGATTTATGCTTCTGCCCGGTTGCAAATGCGGGCGCCTAAATCGCTTTTGACGCGTGTTCCGCGTTCGTTGGTGCAGGTGGCGCGGCTCACCTCGCCCACCGTGCTGGGGACGGGCTTTTTGTTCCGCTCCCATAATCGCCTGTGGGTGGCCATGCCGTATCACTTGGGCGGACGGGTGGGGCAAAAGCGCGTGGTGCGCGTTTTTGACGAAGAAAAAGGTTTTCGCCTATACGAGGTGCAGATTGTGGCCAGCGGAAACGCCGGCTGGTCCTCCGCCGATGTTTCGCTGGCGGAGCTGCCGGAGGAGGCGCTGAGCCATGGGGCGCGTCCTTTGCATATATCCCAACCCCAATTTGGCGTTCCGACGTATTCGCTGGGTTACACGGCCGGACCGTTCGGGCAGGGGGATTTGTTGCCCATGCGGCGGGATATTTTGTCCGCGGAAGGTTTTGGACTTATAGGGGAGCGTTACCTGCCGGGGGACAATGTGATGAACCCTTATTTGGTGAGCGGCTATTGCGGCTCTCCTGTGTTGCAGTGGCGCAACGGGCATTGGCTGGCGGTTGGCCTGCATGCGGGCGGATGTGCCTTCCCCGGCAAGCCGGGTTTTAACCGCACCTTTGCTATTAACCTCTCTTCCGCCTTGCCCCCGCTGTTAGACAGTTATCTCTATCCGTCAAACGGGATGGTTTCCCATTCACTTTCCTTCCGGGGGTGGCAGGTGGGGCGCATTGCCGTGGATGAGCGTGTGGCGCAAGTGAAGGTGTACCGGGGCAGCCGTTTGATTTTTTCGCGGGAACTGCGCAACGATCCCCGCCCCTATTCCGATGTGCACAGCGAGCTTGCCCTGGGCCCCTTAGTTACGCAGCCGGGCGACAAAATTGTATACGAAATTTTAAACTCACGCCACAAATCCCGCACGCTGGTTTTTCAGATTCCCTAACGAAAAGCATGCTTTTATGGCACCGCTTTCTTTTTCAAGAGGGCGGTTATTTTTAGGTATAATAATAACATGAAAAGCTTAGACCCTTACCGCCAAAGTTTTTTGTATTTTAAATGGAATTTTTGGAGCGTGCTGATTTTCACGGGCTTATTGCTGTGGGGTTGCACACACCTGGAAACTCCGCTGATGAAGGCCCTGTTGGACAATATCTTTGTCTACCTGCCCAATTATTTGACGCATGAATTTTCCCACCGGTTTTGGAGTGTTTTGAGGTGGCAATGGTGGACGTACGCTTCCGGCAACGCCATGGAAACGCTGATTCCGCTTATTTTATGTGTGTTGTCCCTGCGGTTGGCGGGCGGCCGGTTTTTGCAGCCCTTGCTGCTTTATTGGCTTTCCACCACGCTCTACGGGGCGGGCATTTATTGTGCAGACGCCCGCGCGATGAAGCTGCCCCTTACCTCTTCCGACATGATGACCAGCTACGCCGCCGGAGCGGTGAAAGGCGATTGGGTCTATATTTTAGAGCCGCTTGGCTTGCTCCAATACGACGTAATCATCGGACAAGTGTTGACGTATATGGGCGTTTTTTTCCTGCTGATGGCCTTTTGGAGTTTGTGGTATTATTGGGTGCATTACGAACAATACGGGGCCTGAGGAAACTGGTGCTCCGCGCCGCCCGGCCGTTTGCAAAGAATGGGGAAAGGGCCGCTTTATTGAACCGCTTTCTTTTTAAAGAGGGCGGTTATTTTTTGGGAACGGGTGTCGGAGCGGAGTGCGGTTTGGGCCAGCACCCGCCGGCTTTCGGCATCCGGTTGGGCGCCGTATTCCAATAGAAGGCGCAGGGCCTCCGGGTTTTGCGTGTGAAGCGCGTAATAGAGCGGGGTGTGGCCGTAAGCGTCTTGCAAGGCCAAATTTGCCCCGCGTTTAAGCATGTATTCCAGCAAGGAAAGGCGTTCTTTTTCCGTCGGGAATTTTTGCGTCAGCACCATGGTAAGCGGCGTGGCGTTTTGGTCGGTGCGTGCGTTGACATCAGCCCCGCGGAAGAGGAGCAATTTGGCGGCTTCTGCCCGGCCGTCCCGCGCGGCGATGAAAAGCGGCGTCCAACCGTTTGGCGTGGGCGCGTCCACGGGCAGGCCTTGGTCAACCAAAAAATTGAGCAGGTCCTCGTTGCCGCTGGACGCGGCCGCCTGCAAGGCGTTAAATTCCACGCCCGTATACTGTCGGTCCTCGTCGTCAAAATAAAGCACATGTGAAAGAGGAGCGCCCTCCTCCAGGTTTTCCTTGACGGCGGTTAAATCACCGTAATAGGCGTTGGACACCAGCGCCTCGCCCAGTGCGTTTTGGCGCGCCTGATGATAACTGTAAACAAGCGCGAGGACCACGAAAACAAGGATAAAAATAGCAAATTTTTTCATCATAAAACCATTTTAGCAAAAAGAGCGGCAGGTGCCTAACAGCGTTCTAGGCGCGCGGCAAAAAAGCTTGGCGCACGCGCTTGCCATTACGCGGTGTCTGCCGTGCCTGTGCGGTGCGGCGGTCCGTGCTTGTGCGCCGCGGTGGGCCGTGCTGGTCAGTAGCGGTGCGGCGGTCCGCGGGGTTCCAACATCTTTCGTTATTTACAGGTCATGCTGAACTTGTTTCAGCATCTACCGTTTGTGTCGTGCGTTGTTGTCTTTTTTTGTGCCTTTTTCGGTCTGGTAAAACACAAAGGGGTTGTATTCGTTTTTTTTTTTGATAAATTTTGAGTATGCTCAAAATTTATCAAAAAGGAAGGTAGTTATGAAAAACGTTACAGCGGGCCGATTAGGCGGCTTTACGCTTATTGAATTATTAGTCGTTGTCCTCATCATAGGTATCCTGGCAGCCATTGCTATGCCGCAATATCAAAAAGCTGTTTTAAAGGCGCGTATGATACAGGGAATTACCTTGCTTAATTCCATAAAATCAGCGGAGGAATCTTACTACATGGCCAATGGTTTTTATACGCAGAACTTTGACGACCTGGACCTTTCCATGCCGGCGGGAGGTGTAACAGAGGGGGACGTGATGCGTTATTCAAACGGATTTACTTATTATTTAATGTCACCTGCCGATCCACACAGCATTTATGCGTCTTATGGGCCAGAAAATCGTATGGCGTGGATGATTTATTTGAACAATGTTCCATCCGCTAACAAGGGGCAGGTGAAATGCTATTCCTACAATAATAACAAAATAACAGAAGCCGTATGCCAAGGCCTTGGCGGAAAAAACAAAGAGGATAAATGTGGCGGGGATTGCCAAGTTTTTACAGTTAAATAGTTTTTTGCAATTTTCGGCTACTTTTTACCGTAACTAAAAACCGCCCCGAGCGTTATTCTCGGGGCGGTTCTCTGCTATACTACTAAACTTACTTCACCACTTTTTCGGTGGGTTGGATAGCCGCGAGCTGTTTATACAGGTCGCGTCTCCACGTTTAGGGATAAGAAAACCCCCGGTTCGCTAACGCTTGCCGGGGGCTTTTCATCCTACTTACTAAACTTACTTCACCACTTTTTCGGTGGGTTGGATAGCCGCGAGCTGTTTATACAGGTCGCGTCTCCAGGCATACTCGGATTCAGCGCGTTTGATAAGCTCTTTCGCGAGTTCCGGGTTGTCGCGCATCAGGCCTTTAAAGCGGTTTTCGCCGCTCATATAATCGGCCAAAGGCAAGGTGGGGGCGCCCAGCGGGCTATCCACGTGCAAGGGGTTCTTGCCTTCGTAGCGGGCCTCGGGGTTGAAGCGGTAGAGAATCCAGCGTCCGGCTTGTACCGCACGTTTGGCTTCGCCCATACCTTTGGACATATCAATCCCGTGCGCAATGCAGTGGGAATACGCAATCACGAGGGCCGGGCCGTCGTACGCATCGGCTTCCGCCAACGCCTGGATGGTCTGGTTCATGTTCGCGCCCATGGCTACCTGCGCCACATAGATATTGCCGTACGTCATGGCAATCATACCGAGGTCTTTCTTCGGCATTTGTTTGCCGCCCGCGGCAAACAAGGCCTTCGCGCCCAACGGCGTGGCTTTGGACATTTGTCCGCCGGTGTTGGAGTATACTTCCGTATCCAGCACCAAGATTTTGATGTTCTTGCCGCTGGCTAATACGTGGTCCAATCCGCCGTAGCCGATATCGTAGGCCCAACCGTCGCCGCCCAAAATCCACACGGATTTCTTGACGAGGTAGTCCGCCAAGCTCAAGAGGCGTTTGCAGGTTTCGCAGCCTTTTTCGGCGCCCTTGGTCAAAATGGCTTTGAAGTCGGCAATGCGTGCGCGCTGTTCTTCCACACCCGCATCGGTGGACTGGTCGGCATTTAAGATAGCGTCAATCAAGGCCGCGTGTTCTTTGAGGCCACCTTCTTTGGCTTCGGCCAAAGCGGCTTTGGCGTCGTGGTTGAGTTGGTCAAAAGCCAGGCGCATACCCAAGCCGAATTCGGCGTTGTCTTCAAACAACGAGTTAGACCAAGCCGGCCCTTTGCCGTCTTCGCGTTGGCAATAAGGCGTGGTGGGCAGGTTGCCGCCGTAAATGGAGGAGCAGCCCGTCGCGTTGGCCACGGCCAAGCGGTCGCCGAAGAGCTGGGTTAAAAGTTTCACGTACGGGGTTTCGCCGCAGCCGGCGCAAGCACCGGAGAACTCAAAGAGCGGTTTTCTCATTTGAGAACCTTTCACGGATTCTTTTTTGGTCTTTACTTCGGCTTGTTTGAGGCCCAAGAAGAAAGCGTAGTTGTCAATTTCGTTTTCGCGAACGTCCAGCTGGTGCACCATGTTGAGGGCTTTCTTTTCCGGGTTTTCTTTGTTTTTGGCCGGGCAGTTGTATACGCAGGCCGCGCAGCCGGTGCAGTCTTCCACCGCTACCTGTACGGTGAATTTGAGCCCGGCGAGGTCGGCTTTGCCGTCGGCGGATTTAAAGGTTTTGGGTGCTTTTTCCAAATCTTTTCCGTCGTAAGCTTTAATGCGGATCGCCGCGTGCGGGCAGACCAGGGAGCAGAAACCGCACTGGATACAAGTGTTAGGATCCCACTGCGGAACCATAATGGCGATGTTGCGTTTTTCGTACTGGGTGGTACCCGTCGGATAGACGCCGCCTTCCGGCATAGCGGAAGTGGGGAGTTCGTCGCCGCGGCCGGCAATCATTTCGCCCAACACGTCTTTTACAAACGCGGGCGCATCGGCCGGAACGGGGGCTTTGGTGTGCAGCGTGGAGGTTACTTCGGCCGGATAGTTTACTTCTTGCAAGCCCGCCAAAGCGGCGTCCACGGCTTTGTAGTTCTTCTGCACCACTTCTTCGCCTTTCTTAGAATAGGTTTTCTTAATGGCTTCTTTAATATCGGCGATGGCTTTTTCGGTCGGGATAACGCCCGCAATACCGAAGAAGGCCGTCTGCATGATGGTGTTGGTGCGGCTGCCCATGCCGGTGGCCAAGGCGATGTCGGAGGCGTCAATCACATAGACCTTCAATTTGCGGTCAATGATGATTTTTTGCACTTCGGCGGTTAAATGATTCCACACTTCTTTGGCGTTGTAGGGCGAGTTGATGAGCACGGTGGCGCCGTTTTTGGCTTTGCCGAGCACGTCGTACTTGTCCAAGAAGTCAAACATGTGCACGCCGATAAAGTCCGCCGATTGGATAAGGTAAGGCGCGCGGATGTAGTTCTTGCCAAAGCGGATGTGGGAGGTGGTCATAGAGCCGGATTTCTTGGAGTCGTACACAAAGTATCCCTGGGCAAAGAAACCATTGGCGCTGATGATCTTCATCGTGTTTTTGTTGGCGCCCACCGTACCGTCGGAGCCCAAACCGTAGAACAAGGCGGCAAAAATGTCTTTGGCGGCCTTGCTTTCCAATTTGGTTTCGGGTAGGGAGAGGTTCGTCAAATCGTCGTTGATACCCACGGTGAATTCGCGTTTGGGTTCGTTGGCGGCCAAGTTGTCAAACACGGCCTTGACGTGAGACGGCGTAAAGTCTTTGGAGCCGATGCCGTAGCGTCCGCCGATGATGAGCGGGGTGACGGCAAATTTGGCCTTGGCTTCTTTGGTTAGGAACGCCGCGCAGACGTCTTGGAACAACGGTTCGCCCAAGGCGCCGGGTTCTTTGGTGCGGTCCATTACGGCAATTCTCTTGACGGAAGCCGGGATGACTTTAATGAAATCTTCAATAGAGAAGGGGCGGAACAATTTAATTTTGAGCACACCCACTTTTTCGCCCTTCATGGCTTCCACGGCGTTTTGTGCTACGTCCGCGCCGGAACCCATAATCACAACCAGGCGTTCCGCATCGGCATCACCGACGTATTGGAAGAGCTCATAGTGGCGGCCGGAGATTTTTTCAAACTTGGCCATTTCTTCCTTCACAATACCGGGTACGGCGTTGTAAAATTTGTTGACGGCTTCGCGCGCTTGGAAGTACACATCCGGGTTGGCGGCGGTACCGCGCACCGTCGGGTGTTCGGGGTTGAGCCCGCGGGATTTATGTTCTTCCACGAGTTTATCGTCAATCATTTCGTGCATTTGTTCTTTGGTCAGCGGTTCCACCATGTTCAGCTCGTGGCTGGTGCGGAAACCGTCAAAGAAGTGCACAAAAGGCACGCGCGCTCTGAGCGTAGCGGCTTGGGCGATAAGCGCCATATCCATGGCTTCCTGCGGGTTGTCGGAGCAGAGCATGGCCCAACCGGTTTGGCGGACGGCCATAACGTCGGAATGGTCGCCGAAGATGGACAAAGCGGTCGTGGCGATGGCGCGCGCAGACACGTGGAACACGGTGGGCGTCAGTTCGCCGGCGATTTTGTACATATTCGGAATCATCAAAAGCAATCCCTGGGAGGCGGTAAAGGTGGTGGTAAGCGCGCCTGCGGTCAAAGACCCGTGCACCGCGCCGGACGCGCCGCCTTCGGACTGGAGTTCGTTCACGGAAGGAACGTTGCCCCAAATGTTGGTTTCGCCTTTGGCGCTTTTAGCGTCACAGATTTCGCCCATCGTGGAAGACGGGGTAATCGGGTAAATAGCGATTACTTCGTTGGTGGCGTGGGCAACGTGAGATACTGCGCCGTTGCCGTCCATAGCAACTAGTTTAGCCATAGTAGAGAAGTCTCCTTTTTTAAAATAAAACGGTAAATGGCCGCACTTGCGCGCAGCCGCCCGAGCTATACTCCGGCCTATATATTGTATAACTTTGGTGGGGGGTGGTCAAACGAAAAATTTACCGCGCGGTAAACAATTCCCCGCAGTGCGCCGTTTTTTTTACCGGCAACGGGGATATTTGATACACTTGTATATATGAAACACTTGGATTTAAATCATTTTCTTTGCACGCACCGTCCTGCGTGCGTCGTGTACGAAACATTTCGCTGGCTGTGGCACAAAATATTCTTTTTTGTGCATACGCACACGCCGGTGTGGTACCAGTTTGATAAACCCCACCAGGCGGGTTTTACGCGGGAAACCCTTCCGCTAGATAAAAATTGGTACAAAATTTCCCGTCCGCTCTACCGCCACGAACACGTGTATTACGATTTGGAAAAAGCCCTCCAAGCCAATCCGCAGGTGCGTGGGGTAGCGCTTATCTTCTTTATGGGGATTGGGGATTATTTGTACACCACGCCCATGCTGGCGGCGCTCAAACAAAAATTTAAAAATTTACCGTTTTATGCTTATGTCGGCGCGCAATTTGACCGCAACAATTCCCCGCTGGTCGGCAAACTGCTTGCCGAAAACCCGCACTTTGAAAAGGTATTTTATTTTAATGGTTATCGTCACCCGCTCATCTGGAAGAATTACAATTACCAGGACGCGCTGAAGGATATTCCCGAAGGGTTTTTAGTCGTTCCCGTGTATTACGATTACGGCACCCATGTGCCGCACCGCGTAACGAATTTGTTTAAAACTTTTTCGCTCCCCGTGCCGCAGGAGGTGCCGTCGCCGCAAATGTATTTCCCGCGCGAGGTGCCCCCCGTGGTGGCGCAATACCTGTGCGCGGCCCGCGCGGGCGCGGCAGGCAAAAAGGGGATTGTTTTCCTGCAGTTGGATTCCCGCGGCTCCAATTACGTCTACCCGCACATGCAGGCACTTGTTTTGGGGCTGATTAAAGAGGGCTACTATGTGATGAGTGTCACCAAGGGCGGCCCGCAGGAAAATAAGGATTATTTGGAAATTGACATCAAGCGTTTGTCTATCAACCAGACGTGGCAATTGTTGTCTGTTTTAAAGGGCGAATTTCCGCTTTACGTGATTGCGGTCAACTCCGTTTTTTGGGCGGCCTCGGCGGGACTTGGTTTGCCGAATTTAGGTCTGCAGCACTGGATAGACAAAAAGGTGCACAATTTGTGGTACCCCAACATCCAAGTGGTTACGGACTACCTGTACCCGCTCTTACCGCGTGAAAAGCAGTTTTTGGCTCCGCCGGAAAGCTACACACGCCACAACAAAAAAATTATTGACTACAAGCCCGACTGGGTAATTAAGTGGTTCAAAAAGCAATTTGAAAAGTAAGTTCTTTCTTTGCCGTCCGTCTTGCCGTCATCCCGTAGTGTTGTTATACGGGGTCTCGCCATCCCCTTTGTCGTCATCCTGGAAAGTTGTAGTCCAGGATCTCTTCCTTTTTGGGTTGTTTTTGGGCTGGCAAAATATAAAGGGGTTGTAATCGTTTTTTTTTTTGATAAACTTTGAGTATGCTCAAAATTTAGCAAAAAGGAAGGTTGTTATGAAAAACGTTACCACGGGCCGATTAGGCGGATTTATGAAGGGGCTATTTAAGCCGTCATCCTGGAATGTTGTAGTCCAGGATCTCGTTGTTTATAACAAGAGGAACACAACAGATGCTGGACTAAAACCTTCCAGCATGACCTTATCTTATAACAGTAAGAGACCAGGGGCCCATTTACATGGGTTCACCCTCATTGAACTCCTTGTCGTTGTCCTCATCATTGGCATTTTGGCAGCAGTGGCACTACCGCAGTACGAACTCGCTGTGGAAAAATCCCGCTTAACGGAAGGTATGGCAATGGGAAAAAGTATCAAGCAGGCGGAGGAAGCTTACCGTTTAGCAAATGGCAGTTATACCAATGATTTATTAGCCTTGGACGTTTTACCGGACGGATGTGTGGAAACAGGAGACCCCAGCGCTGTAGAGCGCCGTTTTCGATGTGGCAAAATTAGCGTTCTTTTAACACAAGGCTCCGTGTATGTTATACCCAGCAAGGCGCGTGCTACTATAGAGTACCGCTTGAATTCGGATTTGCGCATCTGTTCTTCCGGCAATACTTTTGGTAATAAAGTTTGCCGCAGTTTCGGGGGAGAAAAAGAAAGTGAATCCGGCTCCTATGCCGCGTGGTTGCTTCCGTAATTTCACTTTTTCTATACAATAAAAACGCCCTAGACTGCTTGCCTAGGGCGCTTTTGTTTTGCAAGATTTTACTTCTTATATTCGTTGTAACTGACCACTTTTTCAAACGCTTCGCGCGGGCGGGCGTTGGGCGCTTCGGCCGGGTAGCCCATGGCAATTAAATGTTCAATTTTTTTGCCCTTGGGGAGTTTAAAAAACTTTTCCGCTTTGTCGGAATTTAACCACCCAATCCAGCAGGTGCCAAGCCCCAGGTCCCACGCGCGCAGCACCAGCTGCTCGCCGGAAATTCCTTGGTCCACCAAATAAAATTCCGTCCGCCGGAAATAGTTGCCAATCCGGCTGGTGAAGGACCCTCTGTCGCTCACGGCGGCAATCAGCACGGGGGCCTGCTCGGCCCATTTACTCATGGCGTACACCCCGCTAAAGGCCTCCTTGCAAAACTCCGCCTTCACTTGCGGGTCGTCAATCACAATGTAATGCCACGGCTGCGAGTTGCAGGCAGAAGGCGCCAGGCGGGCCGCCTCTAGGCATTCGTTTATTTTTTCCCGTTCCACGGGTGTATTTTGAAATTTACGCACGCTGCGGCGTGTTTTAATCGCTTCCGATACTTCCATATCTTCACCCCACATACTAAGATAAAAATATCTTAGCAAATTAAAGCCGCTTTTTATAAAATAAGAATATGCAATTTACTAAATACACGGGACTCGGGAACGACTTTGTGGTGCTGGACGGCGACACCGCTTTGAACGTTGCCAATCCTTCCGCCTTAGCCGTGCGTATGTGCGACAGGCATTTTGGCGTGGGGGCGGACGGATTGGTGCGCCTACTGCCTTCCCAAACGGCGGACGTGCGCATGCAAATTATCAATTCCGACGGCAGCGAAGCCGAAATGTGCGGCAATGCGTCGCGCTGTGTGGCGCTGCATTTGTTCCGCCGCAAACAGGTAAACCGGAAACAAATTTCGCTGGAAACCCTGGCGGGAATTATCCGTACGGAAATTTTAGACGAGCCCGCCGGGCTGGTGCGTGTGGACATGGGCCTGCCGCGTTTGATGCGCGGAGAAATCCCCATGACGGGCATCCGGAGTGACCGTGCGGTGTCGTTTCCGTTGCACGCGTGCGGACGGGAGTTTGTCGGCACGGCGGTGTCTATGGGAAACCCGCACTTTGTGGTGTTTGTGGAAAACGCAGAGAAGGTGCCCTTAAACGAGTGGGGCCCAGCCTTGGAAACGCATGCGGCCTTCCCGCGCAAAACCAATGTGGAGTTTGTGCAGGTGCTTAACGAAACCACCGTGCGTATGCGCGTGTGGGAGCGCGGCGCGGGCATCACACGGGCGTGCGGAACTGGGGCCTGTGCTGCGGCAGTGGCGTGTATTTTAAACCATAAAACGGCCGACCAACTGACCGTTAAGCTGGACGGCGGCGAGCTGGAAATTGCGTGGCCGCAGCATGCGTCCGTTTGGATGACAGGCCCCGCTGCGGAAGTATTTACCGGCGATTATCTGGGGGACAAATGACGCAGTTAAACGAAAACTATTTAAAACTAACCGGCAGTTATCTTTTTTCCACCATTGCCAAGCGCGTGGCCGCCTTTCAGGAAAAACACCCGGGCGAAAAAATCATTCGCCTAGGTATTGGGGACGTCTCCCGCCCGCTGGCTCCGGCAGTGGTTCGTGCGTTGCAGCGCGCCGCCGGCGAAATGGGCGACGGGGCCACCTTCCGCGGCTATGGGCCGGAACAGGGCTATGCTTTCCTGCGCGAGGCTATTTTGCAGCACGACTATTTGGCGCGCCATATCCGGCTGTCCGCCGATGAAATTTTTGTGAGCGACGGCGCCAAGAGCGACGTGGCCAACTTTCAGGAACTTTTTTCCACGCTGGAAACGGTTGCATTGCAGGATCCGGTCTACCCCGTTTATTTAGATACCAACGTCATGGCCGGCCGCACGGAGGCGTTCCAAAACGGGCGTTACGGCGGGGTGGTGTATTTGCCTTGCACGGAGGAAAACGGTTTTTCGCCGCGCTTGCCTGCGGTGCATGCGGATATAGTGTATTTGTGCTCGCCCAACAATCCTACGGGCACTGCGCTCACGCGCGGGGAACTGCAAAAGTGGGTGGCGTGGGCCCAAGAAAATAAGGCCATTCTTTTGTATGATTCCGCCTACGAGGCCTTCATTACCGAGCCCGATGTGCCCCATTCCATTTACGAGATTGACGGCGCCCAAGAAGTGGCGGTGGAGTTCCGTTCCTTTTCCAAAACGGCGGGTTTTACGGGTACGCGCTGTGCGTATACCGTGGTGCCAAAAGCCGTCCGGGTGTTTGACGAAAACGGCTCCGCCCATTCGCTTAATGCCTTGTGGCTGCGTCGGCAGACTACCAAGTTTAACGGTGTGCCGTATATCGTGCAGCGCGGGGCCGAGGCGGTGTATTCGCCCGAGGGACAAGCGCAAATCCGCGAGTCCTTGGCGGTGTATCAAGCCAACGCACAAACCATTTTGGCGGCACTCAAACAGGCGGGGCTGAAGGCCTACGGCGGCATTAATGCGCCGTATATTTGGCTCAAAACGCCCAACGGGCTGGATAGCTGGTCCTTTTTTGACAAACTGCTCAGCCAAGCCCGTGTGGTGGGCACACCCGGCGTGGGGTTTGGTTCGTGCGGGGAAGGATTCTTCCGCCTGACGGCTTTTAATACTCCGCAGCTTACGCAAGAGGCCGCCGCGCGGCTGGCCGCGCTTAAACTGTAGTCGGAATTTTGGTACAATACTTTGCACGGAGGAATTATGAAAAATTATGCAGGTTTTACCTTGATTGAATTGTTGACGGTAGTGCTGATTGTGGGGATTTTAACTTCTATCGCTCTGCCGCAGTATATGCGTTCTATTGAGCGCGCCCGCGCCACCGAAGCCATGGCCGGCCTCAAGGCGCTTAATGATGCCGTATACGCTTATGCGGCGGGCCGCTCCGGCGAGGACGCCTGCCCGACCACTTTCAAAAAGCTGGCCATTTCTTTTCCCGGCGAAACCAACGAAGCGGTGAGCACCATTTCCACCAAAGATTTTGTGTTTACCATTAATTCCGCCACCAACGCCGTTATCCCGGGGACGGATTGCGCCGGCGTAACTGCCTTGCGCCGCGGCGGAGAAAAATACAATTACGTTTTGTGGAACCCGTACGTGCGCGGCACGGCCGGGAAAGGCGCTTCTTTGGCGTGCACCGCGACGTCGGAAAAGAGCAAAGAGGTCTGCCAATCCCTGGACTTGTATACGGAAAATACGCCTTATTAAGGGAGAAAGAAGCAAAATTTGTAAAGGATAGTTCGGCCGGAAGCGGGCGGGCTATCCTCTTTTTTTGCGCTAAAAATCCGTCCCCGGGTCAAAGCTCGGGGACGGAAATTCTCGGTTTTCAAACCGGCTTATGTTATTTGGTCGGTACGCCGCCGGTCAGGTCTTTAATGGCCGCCACGGCACCCAACACGTTGGAGGCCTCGTAGGGCATATAGACAATTTTGTTGTCCTTTCCGTCGGTCATTTTGGTCAAGGCCTCAATGTATTTGAGCGAAATCATATAGCTGGCCGGGTTGGAGGATTGTGCCACCGTGGCCGCTACGATTTTGACGGATTCTGCTTCCGCCTGCGCCACTTTAATTTTGGCTTCCGCCACACCTTCCGCCTGTAAAATGGCGGCCTGTTTTAACCCTTCCGCTTTTTTAATTTCGGATTCGCGCACGGCTTCCGCCTTCAAAATCTGCGCCGTTTTGGTCCCTTCGGCTTCCGTCACCATGGCGCGGCGGTCGCGTTCGGCCTTCATCTGTTTTTCCATGGCTTCGCGGATGGCGGCGGGGGGGATGATGTCCTGCAGTTCCACGCGGTTTACCTTCACGCCCCATTTGTTGGAGGCGTCATCCAAAATCACCTGGAGTTTGCCGTTGATGATTTCGCGCGAGGTGAGCGTTTGGTCCAAGTCCATTTCGCCGATGATGTTTCTTAACGTGGTTTGGGTCAGTTTTTCAATGGCCGTCGGTAACGATTCCACCTGGTAGGCGGCTTTTATCGGGTCTGTGATTTGGAAATAGAGCAGGGCGTTGATTTCAATGCCCACGTTATCTTTGGTAATAACGCTCTGGCGCGGAAAGTCGTACACGGTTTCGCGCATATCAATCGTGTCGCGCATTTCCATAAACGGAATGGAGCGGTTGCGGCCGGTAGAGTCCATATACTCGCGGCTGTTGCGCCATTCCATGAGGTGCGGTTTATCCATCACCGGAATAATCCAGTTGATACCGGGGGTAAGCGTCTCCAGGTATTTGCCGAAGCGTTCAATGATGACCACCTGCGCCTGGCGTACAATGACAATACCCTTTGCCACAATTACAATGACAAAGAACACAAACGCGAGCAAAAAGATTGCTCCCAAACTGCTGATTGTTTCCATAAGTTCTCCCTAATTAAAATACGCCACAAGGCGTTTGCAAAATTATTTCGGGCGTACCGTGAGGGTAACGCCGTCCAGTTTTTCCACCACGCAAACGGTGCCGGCTTGCAACGGCTCGGCGGCGGTGGCCTTCCAGCTTTCGCCCTCTACCCGCACGCGGCCGGTGCCGTCCGTGGGATTGACGGCGGTTTGCACCACGGCTTCTTTGCCGATGACGTCCTCCGCCGGTGTTTTAACCAGCGGGGAGTGGCCGTAAAAATGTTTTAAAGCAAAGGGCCGCACGCCTATCCAGGCCACGGCAGACACCGCGGCAAACACCAGCACTTGCGCCCAAATGCCACACCCCAGCCATGCCATCAAAGAGCCGCCCAACAGGCCCAGCCCCAAACACGCCAGCGAAAATTCCATCGTAAATACTTCGCCCACAAAACAGCCCAGGGCGATGATGAGCCATACATAGTAGTTCATGCTTCCTCCGGATTATCCTCTGATAATTTGCAAATAGTTGCGCAGATACGCCAGGCGGCGTTCGTCTCGCAGTTTGTTGGAAATAAAAATCATGTTGGCAACCGCACGGCGGATGATTTGACGCGAGGAAAGCGGGGTTAAAAAGTCCTCCGTCCAGTTGATTTGTCTGGCGCGGATGTAGCTTTGGCAGTCGGCCAGCGAGAGTGCTTTCCCGTTATCCAGCGGGTCAATAAACAAATTTTCGCAGCGGGCAAAATCCCGCATGTGCACCAAAATCCGCCCGGCCAAATCAATTAAATTGATGTCCATGCCGTAGCGTTGCCCCAAGCACATATACAGACACGCCGCACACAAGCTGGAGCCCCGTTTTTTGCGCAGGAAACGCGCAAAGGAAATATCTTTCACGTCCAGGCGCGTTTGCAGCGGCGTAAAGCCCTTTACCTGAAAAATATAGCGGCCCAGCAGGGCGGCAATTTCGCTGTAATTTTTGGCGTTTAAAAGCACCGGGCGCAGTTCCGCGGCCATGGCGTCTAACGGGGCGGAAATGTCCCCGCGTACGGAGGCGGGAGAAGTAAATTTGGACAACAGCGAAAGCCCTTCCTCCAGGTCCGGGTTGATTTTGGCGGCAAACCGCGACAGGGCGGCCGAGAGGTCCTCCCAGCAGATTTCCTCCAGCGTGCTGATGACGGTGCGCGGCGCGGAGGTTTGGAACTGCTCCTCCATCACTTGTTGGACTTGGGCGGGATTTGTTTTAATGGCAGCCGCCAGGGCGCGCTTGAGCACGGGGCCGTAAGTGTCGGCCTCGGTTTCCAAGAGTTTAATGAGTGCTTTTATTCCGTCGTACCCGAGCGTCTGCATAAATAAACGATAGCAAATTGCGGACGGTTTTTCCACTGGTTTTTTGATTATTTTTTGAAAAGGGCGCGGAGCCGTTTTTGCGGCCGCAGGCGGTTGCTTTTTTGCGTCCCATAAAAAACGCCCCCAGGGGATGTTCCCGGGGGCGTTTTGGCTGCATTACGCAAATTACTGAAGATCTTTTTCGTTGGCGGTAATGGACAGCACCACGCGGCGGTTCTGTGCGCGGCCGGCGGCCGTGGCGTTGGACGCAATCGGGTTAGAGGAGCCGTAGCCCACGTACGTAATGCTCTTGGTTTTCAAGTTGCTGCCGAGCAAAAAGTCGTACACGGCTTTGGCGCGCTGGGTGGAGAGCTTGTTGTTGATGGCGTCCGTCCCCGTGGAATCGGTATAGCCCTGCACCACAATGCGGTTTTTGGGATATTTTTTAAGCACGCGGTTGAGGTCGGTGAGCGTCTGCATGGACGCAGCCGTCAGTTCCGAGCTGCCCGTGGCGAACAAAATATCGTTCTTTAAATAAACCTGAATGCCGTTGTCGGTTTTTACCACTTCGGCAATTTTAGCGAGTTCCTTGGCTTGTTTGTCGTAATAGTTACCCAAGGCACCGCCCGCGGCCAAACCGGCCAAGGCACCATAAATAGCACCGTGTTCGCTCTTGTGGCCCGTGTTGTTGGCGATGATCGCCCCAGCCGCCGCACCTACGGCAGCGCCGCCGGCGGCACCCCAAGCGGTCCTTTTGCCGGGGGTAGTGCAGGCCGCGCTGAGCAACGCGCAAACCGTGCAAAGCAAAACTACTTTCTTCATCATTCTTCTCCTTTTCAAAGATGTACTATATTCTACTTTTTTTTAGCGCACGAAAAAAGTTTTTTTACACATCAAAAACCCCGCCTGTGGGGGCGGGGTTTTTGTGATACCAAAACGGCTTAGTTGTTGGAAATTTCCAATTCCACGCGGCGGTTTTGCGCGCGGCCTTGGCGGGTTTTGTTGGTGGCAACGGGGTTCGCCGCACCATAACCGATGAAAGACACATTCTTAGCAGGCACGCCTTCTTTGACCAGTTCCATGGCCACGGCTTTGGCTCTTCTTTGGGAGAGGTCCACGTTATAATTGGGGTCACCCAAGGAATCGGTGTATCCGGCCACGCGGACGGTGTTGTCGGGGTATTTCTTCAAGGCGCGGGCGGTTTGTTTAATGGGTTTTAAAGAAGCAGGTTCAATTTCGTCGCTGTTGTAGCGGAAGAGAATCGGCTCTTTGTAAGAAAGCACCACTTTATTCGGCGTTTTGCGCGACACAGTGGCCACTTCGGTAAAATCTTTTTCTTCCACGGCTTTTTTTACAGGGGCCGCTTTTTTGGCGGGTTGCGCGGGAGCAGTTTTTACGGGTTGTTTTTTAACGGGGGCTTTGCAGGCGTTTTTGGTGCAGGTGCAGTGGCAGGCGCCCAAAAACAAAGCGGCCGCTAAAACGGTTACGACTTTCTTCATACGTTTTATTCTCCTTGTTGGGTGTAGTGATACGGCTTGTATTCAACTATATTTTACAAAATCCTACAGGTTGGTGCGCCCTTTTTTTTCATCAGCTCGCGGTAGAGGCGGTAAACCGGTTTGCCGAGTTTGGGGTGCACGTAATCGGCCAGTAAATACGAAAGCGGTTTTAACACAAATTCCCGTTCGTGCAGGCGCGGGTGCGGCACAAACAGTGGGTATTGGTCATCGTCCTCAAAAAGCACCAAATCGTCGTAAAACAACAGGTCCAAATCAATCACGCGCGGCCCGTTTGGAAAGGTGGGCACGCGGCCGAGTTCTTTTTCCAGCGCCTTTAGTTTTTTAAGCAGTGCAAGCGGTTTATAGGGTGTGCTTAAAATGAGCACCGTGTTGATAAAATCCGCCTGGTTGGAATACCCTTCCGGCTGTGACACAATATACGGCGCCACTTCTTTCACCGTGCCCAAGGAAGACAACGCCTCCACGGCTTTGTCTATATTTTCTTTGGCGGGGGCAATGTTGCTGCCCAAGGCAAGCACGGCTTTGGGCATTATTCTTCTCCGCGGTATTCTATCCAGCGGTCCGGCTCTTCGCCCACTTTTACGCTGTACAGGTGCGGCAGGCGTTCCTTGATGCGGGTATACATCCACACCGCCAAGGCCTCAGTGGTGGGTTGTGGCAAGAATGTGCCCAAATCACTCCCTTCCAAGCGGCCTTCTAATTCTTTTTTGAAGGTATCCGCCAAGGCTCTAAAATCAATTAAATACCCTTCTGCATTAGTCGGGCCGTAAAAGGTGATCTCATAGTGAAACCGGTGCGAATGCACCGCTTCGCTTAATGTGCCGTCGTGCCCGTGTTTAGCGGTAAAAGCGCCGCACTGCGTCAAATAAACCTTGCTCATTTGGCACCCTCCAATTCTTGGTAGAAATCCATTATTTTGCGCGTGTCCTTTACGTCGTGTACGCGCAAAATGTCCGCGCCGCCCTGCAAGGCCACCAAGTTGGCGGCCAAGGTCTGCGCCTTGCGTTTTGGGGGGAGCTCGCGTTTTTGTGCAAGGAAGGTCTTGCGCGACAGCCCAACCAGCATCCGCACGCCCATATCCTTAAAGAAGGACAAATGTTTTAACAGTTTGTAATTTTGTTCGCGCGTTTTGGCAAAGCCAAAGCCCACATCTATAATGACGTTTTGCCTGGCAATCCCGCACGAAACGGCCTCGTCAATCTTGCGTGCCAAAAAATCCTTTATCTCACCGAGCAAATCGGTATAATCCGTCATCGTTTGCATATTTTGAGGTGTGCCGCGGGTGTGCATCACCACAATTTGTGCGTTGAAATCTTTGACGATTTTAAGCATTTCCTTATCCGGCGTACCGCTTACGTCGTTAATGATAGAAACGCCCGCCTTTAACCCTTCCAAGGCCACCGGGATTTTTACGGTATCCAGCGATACGGGAATCTGCGGCCATTTTTGCCGTGCGGCCTGAATAAGCGGCAGCACACGGGCCTGTTCCTCTTCGGCAGATACGGGGGTGGCATTGGGACGGGTGGATTCGCCGCCAATGTCAAAAATGTCCACGCCGCCGTCCACATAATCCTTACATTTGGCCAGCAGAACGTCCAAATTATTTTGCGGGTTCCCGTCGTAAAAGGAATCCGGCGTTGCGTTTACAATTCCCATTAATAGCGGTTTTGTCATAAGGAACCTATTTAATCATTTCCAAAAATTCGTTGCGCACTTCCATTTTTTTGAATGCCCCGCGGATGGCGCTCGTCACCATGACGGCGTCGTGCTTTTCAATGCCGCGCGAGCTAATGCACATATGCTGCGCCTTGCACACCACCATGACGCCATAGGGCTGGAGCGTTTCCATTAAACTGTCGGCAATTTCGGCCACCAGTTTTTCCTGGATTTGCAGGCGGCGGGCAAACACTTCCACCAAGCGCGCCAATTTGGAAATCCCAAGCACGCGCCCCTTGGGCAGGTAGCCAATGCTCATGGTGCCAAAGAAGGGCTGCAGGTGGTGTTCGCAGGTGGAATAAAACTCTATGTTTTTGAGCACCACCATTTCCTCACAGGAGCCTTCGGTAAAGGTTTTTAAGACGTCCTGCGGCTTCATTTTGTACCCGCCAAAGAGTTTGCTCCAGCTTCTCAAAATGCGTTTTGGGGTTTCCAAAAGCCCCTCGCGGGACGGGTCGTCCCCGATGAAGGCCAAAATTTCGCGCAGATTTTGCAAAATTTTTTCTTCGCTCAGCGAATGTTTATCAACTTGTGTGTTTGCAGGCTTAAGCGCGCGGACGGATGATTTTTTAGCAGTTTTACGCATAGGTCAATGTTCTCCTGTTTGTTGCTTTCGGGTTGCAGATAAATTTGGGTTTTGGCGTTTTCATACGCGTAGTATTTTTCCAAATCGGTTAAATCGGTTTCTTGCCCGACGACGATTTTAATGATGTCGGCTTTTTTTAACATTTCCGGGCTGACGTATTTTTTTGGCGACACGCACACAAAATCCGCTTGGCTTACGTCGCAATCGTGCGCGCCGTTTGTTTCCAGGTGCACGGCATAGCCATGGGCTTTAAGCAGTGCAATCAGCGCGGGCAAATCCTGTTCTGCGGGTTCTCCGCCCGTGATGATAACGGCCTTGGCCGGATATTTTTTCAGTTCCGCCGGCAGGGTGTTGGCATCCATTTCCGTACCGTTGCCAAAGGCGTATTTGGTGTCGCAAAACGGGCAGTTCATGCTGCAGCCGGACAGACGCACAAACACAGCCGGCATGCCCGTGTGGCGGCCTTCGCCCTGAATGGAGTAGAAAATCTCGCTAACCTTCCATGATGGCTGCGGCATTTTCGCTCTCCCAAATTTCCAAGGTTTTTAGTTTAAGCCCCTTTTCGGCCAGTTTTTCGCCAGCCTTTTTAAAGAGGTATTGCGCCAAATTTTCGGCGGTGGGGTTTTCCACTTCGTCATTTAGAAAGCGGTGATCGGGCAGCTGGTCATCCAGCAGTTTTTTGATGACCTTAAAGTCGCACACCATGCCGTCTTGCTGCACAGGGCCTTCAATGATAAAGACGGCCTTCCAGGTGTGTCCATGCAGATCGTGGCAGGGGCCGTCGTAATGCGGCAGGCGGTGCGCGGCGCTGAAGGAACGAATTAGTTTAATGAGCATTTATTTCTCCTCGGGAAGTGTATTAAAAATTTGTTGCATGTAAATCAAGCACAAGATCACTTGCGCCAAACTAAAAAGCGGAATGTTCACCCACAGGCGCGCGTACCACAAGGCGCACAGCGGGCCCAGCATAAAAAACGCCCATTTAAAAATAATGCGATTGGGGACGGCCCGGCGGGAGAGTAGTTTAAAAAACAGCCCGGCCGCGGCTGCCAAACAAAAGCCAAAGGCCATGAGCAGGGGCAGAAAAAACAGGGCACTAAAAAACGCCACAAAGGCCAGTGCGCCTGCCAGCGTATCTTTTTCTTTTGCCAGGTTTTCGGGCGAGGTGGTAAAGGTGAAATTTTGGGGCAGCTCTCTTGCCTGTACGCCGCCGGCTGTGGGCATATACAGCGTGTCGCCCGTCACAAGTACCAGCGTATTTTGTTGGATAAGTTCGCTTGCGGAGGGAGGAGTTTTGAGTGTAGCGTCAAACACGATTTTAAAATCACTCCGCGGAATGGTGGCAAACACGGGTTTCTGCGGGGCAGTCAGCATGCCCTTTTCAAAGGTCACCTGCGGAAAATTTTTTAAAAAAACGGGCAGGTTTTCCCGAATGTACGCCCCGGTAAAAAAATGAAACACGAGTAGCGAAAGCAAAAATAAATACAGCCCAAAGCCCAGCATTTGCCACTTGGTTGCCCGGGCCAATTGATGATACACGCGGAAGGAAAAAATGGTTTTTAAGTGCGCAAAAATCATATTGTTATTATAGCAATTTGCGGCTTAACTTTTGGCGGCAGAAAGGGTCGGTTCTGTTTCGGCGGGTACCGTTTGTTTGGTGCGTTTTTGTTCACGGTCCAGTTCAGTGCGGCTTTTGCTTAAGGTCACGCACGCCACCCCGGCAAACACCAGTCCGGCGGCGAGTGCCACCTTCCAACTAAAGGTGTCTAATCCGCTGATAATCGCAATCACACACGCCACAAGCGGCTGTACATAGGCGTAAATGGCGGTGACGGTCGGGCGCAGGTTTTTTTGTCCAACAGGTAGCAGGAGAAAGCTCAAAAAGGTTCCGCCCAACACAATAATCGCCAAGTTGCCCCAATCGGCGGTTTGCAGGGTGGGAAGCGCCTGCCAAATTGCCTGCAGGGAACGCGTGGAAAACGGCAGCGAGGTAACCGCCGCAAAGGAGAACATCCATTTCATAAGCGTGTAGGGGCGGTATCGGGAAATCAATCCTTTAAAATAGACCAGGTACAGGGCAAAGGCCACTTCGGCCAGCAGAACGAGCGTATCTCCCTTAACGCCGTTCCACACGCTTTGGTGCGGTTGTTTGGCGTTTAAGATGAGTAAAATGCCGCCTGCCGCGCCCAATAAAATGCCGGAAAATTTAAGTCTGGTGATCGGCTCCCGCAAATGCCAGGCGGCCAGCAGCATGGTCAGCAGCGGCATACTGGTGGCGCAAATGGAGGCACTGACGGGCGAAGTCAAGCTGACGCCCCAAATAAAAAGCCCCTGGTTGCCCAGCACAATCAGCATAGACGCCACAAACAGCGCGGAGAGGTCCCGCCGGGAGACTCTTTCCCGCGGCATCAGCGGGCTAAAAAGCCAAAACACCACCGCGGCCCCGGCAAAGCGCAAGTCTAATAGCATGACGGGCGAAATGAGCCCGGCCAGCAACAGGGCCTTGGCCGCGGGAATCATCAGTCCCCACAGCACTTCTGCCCCCAGCATGGCTAAGTGGCCTATTATTTTTTTCGTATTCATATTAAAAGTAAAAACCGCCGCACTTGTAAAGCGGCGGAGATATCATTAATATTTTATCATATCTGGTGGTGCCGGACTTACTTTTGGCAAGATACTTCCGCTCCCAAAAAATACAGTTGGTTCTTTTTAAACACGCAGGATAGTTTTTGCGCCTGCGGGCTGCCGTTTGCTTGGGGAGCCAGGGCTCTTAAACAGCTGATACGCGTGCAGGTATAGGTGTCGGCGCATTGCGGATAGGCCGAGGAGGGAAAATTGTCAATGTAAAACGTAAAGGATAAATTGTAATTTAACGCATATAAAAAATTTTCGCAGTTCATCTCATTTGAAAAAGGACAGACGGGCTCTGCCGTCACGTTCTTCACGTCAAGGGTTTGGTCCAGCAGGCGGTAGCGCTCGTCTGCCACCGGGTCCCCTTCTACCAAATACACGTCAAAGCAGGCAAAGCCGGGCGGCTCCTTGGCAGAACAGGTAAAGCGCGAGAGAATGTTGTGCCCGGGGCAGGTGTCATGTACGCGTGCGGCATCGGTGGAAAGGTATTGCGGCGGATTACGCAGTGTCTGCATGGCAAATGCTGCCGTTGGTAGCACCAGTCCCGCCAGCAGCCCAACTAAGCCGCGCAAACAATTTCTTCGTTTCATAACGGGCTCCTTTTGGTGTATCGTAACAAATCGCGCGCGCTTTCTTCGCGGATAAAAAGGGTTAGAGCCTCTTTCCGTACGCACGCGGACGTACGTGTACCCCTGTTATGTTGCAAGGGCGGGTGGAATTTATTAAGATATATCCGTATCCTGCTGTCTAAAAATTTACGGATACCCGAGGGATGTTATATGTCCAATAATTTCTTTTCCTTTTTTTCTTCCCATAAATCGTCTGCCGATCCGATTAAAGTGTTAACGCCCGAAATGTTTGCCTTTTTGGAGCAGCTCCCTTCTGCGTTGCTGCTGCTTGATGAAGCGGGAAAGATCGCCTTTTCCAACGCCCGTGCGGCCGAACTCCTGCAAACGCAAACTTCTGCTCTCAACGGGGCGCGGGTGGACCGCTTTGGCCTGACGATGGATCAAGTGCGTTCCATGTCGCAGGAGCGCCCGCCCAAACAGGCGGTGATCCAGCTGGTCAATCCGCAGGCGGATTCTGTTTTTGTCAGCGCCTGGGCCGGGCCGCTGGCGCAAACGCCCTTTACGATGCTCACGCTGGAGGCCGTGCCGTATTTCAAACAGCTCACGGCCGAAAAGAATTTTTTGCATGGCGTGCTGGAGCATTACCCGGTGCCTGTTACCGTGCACAACGCAGCAGGCGTTTGTGTGCTTTGTAACACGGCGGCGGAGACGCTTTTTGGCAAAAAGGCTGGCACCCTGCAGGGCCAGCCGCTTTCTCCTGCGCTGCCCAAGGAACTGGTGGCCTCGCTGGAACGGGTGGATTCCCAAGTGCGTGCCAAACAGCAGGTGCGTGAGGGCGTCCAGCTTTCTTACAAAGACGCCACTGGCCAGGAACATGTTCTCACGGTCACCAAGGTGCTCACCCCGGCCGAAAACGGAAAAGGGCAAAACATTCTAACCGTGTACGAGGACATTACCGCCCGCTATCGTCACGAGCAGAATCTGTTGCAAAACCGCACCTTGTTGCGGGCTGTGCTGGAGAACGTACCGTTGGGCCTTTACACGCGCGATTGCGACGGCGAGATGACCTTTTTTAACAAGCAAAGCATGCGGGTGTTGGGGGAGAGCGACATCAAGTGCGTCAACGAAGCGCACCCGTACCAGGACAAGGATATCGTTAAGCAAAACAGCGTGCGCGAACAGGAGGTGTTGGCGGGGGGCGTTATCCGGGATTATCCTAACGAGCCCTACACGGACCATGCCGGCAAAGAGCACATCCTTCACTTGATTAAAGTCCCGCTGATGGATGCCGGTCCCAAGCCCTTGGTGCTTTCTATTGTGGAAGATGTTACCGAGACCCGCCGCCAAGAGAAGGAAATTGCCCGTGCCAACAGCTTTTTGGCCGCCATTTTACAGAACGCACCTATCGGTCTGTATGCTCGTGCGGCGGACGGAAAGATACTTTTGCGCAATAAACAGTGCACAAAAATTTTTGGGGTGGAGTCCGAATCGGACTTTGACGAAAAGGGCACCCTCCCGCACGAAACGCAGGACCAAACGCGGGAGTATTTCTCGCGCGAGCGGGAACTTTTGGAAACGGGTAAAACGCTGGATATCCCCGAAGAAGCTTACAAAACCGCTGCCAACGAAACCAAAATTCTGCACATGGTCAAGGTGCCGGTGCTGGGCACGCACGGCATTCCCAACTTTGTGGTGACCTTGGTGGACGATATCACCCAGCGCAAAGCACAGGAACGCGCGCTTATGGAAACGAAAAATTCCATGCAAACGATTTTGGACCAAGTGCCGGTGGCCATTTATGCCCGCAATGCGGCTGGTAAAGTCATTTTTGTCAACCAGCGCACGCAGGAGCTCTTCCCGGATGAGTACGCAGGTAATAACCAGGAAATCACCAGCGAATTTTACGATCACCGCGAGGCCTCTGTGCTCAAAACGGGCAAGTTGGTGGATTTCCCCGAGGAATGGTACACCACCAAACGGGGGAAGAAGATTCTCATACACCTCATTAAAGCCCCAGTGTTTGATAAGGACGGCAAGCCCTTCTTGGTGCTGACGGTGGCCGAGGACATTACCGAAAAGAAGGCCCAAGAACGCGCCATTGTGGATGCCAAAGACTTTTTGCAAACGGTCATTAACAACCTGCCCGTTTCGCTTTCCGTCAAGAATTACGATGGGAAATATGTGCTGTGGAACAAAAAGAGCGAGGAGCTCTTTGGCGTTACGGCGGCGGATGTGATTGGCCGCACTTCCTACCGGGCGGACCTGAACAAGGACCAGGCCGAATTTTTACGCGGGGCGGATCTGCGCGTGTTTGAAAGCAAAAAAGAGCAGAACATTCCGCAGGAACTCATTTCCACCGCCACCGAAGGCGTCAAAATTATGCACACGGTCAAGACGCCGCTTTACCGCGCGGACGGCACGCCGAACTACCTGCTGGTCGTGTCGGAGGATATCACCGCCAAAACCAAAATGGAAAAACAAATCCGCGAGGCGAGCGACAAAAACACCCTGCTTGTGGAAAACGCACGTGAGGGCATTGTCATTTTGGAGGACGAAAAAGTCATCTATGCCAACCGCTCGCTGTGCCATTTGTTGGGGTACGATTCTATCCAGGAACTGTTGGGCAAGAACCTGCTTTCCCTAGCGGTGGAAGATCACCGCGGTTTCTTAAAGGATAAGTACGAGACTGTCCGCGCCGGCGGAGAGGGCGCCTCTTCCGCCATTGAAGTACGCTTTATTAAAAAGAACGGCACCACGCTGGAGGCGGAGTTCGCCGCCGTGGCATCCAAGTATTTGGGGCGGCGGATTGTGCTTTGCTTCGTGCGCGATGTCACCTCCTCCAACCGCATTTTGCGCGAGGTAAAGGCGGATCGCGAATGCTTCCGCTCGGCCTTTGAACAGAGTGTTTCCCCGGCGTTTATTTTAACGCACAAGGGATATATCCGCGTGATGAACCAAGCCTGCCGCGAGCTGTTTGGCTTAACCGAGGCGGACAAAAACTTCTACCGCAACGTATACATGCGCCCGGCCATTACGCTGGCGGCGCGGCGCCTGCTCAAAACGGGGCAGCCCGCCCGCATGCAGTATTTGTTTGATTTTGCCCGTGCGGAAAAAATGTTCCCGGGTCGTTTGCAGGGAACGGGCAAAATCCCGCTTACGGTGTTCTTTGTGCCGATAAACAAGCGCGATACAAAGGACGGCACGGTAGAGGCGGATTATGTCGTGTTTTTGGAGCGCACGGACACGCCCCTTCCGCCCTCCAAAACGCCAGCCAAACCACTCACGCCGCCTGCTCCGCCTATGCCGATTATCAAAACAGACAAGGAACTTTTGGTGCTTCCCAACAGCGAGCCATACGCCCTGTGCAGCACGGACTGGAAGATTGACGTCTGCAACGATTTATTCTGTTCCTTGTGCCAACTGTCTGCACAGGAACTGCACAACCAGGACCTGCGCCACCTGTTTGACACAGACGAACTCACCCAACTGGAGGCCGACTTGCAGGACCTCGCCAAGCAGGGTTCTCTGGCCAACCGGGAGTATCACATCCGTCTGGCAAGCGGCCTGGAACGGACCGCCGTGCGCATGACCGCCATTAAGGAAGCGGACGGGCGGTACCTGTTTGTCTTTCGCAGTATGGTGTTCCAGCGGCAGATTATGAAGATTTTGGAAGAGCGTTCCGCGCAGCTAAATGCATTGCTGGACGCTACAGACGGGGTGGTGTTTTCCGTCCTGTTGGAAAACGGTTGTTTCGGCCTGATTGAACAGGCCAATAAACAGCTCTCGCAAAAGTTGGGCTTTTCGCACGACGAGCTGGTGCATATGATGTTTAAAGATTTATTTTTTGCACAGGACCACAAGGGGGGCGAATGTGCCAAAATTTTGCAGCGTGCCCAAGAGGACCTAGTCACCCGCGGCAAAGCATCCTTCCGTTTAAACGTGCGCAAAAAAGACGGTTCCTCCTTTGATGCCCAAGCCGTGCTGACGCTGTTAGATCTGCCCGGTAAGGATGCGGCCCTCGTTGTCCTGCGCGACTTGTCGGAAACCTTAGAGGCCGTTTCCAAAGATTCCAAAGAAGCGCTGGAGCTTAAAAGTGTGCGCCAGGCGTTGCCGGGCCTGTATTTAAAGACGGACAGCAACGGCCGCGCCTTGGAGGTGTACTCCAACCTGGATTATTTAACCAACGAGCAGGCCGAAACGCTGTTCTTGGACAAAAAACCGGGGGAATACTGGCCGAGCGAAGCCGCCTCGCGTGCGCTCTTTTCCATTAAAGAGGCGCTCTCCATTAATATAAGTTCGCGTTTTGAATTTGAATGGCAAGTGGCGGGCAAAGTACGTTATTACGAGGCCATGGTCACCCCAATCTTCCGCCGTGCCGAGGCCGTGTTGTGGATTAAGGACGTGTCCGACAAACACGCCTACGACGAAAAAATACACGAGCTTTACCGCCTCTCCAGCCAGCCCAATTTAACAATCACCGAACAGGTGGATAAAATTCTGGCCTTTGGGTGCAAAACCTTCGCGACTGAGGTGGGGCTTGTCATGCGTTTTGAGCAGGGCAAGGCGGGCCTGGAGTGCCACATTGTGTATGTAACGCCCAACAAGCTAAACCTGGAGCGTTACATGCAGTTCCCGCTGGAGGAGTGCTTGATGGACGTGCCCGACGGAAATGTGGTCATCTGCCCGGATTTGGGAAACACCTCCTGCACCCACTGCCTGCATAAAGAAAAGGGGCTTGGCTCTTTGGTGGCCGCTCCGCTTTACGTCGGTGGAAAGGTGATGGGTGCCCTGTGCTTTGCCTCCAAGGCGTCCCGCAGCCAATTTGCGGACGGCGCCGAGGAACTCTTGGGCATTATGTCGCGCCTGCTCAGTTTGCGCATTGAACTGCGCCAAACGGGCAAAATGCTGGGCGAGGCTTCCCGCTCGTTGGCCCGCACGCTGGAATTTGTGGAAATGCCGGCTGTCATGATGGATTTGGATTACCAAATCACCTTTGTCAACCGGCCGTTTTTGGAGGCCACCGGCCGCCGCACCAACACATTGCTGGGGCGGGATTTGTTTGCGGAAGTTATCCGCAACGATGATATTTCCAAGCGCATGTTCAAATCGGCCGAAAATTCCGCCGCTGGCAACGCGTTTCAAGTCCGTATGGACCTCTTGCAGGAAAACGGCCTGTATAAGGATACCGGCTGGGACGTGTTTGCCTGCAAAAACGAGGAAGGCAAAGTGGAGGCTTATGCGCTGATTGCGTCCGATTAGCATTGGTTGAAGCAGCTTGTTTTACGGAGCCCCGGGGAAATTTTCTCTGGGGCTTTTTGTTGTTTTTTGGTTGGCCGTAAACGGGCCTAAAAGGCCCGTATAAAAAAGATTTTCCGCTGGGAATATTGAAAGGGCTTGACTCGTTTTTTTTTTTTGCTACATTGGTCTTACGGCCCGGGCTGGGTTATATAAAAACTCCTACAGTACCCCAAAACCGGGCCGTACCAAACGAAAGTAGGAAAGGAGAAGAAAAATGATTAAGCATAATAAAAAAGGGTTCACGCTCATTGAGCTGTTGGTCGTGGTCCTAATCATCGGCATTTTGGCCGCGATGGCGATGCCGGCGTACTTCAAAGCAGTGGAACGCGCTCGTGCCTCTGAAGCCGATACGTTAATCGGTTCTGTGGTAAACGCGCAAGCTCGCTATAAAATGAAAACGGGTAAGTTCGCCAAAAAATGGACGAGCTTGGACGTTGCTCCGCAAGGTGCTCCTGCAGGATTGGTGTATTGCACGAAAGGCACCCAAGCTGGTGCTGACGCAACGGCTTCTACCGCCTGCACCGGAAATGGTTTTGCTATTATTTTGTCCGGTGATAAAGCGACGACCCCTAACACGAACGGCGTAGAAGCGGTGCGCGTCGGCTCGGGTCAGTACACTTATAAATTGTGGAAATTGTATGATTCCACGGACCCGGCCCATTGCGATGGTTCCACTACTGATGACAAAGACTTCTGCATTGAATATACGGGTAATGAAGAGTATACTGCTGATGCATCTCAAGTAGTTGCACAGAATATTGCAGCATCTGCACAGCAAAATCCGTAAGGTTTAGTCTAATAGTTTTACCCGCCCCTTTCTTATACGAAAGGGGCGGTTTTTTGTGCAAGGGAACAGAGATTAAAAAAGTTATATTTATTAAGTCATCCTGGAAGGTCATTATACGGGATTTCGTTTTTATTAAACAAAGTGCTGTCATGCTGAACTTGTTTCAGCATCCAGCGAAAGGAATCTTTATTGCTGCCTGCCCCACATATCGTCATCCTGGAAGGTTGTAGTCCAGGATCTCGCTGTTGCCTGGGCCGTTTGCCGTTCTGTCTTTGCTGTTATTTTTAATTTGTCACCCTGAACGGCGTCCCGCAGGGTATTCACGGCCTGCCGATTGAGTTGTTAAGCCGTTGGCGTTATTCGTGTAATTACCGCCGTTTCCCTTTCCCCGTTTTTCCGCCCGTAAAATGATGCGTTATTTGGTATAATTTGTATATGAGAAAATACACTCTTTTTATCACCTTTTTGTTCTTGGTTTGGTGTGGGCAAACGGCATTCTGCTCCGCGCTGGACGTGGCGGATAACACGGCCGCGCAGAACCAAACGCAAACGGTCAGCAAATCTTCGCTGGCGGCCACCCGTGTGGACAGCAAACTCAACGAAACGGTGCTCCACAAATCGGTGCTGGATTATTCTCTCCCGCCCGAAATTGCCGCCGTGTCCAAAAAATGTGCGGCGGGAGAAGTGGACGAGTGTTATTTTTCCTTCAAATCTTTTGAAAATGCGCCCGACGTCAAATTGGCCGCCGCGGCCAATGTGGAACTGGCGGTTTTATCCTTGCAGCGGGGGCTTATCAAGCAGGCGTTGCGCCACATAGACCGTGCGTGCACTCTCTCGCCGGACGACCCGTTCGCCGAGCTGACCCGCGGCTGGATGCTGCTTTCCGCCGGGAAATACAAAAAAGCCCGCCAAGCGTTTGACAATTTAATGTACCTCACGGCTGATTTTGAATACGTCTCCTCCGCCAAATTGGGCAGTGCACTCTCGTGGTATTTTGGCGGTAATAAAGAAAAATCCGCCGCCGAGCTCCAATATCTCTACACCTCCAATCCGTACGCCATTTCGTTCGTGTCGTATATGCTGGGGCGCGTAGCCAGCGAGGTGAAGGCTGGGCGCAAATTAGCTCCCGTTTTCTTGCAGCAGGCGCTCTCCCACGACGAGAAAAATTACGCCGCCGCCGCACTTTTTGCCAAATTGTCCGAAAAAGACAAAGACTCCCTGCGCGCCTGGCAGTATTATGCCACACTCTACAGCCTGGACCCGGAAAATAACGCCCTGGCTAAAAAAGTGGAAAAATACGCCAAGAACTTGGGCGATAAAAGCATAGATTATCTTTTTTATCTCCGCCTAGAACAACCCATTGTGCACGAAATGGTTTCCACGCCGTCGGAAAAAATCAAAATGGCGCTCTATGCCAACCGCGAGCAAGTGCCGCAGGCGTTGCAGTCGGTGGCGGTGATGGGGTCCGGCACGTTTAAAGTAACCGACGATAAATTGGGCGAGGTGCTCCGCGCTCCGTCGTACATGGAAAAAAACATCGTTTTTAATAAAGAGACCGGCGGCGTTGATTTCAAAAACGCCAAAGGCCATGTGGAGTTTTCCGCCAAGCGTCCGTTTGTGCTGGCGCTGGAAAACCCCAACAAAACGCTGTTGGTGAAAAATCCGCGTACGGAAAATATTTTTGCCGCCGATTTGAGCGACAAAGAGCTGAAGGGGGACTTGATTGTGGTTCCCACGCCGCAGGGGATTAAACTCATTAACGATGTGTATACCGAGGACCTGCTCCCCGCCCTTTTGGCCACGCAGGTGCAGACCGTCACGCACGGGGAGGCCCTCCGCGCCTTGGCGGTGGTGCTCCGCTCGGCCTTGTTACAGGCGGCTAGCGAACAAAAAGACGCGCCTTACGCCATTACGGATAACGACACCGCCTTCCAGTTCAAAGGCATCAATCTTATTTTTAAAACCCTTTTGGACGCTTCCAAAGATTCAGGCAAAATCCGCCTGACCGAAGCGCAGGCCGGGGCCTACTCGGACTGTGGCGTACTCGCCGCGGACGCTATCCAAAACACCGCGAGCAAACCGGGTTACGAGTTCTCACCCGCAAACGTCAGCAAGTATCTCCTTTCCAACCCGCCGGCGGATTTGTTTTCCCGCCCGCAGGACCCGACCCAATGGTCCGGGGTGAAGTGGATGTACCTCTACGACGCAAAAGAGATTCAAAACCGTCTTGCCCACAAGCATCCCATCGGCAGCTTGCGCACCCTCACACCCACGGCGTTTACGCCTAACGGCCGCATTCTGTCCATGCGCTTTGATGGCAGCAAAGGTTCGTACGAAGCCAAAACCCCGCAGGAGATCGCGTTTTTATTAAGCGCGGGCACCATGCGCTCCAACCTGTTTGATGTGGTCCCGTTCTATAAGGGAAAGAACATCAAAAGCGTCTTGGTGCGCGGCTATGATACGGGGCTTGGATACGGGCTTTGCCTGCAGGGCGCGGACGGTTTGGCCAAACAAGGCGCGGACTACAAGGCAATTATCAAATACTATTTCCCCGAGGCCCGTATCTTAAATACCACAACAGGAACGATTAACTAATGGAAAAGACTAAAATTTTGTATTTCATCACCCGCATGGACCAGGGCGGCGCGCAGGCCAGTGTGCTGACGACGCTTAAAACCATTAACAAGCAACAGTTTGAAACCTACTTGGCCACCGGCCCCGGCGGCCGTTTGGACGGTAAACTCAAAAACGACGCCAAAAATGTTTTCTTTATTTCTGCTCTCCGCCACGAAATTCGCCCCAAATACCTTTTGCACGATTTGGCGGCCCTGTTTCAAATGGGGCGGGTGCTGCGCAAGGTAAAGCCGGATATCGTGCATACCAATGCGCCGAAGGCCGGTGTGCTGGGCAGGCTGGCGGCCCGTTTATTTTGGCGCAAGGCCAAGGTGGTACACACCTTCCACGGCCTGGGCTTTGCCAAAGAACACGGCCCGCGGCAATTTAAATTTTTTGTGGCGGTGGAAAAATTCTGCGCTAAATTTACCGACGTATTAGTGTTCGTTTCCCGCCGCAACGCCGCCGAAGCCAAACAGCTGGGCATTGGCAAAGGCGTGCGCACGGAGCTCATCCGCGCGGGCGTTAATTTTAATCCCATTTTGCCCCTTAAGTTTGACCCGGCCGCAAAAAAAGCGTCGCTCAAAATTCCCGCCAATGCCAAGGTAGTGCTGGCGCTGGCCAATTTTAAACCGCTCAAAAACCCCATTCATTTTGTTTTGGCGGCCTACAAGGTGCTCAGCCAGATGAAGAACGTCTGCTTTATTTTTACGGGCGAAGGACCACTTAAAAAAACGGCTGAGAATTTGGCGCAGAATTTAGGCATTGAAAAACAGGTACTGTTCCCCGGTTGGCGTAACGACCCCTTGGAACTTTTAGCCATTTGCGACGTCTTTGCCAGCGTGTCTTTGCGGGAGGGGCTGCCGATGTCGCTGTTGGAAGCGATGTCCATGCGCGTGCCCGCCGTGTGTTATGACGTGGACGGTATCGGCGAAGTGATTACCAACAACAAAACCGGCTTTTTGGTGGCGCCCAACGACATTAACACGTTTGCCGATAAATTAAAGGTGCTCTTGCGCCACGCGTCTTTGCGCGAACGCTTTGAGGCGGCCATTGACCACCGCGACTTTGCGGAATTTACCGCCGCCACCATGGTCAAAAAACAGGAGCGGCTCTACCGCAGTTTAGTGCCGCCCACCAAAAAGAACGGGGGAAAAAGACGTTTCTTCCGCCGCCGCAAACCCTTTAAAAAATTTAGACAGGGAGATAAATAATGGATTACGCAATTAACGAAATGGAGCAAGAGGTTCTCAACGCCACACGGGAATTTGCCCAAAAGAAACTAAAACCCCTGCGTGCCGAAATGGACGCCAAGGAACAGTTTTCCAAAGAAATGGTGGAGGAGTACCGCAAGTCCGGCTTAATGGGCTTGTGGCTGCCCGAAGAATACGGCGGGCTGGGCGGCGGCATCACCTGCCTGGCCATGGCGTTTGAAGAATTATCCCGTGTCTGCGCCGGCCTGGCCTTGACCCCCGGCACAAGTGCCTTGGGCGCCATTCCGATGTTTTTAGCCGCCACCAAGGAGCAGCGCGAACGCTGGTGCCCCGATCTTGCCAGCGGCAAAAAACTGTGGGCCTTTGCGCTGACTGAGCCCGAAGCCGGTTCCGATGCTACCGCCCTCAAAACCACTGCCATTAAAGACGGCGATTTTTACGTTGTCAACGGTACCAAACACTTTATTTCCACCGGCAAAGAGTCCGATTTTTACACCGTTGCCGTCAACACCAATCCGGCCCGCGGCGCGCGTGGCATTTCGCTGCTGGTCATAGAAAAGGGCACCCCCGGTTTTTCCTTTGGTAAGAAAGAGGAAAAAATGGGCATCCGCTCTAACCCGACGTACGAACTGATTTTTGAAAACGTCCGCGTGCCGAAAGCCAACCTCTTGGGCAGCGAGGGCCGCGGCCTTCTCTACTTGCAGGAAACGCTGGACTATTCCCGCCCCGGTGTGGCTGCGCAGGCCGTTGGTATTGCGCAGGGCGCGCTGGATGAGACCATTCCCTACCTGCGCACGCGCAAGCAGTTCGGCCAGCCGATTATCACCTTTCAGGCGCTCGGGCACAAGGTGGCGGAATTGGCCGCCAAGACCGAAGCCGGCCGCGCCCTGGTGTATAGTTTAACGCACCGCATGGATACGGAATATCTGCCCGCGGTCAAAAACGCGCTGGCCAACGGCACCACGGTGCACGACGAGCTCAAAAAATTAAAGGGCGCCCGCTGGACCAAGTACAGCGCGGAGGCCAAGCTGTTCTGCTCTAACGTGGCCATGGAAGTAGCGGACGAATGCGTAACGCTGTGCGGCGGGGTGGCGTACATGCGCGATTTCCCGCTTGAAAAATATATGCGTGATGCTAAAATTACCCAAATTTACGAGGGCACGGTGCATATTCAGAAAAACGAAATTATCACCGCGCTTATTAAAGAATACGCCGCCAAGGGCGACGAGGAGTAAACCTTTATGCACATTGTAGCTTGTGTAAAACAGACCCCTAAATCCGATAATGTAAAGATAGATCCGGCCACCGGCTGCCTAATCCGCTCTGGTGCCGCCAGCGCCATGAACCCCTTTGACGAATACGCCTTGGAAGAGGCCGTTACCCTTAAGGAACAAGTCGGGGGGACGGTGTCCGTCATCACCATGGGGCCGCCGCAGGCCGAGGCCGTTTTGCGCGACAGTATTGCCCGTGGGGCGGACCAAGTCTACCAACTGGGCGACATGGCCTTTGCCGGTTCGGATACTTGGTCTACCAGCTATGCCCTGTCCAAAGGGATTGAAAAAATCAATTCCCTTCGCCCGGTGGACGTTATTCTGTGCGGCAAACAAACCAACGACAGCGACACCGGCCACATCGGCCCGCAGATTTCCGCTTGGCTCAAAATGCCCAACGCCGCCTTTGTCAAAAAAGTGGTGGAAGTGAAGGAAAAATCCATCGTGGTGGAACGCCTGACCGAGGACGGCAGCGAAGTGCTGGAACTTCCGTTTCCGTGCGTGCTTTCCGTGGTGAAGGAAATCAACAGCCCGCGCGTACGCAGCGTAAAGGGCCGTATGCTTGCCAAACGGGCCGAAGTCACCAAATGGACGGCGGACGACATTGGCGCGGACAAGAGCAAACTGGGGATTAAAAACTGCCCCACGCGCGTGGTCAAATCCTTCGTGCCCAAGCGCGAGGTGACCGCCGCCGTCGTGCCCGGCGCCAACGGCAAAGAAAAAGCGGCTAATTTAGTTCAGATTTTAAAGGATGCCAAATATATTTAAGGATAAACTCATGAAAGAATTTAAAAACGTTTGGATTTTTGCTGAGGCCCAGCGCGGAAAACTGAGCCCGACGGCGTTTGAACTCTTAACGGCGGGCCGCCAACTGGCGGATGCGTTGGGGGAAAAGCTCTGCGCGGTACTGCTTGGATACCAAGTGGAACCGTTAGCGGCGGAACTTTTTGCCCGCGGGGCGGACGTGGTGTACGTTTGTGACGACAAAGCCTTGGAGAATTATGTAGATGACATTTACGCCAAGGTGTTAACCGATATGGTCGCCGCGTACAAGCCCAATAAATTTTTATTGCCTGCCACCAATTTGGGCCGCTCGTTGTCGGCCAAAACGGCGGTGTTTGTGGGCACCGGCCTCACGGCGGATGCCACGGAAGTGCTCATCCACCAAGAGGACGGCCAGCTCTACGCCACGCGCCCGACCTTTGGCGGCAACCTGATGGCCACCATCACCTGCGCGCACACGCGCCCGGAAATGTGTTCGCTGCGGCCCATGTCTTACGAAAAGGCCCAGCCGGTGGCGGGCCGCACGGGCGAACTGGTCAAGTTCCCGTTTGATGCGGCCAAATACACTTCGCTGGCTAAATTTCTCCAGTTTATCAAAAGTGAAGGGGAAGGATTGGACCTTTCCGAGGCGGAGATCATCGTGGCTGGCGGCCGCGGCGTAGGCAAGGCGGAGGGCTTTGCCTTGCTTAAAAAATTGGCGGACCGCTTAGGCGGTGCCGTGGGTGCTTCCCGCGCCCCGGTGGACAGCGGGTGGATTGATTACCGTTATCAAATCGGTTTAACGGGCCGCACGGTAAAGCCGAAACTTTACATTGCCTGCGGCATTTCGGGCCAAATCCAGCACATGGCCGGGATGAGCGGGGCGGACGTAATTGTGGCCATTAACAAGGACCCTGAAGCCCCTATTATGAAGGTGGCGCATTATGCCGTGGAAGGGGACTTGTACGAAGTAATTCCCGCTATGTTGGAAGCGTTAAAATAACGCTACCAGCCAAAACTTGTCATTTACACCGGGAGCGGATTTTTCCGTCCCCGGTGTTTTGTCATTAGGTCCTAGGCTGCGCCTGGGCCTTTTGGCCCTTGTTTGGTGTGACACAAAATTGTAAACTATCCGTAGAAGGAAATTTAATCTAAGGAGCTTGTATCCATGAAAAAACTGTTAGCCGTGCTTTTGTGTTCTGTTTTGGTTTCCAGCGCTTTTGCCGCGGGGCAAAACGCTGTTTCCCAAAAGGATGTGCGGAATGCTCTTACTAGAGCTACCGAAGGAGTATCACAGGTAAATCCGCTCTTAGTAAAGTTGATTGCGTCCGATACCGCCACAGCAAACAGCAACACCTTTTTAATAGCGGACCCGGTAATGCTTTTACTTAAAAAACGCATAAAAGAAGACCCGAAATTTGCGCAGGAATTTTTTGCCGGTGTTTTTTCTGAGGAAGCACAAGCGGTATTTGTGAAGTATCAAGATGCGCTTAAGGTGTATGAATTTGCGAAAACAAAGCCCTATGATTCTCGTGCCATTGATGATACGGTTACGCCGCAAATTCGCGAATTAATGAAAGCGCACAATGCGTTAGCCGCTCAAAATTCTGTAGAGGCCAATGCCTTGGCCTGGGTGATTATGCAAAACCAAGCTGATTTTGATATTCCGGCCCTGATTGACCAGTACTCGTTGGATTGGGGAGACACGCAGGCCTTGGACGCTTACGCAGCGTATTTAAAAAAGTTTGTAAAAAAATAAATTAGACCTCTAAAAGACCCCCCGCTTTTGGCGGGGGGTCTTTTTTGGCCCCATTTTAGGCCTCGCCGTACAAAAAATACAACGCCCCGCGGAAGTATACCGCGGGGCGTTGTAATAGAATTTTCTCTATCTTACGGGTGGATTTTATCCATCATGCGCGGGAAGGGAATCGTCTCGCGTACGTGCTGCAACCCGCAGACCCAGCGAACCATGCGTTCAATGCCCATGCCAAAGCCGGAATGGGGCACACTGCCGTATTTGCGTAAGTCCAGGTACCATTCGTACCCTTTGGGGTCTAACCCTTGTTCTTTAATACGGGCGAGGAGCGCGTCGTAGTCGGCCTCTCTTTCGCTACCGCCGATAATTTCACCCGCACCTTCGGGGCCGATCACGTCCACGGCCAGCACGGTTTTGGGGTTTTGGGGGTCGCGTTTCATGTAGAAGGCCTTAATGGCGGCGGGGTAGTGGTGAATCATAATCGGCGTGTCGTAATCTTCGCCGAGCAAGGTTTCCTCGTCGCCGCCGATATCGCCGCCCCATTCGGTGGTGTTGCCTTTTTTGTGCAGCACTTCAATGGCGTCGGTGTAATCAATACGCGGGAATTTCTTTTCCACGGTGGCCTGCAGTTTGGCCGTGTCGCGCCCGAGCGTTTTTAAATCGTCGGCGCGGTTTTTTAATACCTGGGCCACAATGTATTTAATAAAGTCTTCCGCCAGGTCCATGTTATCGTCCAAATCGTTGTAAGCCACTTCGGGTTCCACCATCCAAAATTCGGTCAAATGGCGGCGCGTTTTGCTCTTTTCGGCGCGGAAGGTAGGGCCGAAACAATAGGTGCGGCCCAACGCCATGGCCGCGGCCTCGCTGTAGAGCTGGCCGCTTTGGGACAAAAAGGCCTTTTCGCCGAAGTAGTCGGTCTCAAAGAGCGTGCTGGTGCCTTCGCAGGCGGCGGGGGTTAAAATTGGCGAGTCGGAGAGTACAAACCCGTTTTTGTGGAAGTATTCGCGAATGTCAAAAATAATTTCATCGCGGATGCGCAAAATGGCGGTTTGGCGCGCCGAACGCAGCCACAAATGGCGGTAGTGCATCAAAAATTCCGGACCGTGTTCTTTGGGGGAAATGGGGTAATCTTTGGCCATTTGCACCACTTCCAAATTTTTGACGCCCAATTCATAACCCAAAGGAGAGCGCTTATCCTCGCGCACCGTACCCGTTACGATGATAGAAGATTCCTGGGTTACTTTGTCGCCCAAGTCAAACAGTTCGGGGGTAACGTCTCCCTTAAACATCACACATTGGATGATGCCGCTTCCGTCGCGCAGCTGCAAAAAGTGCAGCTTGCCGCTGGAGCGCTTGTTGTAAAGCCAACCTTTTAAAGTGATTTCTTGGCCCAAATACTGGCCAACGTCTTTGACGCGAATTTTGCTAGACATACAACTCCTCGGTAAACATGATAAACGAATACCTCTATATTGTATCTTTTTTAGGGGGAAAAAGAGAATACTCTTTCCATCACTTGCCGTTCTCTCTGCTTGTCCTACACCCCTTTCCGTCATCCTGGCAATTTGGACTGCTGCCAACACCAAAAGAGCCGTCATCTTGGAGAGTCTTAGTCCAGGATCTCGTTGTTATTAAACAAGTTTCGTCATGCTGAACTTGATTCAGCATCTACCTTTTGGGTTGCTCTGTCGTGTCCGTTTGTTGTTAAGCCGTCATCCTGGAATGTTGTAGTCCAGGATCTCGTTGTTTATAACAAGAGGAACACAACAGATGCTGGACAAAAACCTTCCAGCATGCCCTTATCTTATAACGGCACAAGAACAGGGGGCCTTCCGCGGCCCGTGTGTTAATTTACCTTGCTGTGCGGGGGAACGTCTTGCGTAATCCACTTGTTGGCGCCGATAACGCTTCCCTTGCCAATGGTAATGTTACCCAGCAGGGTGCTCTCGGCGTAAATAATGACGTCATCCTCTAAGTTAGGGTGGCGTTTAATGCCTTTGACGGGGTTGCCGTGCTCGTCCAGCGGAAAGCTCTTGGCCCCCAACGTAACCCCCTGATAGAGTTTTACGTTGGCGCCAATCACGCACGTTTCGCCAATCACCACGCCGGTACCATGGTCAATAAAAAAGCCCGGGCCAATGCTTGCGCCGGGGTGAATATCAATCCCGGTTAAGCTGTGGGCATACTCCGTGGCAATGCGCGGGATGAGCCGTACGCCGCGCTGGTACAAAAAGTGAGCCATACGCTGGAAGGTAATGGCCGTTACGCCCGGGTAGCACAAAAGCGGTTCCACGGGGTTCATGGCGGCGGGGTCACCTTCGTAGGCGGCGTTTACGTCGCTAAGCAGCAGTTTTTGCAGGGTGGGCAGTTCACGCACAAAGTCCAGCGTGATTTGGTTGGCCCGCGCGTGGCATTTTTCGCAGTCCGCCTTTCCTTTGCACAAAAAGCAGAAGGAATTTAAAATTTGCTCCTCTAATAGCGCCGCCCAATGCACGAGCGACGCGGGGCAGGTGTCCTTATCGCTGCACTCCAGCGGATACTGGTACAAAAAATCGCGCAGGGCACAAAAAATTTCCACCGTCTTTTTGGCAGACGGAATATATTTGGCCTTTTCGTAGAAGGTATGGTCAAAGGTCTGCTTGAGTTCCAACGCTGTTTTTACAAAGAGATCTTCCTTCATAATTACATTTTAAAATCTTCGCCCAAATACAAACGCCGCGCGTTTTGGTCGTTAAGCAGGGTGTTTTGGTCGCCCTCTACCAAAATTTTTCCGTCGTAAATCAGGTAGGCGCGTTCGGTCAGCGGCAGCGTTTCGCGCACGTTGTGGTCGGTAATCAGTACGCCGATGCCTTTGTCTTTTAATTTAAAAATCATGTGCCGCAGGTCGGACACGGTAATCGGGTCAATGCCCACGAAGGGCTCGTCCAACAGAATGATTTTGGGGTTGCTTATCATGCAGCGCGCAATTTCCATGCGGCGTTTTTCTCCGCCGGAAAGCGTCCATGCCTTTTGCTTGGCTAGTTTCGTCAGACCGAACTCCGTCAGCAGTTCGTCCACGCGGCGTTTTTGCGCTTGTTTGTCGTCCAAAATACGTTCCAGCACGGCCAGCAGGTTTTCCTCCACCGTCAGCCCCTTAAAAATGGTCGGCTCCTGCGCCAGGTAACCCAGCCCGTGGCGGGCGCGTTCGTACATGGGCAATCCGGTTACGTCATCCCCATCAATAAACACGCGGCCTTTGGTCGGGCTGATAAACCCCACCATCATATAAAAAGAGGTGGTTTTGCCCGCGCCGTTGGGGCCCAACAGTCCGACGATTTCGCCGGATTTTACGTGAATATCCACTCCTTTTACCACCATGCGGTCTTTGTAGACTTTGACGATTTGTTCACTGCGCAGTTCCATAATAAAAATCCTCTAAAATTTTTTGTTTACGTCCGACTCGTTTAGCTGGGGGGAAACCACCCACCCCTGCACTTTGCCGTCTAAGGTAACGAGGCGGCCTTCGTTGTCGGCCTGCACCTTATCCGCTATTATAGCAAATGTGCCCTGCTCGCTTTTGCCGTGTAAGAGCGGCCGCGCCCCGTAGGCATACGAGGCGTTTGATTTCCCGTCGTACACCAAGGTTTCCGCCTCCAGCGTGCGCAGCGAGTCCGAAGCCGTTGCCCCGCCTTCCAGCATCAGCCAATCTTCCCGTTGTTTAAGTGTGGCTTTTTCCGCCGTGAGTGTTTGCACGCCTTGCGGGGTGGGGCGCTCCAAACGCACGTTCCCCTGCAAAATAAACACTTCGCTTGCCAAATCAAACGACACCCGTCGTGCCGTTGCCGTGACGGAGGGTTCTTTCGGGGCGGTGTAAATCAAGCGTACGACGCCGTCTTTGCCGCCGGCTTGCAACACCCCTTTTTGCGTTTTGTAGTTGTAGCGTGCTTCGTGCGCATACGCTTCGTACACGGGGGATTGGGGCTGTGCCTGCTTTAGGTAGACGTTTCCGCGCGCGGTAAAACGGTTTTTGGCCCGTTCGGACAGCGCATAATCCGCACGGAAGGTATAAATACCATTGTCGTACGACACGTGTCCCTTAAATTCCTCTTGTTCCTTGTCCTTGTAAATCACCCAGCTGTCGCTTTGCACCAGCCCGCCCAGCACCTGCGGCATTTTGGTGACGGAGGTTTTTTGTTTTAAGGAATGTTTGGCCTGCATCAGGCGCGGTTTGGTTGGAGGAACTTTTACTTCCGGCCCCTGCATGCGCACGGTGCGGCAGCCACTTAATAAGGCAGTCATGGGTAGCAGCAGGACTAACCAAAGCGGGATTTTTTTCATAATGTTCCCTTGGCCACTCCCTTGAGGTTCTTTACTTGGTCGGGCAAGCGGGTGGTTTGTTTTTTAAGTTCAATTTTGCTCAGCTTGGAATCCGTCTCCACTCCGCCGCGCGCCGTCACTTTGGCGCCGTCGCGGGTGATCACGGTTTTGACGTCGGACCAAATACGGTTTTTGTCCACATCGTAAAAGAACCGCTCCGCCGTAATAACCAGCCGTTCGGTAAAGGATTCAATTTTAGCGTCGCCTTCAATGGTAACCAGCTTGGCCGGATAGTCAAAGGTGCCCGTCTGCCCGCTTACGCTGGCACTGTCCTGTCCGTTTTCCTTCAGTATCAAGGACGGGTTTTTTAGCGTTGCGCTTTGCAGGTTGGAAAAATCCACCGCGTTGGCCTTTAAAATCCATTTTTTTTGGCTGTCCTTGGATTCAAAAATAGCCACCTCTTTGGCCAGCTGCATGCCGGCGTCCTCTGTCGGGGAAAATTCCGAACTCCCGCCGCAGGCAACCAAAAAAAGGCACGTGGCCAAAAGCAACCCTTTCTTCTTCATTTTTTATCCAAAAACGCCAAAAATTCAATTAAATCTTTTTCGTCAATAATTCCCACCACTTTGCCGGTTTTGTCCAGCACGGGCAGGTTGTCCACGTGCGTGGCGTGAATCATTTTTGCCGCGTCAATAGCGGGCACCGTATCCAAAATATGGTACGGATTTTTGGTCATCACTTCGGTAATGTTTTTATTGAGCACGTCCGTGCCCTTTTGCAGAATGCGGCGCAAATCTCCGTCGGTAAAATAGCCCAAGAGCTTGCCCTTTTTATCCACCACGCTGGTGGCGCCTGCCGCTCCGGTCTGCGTCATCACCAAGAGGGCGTCCTTCACGCTGGCACTCTCGCGCACGGTCGGGTTGTTTTTTCCCTTGCGCATTAAATCCTTCACCTGTTGGGTGAGCAGTTTTCCCAAGGAACCGCCCGGGTGAAAAACGGCAAAGTCGCGCTTTTCAAAATGTTTAATTTTCATCAGGCACAGCGCCAGCGCATCGCCCACGGCCAAGGTGGCGGTGGTGGAGGCCGTCGGTGCCAAATTATAGGGGCAGGCCTCGCGCTCAATGTGCACGGTAATGTGAATGTCGGACATTAAGGCCAGCTTGGAATTTTCGTGCCCCGTCATAGAAATCACAGTCAGTTTGCGTCGTTCCAAGGACGGTAAAATTTTATTGATTTCCTCGGTCTGGCCGGAGAACGAAATAGCCAAAATAACATCTCCCGGGGTGATCATTCCCAGGTCGCCGTGCAGGGCTTCCACCGGGTGCACAAAAAACGAAGGCGTTCCCGTGGAGGCCAGCGTGGCGGAAATTTTTCGGCCGATAATGCCGCTCTTGCCAATGCCCAGCACCACCACACGGCCCTTAGAGCGCGCGATGACGTCCACCGCCTTCAAAAAATTATCGTCAATGCTTTTTTTGCTCAGTTCCAACGCTTCCAGCTCCACCTCCAGTACATGGCGTGCCATTTGCTTAATGGCGGCGGGGGAATAAGTTTTTTTAGCGTTCATAATAAGATCCTAAATTAGCGTGCCGCGTCCGCAGGGGCGGGCAGATGCTTTTGATAAGGCGCAGGCAATTTTCCTGTTCCGTAACTAAGCACAAAATACGCCACCCCGCACAACACCAAAAGCGCACCAAACAGGAGCGCATGCGTTTTTAGCAGGGGGGATATTTTGTGCGTCATTTAAATTTCTTCACCAGTTCGTCCAAGGCGCACAGTTCGCGCGCCATTTTGGCGGTCATCTTTAAATCCAACGAATTCGGCCCGTCGGATAAGGCATGGTCCGGGTCCGGGTGCGCTTCAAAAAACACGCCCGCAATGCCCAGTGCCGTGGCCGCCTTGGCCAGCACGGGGGCCAGCTGGCGGTTTCCGCCGGTGGCCGAGCCCAACGCTCCGGGCTTTTGTACGGAGTGTGTGGCGTCAAAAATCACGGGGTAGCCAAACTGCTTCATAATTTCCAGGGAGCGCATATCCACCACCAAATCGCCGTAGCCAAAGCTGGCGCCGCGTTCGGTGAGCAGAATTTTGTGGTTGCCGCGCGATTCAATTTTTTTAATCACTTGTTCCATGGCTCCTGGGGCCAAAAACTGGCCTTTTTTTACATTGACGGCCTTGCCCGTATCGGCACAGGCCAGCACCAAATCGGTTTGGCGGCAGAGGAACGCGGGGACCTGCAAAATATCCGCCACCTGGGCCACTTCTTCGGCCTGCCACGGTTCGTGCACGTCCACGACCAAGGGCAGCCCGGTCATTTTTTTGGCTTTAGTTAAAATTTCCAGCCCTTTGGCCAGTCCCGGCCCGCGGTAGGCATCCACGGAAGTGCGGTTGGCTTTGTCAAAGGAGGCTTTTAGAATAAAGGGGTGCTTCGTTTTGGCCAAAATTGCCTTGAGCTTTTTGGCGGTGGAGAGGTAGTGCTCCTCACTTTCAATTACGCAAGTTCCCGCCATAAACGCCAAGGGAAGATTATTTGAAATTTTATAAGGGCCTATTTTAATGATTTTCTGCATATACATATCATAGCAAATTTTAGACGAATTTCTATAGTAAAAATATGCGGAAAAACTTGTTTTTTCGCTCCGGGTGTTTTATACTATTATTCGGAGTATTTTGTAAGGAGGTTTTTATGCAAAAAGGTTTTACGCTGATTGAACTCTTGGTCGTGGTGCTGATTATCGGGATATTGGCGGCGGTGGCACTGCCGCAGTACGAGGCGGCGGTGGAACGCAGCCGCAGCACGGAGGGACTGGTGACAGGAAAGGCCATTGTGGACGCGATGAACCGCGCCATTAACGAGCGCCCTAACCAAAGCCCCAATGTCCGCGCGGCGCTGGATGTCAAACCGTCCGGCGGCACTTGGAACGAAGCGGGCAACCAATACACCACTAACTTGTTTGTGTACGATATTTCCGCTGGGGACTGTGTAACGGCCACGCGCGACTTGGGCGACGGCGAAAGGGTGGTACTGACGTTTTACAACGCGCTAAGCGATAAAGATGGCGTACGCACCTGCCAGCCCGTAGGGGGCGAAACCGCCGAGCAAATTTGTGGTGCGCTAAAAGGCCAAGGCGTGGAGACTGTTTCCGAGTAAAGCTGTTTTGAACTGACCCTAAAAAATCCGGGAACCAATAGCAGGTCCCCGGATTTTTTTACGCAAACTTGCAGGGCGTTTAGTGCGTGCCTGTGCTGCCAAAGCCGCCGGCCCCGCGGGCAGAACCGCTGAGTTCCTCCGCTTCCTCAAAGGCCGGATAGAGCGTCGGCATTACAACCAGCTGGGCCACTTTTTGCCCGGCCTCAAACACAAATTCCGTATCGTTTAGGTTATACATGCACACAATCAGTTCGCCGCGGTACGGGGCATCCACCAGTCCCGCCATGGCTTTGATGCCCTTGCTTTCTACCGAACTCTTTCCCCAAATAATGCCCGAGGTATTTTCCGGCAGTTCCACGGCTATGCCCGTTCTCACTTTGGCCACGGCACGCGGGGCAAGCACCGTGCGTTCCAGGGCAAAGAGGTCCGCCCCGGAGTCAGTGGCGTGTGCGCGGCAAGGGAGCTTGGCGCGCGGGTCTAATTTTTTCACTTTCAAAATAGGTTGGTTCATACTCAAATCATCAATTTTTCAATTTGTTTTAACGCGTTTTCGGCGTATATTTTAAGCGTCTCATCGCCCGTTTTCGCCAGCACATTTAATTGCGGAATAAGGCTCTTTAGCAGGCTGATGTCAAAGGTTCGGTCCGAGGAATACGTAAAGGCATCCGGCGTGGAGAGCACTCCCGCCATGTAAGCGGCCGCGCGCGCGGCGTTAATACGCGCGTTTTTATGCGTGCCGAGCAACGCTTCCTTTAACGGAGTGACGGCGTTTCCCGTCATAAATCCAAGCGCCAGTGCATAGGTGGCGGCGGCGGGCGACGTGTAATTTTTGCGCAGGCCCTTCACACAATCATCCAGCGTGTAACTTCGGTTTTTAGCCAGTGCCGTAGCCAATTGGGACTGTACTTGCGGATCGTTCTCACTTTTCGCTCTTTTCAAAAGCACCTGGGCGGCTTCTTCGCTGTGCAGCACCCCCAGCCAGGCGGCTGCCGCTGCGCGGTCTAAGGCATCAGAAGAGGAAACCGCAGCCTTCAAAATTTTAAGCTGTTCTTTGGGGCTGTTTGCCGTCAAATTCATGGCACGCTGCGCAAACGCCGGGTCGTATGCGTACAAGCGCACGAGGTCCGTGGTGTGGGTTTTATCCTGCGGGTCCAAAATAGCTGCTGCGGCTGCGGCATACGCCACCAGCACGGGATCCTTGCTCTGCAGGCCTTCCTGCAGGATAGGCATCAGTTCCGTGTGCGTATTGCCCATAGCCGTTAAGATAACCGCCGCAAAGGTTTGCTTGAGCGGGTCTGTCGCGCGTAAAATAATGTTAAACAAGGCTGGTTCCTGTGCCTTGGCCGGGGGCGTTTTTACCAAGCTGGCACCCGCGGCAAAAACGGTATTTGGGTCCGTGGAGGTGCGCAAAAGCGTCAACACCTGTTGGGTTTGTGCTGCCGTGCGGTTCTTTTTTTGAAGGAGCGGCAAGGCCTTATTTAACGAGGTCTGTGCCGGAAGATTGGCGGCCGCAAGCAGAAAGGCCGCGCCGCAAAAAAGGTATTTTTTAAAGGTATTGGGCATATATAAAAATCCTCTTTTTAATTATAGCATTAATCACAGGAAACGCTGGGGATCGGACAAAAATCTCCGCCCGGTATAATACACGGACGGAGAGAAAAGGGGAAAAAGTGTTACCGCACCAGCAACGCTTCAGCCAAGCGTTCCGGGGTGACGGATGTCTTGCCTTTGGTGCGTTTTGCGGCGGGTTTGGCGTAAAATTGCAATTCGTCCTGGTCCTTTAGCACCACTACTTTGGTGTTTCCCAAGGCGAGCAAAAAACGCAAATTCGTCGGGCTCTTCATAAAAACAACTCCTGTCTAAAATTTCTCTTACTCATACTTTAGCGGATTGTGGCGCGCGAAACAAGGGCCTTTGGACCTATAAACCGTCTAGGCCCTTTTTAGGGCAGTGTGGGAAAAATGTGGATAAATGTTCAAAATAATGCTTAAAAAACAATAAAAAAAGTTCAAAAATGGCGTTTTATGCAAAAAAAAGCGGACTTGTCAACAGTTTTTTTAAAATTCCCAAAAATATGTTCCAAAACGGTTTGTTTGAAATTCTCGTCGGAAAAAAGAGACAAATTTTTATTATTCCCCTATACATCATCCAAGTTATCCACAGAAATTCCCACTTATCCACAACTTAGCTGCCCGGGGCTTTTTTAGGGCTGCCAAAAAAAGCAAAAAATGGGGGGAGTTGTAGAGTAAATCGTAAGTTATCCACAGGTTGTCCACAGTGTGTGGATAACCGGCCCGCGCGAAAAACTTGTCCGTTCTGTTCGCGCTTTTGCTATAATTTTGACAGGAGGTTCCACCATGAACTTAAAAACCGTTTTTTTATTTGCGCTGGCTTTTTCTCTTTTTGCCTGTGCCTCCTCGCAAAAGCAAGACGAGGAAATCCCGCGTCCCGCCAAGCAGGACCCTGTTATTGAGGAGCAGGCCAAAAAGAACGAGCGCCTGTATAACCAAAGCGAGGCCCGCATGGCCAAAACGCTCAAACTCCCGGCCATTACTTACGAGTTTGACTCTATCCGCCCGCCGGATTATGCCTATCCCTTTTTAGACAAAGTGGCCAACGTGATGAACGCGCACCCGTCCTTGCACCTGATTGTGGAAGGCCACACGGACGTGCTGGGCTCCAAGGAGTACAACTACTGGCTGGGTGCCTCCCGTGCTGCCGCGATGAAGGCGTATCTGGTCAGCCGCGGTGTAAATGCCGAGCGCATTCGCATTCACTCCCATGGAAAGGACCGCCCGCTCACGCTGGATAATTCCAGCGAGGGCCGCCGCACCAACCGCCGCGTGGAATTTTCGTTCACCACGCGCACGTGGAACGCCATTTATTAATTTGTTTTTTGCAAAACTTACGCGCGGGTGTTGTTTTACCCGCGCTTTTTTTTGCTAAAATATATAGGAAAGATTTACTTTTAGATAGGAGACCTCAATGAGCTGCGAAAAATGCACCCCTGAAGTACAAAATATGTGCTGCGTTTGCAAAGGCGCCAAGCACGAACCGGCCCCGATTCCTGAAGAAGGTAAATGGGTCAAAGCCAAACAAATCACCGACATTAGCGGTTTGACGCACGGCATCGGCTGGTGCGCTCCCCAACAGGGCGCCTGCAAGCTGACGCTCAACGTCAAAAACGGCGTAATTAAAGAAGCGTTGGTGGAAACCATTGGCTGCTCCGGCATGACGCACTCCGCCGCCATGGCTGCGGAAATTCTGCCCGGCAAAACCATTTTGGAAGCCTTAAACTCCGACCTCGTTTGCGACGCTATCAACACCGCCATGCGCGAGCTGTTCCTGCAAATCGTTTACGGCCGCACGCAGAGCGCATTTTCCGATGACGGTCTGCCCGTGGGCGCCGGCATGGAAGACTTGGGCAAAGGCCATCGCTCTCAAATCGGCACGATGTACGGCACGCAAGCCAAAGGCCCGCGCTACCTGGAAATGGCCGAAGGTTATGTGTTGGAAATCGGCCTGGATGCCAATAACGAAATTATCGGTTACAAATTTGTCAACCTGGGCAAAATGATGGACGCCATTAAGAAAGGCGAAGAACCGAAAGTGGCGTTTGAAAAGAACGTCAGCCAGTATGGCCGCTTTGACGAAGCCGTCAAGAAAATTGACCCCCGCAAAGAGTAAGCCCAGGAGAGAATGAATATGATTACGTTTGAAGGATACGAAAGAAGAATTGATAAAATCAACGCTGTTTTGAAAGAAAACGGCATTGCCTCTTTGGAAGAAGCCAAAGAAATTTGCACCAAAAAAGGCGTGGACGTGGAAAAAATCGTCCGCGGTATTCAGCCCATCGCTTTTGACAACGCCGTCTGGGCCTACACTGTGGGTGCGGCTATCGCTTTGAAGAACGGCGTCAAAACCGCCGCCGAAGCTGCCGAAAAAATCGGCGTGGGCTTGCAGAGCTTCTGCATTCCCGGCTCCGTGGCCGATCAACGCGCCGTGGGCTTGGGCCATGGTAACTTGGGTGCCATGCTGTTAAGCGAAAACACCAAATGTTTCTGTTTCTTGGCTGGGCACGAAAGCTTTGCCGCGGCCGAAGGCGCCATTGGTATCGCCCGCACCGCCAACAAAGTTCGCAAGACGCCGCTTCGCGTCATCTTGAACGGTTTGGGCAAAGACGCGGCTTACATTATTTCCCGCGTAAACGGTTTTACCTCCGTGGAAACGGAATACAACTACAAAACGGGCGAGCTCAAAATCGTGAGCGAAAAAGCCTTCTCTAATGGCGACCGCGCCAAAGTGCGCTGCTATGGCGCCGACGACGTGAACGAAGGTGTTGCCATTATGCGCCACGAAGGGGTGGACGTGTCCATCACCGGTAACTCCACCAACCCGACCCGCTTCCAGCACCCCGTGGCCGGCACCTACAAAAAATGGGCGACCGAAAACGGCAAAAAATACTTCTCCGTGGCGTCTGGCGGCGGCACTGGCCGCACCCTGCACCCGGACAATATGGCCGCCGGCCCTGCCTCTTACGGTATGACCGACACCATGGGCCGCATGCACAGCGATGCGCAGTTTGCGGGTTCCTCTTCCGTGCCGGCTCACGTGGAAATGATGGGCCTTATCGGTATGGGTAACAACCCGATGGTAGGTGCGACGGTGGCGGTAGCCGTAGCCGTGGCCGAAGCCAAATAAGATAACAACTTTTTCAGTTGTTGCGAAATACGTACGGGGAACAAAGAGTAAATCTTTGTTCCCCGTTACTTATATCAGGGCCAACCATTTGCCAAATTCGTCGCATTTGGACGTCTTTCGGGGCTTATGTGGCATATAGCCACACCACGCCCCGACTAAATCCGCCCAACTGCTTAGAATTTGCCAAATCAGGCAATCTTCTGGTTAATTTTCAGGTGATTGCGAACAGCACTTGAACAACGGCTTTTACAGTTGTTTCGTTCACGCACAGGACACAAAACGTAAAGTTTTGTGTCCTGTTGCTTATCTACCACCCTGCACCGGCGGCCTGTCAAAATAGGCCGTCATGCTGAAAGGTCTTAGTCCAGGATCTCGCTGTTATTAACAAGTGTCGTCATGCTGAATTGGCGGCCCGCAGGGTATTCAGCATCTACCGGTTGGGTTGTGGTTGTTTCCGTTGGTACATGAAGGTCATGCTGGAAGGTCTTAGTCCAGCATCTCTTCCTTATTTGTTGTGGCCGTTGTCTTTCCTTTTTGTGTCGTTTTCGGGCGGGTAAAACACAAAAGGGTTGCATTCGTTTTTTTTTTTGATAAATTTTGCTTATAAGAAAAATTTATCAAAAAGGAAGGCAGTTATGAAAAACGTTACCATGGGCTGTTTAAGCGGCTTTACGCTTATTGAATTGTTGGTGGTTGTTCTCATTATCGGTATACTGGCCGCCATTGCGGTGCCACAATACCAAAAAGCAGTTACCAAGAGCCGCTTTGCAGAAGCAATGAGCAATTTAAAAACAATTGCTGCCGCGGATAAAGTTGCCGTTTGGCAGGAGCTGGGGGGAGTTGTTTCTATAGCAATTTGTGCAACATGGATGAGTTAGATATTTCTTTGGGAGATTCTCAAAATTTTGTTTACAATTCTAGTTGTACTGCTTCTTCCTTTGGAAATTTAACTGCCGCAGCTTCTGCCAGTTACAAGCGGGAAGATGTGTGTATGTGCCTATTGGATTCGGGTGAATTTGTGATTAGTCAAGGGGATGATGAACAGGGCTGTGTCCCCCAAGGGCCAACTATGGACTATGCAAAACTCTTGCAACTACGCGAAGTCGGTTATGAAGAGTGTAACTGTTGTTAATAACCTGTCCCCTATAAAACAAATTCGGCCCCGTTCAAACGAGCGGGGCCGAATCATCTAGAGCGGAAAGTTTATTTCACGCGGCCGGCGGAACCAAATACGTTTTGGTTCTTTTCGGCGTACATTTTAATCAGTTCTTCGCGGGCCGGGCCCAGGTATTTGCGCGGGTCAAATTCGCTGGGTTTGGTGGCAAAGATTTTGCGGATGGTGGCGGTCATCACCAAGCGGCCGTCGGAGTCCACGTTAATTTTGCACACAGCCATTTTGGCGGCTTTGCGCAACTGTTCTTCCGGCACGCCGGCGGTGTTTTCCAATTTGCCGCCGTATTCGTTGATTTGTTTCACAGCCCACTGCGGAACGCTGGAGGAACCGTGCAACACAATCGGGAAACCGGGCAAGCGTTTGGATACTTCTTCCAAAATATCAAAGCGCAGTTCGGGCAATTTTTCGCCGGGCTGTACTTTAAATTTGTAAGCGCCGTGAGAGGTGCCGATAGAAATGGCCAACGAGTCCACGCCGGTGCGTTTTACAAAGTCTTCCACCTGGGCGGGATCGGTGTAGGTGTGGTGCTCGGCGGAAACTTCGTCTTCAATACCGGCCAACACGCCCAGCTCGCCTTCCACGGTCACGTCGTGCTGGTGGGCATATTCCACCACTTTCTTGGTGAGCGCAACGTTTTCTTCGTACGGCAAGTGAGAGCCGTCAATCATCACGGAAGAGAAACCATTGTCAATGCAGTCCTTGCACAGTTCAAAGGAATCGCCGTGGTCCAAGTGCAGGCAGAGCGGAACCGGCTTGCCGATTTCGTTCATCATTTCCACCGCGCCGCGGGCCATCCAGCGCAACAGCGTGGAATTGGCATATTGGCGGGCGCCCTTGGACACTTGCAAAATCACCGGGGATCCGGTCTGCACGCAGGCGGTAACAATCGCCTGGAGTTGTTCCATATTGTTAAAGTTATAAGCCGGAATGGCATAGCCGCCAGCCATTGCGTCTTTGAACATCTGTCTGGTGTTCACCAGACCCAGTTCTTTGTAAGAAACGGTCATTGAACAGCCTCCTAAAATAAATTCTGTCACAGATATTTTACAATTTTTTCCGCGCGGTGGGGCAGGTAAATTAAATTTAATGGGTTAATTGGCTTTTGCCTTTACTGAGTGTTTGCGCGCGCGTTCGTGTTTTCGGCGCAAAAGCTTGCAAAAAGCGGGGTTTGTGGGTATAATGTAAATACCTTTAGTGTCAAAAAAGTGGGTAAAATGCAAGTAGATTTGGATTTTTCTATTCTCAAAACCTTAACCGAACTCCCCGGCATTTCCGGCCGCGAGGACGCCGTACGCCACTACCTCACCGCCCTGCTTACGCCGTACGCGGACGAGCTCCGCACCGATGCCTTGGGCAACCTCATAGTCTTCAAAAAGGGCACCCATGATAAAAACCTGCTTTTGTGTGCGCATATAGACGAAGTGGGCCTCATGATTCACGCGGTGGACGAGCGCGGCTTTTTGCGTTTTGTGGCCGTGGGGGGGATAGACCCCCGTACGCTTTTGGCCCAGCGTGTGCGCGTGCAGACCAAATCGGGCGAGCTGTTGGGCATTATCGGCACCAAACCTGCCCACATTACCACCGAGGCGGAACGTGGCAAAGCCGTGGGCCTGCAAGAACTGTTTATAGATTTGGGGCTCCCCGCCGAGGACGTAAAAAAGCGCGTGTCCCCCGGCGATTGGGCCGTGTTGGACCGCAATTATGCGGAATTTGGCGACGGTAAAATCTCCGCCAAAGCGCTGGATAACCGTTCCGGCGTGTTTGTACTGGCCGAATTGGTCCGCGCCCTTAAAAATCCCTTTTATAACGTCTACGCCGTGTTTACCGTTCAGGAGGAAGTCGGGCTAAGAGGCGCGGCCACGGCGGCCTTTGGCGTAAATGCCGATGTTTCCCTGTGCCTGGACACCACGGGCGCGGCCGATATTCCCGGCTGTGCGCCGCAGGAGTACATTTGCACGCTGGGCGGCGGCGTTGGGCTGACGGCGCTGGACGCGCGCACTATTACGCCGGGCTGGTTGTTTGAGGCGTTAAAACAAATTTGTGAAGCAGACAAAATTCCCTATCAGGTGCGTATTGCACCGCGGGGCGGAAATGATGCGGGGGCGGTGTGCACCAGCAAAACGGGCGTGCCCGTTTGCGGGCTGTCCATTCCCACGCGCAACATTCACTCCAATGTGGAAATCGTAGCAAAAAAGGATATTTCGTCCGTGTTTACCCTGGCCCTGGCGGCCGCACAGCGCGGGCTGGGTACCCTATAATATAGGAAGAACGTATGAACCAAACATTTAAGTTAGGCAAAAAACGAAGTGTATATTTTGACGTAACCGATTTTGCAAACAATCCGGCGTACCGGCTGGACCCGGCGGAAAAGGACGCCTTCACCCGCTTGGACGTGGCGTACCGCACGCTGGTTTCCCTTTTATATAACTATGTTCCCACCTCCGGCCACCCGGGGGGGAGCATTTCCAGCGGCCGCTTTGTGGAGGAGCTCCTCTACAAAGACATGGCGTACGATTTAAAAGCCCCGCACAAAAACGAGGCGGATATTATTTCTTATGCGGCGGGGCACAAGGCCCTGGGCTTGTATGCATTGTGGGCGTTGCGCAACGAATGCGCGCGCATTGCCGCCCCCGAACTGTTGCCCGCCGAAGAAAAAGACCAGCTGCGCTTGGAGGATTTGCTCGGCTTCCGCCACAACAGCGTGCAGGGAACGCCGCTGTTTAAAAAGTTCCGCTCCAAGGCCTTGGGCGGCCACCCGGAACCCTTGGTTCCATTTGTGCGCACTTCTACGGGCGCCAGCGGCGTGGGGGACGGTTCGGCTGTTGGCCTGGCGCTGGCTGCGGCGGATGCGTACGGCGAAAATTGCCCCGTGGTACACATTGTGGAAGGCGAAGGCGGTTTGACGGCGGGCCGCGTAAGCGAGGCCGCCGGTATGGCAGCCACCGCCCAGCTTAAAAACGTGGTTTTTCATATAGACTGGAACGAAGCCTCCATTGAAAGCGAACGCGTCACTGCCGATGGCGAACACCCCGGCGATTATGTACAGTGGAACCCCAAGGAATTCTTTTACATTCACGATTTTAACGTCATCTTTGTGCCCAACGGGCACGATTACGACCAAATCCACGCGGCGCACAAGTTAGCCGCCGAAATTACCAACCACCAGCCCACGGCCATTGTCTACCGCACGGTGAAGGGCTGGCATTACGGTATTGAAGGCAAAGCCTCGCACGGTTCCGGGCACAAGTTTGCGTCCGAAGGGTTTTATAAATCCTTGGAGGAATTTGAAAACACGTTCGGCGTCAAATTCCCGCACTTTGAGGGAGACAAGACCGCCGAAAACGTGGAAAAATACTACTGGGACAGTTTGCAAACGGTGCGCCGCGCGCTGGAAACGGAAAAAACGGTCGCCGCGTTTGGTGCCAAACAGCTTAAGCAAGCGGCCCAAAAATTGGCGGCTGAAAAACGCGCCGTCCGCGCGGACCTGGGCGACTGCCGGGACCTTTACACCAAGTTCTACGAGGGCGAAGTCCCTGCGGAGTTTGTGTTTGAAAAGGGCAAAGCCTACACCACCCGCGGCATTTTGGGCGCGGTGCTGGCGTACTTAAACAAGCACACGGGCGGCACGATTTTAACCGCCTCGGCCGACCTGTACGGCTCCACGGGTGCGGCGTCTATCGCCAAGGATTTCCCGGCGGGCAATTTTAACACGCAAACCAATCCGCTCTCGCGCCGTTTGGCGGGCGGCGGCATTTGCGAGGACGGCATGGCCGCCGTTTGCACGGGCATTTCCGCCTTTGGCAAACACGTGGGCGTGTCGGCTTCGTACGGGGCATTTTTGGCCTTTGAACACGTGGCCGCGCGGTTGCATGCCATTGGCGTGCAGGCCGCACGCGAAGCGGGCGTAAACCCCAACACCTTCATTATGTTTAACGGTCACGCCAGCTTGCCCACCGGCGAGGACGGCCCGACGCATGCCGATCCGCAGTCGCTGCAGCTGTTGCAGGACAATTTTCCTAAAGGCGCATGCATTACCATTACGCCTTTGGAAGTGGACGAAATTTGGCCGCTCACGGTGCGCGCGTTGTCGTTGCGCCCGGCGGTTTTTGCGCCGTTTGTGGTGCGCCCTTCTTACACGTTTATGGACAGAGAGGCGCTCGGTGCGGAATCGGCCCTTAAGGCCGTCAACGGCGTGTATTACCTGCGCCGCGCCCAAGCCAAAAATGCGGGCACGGTGATTGTGCAGGGCGCGGGCGTGGGCCGCGAGGTGGTGGAAAAACTGCTCCCCGCGCTCAACGCAGGCGGGCCGGATGTGAACGTGGTGTACGTATCCAGCCGCGAGCTGTTTGAATCCTTGCCGCAGGAAGAGCAGGACAAAATCCTTCCGCCCGAACTGTTAAAAACAGCCATGGGAATTACGGACTTTACCTTGCCGACGCTGGACTGCTGGCTCCACAGCCAGGCGGGCAGACGGCATTCGCTCTATCCGCACAAGGGCGGCAAGTTCTTGGGCAGCGGCTCGGCCGCTAAAGTGTACGAAGAGGCGGGGTTGGACGGCAAGTCGCTCATCGCCGCCGTGTGTGCGTATGCGCAAGATTTAAAAAAGGCCGAGGCGTGGAACTAGGCCCGAACATTTATAGGAGAAAAAAATGGCAGAAGAAAAACCTTACTTAACCGGACGGACGTATCTTTTCAAGCTCCCCAAAGGAAAAGATTTGCTGGAAACACTGGCCGATTTTTGCCACGACAACCAAGTCAAATGCGGCGTGGTGAGCGTCATGGGCTCCGTGTCCAATGCGACGGTTGGCGTGTACGACCAAGCCAAAAAGAAATATGACAAAAAAGTCATTAACGAAGAAATGGAACTGATTTCCCTCACGGGCGACATCAGCATCCAGGATAACCGCCCCCAGGTGCATGCGCATGTGGTGATGTGCGGCAAGGACTACAACGCCATCGGCGGGCACCTCTTCCCCGGCACCAAGATTTACGTGTGCGAAGCGTATATCCAAGAGCTGGTGGGCGAACCCAAGGTGAGACGTTCCGACAAAGTGACGAAACTCATGTTGTGGGCCTAATTACCCATTATAAAAGAATACCCTCCGCTTTTTTGCGGGGGGTATTTTTTTGGTTTTTTCCGCTGGTTGTTGTACTCCGGTGCCGTTGTGATAACAAAAAGCGCCGTCATGCTGAACTTGTTTCAGCATCTACCTGTTGTGTTGTGGCTGTTTTTCAGTTGTCGTCCGCCTTTCGTTCCGGCCCTTCCTAAAACACACTCTTCCCGACGGGAAACCCACGTCCCGTGCACCCTGAACGGCCTTTTTCCCGTCGGGCGGAAAAAACGCCCGTCATAATACAAAGTATGCGGCCGTCAAGTCAAGCGAAAAGTAAAAAGGGGGTTGCAATTTTTTTGTGAAAGAGTTTAAATAAAAAAGAAGGGTAGTTAAAAATTATACAGGAGGAGTACTTAATGAAGAAACTACTTGGCTTGCTGCTGGCCATTACGATGGCCTGGCCTATTGCAGCGAACGCTGATGTACTTAAGAACGTAGAACTCAAAGGCGAGATCCAAACCATCGCCTCTGACGCGCGCCATGACAACGTGAAAGATTATAAATCTGGCACGAATTTCCGCGTATTGGCTGGTTTATCCACGGAACTGGTGGAAGATGTAAAAGCCAATGTTTTGTTCCAATATAACAACGCTTGGTTGAGCGGTACCGCAGGCAACACCGTACAGAACTACTGGGACGAGGTCCGCTTGGCCGAAGCCAATGTGGTGCTTTCCAATCTGTTCTGCTGCTTGGAAGCCACGGTCGGCCGCCAATTCTACGGCGATGAAGACAGCGCCGTTATGTATTTCGGCCCCAACCACTATGTGTTCGGTATGAACGCTGCTCCGTCCTTGGACGCTGCCAAATTGGTTTACAGCGATGATTTTAAAACCTTCACCATGCTCGCCGGTAAAGTGGTTACCTACGATAATGCTGGTGTACAGACCGATGACGTCACCGTGTACGGCTTGGATTTGAAACTGAACCTCACCGACACCTTGACCGCTCAAATCTACGGTTACGATTTCATGAACAGCAAATATGATGCTGCCACCGAAAAGAGACACGAAGGTTTCTATGGCGCCAAAGCCACCTTTGCGCCCGAAGCCGCTACGTTAAGCGCGGAATATGCCCGCGGTTACGAAGCCAACAGACTCTTCAGAGAAGGCGATAACTCTCCGTACATGGTAAAAGTGGACGCGGCCTTGAATATGGACATGGTCACCCCCAGAGCGGCCTTCTACTATGCCAAAGGTGTAGTTTCTCCGTTTGGTAACTACTACCCCGGTTTGGCTATCGGCCATGTGCTCGCGGGTAACGACAAAGCCTTCACGGAATATTCTGCTGACGGCGTGAGACTCTTCAATGTGGGCTTGGACTATGCGTGGAACAAGTTCGTGTTCTCCTTGGACGGTTTCTCCTTCCAAGACCGCACCGCCAAAGATGCCTCCACTTGGGAAGCCGACTTGGTGGCCAAATACAACCACAACGATTATGTCCAGCTCTTTGCCGGTATCGGTTATGCTAAATACGGCACGGTAGCCAAAGACGTGCAAGATACCAAAGACAACACCGTTGGCCAGTTGGGTATGCTGATTAAGTTCTAACTTAACTGATGCTTGATAGTTTTGTTACAAGCCCCGCCCTGTGGCGGGGCTTTTTGCTGTTACTAACTAAAGTGCACCGTTCGTCGTCCTGTCGTTCCGTTTTTTTGTTTTTTGTTGTCATCCTGGAGAGTTGTAGTCCGGGATCTTGTCGTTATTAAATAAGCGCCGTCATGCTGAACGGCGTCTCGCAAAAGTGCCGTTGTGATAATAAAAAGTGCCGTCATGCTGAACTTGTTTCAGCATCTACCTGTTGTGTTGTTGCCATTATAGCTGTTAATCTGTCACCCTGAACTTGTTTCAGGGTCCGGCGAAGGAAACTTCTATTGCCTAGCCACGTTTACAGCATTCTCAAGCTATAGGTCATTCTGGAGTGTTTGGCGGTCCACAGAGTTCCAGGCTCTTGCCGTTTATCTATTAGGTCATGCTGGAAGGTCTTAGTCCGGCATCTCTTCCGTTTTTAAAACAGCGAGACTTTGGACCACTGCACTCCGCAAGGGAATGACACAAAAGGCCTTTCTTTTTTGTGCTGTTTTTTGGCCGGCAAAATATAAAAGGGTTGTAATCGTTTTTTTTTTGCTAAATTTTGCTTATAAGCAAAATTTAGCAAAAAGGAAGGTTGTTATGAAAAACGTTACCATGGGCCGTTTAGGCGGCTTTACGCTTATTGAATTATTAGTCGTTGTGCTTATCATCGGCATTTTGGCGGCCATTGCACTGCCGCAGTACCAACGCGTCAAAACAAAAGCGGAAGTGATGCAAGTCCACTTAGTCTTGCGGGACATCTTAAAAGCAGAAAAAATGTACCACTTGGCAAACGGAACGTATACCCGGGATATCCGCGATTTGGATATCGTGGTAAAAAATGGCGCGTGGGCCGGAGATTTTGCCGGCTGGCGTTTTACGATATTTGACAAAACGGACGTCCAAATGTACGAGTGGGGTTTTGTGTATACCAACTGGTTGGATTTGTACGAAATCCGCGTCTATTACAGCGGCGCTCCCACCACCTGTACGCCCCGCGGACAAAACGCGCCCGCCGTGGCCACTTATGCGTGTGATGTGTTCCTAAAAGCGTGGAACGGCGCCAATTAACCGGCGGTAAGGCCGCAGCTTAGCTGTGCCGCAGCTGCCGCACCACGGCGTCCACGGTTTTAGCCAGCTTTTCGTACTCGCCTGTTCCGTGTATATCTACAAAAGGAAAGCAGGAAACCCGCAGCGAATTTTCCTTTACATACGGGTGCTTTTTTAGACCGTCGGCCAAATTGGGCCGCCCGGTGGCTGCCAGCGCGGCGGAAATCTCCTCCGCCTGTATTTTCGGGTCGGTAATTTTTAAGGTAAGCGTGGTGTAAGAGCGGAAGTTTTCGTCCTTCACCAGCGGCGCCAGATAATTGGACTTTTCCGCCCAGCGCACCAAAAAGCCGGCATGCGCGCGGCACAGCGCGTCCATGGCTTGTATGCCGCCGTTTTCGTTCATCCATTGGCAGGCGCGGTTAAAGAGCCAAATGTTGGTGGTGTTGGGCGTGTTGAAGGTTTGAAATTTGCGCGCCTGTTCCAACGCCAAATTTAAATCCAGCGAATACGGTACCGTGCGGTACTTTTTCACCTCTTTAGCGCGTTCCACCGCCGCCGGACTTAGTACAATCACACTCGTGCCGCCGCCCGCCCCAAAGCATTTTTGCAGGGCAAAAACCAGTACATCAAATTTGTTTTGGGGCAAATTCCGCCCGCCCGCGCAGGACGTTGCATCCCACGCCACCAGGGTATCTTCTCCTTTGTTCTTCCACACGTCCAGCAAGTAATCATCGGGGATTTGCACCCCGGTAGAGGTCTCATTTGGTGTTAGAAACACCAGGCTTGCGTGCAGGTCCGGCTTTTGTTGCGGGAACCACTCGCCCGCCTTCGCCTTGCAAATCGTGCGCAGTACCCCAGGCTCCAAACGCGCGGCAATCTGCTCGCCCCAGCGGTTGGAAAACGCGCCAAACGCCGGGCCCGAAACCGAGTTCTTCACCAAGCTCCACATCACCGCGTCCATGGCGTTGGTGGCGCCGCCCGCAAAGAAGAGTACGGTGTAATCGGGGGGGAGCTTTAAAAGTTCGCGCAAATTTTCCGTCGCGTGTCTGTATAGCCCTTCGGTGGAAATATCCGCCGCGCGGTGGCTGCGTTCAAAAAGCGTTTTGTAAAGCGGCGTCTGCCGCAACACGGGGTGCCCCTGCCCGGGCCCGCAGGCAAAGGTGACGCTTGGCAATTCGTCCGGGTTTAGGGTAAAGTTCATTTTGTACTCCCTTGCCAAATCTGGCGGGACTTCCCGTCAGCAGGTTCCACGGTTTGCGCGGCAAGGTTTACGTGCCACGTCCCGCAGGAAAAGGTAGAGGCATTTAAGTGCGCACTGTCTACCCCGGTGCGTGCGCGCGCATGGCAGGCCACCACCTGTTCGCCCGTGCTTAACGTTTGGGCGGAGAGAATGCGGTCGCTCAGCATAAACACGGCCCCTTGTTTCTTGTAGGTCTTGTCCATGTGATAAAAATAGGCGTCAATTTTGGCCCCCGCCTGCTGCAGCACCAGTGCCTTGGCTTGCGTGGCCGACGTGGGCACCACAACCTTTTGGGCGCTCTTGGTTGGGGCGGTTTTTTGGGTGGCCCCTTTGGCCGCGGTTTGGGCCGCCCGTGCGGTCTCTTGCGCCGCTTGGGCCCGTTCGTTTAAATAGGCGTTGCGGCGGGTTTGCAGTTGCCGTGCGGCCGCTTCAATTTGCGCGAGCCGCGTCGGGTTCTCGTATTCTTTATAGGAAAGTTTAATGAGTCCGTTGTTTTCAATACTCCCCTTGGGCGACACGGACACCTTGGTGGTGTTTAGCAAATTGGAATGTTTTACAGAGAGCGTAATTTTGCCGGGCGTGTATTTGCGTGCGCGGCCGTAGTAGGCCAAGTTTTTGTCAAAATTCTTGTTAAAATCCAGCGTCACCGTTTCGCCGTCACTGCGCCAGCAGCAGGACGAAATACACGCCGCCCGCAAATCCAGCTGTTCGGCGGCTTCCTGCGGCCAAAAACGCACATTAAATTGGTAGCAGGAGTCGTATTGCTTGCCGTCAAAATCCAGCTTCTTGCCCGACACCTCCAGCCACGGTTTGGTGGTGGCCACGCCGGAGTTGTTCAGCGGGGTGTAGCAGGCGGATAAAAGCAAGGCAAGCATTGCGCTCAAAACGGTTTTTTTCATACACTTAATTATAGTAACTTTTTACCAAAAGGGGGACTTATGGCCGTAATTTTACGCTATATCACGGATTTGCCGTACATTCCGGACCAATACAACAAACTCATCGCCCAGCTGATTTCCGCCGCGTTGTTTGTGGGGATTTTATACGTGCTCGCGCGGATTTTCACCTGGTTTTGCAACAAATATCTAAGCCGCCTCTTGCGCTTGCGCTCGGACAAGTGGTTTAACGCCATGGCGGACCACAGCTTTTTTACCGCGCTTGGCGTAGTGATTGCCGCTTTTGTGGCCATTCACTTGCACCCGGTCTTTGTGATTGAAGACATTTCGTGGCTCGCCACCCTCATGGGCAAGCTGACGGGCCTGTTTGTGGTGCTGAGCCTTTCGTGGTTGATTAATTCCTTCTTAAATACGCTTTCGCACCTGTACGGCCGCAACCCGAATATCCCGATAAAGGGCCTGGTTCAGGCGGTTAAAATTGTGGTGTTTTTGGGCACGGCGCTGTTTGTGCTGTCCCTGGTGCTGGGGCGCAAACCCATGTATATTATCACGGGCCTGTCTGCCTTGGCGGCGGTTTTTTCGTTAATTTTTAAAGACCCGATTTTAGGCTTTGCCGCCAGCATCCAGCTGACCACCAACAAACTCATCAAAATTGGGGACTGGGTTACGGTGGACTCCGCCGGTGCCGACGGGAACATTATTGACATTTCCCTCACCAGCGTGCGCGTGCAAAATTTTGATATGACGATCGTCAGTGTGCCGACGTACGACCTGATTTCCAAACCGTTTAAAAACTGGAGCGGCATGTACGCCGCCAAGGCGCGCCGTATCCAACGCAGTATTTTGATTGATGTGGACACCGTGAAATTTTTGGATAAACCCATGCTGGCGCGGCTTAAAAAAATCCAGCTGCTCAAGGATTATTTGGAGAGCAAGGAAAAGGAAATCACCGAATTTAACGCCAGCCGCAACCTGAAAGAAAATATTCTCAACGGCCGTCATTTGACCAACATCGGCACCTTCCGCCACTATGCCGAGCTGTATTTGGCTTCGCGCTCATATGTGGTGTCTAACGACCCCAATTTCACCCTCATGGTGCGCCAGTTAAAGCAAGAGGCTCAGGGGCTTCCGCTGGAAGTATATTGCTTTTTAAACACGACTGTCTGGACGGATTACGAGGCCCTGCAGAGCGATATTTTTGACCATTTATTCTCGGTCCTGCCGGAGTTTGGCCTGTATGCGTACCAACAGCCCAGCGGCCGCAACATTGTAGAGGGGCTCAAGCAAACCTCTTCCGCACTGGAATAAATTGTTTTACGCAAAAAAACCGCCCCAGCCTTTTTTGGCCGGGGCGGTTTTTTGTAGTGGGGGAAAACTTAATTTTCCGTTTTGGGCTGTTTGCCCACAATGTTTTTTAAGTTTTTGCGCGTGGTCTTGATAATCACCTTACGCAAGCACCACAGCGCCCAAATGTTGGGCACGGTCATCATGGTCATGGTTAAAATGGCAAGTGCCCACATAAAACGGGTGGAGGTGTTGGCCTCGGCGGTGCGCAAAAGCGAATCGGTAATCGTAAAATCCAACGAAAAACTGGTGCCAATCCACCCGCCTGCAAAAGTGAGCAAAATAAACACCACCCGCATCGGGGTAATCAAGCAGTTGGATCCCTTGCACAGAAATTGCAGTGCTTTTTCCACATAGTATCCCCAGCCGATAATGGTGGTGAAGGAAAAAATCACCAGCGAAAAAATCAAAATCGGCGTGCCGATATAGGGTACCGTTTTGAAGGCGCTGTTGCACAGATTGGCCGCGTAGACGTTGGGGTTGGTCCAATCGCCCGCCAGCACGATAACCATACCGGTAAGCGAGCAGATAAAAATCGCCCAAAATACGGAAGTGGCCGAAATGATCGCCATTTGCGTGGCACTGCGGGTTTTGGCGGCCGCGGCGGCAATGGAGGCGCTTCCCAGCCCGGCCTCCGTGGCCAGCACAGAACGCGTCACCCCGGCGCTAAGAGTCGGAACCACGGCCTGCACCAGCCCCATAATTCCCACGCCAATCGCCCCGCCGGCGGCGGCCTTCCCGGTGAAGGCTCCCTTCACAACGGCCGCCAAGGCGCTTGGAATGGCGGAAAAATTCATCACCAGCACAATGCCGGCCAAGAACAAATACAGCCCGCCCATAATGGGCACCATCCATTCGGAATACGCCGCAATGCGCTTGACTCCGCCGATAATCACCATACCCACTGCCACTGCCACAAACAGCCCAATGTACCAGGGATTTAAGTTGTATCCTTCTCTTAGCGCGTCGGCAATGGAGTTGGACTGCAAGGCACTCCCCGCCGTAAAGGCCATCAAAATGGTACCAATAGCAAACAGCACGCCCAGCCATTTTAACTTGAGAATGCGCGACAGGTAATACATCGGTCCGCCCACATATTCGCCGTCCTCCAGGCGTACGCGGTACTTAAAGGCCACCATGCATTCGCAGTATTTAATCGCAAAGTTAAAGAACCCGGCCACCACCATCCAAAACAGGGCGCCCGGGCCGCCTTCGGCCACCGCCGTGGTAACGCCGATGATACTGCCCGTGCCCACTGTGGCGCCAATCATCACCGCCAGCGAGCCAAAGCTGCTCACCATGCCTTCGCTTTCCACCTTCCTAACGGAAAGTTTCATGGCGGGCCAGGTGTATTTTTGCAGAAAGTGCAGCCGTACCGTAAAGTAAATTCCCAGCGCCAGCAGCACAATGATCATGGGGGGACCCCATACCAGCGTGTTAAAACCGTTTAACAAATCATACCCGTGCTCTACCGACGGGGAAGAGAGAAAAGCGCCCAAGGCGTGCCAAAGCTGTTGTAATGTATGCATTTACGGTCTTTCGTCCTCCAAAATAAATACAAATCCTTATTATACTAAAATATCGCTTTGGCAGAGCGGAAATTTTGCCCCGCATTCCCACCCAAAAAACCTTCCCAAGCGGGCAAAATATGATATATAATTTAAGTACGCGCGGGAATGTTCCCGCTTTTAAGGAGACTACGGGTTATGAAGAAACTTTTACTGGCCGTTTTAATTGCCGCCTTTGGTGCGGCTGCTTGCTCTTCCGGCAATGCCAATACCAAAAACAACACCACCGCTAGCGCCCGCAACGGTGTCTCGTCCAAAGAGGCCAAATACCAAATTATTGACCAAGAGTTTGACAACCTCCTCGCCCCGGATACCGATTACGACACCCTGCCCGCGTACGAATTGCAGGCCTGCGGGGATTCTTACCTGCCGCCTGCCACCGCTTTAAAGGGCGCCAACAAGCCTGCCGTCAAAAAGCCGGCTAAAAAAGCGGCCGCTAAAACTACTGTCAAAAAATCTTCCAAAAATGTCAGCACCTCCAAAAAGGTGATCAACAACACCAACATTTATTACTTGGACGGCTCCGCTCCGAACACCTCCACTTCCAGCACCACCACAACTACTTACGCCTCTAACGAAGTGGCGCCGGATGCGGACCTGCCGGACACGCTATAACCTTTATGCTTACGTCGTTAGAAAAAGAAGCACAGCTTACCCAAGAAGCCCATAGATTATATGGGCTTCTTAAATCTGTTTCCAAAACCAAGGCCGCCAAGTGGACGTACGAGGACTGCCTGGCCGCCGCTCCGTACACGCTGTCTATCAACCGTTTTAAAAAAGAGCAAAATGCCGTCATCCTCGCCCATTCCTACACCACGCCCGATTTGGTTTACGGCGTGGCGGACTTTCGGGGCGACTCCTACGAACTGGCCCTCAAGGCGCGTGATTCCCAGGCGGATACCATTATTTTTGCGGGGGTGTGGTTTATGGCGGAAACGGCCAAAATCATTAACCCGTCCAAAAAAGTAGTCATCCCGGCTGGCCGCGCAGGCTGCACGTTGGCCGATTCCATGACGGCGGATGATGTTCAAAAGCTCCGCGCCGCACATCCCGGCGTGCCCGCTTTGTGCTACATTAACAGCTCTGCCGCGGTAAAGGCGCAGTGCGAGGCATGCGTCACCTCCGGCAATGTGTTTGATATTGCCCAAAAAATCCCGGGCGATGAACTCATCTTCGTGCCTGATATGCTCATGGCGCAAAATCTTTCTGCCGAATTGAAACGCCGCGGTACGCCTAAAAAAATTATTTCTTCCGGCGGTTCCTGCTGCGTTCACGACAAATACCGCCCGGAAATGGTGGACAAGCTCCGCGCCGAGCACCCCGGTATCAAGGTGGTGGCGCACCCGGAATGCGCCATTGAGGTGTGTGAAAAGTGTGATTATGTAGGCAGCACCAAAGGCATGGTCAAATACGTGGAAAACTCCACAGACAGTACTTTTGGTATGCTGACGGAGTTTGGCCTCGTCAACCGCTTAGAGGCCGAACACCCGGACAAAACCTTTGTATGGCCTTTTGGTGTGTGCAGTTATATGAAGAAGAACAGCCTCATTAACACGCTGGAAGCCCTGCTGGACCCGCGCCCCGACCAAGTGGTGGAGGTAGATTCCGCCGTGGCCGCGGCCGCCAAAAAATCCATTGAAAAAATGTTTGAGTTAGCCAAATGATTCTAGATAAAATTGTTGAACTGGCCCTTTTAGAGGATTTAAGCCTGGGGGATATCACCTCGGATACGATTTTTACGCCCGAAAACCGGGCCCAAGCCGCCGTCACCGCCAAGGAAGATTTAGTGCTCTGCGGCCTAGAAACTGCCCGTGAGGTTTTTGCCGCGGTGGACGCGGAACTTGTTTTTACGTCGTTAAAAAAAGACGGTGATTTTGTCAAAAAAGGCGAAAAGGTGCTCACGCTGGAAGGCCGCACGCTTTCTATTTTAAAGGGCGAACGCACCGCGCTTAACTTTATGCAGCGCCTAAGCGGCATTGCCACCGCCGCGCGCGAGTATGCCGAAATCGGCAAAAAGTACGGGGTGATGATTGTGGACACGCGCAAAACGCAGCCCGGCCTGCGCCGTTTGGACAAATACGCCGTGCGCACGGGCGGGGCGCGCAACCACCGCATCAGCCTGGCCGACAGCGTCATGATTAAAGACAATCACATCGCCGCCGCCGGGTCCATTACGGCTGCCGTGCAAAAGATTAAAGCCGTCATTGGTCATACGCCTAAGGTGGAGGTGGAAACCACCAACTTGGCCGAAGTAAAAGAAGCGCTCCAAGCCGGCGCCGATATCATTATGCTGGACAACATGACGCCCGACCAGGTGGCCGTTTGCAAAAAAGAAATTGCCGGCCGCGCCATTACCGAGGTTTCCGGCGGTGTCAACAAAACCAATTTGGAAGCGTACTGTGCCGCCCGCCCGGACGTAATTTCCATGGGCGCGTTGACGCATTCCGTTCCGGCCAAAGATTTAAGTTTAAAAATAGTAAAATATATTTGTTAAAACGATTCAGCCAAGAAAGGGAGTTGCAGATGAATTATAATGAGTTGTTTTCCCAGGTGGTGCACCGCTCCAAAGCCTCCGCCATTCGGGAATTGCTGAAAGTGATTGCCCGCCCGGACATTATTTCCTTTGCCGGAGGGTTGCCGGACCCCGATTTGTTTCCTACCAAAGAAATCACGGACATTATGCACGATGTGCTAACCACGTCCCCTAAACAGGCCTTGCAGTATGGCACTACGGAGGGCAGCTTGTGCTTGCGCAAGGAGCTGGTTAAACTACTGGCGCAAACAGAACACCTTTCCGTAACGCCGGACAATATGATTGTGGTGTCTGCCTCACAGCAGGCGTTGGATATGACGGCGCGCCTGTTCATCAACCCGGGCGATTCTATCATCACCGCCAGCCCTACTTATCTGGGCGCGTTGCAGGCCTTTCAGGTGGCCGGGGCGGATATTGTAGGCGCAAAGAGCGACGAATACGGCGTGCTGGCCGAAGATTTGGAGGCCCGGCTGGCCGGGTTGCAGGCGCAGGGGAAAAAGTGTAAATTTGTGTATTTAGTGCCGGACTTTCAAAATCCGACGGGTACCACCATTCCCGAGGAAAGACGTCTTAAAATTTTGGAAATCGTCAAAAAGTACAACACCTTTATTTTGGAAGATTCTCCGTACCGCGAAGTCCGCTTTGAAGGCACCGCCGCGCGCACATTTTATGCGCTGGACGAAGGCAAAGGCAACGTCATCACCATGTTCACCTTCTCCAAGGTCTTTGTGCCGGGTTTCCGTTTGGGCTATATCTTAGGGCCGGAAGAAATCATCCGCAAATATGTCATTTTAAAGCAGGCCATGGATTTGTGCACCTCGCCCATTTTGCAGTTAGCGGCGGCGGAATATCTTAAGCGCGGGCTGTTGTTGGCCCACGTCAAGCAGATTATTGCCGTTTACCGTGCAAAACGCGATTTAATGCTCAAAACCTTGGCAGAGCTGATGCCCAAGGGCGTGTCGTGGACGCGGCCCGAAGGTGGGCTTTTCCTGTGGCTGACGCTGCCCAAACACCTAAACGCCACGGAGCTCTTGCCCAAGGCCATTGAAAACAAGGTGGCTTTTGTAGCCGGGGTGGATTTCTACCCCCAGGGCAACGTGTTTAACGATATGCGTCTGAACTTTTCTTACTCCACGCCCGAGCAAATTGTGGAAGGCCTCAAACGCCTGGCGCAAACGATTAAAGAAAATCTGTAAACGTAAACGCAAAAAGAAAGGCCCCCGGCCAAAAAGCCGGGGGCCTTTTCATGTCATTAACAGTTTACGAAAACAACCATGTTTTTAGCAAATAACTGACGGCGGAAATAAGCGCCGCCGCCGGAATGGTGATAAACCACGCCCACACAATGCGGTTTGCCACGCCCCAGCGCACGCAGGAAAGGCGGCGCAGGGAGCCAATGCCCACAATTGCGCCCGTAATTGTATGCGTCGTGCTGACCGGCACGCCCATAAGCGAGGCGATAAACAACGAAATGGCAGAGCCGGATTCGGCGCAAAAACCGTCCACGGGGCGCAAGCGGGTAATCTTTTGCCCCATGGTTTTGACAATCTTCCAACCGCCAGAAAGCGTGCCTAACGCAATAGAACCCTGGCACAACAGCACCACGGAAAGCGGCACGATAAACGCGCCCTGCGCCACCTGATGCATTTCCTCATGCGTGAGTAAAAAGTCGCGTATGGGGGCGGCTTCCGCCCCCGCCAAGCCGCCTAAAAGCAGCATGCTGATAATACCCATGGTTTTTTGGGCGTCGTTTCCGCCGTGGCCCAGCGAATAGGCCGCCGCTGAGAAAAGCTGTCCCTTACGGAAGAAATGGTCCACTTTATAGGGGTTAAACGGACGGCAGATGTTAAACACCAGCGTGCCGATAATCAGGCTGAGCACAAAGCCCAGGAGGGGGGATAAAAAGATGAAGAGTACCGTCTTTAAAATCCCGCCTGCCACCAGCGCGTGCAGCCCGCCTTTTACAAAGCCCGCGCCAATCAGGCCGCCGATTAAGGCGTGCGAGGAGCTGGAAGGCAAGCCCCACCACCAGGTAATAATGTTCCACACGCAGGCCCCCATCAGGGCGCCAAAAACCAAGTTGGCATCTACATAATGCAGGTCTACGATTCCCGCCCCGATAGTTTTGGCCACGCCCGTATGAAAGACCAAAAAGGCCGCAAAGTTGAAAAATCCGGCCCAGGCCACCGCCACTTTGGGCGATAAGACGCGCGTGGACACCACGGTCGCCACCGAGTTTGCCGCATCGTGGAATCCATTTAAATAATCAAAGAACAAAGCCAAAACAATCAGGAATAATATCCAAAACATAGCCGCTCCTAATTGTTTTTAACCAAAATAGATTCCACCATATTGGCCGCGTATTCGCAGAAATCAGTCACCGTTTCGCCCAGTTCGTAAAGCTCCTTCTGTTTCAAAATCATAATGGGGTCTTTTTCGTGTTCAAACAAGTCGGTAATGGCTTCGTCGCGCAGCACGTCTCCTTCGTTTTCCAGGCGGTTGATTTCCACGCACTGGATGAGCGTTTCTTTCATGTTCTTATTGCTGCGTAAAGAGGCCAACGCCTTTTGCAGGGCTTTTGCGGTCTGTTCAATGGTGCGTCCCATTTTTTTGCTGTATTCGGTCGGGTTTTGAATTTTGTACATGCAAAAGCGGTTCGCCAGCAGGTAAATGCTGTCCACAATATCGTCTAAGCGGTTGGCCAGGGCCAAAATATCCTCGCGGTCAAACGGGGTGATAAAGGTTTCGTTTAACGTATTAATGGTGGTGTGGGTGAGTTCGTCGCCATAGTGTTCCATTTCGTGCATGGCGCGGATATTTTCAGGGGTAAACTCGCCGGTTTCCACCAGTTTTTTGTAAAATTCAGCGGTGCGGACGATATTTTCGCCCTGCTTGTCAAACAAATCAAAAAATTTCACTTCTTTGGGTAAGAACATAAGTATGCTCCAGTTAATTTTTATTCATCTTGCATCTTGCTGCGGGCCCGGTGCGAACCTGTTTCGGCCGGGAGGGTTACAACGCACTGCATTTTTTGCTTTTAAAAACGCCCGTTTGAACAACCAAACGGGCGCACTCAAAAAACTACTTGTTTAACTCCTGCTTCAACTGCTCAGGCAAATTGACGGCTGCTTTTAACAGGAAGGGGCGTTTTTTAACCTCTTCTATAAAAGCCGCATCGCGCAGTTTATTGCGGTAATCTTTCTCCTGAAAGATGTAGCGGAACTTGGTGTACACGTCGTACGTGCCCGCCAAGAGGGCCACAATGTCCTGCACGCCCACAATTTCCTCATCCGTGGGGATGACAAACACTTTCACGGGTGAATTGTCGGCGGAAATGCGGCATTCGGCCTTGTTGGTATCGGCGGCGTTGTTGCGCTCTTCATCCAAGATAATGCCAAAGTTTTCAAGGCCTTTTAAAATCATTTCGCGGATGTTGGTGGCTCTTTCGCCCACGCCCGCGGTAAAGACAATGCTGTCCAAGCGGCCCAGGGCGGCCATGTATGCACCAATGTATTTTTTAACGCGGTAGCATTCCACGTCCAGCGCCAGTTTGCACAGTTCGTCGCCGTTGGCGGCACCCTTGCGCACGTCGCGTTGGTCGGCAAAGCGGTCACCCGTCAGGGCGTACATGCCGGATTTTTTATTTAAAATGGTGTACATGTCTTCCGGGCTCATGTTGAGCTTCTTCATCATGTGGAAGCAAATGGACGGATCCATATCGCCCGAGCGCGTTCCCATCACCAGGCCCTCTAATGGGGTCAACCCCATGGAGGTGTCCAGGCACTGGCCGTTTTTAACGGCGGTCACGCTGGCGCCGGCGCCAATGTGGCAGACGATGGTGTTTACCTCGTCCACATTTTTGCCCAGCAGCACCGCGGCGCGGCGGGAGGTGTACAGCACGGACGAACCATGGAAGCCATAGCGGCGGATTTGGTAATCCGTATACCATTTGCGCGGCAAGGCGTACATATAAGAAGAAGCCGGCATGGTCTGGTGGAAGGCCGTATCCATCACGCACACGTGCGTGACGTTAGGCAGCAGGGAGCGGGCCGCTTCAATGCCCATGATGTGCGCCGGGTTATGAAGGGGCGCCAAATCGGAAATGTTTTTAAGTTCGGCGATGACGCTGTCGTCCACGATGACGGACTTCGCAAATTTTCCGCCATGCACGATGCGGTGGCCGACGGCGCTGATGACGTTGATGTTTTCAATGACGCCGTGTTCTTTGTCGGTCAGCGTTTCAATAACCAAGTTAATGGCGTCTTTATGGTCCTTGCAGTTGCGTTTGAGTTCAAACGAGGGGTAACCGTTGCGGTCCTGGGAAATGAAAGACCCGTCAATGCCGATGCGTTCCACCGCGCCGGCGCAGAGGCTTTTCTTTTGGTCCCAATCGTACACGCTGTACTTGACCGAGGAACTGCCGCAGTTTAAAAACAAAATAATCATGGGTTAGAATCCTTTAGTATTGTAGGGCTCCCGTAGGAGCGGAATAAGGGGGAAAAAATCCTCCCTCATTATTATTGTAGCAAAAACAAACGCCCGCGGGGGGCTCCTTTTCCCCGCAAAGGCTTGCGCATAATCGCCAGTTTTGTTACGATAAACAAAAGGAGCTAAACTTATGCGTGTATCTTCACTTATTTTCACCCTACTCTTTTGTTTTTGCAGCGCGGTTTCTTTTGCGCTGGATCCCTCGCGCCAAGGCCAAATTGACGACGTGGGCGGCATTCCCGGCAAGCGCGGCTTCTCGGGCGACGGCAGCGACGCCTCGCAGTCCCGCTTAAGTAACCCCATGGGTCTGGCGGTGGATAAATACGGCAACATTTACATTGCCGACACTTCCAACCACCGTATCCGTATGATAGACGCCCGCACGGGCGAAATAGACACCGTGGTCGGCACGGGAAAAAAAGGTTTTGAAAACGACGGCGGCAACGCCAATATGGCCACCTTAAACGGGCCCACGGGCCTGGCGTTTGACAGTTTGGGCAATCTCTATATTGCCGACACGGGCAACCAGCGCATCCGTGTTTTTACGCCGGCCGGATATCTCTACACGGTGGCGGGCAACGGCCGCCGCGGGTATAACGGCAACGGCTTGCGTCCCGTTTCCTCCAGTTTAAACAACCCCACCGGGGTGGCCGTCAGCCCCCAGGGCGAGCTCTACATTTCCGACACAGGCAATCACCGCGTGCGCAAGATTGACCGCCAAAGCGGCGTCCTTGTCAACGTGGCGGGCACGGGAGAAAAGGGTGAAGGCGGCGATTTTGAACTGGCCGAAAACGCCTCTTTGAACCGTCCCTCCGCGCTTACCTTTGATGCGCGCGGCAACCTCTTTATTGCCGATACAGGCAACCACCGCGTGCGTTGGGTGGAACCCAAAAAGCACCTCATTTTTACAATTGCCGGCACGGGCGAGCGTGGCTTCACGGGTGACGGAGACCGTAAAGCCACCGACAGCGCGTTCTACAATCCCACTGGCCTGGCGGTAGACGGCCTGGGCCGCTTGTATATTGCCGATACCAACAACAACCGGATCCGCCGGTTGGACGTAACCAGCCGCTTTGACAGCAAGGTAGTCACCGTGGTGGGCAGCGGCGAGCGCGGCTACAACGGCGACGATATGGACGCCTGGGACGCCGCCCTCAATTACCCCAGCGCCATGCTCATCACCCGCTACGATACCCTCTATTTTTCCGATTCGGGCAACAGCCTCATTCGCCGCGTGCCGGGCATTTCCACGGTGGAGCCCAGCGTGTCCTACACGGGGTACGGCAAGGTGACGCCCACCGAAGATAACCGCGGTTTTGTGCAGGTGCTCTTTGGCGGGAACAAGGCCGGCCAACCTGCTGGTACGCGTCAGCCTTCCCCGGTGAATAACGCGCTCCGATAGTTCCGTTTTTTCTCACAAAAAAGGGCTCCTTGCGGGAGCCCTTTTTCATTCGTCAGAAAACCTTTTAATGCACTTTCTTCAGCGTCAAAATGCCGTCCTCAAAAAACCACTCTTCGGTCAGTTCACCCGTATCGCTGAATTTTTTGGTCACGCCGTGCGGCTTGCCGTCCTTGTGGGGGGAGATGAGGGCAATAGTGCCGTTGGGGTGGTAAATAATTTTATCGCCCACAATTTTATCGTTCTTGTACGTGCATTCGGAGCGCAAATCCCCGTCCGGCGTGTAAATTTTGCATACCCCGTTTAAGTATCCTTTTTTATATTCGGCGGTTTCCAGCACTTTGCCGTCGGGGTAGTATTTCACCTGTTTTCCGTCCTGAATATCGTCCACATAGGAGAATTCTTTATATAGGCGCCCGCTCGGCTGGAACACGCGCGCTTTTCCTTCCAGCATGCCGTTCTTGTACAATTTTTCAATGCTTACTTTGCCGTTTTCAAAATAAATTTTGCAAATGCCGTTTCTTTGTCCGTTTTTAAATTCGCATTCAAAATAGGTCTTTCCGTTTTCAAAAAATTCCTTCACGGTGCCGTCGGGCATAGTGCCGGTGTGGCTTTCAATATCCAGGTTTTTATCCAGCGTTTCTTTGTATACTTCTTTCCCGTCCACATAATATGTGCGCACAAATCCCACATGCAAGGGATCGTTTAAACTGGTGGTTTTTCTGACGATGTCTGCCATAATTTAGTTCTCCTTCACTAACGCCTGCGCCGCCACAAAGCCCGACGCCCAGGCAAAATGCAAATTAAATCCGCCGCTCTTTCCGTCCACGTCCAATAGTTCGCCTGTAATATACAGGCCCGGGCACTTGAGGGATTCAAATGTATTATAGTTTATTTCCCGCACATTTACACCCCCTGTCGCCGCCATGGCCTCGTTCCACGGGCGCACGGCCACCGCCGTTAGCGGCCACGCGCACGGCGTTTTGATAAGCCGCTCCTTCGTATTGGGCGTCTGCTCGCCAACGGGGATATTCTTGCGCAGCCCGATAAAATCAATCAGCAAATTGGCTACGCTTTCGTGCAGAATGCCCGCAAAAAAATCCTTTGGCTTGCGTGCGGAAAACGCACTTAACCGTTCGCGCAAAAATTCCTGCGGGTGCTCTAACTGTGCAAAAAAATTGAGCTCCAGCGGCACATTTCCCTGCGCAAGTGCGCGCGACACGGACGAGCTGATGTTTAGCGCCGCCGGGCCGTTTAAGCCATAGCTGGTAAAAAGCACTTCGCCCTCGGCTTCGTCCAGTAACTGGTTGTTCTGAAAGGCCTTCAGCCGCACTTGGCTGCGTATGCCCACCAGCCGGGCCAGCGCGGTTTCTTTGAGGCACAGCGCGCTTAACGCCGGGCGCGGCATCACCAAGCTATGGCCTAAACTGCGGGCCAAGTCGTATCCGCTTTGGCATCCGCCCGCCTGCGGATAGGCGCACGAGCCGCACGCCAGCACCAGCTTGCGTGCTTGAAAAATTTCTCCCTTGTCCGTGGAAACGGTAAAGGTTTTGCCGCGTTTTACACGCGTCACCTTTTGCCCTGTCTGCAGGGTAACGCCCGCCTCTTGCGCCGCCAGCTTGAGGGCCTCGGCCACTGCGGTAGATTTGCCCGTAGCCGGGAACACTCTTCCTAATCCTTCCTCCACGGTCAGCACGCCCAATTGGCTAAAATAGTCTAGGCAATCCGTAAAAGAAAACCGCGCAAGCGTGTCCTTTATTAGTTCTGCGGGCCCGTGGTAATACTTCGGCCCGACGTGCGCATTGGTCAAATTGCAGCGTCCGTTCCCGCTGACTAAAATTTTGCGTGCAGGGGACGGCTCCTTTTCCACCAGCAGCGTTTTTTTGCCCGCGCGCGCACACTCCCGCGCGCAAACCAGCCCGCTGGCGCCTGCTCCTATAATAATTACGTCGTAAATTGGGGGATTCATCCTCTACAGTGTAGCATAAAAAAGAGTGGTTAAAAAAGAATTTTCTCTTGACAGTTTGTTTTTGGACCGTATACTATTATAGAATAGGTGGGGAGTGAAATATGAAACGGATAACACTTTTATTTTTCCTGTTCCTTTTCGTCTGCGTTTCGGCGCAGGCCTATCGTGCGGGCGGTAAATCGCGCCCTAGTTTTGGCGGAGCTGCGGCGTCCTCGTCCGAATCGGCGGCCGTCCCGGGTGCCGCGTCCAACGTGCAAACGCGCACCTTTAGCAACTATTCCTCCCGTCAGCCGTCCCAATTTGCCCAGGGCGTTAAAACAGAGGGCGTAAAAACGAAGGTAGCCGGGCAGGCATATCAGGATAAAACCGAAGACGCTATCGCCCTGGTGGACAAACTGGCTGCCTCCGCGCCAAGCACACAAGCGGCTCCGGCTGCAGGCAAAAAGGGGGCTGCCCCCGCCGCGGAAAAGAATGATAAAAAAACGCCTCCCGCTCCAACAGGTGCGGCCAATGTTCCCGCGGGCACTCCTGCCGCCGCGGCCGTCCAGCAACAAAACCCGGCCGTGCTCTTACAGCAAATGCAGGGCATGATGCAAGGCATGGCAGGCACAACAGGTGGTGCTGCGGGTGCCGGTGGTGCGGCGTCTGCGGGTATGGGGGATATTTCCGCCCTGATGAATATGATGCCTGGCGGTGCACCGGCCCAGCCTGCAAAAAAGTAACGGGAGCCCGATAGATTTTGCTACAATAAAGTAGATTTACAGGAGCGATTATGAAACGAATTTATCTACTGCTTATTTTAAGTTTGTGCGCTGGCATATCCAGTGCGGAAGTGGTCTCCGCTATCACCTTTAACCCGTCCCGTTTGGGCACGTATACGCACCTGCGTGCGGCCAATTCTGCCGTCTTGGCGGGTGGCTTAGAGACGGAGACAATGAATGTTTCCTCCGCGGATGCGGGTACCGTGAGCGTAACTACTCCGTCCTCGGACAATATTTACGTGGCGACCAAAGTGCGTCCCGTGGAGAATGCATCCCTAGTGGCCGTCAATATGCCCGATACTGTTTTTTATGGGAATGGTGCTTCTGTAGGAGGGCGCAGCTCCATTACAACGGTAGCAATTGAGGGGGGGGACCAAAAATACAAGAACAAATCTCATGTATACCTACTGGATGCGGCCTTTAGTCTGATACAGCAGGTAAACACCCTGAAGGTGAAGGGGGGGGCATTGACGATTTCCGGAAACGCTAAAGACGGACGGAATCTCTACTACGGAACCCATTCCAACGGTTTTTACCTGGCCGGAAATGATATCCCGGAGCCGGTGGCCGCTTATACAAACGGTGCAGGGGATTTGACGGGGTGTAAATGGGCTTGGGTGGACCGTCAAGGAGCCAAAGTGCTGGCGTTGGACGATTGCAGTAATGGCGGCGAGAGTTCCTCCACTACAAGTGTCAAAAAATGCACATGGGTAAGTGATGAGGCCGCTCTTTTTGATAACGCGCTTAGCTATCCCAATGCAACGCTTGTGGATTCAAATCCGACCGGAACTGTTTGCCTTTCTTCGCAGGAAGGAAAAATCGTTTTTACAAAGGTGGGTAATATAGACTCTGCCGGCCATTACACCATTTTTGGGCCGATTCAGTGCTACTGCTATACCAACTAGTAAATTTTTGTTTGTGCCGCCCCGGGGGATTTGGGGCGGCCCTTCTGCGACCTATTCTAAAGAAAAATGAGGCGAAAGATGAAACGCTTTTTGCAAATTTGTTTGTTGGTGCTTTGTGCCGGGGGAGCGGCTGTTGCCGCCACTCCGTCCACGCAGGTAACCGTTTCCCGCCCCACTACCAAAACCGCCGTCACACGCCCGACCACGGCCGTACAGGTGTCCCGCCCGACGACGAATACCCCCATTTCCCGTCCGCAAACACAGGTGAATATCTCCCGCCCGGAAACCCGGGTGACGGTATCCCACCCTACTACAGCCGTATCTGTCTCCCGTCCCGGTACCACGCAGGCGGGGCAGCCAACTGCCGCCGCGGGGGAAAAACTTTCCTCCGGGGCTAAATCCGGTAAAACGGTGGCCTCTTCTGCTTCTGCCACCACTTCCATGAGCGGCTACCAACCGCCTAAGGCCAAAGATTTCCAAGCCGCCCAGCTGGGGGGAGGGGATAGTGGGCTAGGCAATAAGGTAAACGAGGCCGAGAAAGATGCCGCCGCCAAAAACAGCCTGGCGCCCAAGGCCCTGTCCGCTACGGCCGAAAACGTGATGTCCTCCGCCAACAAAAATGTAGACAAAGGTACGCTGAGCGACCTTGTCAAACGCGAAACCTCCAAACACAAATAAGCATGCCGTCACCCTGGAAAGTTTCTGTCCAGTGCCTTGTTGTTTTCTTTGCCGTTATCCTGGAATGCCGTAGTCCAGTGCCTCGTCGTTTCATTACAAGGTCATTCTGAACTTGGTTCAGAATCTACCTCTTGTGTTGTTTTGCCATTTGTCGTTTCGCCGTTCCCTTGAATGTCATCCACCCCAACATGCCGTCATCCTGGAATGCCGTAGTCCAGGATCTCGCAGTTTCATCATAAGGTCATGCTGAACTCGTTTCCGCATCTACCTTTTGTGTCGTTTGCCGTGGCCTTTTTTTCGCCTTTTTTGGGTGGGTAAAGTATAAAAATGGGGGCGTATCCATACTCCTTTCACTTTTTTGGTTGAATTTATGATGAAGGGGGGAATGTTGTGTGCATTCCCCCGTATTGAGTGGGCAGGGGGCCTTTCTCCGCCCGCTCTTCACCCGAGCCTTTTTTCCCCATATTGCCGCGCCCAACACAGCCTGCCACGTCCTGTGTGTCTTATGTAGGGGGAGAATAAGGGGGCTCTTTGTCTTTCCGCGTCTCCCCCTTCACTTTTATGGCGTGGAATCGCTTCTACAGGGAGCATGCAGCCCCCAATGCCAGCCTTGCCCTTCGCTTAGCGGGGAGCGCATCCCCTTTTTCCCCTCTCCAAATCTGTGAGAAAGGCTTCTGCTCAGTATATCTTATGGTGAAGTTGGACTGTGGACTTAGCAGGACGCGCTCTCTTTAGCGTCACCTCTAGCCCTTTAAACCCTTGTCTCTATCTCTCGTCCCACTTTACCCCAAAACTACTTTCCGCCCAGCCGTACATGGGGCCTTGCGCACATTTTCTCCCTTCCCAAGCCCTCTTATCTTGTTAGTAATCCATGATTTTGATATCCATTTCCAAAAAACCGTTATTTTTATATAAATCTTCCAAAAACGCGCTAAAACGCCCTAGAACGAAATGGGGGGTATCCTAGTACCCCTAAATTTGCTGTAGGCGATTTTAAAAATACTTAAAAAATAAGTATTTTTAAAAAAGTAATAAAAATACAATTTTTTATCTTGTTTTTGTCCATAATAGCGAAGTATATTTTAAAAAATCTCTTTTTAACGCTTTTTAGCGATTTTAAAAAATCCAAAATCATAAAATTGACCCTAATTTTCTATTATCCTTCTTTTAAATTGAGGTACAAGTACAGCCCAAAAAGAGGCACAAAAAATCTTGCAGAACCCAAAAAATGGCCCGATTTTAAGAAGTGATTTCCGAGCTGAAAGTGTTAAAAATAAAATTCTATACTGTTTGTTATTTTTTATAAAAAAAGTATTATTAAATAAAAATAAAATAGAAAAATATAAATTTTATTATAGCTCTTATTTTTCTTTGTTTCCATTCCTTTTAATTAACATAATAAAAATTATCGTTAGTTGTTAAAACCGGACAAATAATCCCCCTTTTACAAAAATGAAACTCCGATTAATGTCATCCTTTCACATCAGTTTATCCACAGTTTTTAAGAATCAGAATGTCTTGATAGGACTTGCCTGAATGTAAAAAATAAGATAAAAAAATCTAATTTGATTTATTAATTTTCAAAAAAGTATAAAAAAGAGGGAAAAACGGAAAGAAATAATGTTAAAAATACCGTTCTAATACTAAAAACAATATAAAAAAGTAAAAAAACAGCATAAATTTAAAAATAATTAAATTATAAGTATTTTTTATTTATGCTGTTTTTATAAAAAAGCAACTAAATGTAAATATAGTTAGTGTTGTTTTATACTATATGAGCAATTCTCCCGCCAATTTTTCAGCCAACACAAACGCCTTGGCAAAGCCTTCATTCGTCAGCTGGTAGCTGCGCCCGCGTTTCACTCCCTGACAGATCAGGTGCCCTTGGCGGATTTCCGGCGCCAAGAGACGGTCCAATCTCCCCTCCTCAAAGCCGGATTTACGCATCGCGCGGGACAAATCCAGCGCCGTATAGGCGCTTTTCCCTAGGAGCGTTTTCGCCCCCGCGATAAGCAGGCTGGCAGCCTCTGCCGCGCTCAGGCGCATTTTTTTGCGCAGCAGAACAAGGTCCCCGTCCACTTTCAGGATTTGCTCCCAATAACGCAATACGGAGCTTGGCGGCATTTCCGGTCCGGTTGTTTGTTCTGTCATTCCTCGCTCTTCCAGTTTTGCTTGGCGTTCAGCGGCCGGGCGGGTGGATAGCTCTGGCAGTGGGGCTGGCGCAGCATTAGGTGTAAGCAAGGGGTATGTGGTGCGCCGCGGGGCCGAAACGGCAGGCCGCGGCATTTTGGCGCCTTGGGAGCCGCCAGCACTGTTGCCCCCCTTTTTGCCGATTAAACTTAGGAAATAATTGCGTTGCTCCTCAATAAATTCGCGGTTTCCCTGGGCTTCAAACTCCTCTCCGCCCGGAAAACGCAGTCTAATTTTCAAACATTTTTCCGTTTCTTCCATAGCCGTTTTGCTCTCTTGTTAAAAAGTTATCCACTGCTTTTATCAAACGAGTATGACATATAATAATCTTTTTTGTGACATATGTCAAGTCCTCTTTATTTTATGTCATTATATGCCAAAATATGTTTATAACCCACATTCTCCGACGGTAAAATACAGAAAAACAGCACAAAATCCCCCTCGTTCTACCGCAAAATAAGCGAAAAAAATGTATTTTAAACTTTCCAAAAATCTCATATATGTCTTGGACTTAGATTTTTTTGCCCTTTCTCCTGCAAATTTCCGTGCGTAAAAAATATACACAATCAAAAAAATAGGTCAAAATTGTATATTTTCCTTTTCCAGTTTCAAACAAACAAATTGCCTAAAAATGGTTTTCCTGCCCCCACTCACAAAACAGTGTCGGGTTTTGCGCGCCAAGTATTATTGCTTATAAAAGCAAAATCGTGTTAAATTTTGCAAAAATAAGAATTTTGCAAAAACACTTTTAATTTTGCACTACCGATGTTTGTTCCTCCCCTTGCTTTGTTTTTCCAATCATCCGATAAGCTATAATATGAGGAAAGAGAGGACTAACGATGAAAAAATGGTATGCCGAAGAATATGAGTTTAAAGTAGAGGTAATCGGTTTCCTGCGCGGAACCAAAACGGAGCGCTACTGCCGCAACGGGGAAGAAATTGGCGATACATACACCTGCACCTATGGCTGCCCGGTGAATGCGTGCGGCCAGGGGATTTGTTCCAAAACCATGCTGCTCCTGTATCCGCTTATGGAATCGGTGCGCAGCGGCGGCGACCTGGAAAATCTCGGCGGCAGCGGTAAATATACCAAAGACATCGTCTGCCCGGACGGCTGCGTGATCTTCCGCCTGACGGCCCAAAAATTAGGGAATGAGAATTTTTTCAAGGGCAAGTTTTTTGATAAATAATCCCCCCGCCTTTTGGGGGCCGTTTTTAGCCCCCGAATTCTTTGCGCATATCCCCTCATTTCCCAGGCGTTTGCCCGGTAAAATTTTTTCGTGCGTTTTCCCCCGCTAAAATTCTACAATCTATATATGCTTACATTTTCCGCCACCCTGCTTGCCTGGTACGATAAAAACAAGCGCCGCCTGCCTTGGCGCCAAACGCGTGATCCGTACCTCATTTGGCTGTCCGAAATTATTTTGCAGCAAACGCGCGTTTCGCAGGGGCTTTCTTATTATATGCGCTTTTCCGAGCGGTTCCCCACCCCGCAAGCGTTGGCGGACGCGTCGGAAGATGAGGTGTTAAAATACTGGCAGGGATTGGGGTATTATTCCCGCGCGCGCAATCTGCATGCCGCCGCCAAAAGTATGAACGGCGTTTTCCCCGCCACCTATGAAGGGGTGCGCGCCTTAAAAGGCGTAGGGGATTATACCGCCGCGGCAATCTGTTCGTTCGCTTACAAAATGCCCTATGCGGTGGTGGACGGCAACGTATACCGCGTTTTATCCCGCGTGTTTGGCATTTCCACGCCGATAGACTCCCCCAAAGCCAAAAAGGAATTTACCGCCTTGGCGCAACAACTGCTGGACAAAGCCCGCCCGGACGATTTTAACCAAGCCATTATGGATTTTGGCGCCACGGTCTGCACGCCGTCTGCGGCGCAGTGCCTGGTCTGTCCCTTTCGGGCGGATTGTTTTGCCCTTAAAAACTGCCAAGTGGAAGTCTTGCCCGTCAAAGCGCAAAAGACCAAAATTTCCGAGCGGTTCTTTCATTATATATACGTCCGGCAGGGGCAAAATACCTGGCTGCACAAGCGCGGCGCGGGGGATGTGTGGCAAAATTTGTACGAGCCGCCGCTGGTAGAAACCGAGTGCGCCTCCTCCGCCTGTCCCACCGCTAAATGGTTGGGGCGTAAAAAGCCGCGCCTCGTGGTGCCGCCCGTGAAACATGTGCTTTCCCACCGCGTGATTTATGCGGATTTGTGGGCGGTGGAGCTCCCCCCTTCGCAAGCGCTTCCGCCCGGCTTTATTTCCGTTCCCGCCGCGGACGTCAAAAAGTATGCAGTTTCCCGCCTGGTGCAAAAATTGTTGGATAAAGCCAACTTATTGTAATGGGTTCTTTACTTCATCATAAGGTCATTTTGAACTTGGTTCAGAATCTACCTCTTGGGTTGTTGTGTTCGTTATTAAACAAAGGTCATGCTGGAGTGTTTGGCGGCCCGCAGGGTTCCAGCATCTTTTCCTTATTGAAAAGCCGTTTTTGGGCCGGCAAAACAGAGAGGGGTTGTATTCGTTTTTTTTTTTGATAAATTTTGAGTATACTCAAAATTTATCAAAAAGGAAGGTTGTCATGAAAAACGTTATTACAAGCCGTTTAAGTGGCTTTGCGCAGGCTCTTTTTAAGTCGTCATTCAATAAACAAGGTCATGCTGAACTTGATTCAGCATCTACCTATTGTGTTGTTGGCCGTGCAGGCTTTACGCTGATAGAACTCCTCGTCGTCGTCCTTATCATTGGAATCCTTGCTGCCATAGCGGTGCCGCAGTATCAAAAGGCGGTGCTAAAGGCGCGTGCGTCGGAAGCCCTGGTGCAGGGAAAGGCCTTATTCGCAGCGGAAAAATCCTATGTGTTAAGCACCGGCGCCATGACCGAGGATTTGGACGCGCTGGACGTTACTTTTCCCGCAAATGCCGGGTGGACGTGTCCCACCAGCGAGTTGTGCGCGTATCTGCGGTTAAATTCCTATGGCATAAGGTATGAAGTGAATACTTATTTTACTAGGGACCGACCGTCGTTGTGGTGTACTGCTGGTGTTACATTTCCGCTGGCCAATCAAATTTGTGCCTCGCAAGGGGAGTTTCACCATACAGCAGATGATGTTGACTACTATTTAATCCTTAAGTAGCTTTCATGTGCCTAGTTGAAGGATCACTTCCCCCACGCAAAAACGCCCCGTCTTTCTGACGGGGCGTTGTACATTTCCTGCAATTAATTTTTAGAACTTATAACCCACGGTCAAGGCGTACATGTCGCTTTTTCCGTCGCTGTATTTCATCGGCACACTGCCAAATTGGGCGTTGGAAGTGCCGCTTAAGCTGCGGGCGAAAATATGCGCATAGGCAAAATCTACGCTCCAGGTATCGTTTTTATAGCCGAAACCAAGACTGCCGATATGGCGGTCGTCCACGGGGACGAGCGTGTCCATCGCGTGTTCGTTAATCGGGGATTTGTCAAACACATAGCCCGCGCGCGCGGCCCATTTGGCGTTTAATTTGTATTCCGCCCCAAAGTTCAAGCGGTAGACATCTTTGTATTTTTTTTGGTTGCGTATAACCGGGCTTGTTTCGCTGTCTTTATATTGGATTAGAATCTGGTCGTACGCGCTCCAAAAGGTGCCCACGATGCCGGCTTCTAACGTCCAGTCTTCCGTCGGGCGGAAGGAGATGCCCGCGGAAATGCTGTCCGGCAGGGTAATGGCGCCTTCGGCGTCTGCGCCGTGAATGTTAAAAGCGGGGAGGCTGTTTCCGTTGGCGTTAATGCGTCCGTTCAATTTCTGTTTTACTTTGCTGCGGTACAACGCGCCCAACGACCACTTTTCTGCCCATTCGGGACGGTAAATAAAAGAGAAGTTACCCCCCCAGCTTACGCCCGAGCCGCTGATTTCATATTGGGTAAGGGGTGCGCCCATATTATAATAAGAATTTTGGGCAAACCCGATGACCATGGCTTCCAGCCCCATAGCTACTGAAAATTCGTCGTTGGCTTTGACGGCAATGGTCGGCGTGAAAGAGAAGGTTTCCAGCTTTACTTTGTAGGCCAAGTTGCTGCCCACCCAGGTAACGGGGTCTTTGTATTCTCCCCCCAAACCATAGCGGGAAAATCCGCCCAACCCCACGGAAACCTGGTCGTTCCATTTTTGAGTCACAAAGAAATTGGGCAAATACCACACGTCGCGTTTCAGGCCGCGTTCTTGTCCGGCCACGGTGGTTTTGGCGTCTGCCGTTACCACGGTTAAACCCAGCTGGGTCTGTGTGCCGTCCAACTCGGTAATCAAGGACGGGTTCGCGGCTAAAGATGCGGCTTCCGCTTCGTTGGCCATGACGGCACCGCCCATGGCGGTAGCACGGCCGCTGTATTCGTACAGGGCAAATCCCGCGCCGTAAGAAACATTGGCCAGCAGGACGGAGAACATCATTATTGCAGTTAATTTTTTTAACATAATTTCCTCTTTTTAAAAGGTCTTTTTTACACAATAAAAACCCCGTTTCGGTTAAGCAAAAAACGGGGTTTTTATATGAAACTATTTTTGAAGGGTTTTCAACTTATCCTTGGCCAAGACGCCAAAATAGGTATTGGCATAAGACTCAGCCAAATGCTTGTAGGCGCCCACGGCTTCGGCCTTGTTGCCGGCCAGTTCCTGGCTCATCGCCAAGGTCAAATAGGCTTGCGGCAGGGCAAAGCTGGTAGGGTTATTTTTGATAAATTCATTCATGCCATCGGCGGCAGCCTTGTAATCTTTTGCGGCCTGTTGCGCGGCAGCCAAAGAGAGCGCAGCCACGGTGCGCACCGTTTCGTTCTTGGAGATCAAGAGCGGCTTGTACACGTCTTGCGCCTGGGCGTAGTTTTCGTTTCTAAACAGTGCATCCGCCTTAAAAAGCTGTCCGTATTGGGCGGCGGGCGTATTGGCGTAAGCGGTGTTTAACGCGTCCAGTGCGCTAAAAGCCTCGGCCTCGTTTCCGCTGGCCAGCTGCACATAGGCGGCGTAATAAGCAGCCCAAGACTCCTGCGCCACTTTTTTCGTGTGGGCAGAATAGAAAAATCCGATACCGGCAGCCAACACCAGCACCACCACGGCGGTCAGCACGCCCTGCTTATTTTTCTTGCAGAAACGGGCCAGCCCGGTGAGAAGAGACATAAGAAAATCCTGTTGATTTTCTGCGGGAGCAGTCATTTTTTTAGTCATACCTTATTATAGTAAATATCGCGCACCCCTAGAAAGAGGGTTCTTCGTTGGCGGCGATGTCCTCCTCGGTCAGCTGGCGGCACTCAATGCCGTTGCGGGCCAAAAATTCAATTCCCTCTTGGCTGCGGTCGTACATATTTTTGTAAAACACTTTTTTAATCCCCGCGCTGACAATCACCTTCGCGCAGTGCACACAGGGCGACCACGTCACATACACCGAGGCTCCCCTCGTGGCAATTCCGTTTTTAGCGGCAAAGGCAATGGCGTTCTGTTCTGCATGCAGTTCGTTGGAAATGGACCACTTGCCATGCAAATCGTAAAACGCGCGGCTGGCCACAAAGTCCTCATACGTGGGAAATTTGTTCTTATATCCGCCCTCATAGAGCGCGCGGAAGTTTTCCTCGCAGTGCATCTGTCCGGTGGGAGTACCGTTAAATCCCATGCTGATCACGCGGTTGTCCTTCACCAGCACGGCCCCCACATGCAGCCTGCAGCAGGTGGATTGGTCGGCCACCAGTTCGGCAATTTTGATAAATAGTCTGTGTTTGTTTTTCATGGGGCTCCTTTACCATTTTTTAAATACAAAAAACACGGCTGCCACCAAGCACAAAAAGCCGACCAGGTGGTTCCACTTAAAACTTTCCTTAAAATACAAGGCGGAAAAGCCCGCAAATACCGCCAGCGTAATCACCTCTTGCATCACCTTTAGTTGGGTGACGGAAAAGTAGTTGCTGCCCAAGCGGTTGGCGGGCACTTGCAGGCAATACTCAAAAAACGCAATTCCCCAGCTGGCCAAAATCACCAGCCACAGGGCTTTATTTTTAAATTTCAAATGGCCGTACCAAGCAATTGTCATAAACAGGTTGGAGGCGCATAATAGCAAAACGGGTTTCCACATATCCTTATATATATTATAATAAAAGCGCCCCCTTTTCACACGGATAAATCCCCTCTTGTTGTGCGTTGCGCGTATCTAGCGCCAAAACAAATTGCAATAAAAAGCCCGCTTTTAGTGTTGTTAAAAAGTAGGAGCAGTCCGCCCGTCGTATTTCACCGGGCAGAGCCGGACAATTTATATAATACTAATATGAGATATTTTTACACTTTTTTATTTTCCTTTTTTCTCTTTACGGCGCCTTTGGGGGCGGAGATTATTTCGCCCTTGCAGGGAACTCCAGCCCAAACGGGCGAGGCGCTTCATAAGGCGGGCGCGGCGGTGGAGTTAAGCGGCAAGCTGACGCTGGACGATTGCCTTTCGCTTGCCAAAGCCAACAGCCCACAGGCCGTCAGCGCGCAGCTCTCCTTGCAAAATGCGCAAGTTAGTTTAAACTTGGCCAAGGCCGAATTTCTGCCCACCGCCACGGCGGGTGCCAGCCAAGGCTACAACAATAACAAGACGGACGGCTTTCCGCGTACGGATCACGGTTCGTCCAATGTGTACGCACAGGCCCAGCTTTCTATCAGCGGCATTACGGATATTGCCCGCAATATTAAGGTGAAGCGCTTGGCGCTGGAACAGGCAGAGCTTAATGTGCAGCAGGTGGAGAACGATTTGGTCCGCACGGTCAAAAAGAATTATTATGCGCTCTTATCGGCTACCCGCGCGGTAAACATTCGCACCAAATCGCGTGATTTGTATAAGGACCAGTACGAACGCGCCGCGGAATACTACCGCCAAGGCCTGCGCCCGAAGGTGGACGTAACCACGGCGGAAGTAAATTTAAATAACGAGGAGCTCCGCCTCATCCGCGCCAAAAACCTGGTCAAAACCGCTTCCGCGCAGCTGGCCAACACGTTGGGCATCACTGCGTCAAACACCTTGGAGATAGAGGACATTGCCGACTTTGCCCCCTTCGGCCTCTCGTTTGAAGAAGCCGTCCACCAGGCGTACGAAACCCGCCCGGACGTGCTCTCCTCCCAAACGGGCGTGCGTATCAGCCAAATCCAGCTGAACCAAGCCAAGGCGGGCTTTTTCCCCACCTTCTCCTTTTCGGCGGGGTTTTCCAAAAGCGGGGACGATTTTTACCTGGATAATGAGGAAACCAAACTTTTGGCCTCTGTGGAAATTCCGCTCTTTAACGCTTTTAAAACGTACAACAACGTAAAACAGGCCAAACTGTCCTTGGAAGGCACGCTTAACGACAACCGGAATTTGCTCAACAATGTGTTTTTAGAGGTGCAAAGCGCCTACATTAAAATGCAGGAATCACAGGAAAGTATTCCGATAGCCGAGCTAAACGTCCAAAAAGCCAAGGAGAATTTGGACTTGGCCCAAGGCCGCTACAACGAGGGAATCGGCGATGTAATTGCCCTTAAGGATGCCGAGGTGGCCTATACCGATGCCGAGCTGAGTCTTTTAACCGCCCGGTACGACTATGCCTCCGCGGTGGCAGATTTAAAACAAGCAATGGGGACGAACTAATTTATGAAAAAAGAAAATATTTTTAAACGCATTTACTCCGGGTTTCGCCAGCTGGTTTGGTGGAAGAAGCTCGCGGCGGTTGTAATCCTGTTGGTGCTGGTTTTTACCATAAAGGGTTGCTTCTTTTCCGCCCCGCCTGCGCCGCTTTTTAAAACGGCGGAAGTGAAAAAAGGCAACATTGAGGATATTGTAGAGGCCTCCGGTCCGATTAACCCGGTCAACACGACGGAAGTCGGTGCGCTGGTGTCCGGCGAAATTTTAAAGATTTACGTGGACTACAACAGCCAGGTCAAAAAAGGGGACTTGCTGGCCGTAATTGACCAAACGCAAATTTTGGCCAGCCTGGCCGAAGCCAAGGCGCGCCTGTCGTCCGCCAAGGAAAGTTTGTCCTCTTCAGAAGTATCCTACCGTTTGGCTAAACGCAATTACGAGCGCTACCAAGCCTTGTATAAAAAAGATTATGTCTCCCAGCTGGATTTGGAAAATTACGAACTGGCGTACGCCAACGCCAAAAGCAGTTTAAATTCCGCCCAGGCGCAAGTGGTGCAGGCGCAATCCAACCTGGAGACGGCCGAGAAGGACTTATCCAACACTAAAATTGTCTCCCCGATTGACGGTATCGTCCTCACCCGCAAGGTGAGTGAAGGCCAAACCATTACGGCCGGGTTCTCCACGCCGGAATTGTTTGTGGTGGCGCAGGATTTGACCAAAATGCAGATTGAAGCCAAAGTGTCTGAGGCGGACATTGTCAAAATTATCCCCGGCCAAACGGCAGACTTTACGCTGGACGGGTACGCCGGAGAAACCTTCCACGGCGTCGTCCGCCAAGTGCGCACCAACTATTCGGATTCGTCCTCTTCGTCCTCGTATTCTTCCTCCTCTTCCAGTTCCACCACCTATACTGTGGTGATTGATGTGGATAATAACGACCTGCGCTTAAAACCCGGTATGACGGCCACCTTAATCATTCGCACCATGGATAAAAAAGGCGTTCTCTTGGTGCCCAACGAGGCGCTTCGTTTTTCCCCCTCCACCAACGAAAAAACCTATAAAAACACGGGCGTGTGGAAGCTGGAACCGGGCCGGGAGCCAACCCGTGTAGACGTAAAAATCGGCATTATTGCCACCCAGGAAACCGAAATCGTTTCCGGCGATATCAAGGAAGGCGACGTGGTGATTGTGGGCGAAAATAATATCACGGTTAGCACCACGGTCAGCATGCGTCCGCCCCGCCCGGGTAAACGCCGCTAGGAGGCCGCTTATGGCGTTAATTGATACACGCAACCTATACAAAATTTATCAGTTGGGCGACGTGGAGGTGAAGGCCTTAAACGGTGTGAGCGTGTCCATAGAAAAGGGCGAGTTTGTGGCCGTTATGGGCCCGTCCGGTTCGGGCAAGTCCACCTTCATGAACATTTTGGGCTGTCTGGATAAGCCCACCCGCGGGACGTATATATTAGACGGCATAGACGTCACCGCCACGGATTTATCCAAGCTGGCCGGGGTGCGCAACCGCAAAATCGGCTTCGTCTTTCAGGGGTTTAACCTCATCAAACGCACCACCGCCGTGGAAAATGTGGAACTGCCGATGATCTACAACCATACCCCCGCCCACCTGCGGCGCGAAAAAGCCCTGGCGGCGCTCAAGGCCGTCGGGCTGGCAGAGCGCGCCTTCCACCTGCCCAACCAGCTTTCGGGCGGCCAGCAGCAGCGCGTGGCCATCGCCCGCAGCTTGGTGTGCGACGCTCCCATTATCTTTGCCGACGAGCCGACCGGCAACCTGGACACCAAAATGAGCATTGAGGTCATGGAGCTTTTTACGCGGCTTAATAAAGAGCTGGGCAAAACGATTATCTTAATCACGCACGAGCCGGACATTGCCGAATACGCCGGACGGCTGATTAAATTTAAAGACGGCGAAAAAATCAGCGACGAGGTGCAAAAATAATTATGTGGGATTCCTTTTATTCCATTTTCAAAATTTCGCTCAAAGCCATTTTTGCCAACAAAATGCGTGCCGCACTGACGAGCTTGGGCATTGTCATTGGGGTGTCTGCCGTCATCACTATGCTGGCGGTGGGCGCGGGCGCGCAAAAGAGCGTGTCCGAAAGCGTATCCCGTTTCGGCACCAACATTTTGTTCTTGCGCCAGCCGTGGATTTTGGACGACAGCATTTCCTCCCCCAAGGACGTCACCATGGACGATGTGATCGCCATTCGCAAGCTGCCCGGTGTCGCAGCTGCCGCGCCATACATCAGCACGTCGTTTACCGTCAAGTACCGCAACACCAGCGATTCCTTTGATACCCTGGCCACGGACACGGATATTTTTAATACGTACGATTGGCCGCTGGAGTCCGGCCGCACCTTTACCGAGAAGGAAGTAACGGAGTACGCCCAGGTAATGGTCATGGGGGCTGAGGCCGCCAAAACGATTTTCAGCGACGTAGACCCGCTGGGCAAAACGGTGGTTTTGGGCGATATCCCCTTTAAAGTGGTGGGCGTGGTGAAGAAAACGGGGCAGAGCGGCTTTGGCTTTGATATGGACGAAGGCGTCCTCATCCCCTACACCACGGGCAAAGTGAAGATGGACGCCGGCTGGAAAAGCACCAGCCGCCGCGCGCTGGACCGCGTGGTCATCAAGGTGGCCGATTTTAACACGATTGAAAACACCAAAGAGGACATCAAAAACACGGTGCGCAACACCCACCGTATTCACCCGCTGGCCAAGGACGATTTCCAGTTGGACGACTTTGCCTCTTTTATTGAGCAAGCCAAAACCATGGGCAAAACCATGAGTTTGTTGCTTGGGGCGATTGGGGCCGTGTCCCTAATTGTGGGTGGTATTGGTGTGATGAACATTATGCTGGTATCCGTCACGGAGCGCACGCGCGAAATCGGCATCCGCATGGCAATCGGGGCTACCAGCTGGGATATTCGCCTTCAGTTCTTGGTGGAATCGGTCACGCTTTCCTGCATTGGCGGGTTGATTGGCATTTTGCTGGGCGTGGTGATTACGCTACTAGTATCGGCCAATTCCTCCATTCCAGCCCAGCTGAGTCTATCGGCCGTGCTTCTTTCTGTGGGGTTTTCCGCGGCCACCGGCGTTTTCTTTGGGTTTTACCCGGCCTATAAGGCCTCCAAACTTACGCCGATAGACGCCTTGCGCTACGAATAAATTTGTTTCGCGGGGGTAAATTGCAGGGCCCGGCTCTTTCTTGCCGGGCCTTGCTGTTTTTACGCATAATCTCTTTTTTGCTTTTCGCAGGGGTGGTTGGTTTGCTAAAGTATAAAAGAATGTTTTGCCAGGCTGCCAAACCCGCGGGCGGCCAAAAAGATGCAATAAAACAGCGGGAAACGGGGTTATACATATATGGACGTAAACATGAGCGAACGGACGGACGACGAACTGGTTAGGCAATTTTGTTCCGGCTCCGGCGCGGCTTTTGAAGCGTTGGTGTTCCGCTACAAAAATTCGCTGTACCAGTATCTTTTTTCGCTGGTGCAGGACGAAGGCGCCGCCGGGGATTTATTCCAAGAGGTGTTTTTATCGTTCTTTAAAAATGCGCGGAAGTACGAGGCGCGCGGCAAGTTTAAGTCGTGGCTGTTTCTCTCGGCGCGCAACCGGGTGCTTAACTATTTTCGGGACCGGGACGAATCCTTCTCGCTGGACCAAACGGACGAAGCGGGCAATGCGTTTTTGCATGAAACACTGCCGGACGATGCCCCCCTGCCGCTAGACACATTAGCCACCCGGGAAGGGGCGGCAAAAATCCGCCAAGCTTCGTTGCGCTTGCCCCCCGCCCAGCGCGAAACGCTCTACCTGCGGCAATATCTTTCGTTTAAAGAAATTGCCCAAATGCAGGGCCGCCCGTTGGGGAGTGTTCTGTCGGATTTTCACCGTGCCGTCAAAAAAATGCAGCAGTGGCTGGCGTCGGGAAAAGAGGTAACGCTATGAAACAATGCGAAAATTTACTTTTGTATACGTCGGGCGAATTGCCCCCGCAGGAGCGCAAGGCATTTGTGGCACACCTAAAAAACTGCGCCGCGTGCCGGGAGGAACTGGCCTTTTTAGTGCGCACGGAGGAGGCCCTTAAAGCGCCGTCCGCCCCACCCCGGCCGGTGGAAGCGCTGCTGGCCAAAACGACGCGGAAGAAATCTTTTTTTGCCGGTTGGAAAGCGTGGAAACCGGCCTTGGCAGGTACAGCGCTGGTCGCCATTGGCGTGCTGGCGTGGTGGGTAGGCCTGCCCCCGGACAAGGGTGCTTTGCAAACGCAGGAAGTGTTGGCGTATATGAGCGAGCATTTGGACGAAGAATACCTGACTTTTTCAGACGATTTAAAATTGTTTGAACAGGAATTCTAAAACACAGGAGGGGTTATGAAGAAAGTGATGTTTCTGACGTTACTCACGGCCTTATGTGCGCCGCTCTTTGCGGCGGATACGGTTCCGTGCGCCTGCAAAAAAGGAGAGCCGTGCGGTTGCAAGGCATCTCAAATGGCCGGGGTAAAGCCCGGGCCTTGCAAAGATAAGGCCTGCGCCGCGCGCAAGGATGAATTTAAAAAAGCGCGCAAAGAGCACAAGGCCAAAATGCGTGCCACCGAAGAAAAAGCCGAAAAGCTGGTGGCCGAATACAACAAGCTAAAGCCCGGTAAAAAGAAAGAGGCCAAAAAGGCGGAAATTGCGGCCTTTGTTGCCTCTATCCGCGAGGAACAGCTCAAATTTAAAACAGAGCAATTGGCCCGCTTTCAAGAACGTCTGCAACACATGCAGGCAGGTTTAGCGCGCGAGCAATCTCCCGAGGCCAAGCAAGCTTGGGTGGACCGCAAAACCGAAGCGTTAATTGATGAGGAGGGCGATATGGATGCGTTATTTGGTGAGCCGGAAATGAAACCGCGCAAAATGGAACACGGCCCGGCTATGCCCGGTGCCGCCGCGCCGGAAGCCGGCCTTCCTCCGGCGTTAGAGGGCCCCGAACTGGCGGACTAAACTTTAGTGCTGTTCAGTCTTTCAAATCCCCCGGTTTCTCCGGGGGATTTTTACTTGGTACAAAAAAATACACAGCTTCGCGTTGCGATAAACGCGAAGCTGTGTACGCAAAATAATGCTTATTTAAGCAGTTCCGCCCAGGCGTCTTTTTCGGATTGGATTTGCTGCTTGGCGTTGTCTGCCTTCTGCTGCAGTTTCTCCTTGGCAGCGTCCACGGCGGACTTGTTGCCGCTGGCTACTTCAGCCGCGGTCTTGGCGTCTTGGTAGGACTGTTTAGCGTCCAACAATTTTTGGCGCGTTTCGGCCGATTTTTGCAAGGCCTGTTCCAAGGTCATCGGCTGGTTGGCGGTGGTGGCGGACGGCGTCGTGCCTGTGGTAGCACAACCGACGGCCAGCACGGCGGCGGTTACGGCAAAAAAGAATGTTTTCTTCATAACAAACTCCTTAACAACTACTTCTTATATTTTATAACATTTTTTTCGTATTTTTAGCGGGGTATTTTCCCCCCGCGCGGCGGCGGAACGGAGCGTTGGTTACGTATGCGGCAGGGTTTTGTTCGGGTCGTTCCAAGCCCAAAAATGGGCGGCAAATAAGTAGGTCCCTACCGCGGCGGTAAAGGCACTTAGCCAATAGAAACCGTGGCGGATGTGCCACTCGTACCCTTCCGTTCCCAACCATTTGTGCATGTAGTCCCAGTCGGGCAAGGTTTCCGGCCCGGCATTTAAAAGGCCAATGACCGGGTCCAAACTGCACCCGGCGTAATGCCCCACGCTGTAAAACGCCACGGCGAGCAGAAGCAAACAACCGTCGGCCTGAATTTCCTTTCCGCGGTGTAAAAAGCTAAAGAATGCCAAGAGTGGCACGCCAACTTCCACCACGGTTCCGCCCCAAATGGTCCAGGCAAAATTGCCGCCCGATAGAAAGCGGAAGATGGGGTGCCCGGCTTCGTGAATGCCAATGGTGAGCAGCCAAAAAATCCCCGCCAGCGGGCAATGGTGCGGGCCGACGTACCAGCGGTACAGACCGTACGTAACGGCGGCAATAAACAGAATTCCCTTCCAGCCGTAGTGCCAAAAAAGCGGCCCCCTGCGGTCCGGGTCTACCACATCCCAAAAAGTATTCCAAGCGTTTTTCATATTATTTTTTATAACTCATTCCTTTTGCAATACAAAAATATATTCGTAATTTTTTCCGTCGCGGGCCCACTTGAGCGTGGAGCGCAAATCGGCCATGATATTTTTCTTGTAATCTATTTCCAAAAATTGCACCAGTTTTCCCTGACGGTGTAAGCAGTTTAGCAAATTTTCCTTGGTGGCGCGTCCCCCCGAGCTGTAAGAGAGCATTACGTAACGGGCGCGCGTTTGCCGGATTAATTTTTCCAATGCGTTTAGGGCGATAAAATTTCCCGTTGCGTCTCGGCGGAATTCCTCAAATACCGAGGCGGCTTTTCCGTCGCGCGAGTCCGCTCTCCGTCCGGCAGCGCCAAACAGCTCCGGCTCGTCGTTTTTCAGCACCGTTTTCCAAAAGTGGTAATAGGCGTTGTAACGCACGCGGCTGGACGGCATTTTTTCGTTGTTGGAGCCGTAGGGCGGGTCAAAATAGGCCAGGTCCCACGAGCGGCGGGGCAGGACGTCAAAAATATCCTTTTGCAACACGGTGTGTCCGCTCCCGTGAGCAAAGCGGCTGGGCAGTGTTAAAAACAAATCCTTGGCGGAACGGGCCGACCAACGGGCCAGGTAAGAAGAAAAATGCCCCAGCGTACTGTCCACCCTGTCCAGCGCCAACAGCAGACTGGTAAGCACGACGGCCTTGTCTGCTTCCGCCAGCCCCAGGCGCTCTATCTCCGGGCGGATAGCGTCCAGCTTGCGGGTGTTTTTTAGGCGGAAGGGTTTTTTCGTGTCGCGCTCCTCCCCGCCGTAATGGGCGGAAAACCAGCCGTCCTTCGGCGGGAGTGCGTTTAGGTGGTCTAAAATTTTTTGGTAGTATCCGTCGGGCTTGTCGGCCTTTAGGTAGCAGGTGGCTAACGTAAAACTCCACTCGGCAGTGTCGTTGGCCGTTACGGTGTAGCCGCTTTGTGCGAAGGCCTGTGAAACGCGCGTACTGCCCGAAAATCCGTCTAACACCGTGTGAATTTCCGGCAGGTTTCGGGCCGTTTGCAACAGGTAGGGAAGCAGCTTTAATTTGGACCCGGCATACTTGATGCCTTCCGTCGTAATTTCCATGCTTATATTGTACTCCAATTGGGCGTTTGCCGGTTAAAAAAATTGAGCGGGCTTCTTTTTTAGCGGCGCAAAAAGGGTTAGTTTGTGTTTTGGCTCCGTCGGGAGAATTTTTTAAAAAGACGAACTAATCCGTTTTTTGCATTGAGCAAAAACGCGTGGCATGGTATTTTTTAAATGCGGCTAGGAACCCGCAAAAGCGGTGAAAATTGGTAAAAATGGGGTAAAAACGATGCAAAAACCGCTCCACCGGGGGCCTAAAAAACGCAAAAAAGTGTAAAAAAGTTGGAAAAAGTAGCAAAAACAGAAGTGAAAAATTTGTTCAGAACCGTTTACGGGGGTAAACCAAATGAACGCAGCAAAAACAGCCTTGGCCGCGGCCCTGATGTTTAGTTTTTCGGCCGCGTCCGCACAAAATTATTATGTGGAGGAGGAAATCTTCCTGCTCCCTCCCGCCAAACACGAACAGCGTTTGGCCGCCCGCCAAAAGGCCAAACAGGATTATGGCGAACCGTGTGCGTATTTGCGCATGAAGGATTCGCTGGCGGACAAACTTGGACTGCACGTGGGGGCGGACGTTTCGTACACGGCGCAGCGTGTGTCACCCAGCGGCAAGCAAACGGCCATTCAGGGGATTTACTATCCGTACCTGACGTGGAACCTGTTTAAAGACCGCGCCTTGGGTTCCGGCACCTTAAATGCCAACTACAACCTCATCCGCTATTGGGGTGCCGAGGCCGGGACCCTGCAAAACCGCGCGAACCTGGTGGCGGCGCCGAATGACTACGCCACCAACCAGGAAATTTTCTCCCAGCTCTCTTACACGCACACCTTGCCGGGAGAGCTCAATTGGCTGTCCGTTACCGTGGGGCAGTTTCCGCTATACAACTTTGACGGGACGGAGTTCTTGGACAACCAGCAAACCGCTCTTATGAACTATGCGCTGTCGCAGAATGCTTCATCCGCCTATCCGAGTGCCTCGTTGGGCGCCTATGTGCAGGCCCAAAAGGGCGAATGGACGGCGGCGGCCGGGTATCAGGACGCGACGAACATTTCCGGTTCGCAGGTGCGTTTTAAAGACGCGTTTGACGGCAAGTATACGGCATTTGGCTCGCTGGCGTGGGCGCCCTCTTTGGACTTGGGAGCCGCGCAATACAGCGTGCTGTATTACTACCAGCCGGCGGTGGAAAAGCAAAACGAGAACGTGAACGGCTGGTCGGTCAACGCGCAGCAGAACCTGGGCGAAAAATGGGCCGTGTTTGGCCGGGCCAACGGGTCCACCGGCGGGGCAGTGCCGATTAAAAATTCGTACGTGCTGGGTGTTTCGTGGCTTAATCCGTTTGAGCGCAACGCGCAGGACGCTTTGACGGTGGGCGTGGCCTACAACCGCCTGAGCGCCAAGGCGCTGGGATACCCCGGTGAAATGCGCTCCAGCGAAACGGCCATAGAAATGCAGTACGTTTTTGGCGTGGGGTCTTTTATGACCATTACGCCGGATGTACAGCTTTATCCGAAAGCGGGTTTAAAATCCGGCCAGGGCATGAGCACGGTGGTCGGGTTACGCAGTACGATTATGTTGTAGTGGGGTAAAAAATTATCAAACAAGGAGTAGAAATATGGAAAAAGAACTTACTTTGGGCACGCGCTATCCAACCTTAGCGTTTATTTCCGGCGGGGCCGGGCAAGCGGCGGACGGTATTCCGCCCCAGCCGTTTGAAACCTTCTGTTACGATTCGGCCTTGCAGCAGGCCAAAATTCAGGATTTTAACGTGGTGCCTTACACTTCGGTTTTGCCGAAGGATTTGTACCAAAACATTTATCCGGTAGACGCCGTGGCCAACCAGTTTGTGCACGGGGCGGTGTTGGAAGTGATTATGGCGGGCAACGGGGCCCGTATAGAGGACCACAAGGCCATTGCCACGGGCATTGGCGTATGCTGGGGCAAGGACAAAAAAGGCAACCTGATTGGCGGTTGGGCGGCGGAATACGTGGAGTATTTTGATACGCCCATTGACGACGATATTGCCAAAGGCCATTGTGAAATGTGGCTCAATAAATCCTTAAAGCACGAGCTGGAAATCCGCGGGGTGGAAAAGCACAGCGAGTTCCAACTCTGGCACAACTACATCAACATTACCCAGCCGTTTGCCTACTGCCTGACGGTGATGGGATTTTTGAACTTCAAGTTCGCTCCGCTGGCGGTGCCGACGGACAAAAAGACGCTGGACTAAGCGCTTTTAACGGAATTTTGGGGGAGCCTTTATGGGAGAAAAGAACAATTCCGTGGCAAAGCTGGGCATCATTGGCCTGGCGAGTATTGTCATCAGTTCTATGGTCGGGGGAGGAGTCTTCTCCCTCCCCCAAAACATGGCTGCAGGCGCCAGCGCGGGGGCGGTGCTTTTAGCCTGGGTGATTACGGGTATTGGAATGTACTTCATCGCCAATACCTTTAGCGTGCTTGCACGCGTGAAACCGAATTTGACTTCGGGCATTTACATGTACGCCCGCGAAGGCTTTGGCCCGTACGTGGGGTTTACAATTGGCTGGGGTTACTGGCTGTGCCAAATTTTTGGCAACGTGGGGTATGCGGTCATCACGATGGACGCGCTGAATTACTTTTTCCCCCCTTATTTTGCGGGCGGGAATAATTTGCTGTCTATTGTGTGCGGCTCGGTGCTGATTTGGAGTTTTAACTGGGTGGTACTGCGCGGCGTAAAGCAGGCGGCCATTTTAAACGTGATTGGTACGATTGGGAAATTGGTGCCGCTGCTGCTCTTTTGTTTGGTGCTGCTGTTTGTCTTTCATTTTGACAAATTTGACGTCAACTTTTGGGGCAAAATGGCGGAAGGCGGCAAGACCTTGGGCGGTCTTTCCACCCAGCTTAAGAGCACCATGTTGGTGACGCTGTGGGCGTTTATCGGTATAGAGGGCGCGGTGGTGCTTTCTAACCGTGCCAAGAGCCAGGCGGCGGTTAGCAAGGCCACGTTTTTGGGCTTTTTGGGCTGTTTGATTATTTATGTGGGCTTGTCTGTGCTGCCTTTTGGGTTTTTATCGCAAGAGGAACTGGCGGCGATTCCCAATCCGTCCACGGCGGGCGTATTGGAAAAGGTGGTCGGCCCGTGGGGCGCGTGGGTGATGAACATCGGCCTTTTGATTGCGGTGCTTTCTTCGTGGCTTGCGTGGACGATGATTACGGCCGAAATTCCCGCGGCGGCGGCCGAGAACGGCACATTCCCGCGCCAGTTTGCCAAGCAAAATAAAAACGGGTCGCCTTCGGTATCGCTATGGGTAACGAGCAGCTTGATGCAGTTGGCCATTTTTATGGTCTATTTTTCCAACAATGCGTGGAATACCATGCTTTCCATTACGGGCGTAATGGTGCTGCCTGCCTATTTGGCGAGCACGGCCTATTTGTGGAAGATGACCGAGGACGGCGAGTACGCGCGCATTACTGCCAGAGGCCGCGCCGCCGCGTTGTTCACGTCCGTTTTGGGCACGGTGTATGCGTGCTGGCTGTTGTATGCGGCTGGGTTAAAGTACCTGTTCCTGGCGGTGATTTTCCTGGCGTTGGGGGTCCCGGTGTTTGTGTGGGCGCGGCGGCAGAGTGCCGACGGAAAGCCTGTGTTTGGCTCCGGAGAAAAAGTGGTGGTGACACTTTTAGTGCTGTGTGCGCTGGTGGCAGTGTACGTTTTCGCGCGGGGGCTTGTTTCTGTATAAAATGGGGCCATACGGGAACAAGTTACGGCAGGCCGGGTATTATGGGGGCCCGGCCTGCTCTTTTGTGTTCTTTTTCTTACACAAGAAAAAGAACGAAAAAGAGTGGTAACCCAAAGGCCCTAAAATCAAAAAGAGAAGCGGCCGACGGACAACTAGCCCTACGCGGCGTCGGACAAGTCCGTCGTTTGCCATGCTTCTCTTTTTGATTTTAACGGCGGGCCAAAAGGGTTACAAAAACGGCGGACGACAACGGCAACAAATAAAAAGGTCATCCTGGAAGGCTTTAGTCCAGGATCTCATCCTCTTTTAAAACAGCGAGACCCTGGACTACAACACTCCAGGGTGACGAAAAAAAAGAAAACAGCGAGACCCTGGACTACAACACTCCAGGGTGACGGCTCTTTTAGCGGGTCGCCATTTACCATGACGGCACTTTGTTTGATGACGGCGAAGAACCAGGTCGTTTTTTGTTATTTTTTTGGTTGGCCGTAAACGGGCCTAAAAGGCCCGTATAAAAAAGATTTTCCGCTGGGAATATTGAAAGGGCTTGACTCGTTTTTTTTTTTTGCTACATTGGTCTTACGGCCCGGGCTGGGTTATATAAAAACTCCTACAGTACCCCAAAACCGGGCCGTACCAAACGAAAGTAGGAAAGGAGAAGAAAAATGATTAAGCATAATAAAAAAGGGTTCACGCTCATTGAGCTGTTGGTCGTGGTCCTGATCATCGGCATTTTGGCCGCGATGGCGATGCCGGCGTACTTCAAAGCAGTGGAACGCTCCCGCGCCGCGGAAGCCGACACCTTGATTGGCTCTGTTGTTGGTGCGCAAGCCCGCTATAAAATGAAAACGGGCAATTTCGCTACGAAGTGGACGAGCTTAGATGTTGCCCCGGCAAATGCAACGGCCAATGCCTACTACTGCACAAAAGGAACTCAGGCGGAGGATTGTGGTAATGGAAATGGTTTTATTATTACGTTGAAAGGGACTAATACCAAAGTTGGAAACCATTCCGGCGTTGAGGCTGTGCGCATTGGCTCTGGCCAGTATACGTATAAGTTGTGGAAGGAATATGATTCCACAGAACCTGTGCATTGCGATATAAACGGTGATGATAAGGACAATAAGGACTTCTGCATTGAATATACGGGTAACGAATCGTACTCAACTGATGCGTCTACGGTAACAGATGGGACTACCACTGGCGGCAACCAAGAAGGCGGCCACTAATTAGTTTGTTACCTTGTAGTTTTACCCGCCTCTTTCTTAGATGAAAGGGGCGGTTTTTTGTTGTGGCTGACGTGTTATAATAGTAATATGAGCGAAATAAAAGAAGCGGCAAAATTATTAAAACAGGCCGGCTACGCCGTGGCGTTTACCGGCGCGGGCGTGAGCGTGGAAAGCGGCATCGCGCCTTTTACGGGGGCGGGCGGTTTGTGGAACCAGTACGACCCGAAATTTATTGAAATCAATTTCTTCTACGCCCACCCGAAAGAATCTTGGGCGGAAATGAAAAAAATCTTTTTTACCGATATGGACGAGGCCTCCCCCAACGCCGCGCACGAGGTGCTGGCACAGCTGGAGCAAAAAGGATTATTAAAGGGCGTTATCACCCAAAATATAGACGGCTTGCACCAAAAGGCGGGCTCCAAAAACGTGCAGGAATTCCACGGCACGATTAAAACGCTTTCCTGCGTGTCCTGCGGGCGCAAGTACGGCTTGGAAAACGTGAATTTGGACGAAGTCCCCCCGCGTTGCTTTTGCGGAGGCGTGCTCAAGCCCGATTTTGTGTTTTACGGAGAAGGCATCCCCCCAAAGGCCTACCAAAATTCGCAGGAAATGGCCGAAAATGCGGACGTTATGCTCGTCGTCGGCACGGCCGGGCAGGTGATGCCCGCTTGCAGTTTGCCGCTGCTGGCCAAGCAATTCGGCGCCCAAATTATTGAAGTAAATCCGCAGCCCTCCGCGTTTACCGGGAGCATTACGGACTTGTACTACCCCATGAAGGCGACGGAATTTTTTACCGCACTGGCGCGGGAAATGAAACTATAAAAAAGGCGGCTAATTAGCCGCCTTTGTTAGCGGGGTTGTTCCCCAAAGCGGTTTTCCCCCTCGGTCCCGGGGAGTAGCATACAGATAAACAGCGCAAACTCGCCCAAGTAGGGTACAAACAGCAAAAGTTGCCACCAGCCGCTCATCCCGATATCGTGCAAGCGGCGTGTGCGCAGGGAAAGCGGAAGCAAAATCGCCCCCAGATAAGACCCGACAATACAAATAATGGCGCCAATCCAGTCTACACCCTGTTGGCTGCCCGGATCGCTATACAGCATAACGCCAATAGCCATACAAAGAAACATTACGATAAACCAGGTGGCAAGCATCAAGGCAATATACCAACACATAAAAAGCCAAAATTCCTTGCGGTTGGCGCGGCCCTTAAAATCAAATAGCCGTTTTAACGGGTTAATTAAATAGTTCATTTGGTGAGTTCCTTCGCTTCGGTTTGGACGGCTTTTTCCGTTTCGCGCATAGCGGACAAAGTCTTTTCAAACAATTCTTCCAAGGGCCAACCTAACATTTCGGCCCCTTGTTTGATGACGTCGCGCGAACAGCCGGCGGCAAACTTTTTGTCCTTAAATTTCTTTTTTAAGCTGGAAACTTCCATATCTTGCGTGCTTTTGGACGGGCGCATTTTGGCCGCCGCGCCGATAAGCCCGGTCAGTTCGTCTGTGGCAAAAAGTACTTTTTCCATTTGGTGCTCGGGGCGGACGTCAACGGTAATACCGTAGCCGTGGCTGCAAATTGCGCGTATGAGCTCCGGCTCTGCCTTAATTTCCGCCAACAGTTCAGGCGCTTTTTTACAATGTTCTTGCGGGAATTTTTCAAAATCTATATCGTGCAACAAGCCGCATAAGGCCCAAAAATCGGCCTCGTTTGCGTATCCCAGTTGGACGGCCAGGCGGCGCATGACGGCCTCCACCGTAAGTGCGTGCAGGAGGTGGAAGGGCTCCTGATTGTATTTTTTCAGCAGGTTTAGCGCTTGCCCGCGCGTAATATTTGTGTGCATATGATAAAAAACTCCTAAAAAGTATATTCATCCAACATAAAAATTCGGACGGACGGGTCGGTGGCCATTTGGCGCTTCATAAACGTCTTTTTAAGACTCGGGCGCACGGTGGCAGAGTAGTAAATGGCTTTGGGCATATTGGGGAAATACGCCCGCAGATAAGCGTACTTGCCAAAGCTCGCGCTGACGGCGTGGGGCTGGTATTCCTGCCATTCTTCCAGCGCCTTGGCGTTGAGCGCCCGGCGTTTTTGCGGGTTGTTGTCATCCTCGTCAAAGCCGTCCGTGAGGGCGAGGAGCAGCCCTAGCCCCTTTTGCTTGATGAGTTTGGCCGTGGGGCCGGGGCCTGTTTCCAAAAACAGGTGTTCTTTGGAAATGCCAAAGCGGGCGGCGGTGTTAATTATTTCGTCCAGCTCGGCGGAGGTGAGGTCCGTTTTGAGGTCCAGCCACCAGGTTTTTGCCTGCGGGTTTTTGAGGGCGGAAAAAATGTCTTGCAGGGTGACGCGGCGTTTTAGCTGGGATTCGTCGTGCGCGACCCAAAGCGTGCCGTCCTGCCCGGGCAGGAGGTCCAGCTCGTAGCCGGCGTATTTGGTTTCTTTCTTTTTGGCGCGGCGGACGGTGTTTACCTGATGTAAAAAAAGTGGGTGGTCCGGAGCGTTCCAAGCGGCGGAAGGCGCGGCGGCGCTGGGCTCTGTAAGCAAGGGAAGCGGGGCAAATTTACCTTCTGTATAAACGTATATAAACGCCGTATAGGCGCCCAGGAAAAAGGCGGCCAACAGAAAAATAGTTAAAACAAGGCGGTAGTTTTTCATGGAAAAAAACACCGCTTCCCCAAACGGGAAAGCGGTGTTGCCAGGCAAAATTAGTTATTGGCGCCGAAGCGGTTTTCCCCTTTCGTGCTGGGCAAGAGGTAAAACACAAACAGCACGAGGCCGCCGAGAATCGGCAGCAGATTTAAGAGAAGCCACCAAGCGGATTTGTCGCTGTCGTGCAAGCGGCGGGCGCCCATGGAAAGGCTCGGCAGTAAGATGGCCAAGTTGACTAAACTGGCCACAACGCTGGCGGCATTTTCCGAGAGGCAAATCATGGCCAACAGGTCAATAATCCACACGGCGATGACGCCGAACAACACCCACAGCCAGAACTGTTTGCGCGTCGCGCGTCCTTTAAAGTCCACATAGTGATGTGTTAAAACATCCAAGAAATATACCTTGATTGCGTTCATAGTTTCTCCTTGTAACAGCTACTTAATTTATAGCACAAATTTTGCTCCGGTTTCAAGTTACTTGTAAAACTTGGCGAAAGTTTTGAGCGCCTCGGCCACGGCGGCGGGGTCCGCCCCGGTGGGAGTGGAAACAAAGTTTTCGTCGTAAAATTCCAAATTGCCGTAAGCGTCCATGACGGTCAGTTTATCCCCGGTGCGGATCGCTTTTTTGGTATAGCTGGAAATGAGGGCAAAGGGCCGCGGCGAAGGGTCAAACAAATCCATGCCGATAGAATAATCCGCCGCCGGGTTTTGGCAGCCGTACGCGGTTTTTAATACGGTAGGCGCCACGTCGTAATGTGTGGTGCGCCACGCGGCGGTGCGGGGCGCGGTTTGCCCGGGGCGCCATACAAACAGCGGCACGTGCGTTTGGTATTTGGCAAAGTTACTGTTATGGCCCCAAAAATTGTGGCGCGTATCGTTTATTTCCTGCCCGTGGTCGCCCGTCAGCACGACGAGGGTGTTTTGCAAAAGTCCGTGCTTTTCCAGCGCAGAGAAAATGCGGTGTAGCATCCTATCGGTAAAATGGAGCGAATTTTTGTAGCGGTTCATATAGGGCGTCGGGTCGGTGTTTTTGGTGAGCGTTAAATAGTTCATCATCTCCCCCGCGGGCCGGAAGATTTGGTCCTCTTGGGGCGAATCGCTGCCGTGCGGCGCGTCCAAAAATACAAAACCGAAGAAGGGCGATTTTTGATTGTAATGCGCCAGGAAATCTTCAAACCCGTTGACGGCGTCCACGTCGCGTTCCCATTTTTCCTTGCCTTTGGATTCCAAACGCAGGTCGGCAATGTCGGCAAAAATGTTTTGGTTGAAGGCGGGGCTGTTTAACTTGCCGCTGCTGTAAATGGCGGTTTGGTAGCCCAGCTTTTGCGCTTCGCTTACCAAAACGGGCGGCAGGTGGCGGCTGGTAAAGTCCGTCCAGTACGCATACGGCATGGAGTAAAAGAGCGAAAATACCCCCGCTTCCGTGGCGTTGCCGCCGCTTAAATGGTCGGCAAAATAGGTGGCGTTGGGGCGCTTGGCCCAAGCGGTAAGGTGCGGCATTACCTCCGGCGTTACCACGTCCGTGCGCCACGATTCCACCAAAAGAACCAGCACGTTGGCGGGTTTTTCGGGCCTGCAGACAAGCGGGTTTAGCGGGTAATGCAGGGTGCCCTGTTTGGGCAGTGTATAGGGCGTACTTTTGGGTTCAAACCCCATTTTGCGAAGCCGCCTGTTGGCCGAAAGCGGGTTGGCAAAGGGCAGGCGGTCGCGTTGGGCGGCCACACTGGGCACCAGCATAAAGCGGCCCCAAGCATACAGCCCGTTATATCCCATAAAAATAAGCAGCAGTACGCCCAGGACGGAAAGAATTAGTTTGCCGGACGGATTTGTGCGTTTGGCCAGGCGCATAAGCCCGTATTCCCCCGCTACGACCAAACACGCAAACACCGCCGCCATGACCCAGGTGGACGCGGGAAAGACAAAAATTTCCTTCCCGGCCGGGCCAAAAAAGAGCTGCAGCATGGCGGGGCTAATGTGAAAGCGGTATTGGGAATAGACCAAAATATCCGCGGCAAAAAAGAGCGTAAAGAGTGTGCCCCAGCCGACGGCCGCACAGGCAAGCGGCCGCTGGCCCAGCAGGCGCCAGGGCGCGCTTAAGAGGCAAAGCCCCAGGCCAAACAAAAACAAATGGCCCAAAATAAAAAGAGCGGTAAACGTGAGCCCTAAGCCGTCCGTAAAAAATCCGCCCGTGCGAAAATACAAAAGCGAGCACAAACACCACAAAATAAAATTAAAAAAACAAAAAGAGGCTAAATTTCTTCCCTTCATGGTAACAATCCTTGATTAGTATACGTAAATTATAACTTTTTTGGCGTGGGTTTGTGGGCGGCAAAGAAGGAGAGAACGGCCTTGGTTTCTTGGGAGGAAAAACCAAAGAGGGCGCACACGGCGGCGTCGGCCTGGTTCTGCAGGGCGGAAACATCGGCCTGCGGATTTGCTTTTTTCGCCGCGTATAAACGGCGGGCTAAATCTTCCAGCTCTTTTTGTTTGTTTGGCGGCGCCATGGGGACGGGCAAGGCTTTAAGCGGGGCGGCGTACAGTTCCAGCAGGTTTCCCTTGCGCTTGCCGTTGAAGTAAAGCCAGGCGTAATACGGCGCGGAATTAAAAAGAGCGAGCAGGTACCAAAGGGTAGTGCCGCTTGTGGGCGTGGAAATAAAGTACACGTCCGAACTGGCGTACCACGGCCCGGGCGCAAAGGCGAACGTGTTGCGGGGACTGCGCTGCGGGACGGCCAGTTTGTCCGCTTCAAAATCCATTTTGCGGCGGACGGAACCGAACCAGTATTCCCCCCGTTTTAAGGCTTTGTCTATGCCGTTGTTGTTTTGTTTGCGGGCCAGCAGAATAGGGGCAAAACGCGCCAAGTGTTTTTTTAGGACGGGGTATTGGGAAAAATCGGTGTGGCGGTCGTTGGGGTAAAAAAAGTCAATCAAAAAGAACTCCGGTTTTTGGGCGGCCGCATAGGGATGAATTTGGGAGTTTTTGTAAAACGGTTTTAAGCGGGCCGCTTCGGCGGCGGAAAGGGGCAGACATTGCCTTTCCCGTTGGGACAGCACAAACACGCCGTCCCCTGGGTGGATGTTTTCTAGGGGGTGCTTTTTAAGGTGCAGGGCGGAAATTTTGTCGCACCCGGTCATCAGGCCGTTGGTGACGGAGGCGACGTCTTGCAATTTTTGTGCACAGGCGGCCATTTTGGCTAGGGCGTTTTGCAGGTCCCCCGTGTCCTGTGTACGCAGGTAATTTTCCGCGCCGTGGTAGAGCGAGGTTTGCGGGACGGACAGGCGGCCCATTTGGCAGGGCGGTTTGTGGGGCGTGGCATTTTTTTCAAACACGCTGATTAAACTGTGGTGCCCGAGGGCTTGCTTAAAAAGGCGGTGGGAACCGAAATCTTCCAAATACAAAAAGGCCGCTTCTCGCTTAAGCGTTTGGCGCAAGGGGCCTGCGCCCGCCGCGGTGGCAAAGTAGGGCGTGGTGAGCAGTGCGCTGATTCCGCCCGGACGCACGAGCGAAAGGGAAAGGTAAAAAAAGAAATAAAGCAGGTCGCTCTTGGGCGTAAAATAGGGGCCCCACAGCGGGTTGTGGCGCAGGCCGTCAAAAAGCGCGCGGTGGTTTTTTTGCCCGATATAAGGCGGATTGGCAAGCAGTGCGTCAAAGCCGTTCTGCGCCGTAAACACCTGCGCAAAGCGGGCTTGAAAAATGGTTTTCTGTCCGCGGCAGGCCAGCGCACTGGCGCAGAAACTGTGCGGCAGCAGGGTGTGCACGTCGGGCGTGCCCCCCGCTTCGTGGAGCAAAAGCGCCAGGCGCAGTTTCAGGTTAACGAGTGCCTCGCCGGAGATATCGGACGCATAGAGGTTGTGCGTGAAAATGTGCGTAAGGAGCGCGGCTGGGGCGCTTTTAGGCGACAACAGATGCCGGATTTGGGACAGCTCCAGGGCGAAGGGGACCAACAGGCTACCCGCCCCGCAGGCCGGGTCGCAAACGGTTACGGTAGATAGAAATTGATCCACGGTGCGCACGGAAACGGTGGGGAGTAAGTGTCCGTCCAGCAGGGATTGCGCCTCGTTTTGCGTCAAACGGGCTTGGCGGGTAAGGAGCGAAAAAAGCAGGCGGCGCGCCAAGTGCCGGGCCACGGGAAAAGGTGTATAAAAGGTGCCGCTTGCACGGCGGTTTGGCGTGGACAGTTCCCCCAGTTGGGCCAAGACTTCGGCCGTGAGGGCGTTAGGCGTGCCTTCCGGTTGGGGTACGTACGGCCGGAGGAGTTCTTCCGCTTGGCGGAGAAGTTGGGCGGGAACGGCTTGGACGGGTGCAAAGTGGCTGAGCCAGGGTGCATTTTCCCCCGCTAAATGGCGGGCAAGCACATAGCGCAGGACGGGCGGTGTTACCTTTCCGGAGAGCTGGGCGAGTGTGCGGAAAAATGGGCGCAAGGAAGAACCGTTCATTTGAAGGGAAGGTTCCCGCGCAGGTAATCTACCAGCTGGTTTTTAAGTAAAAGATTTTGATAAAAGAAGGTGCCTTCCGTGCTGCTGGCCCGGTAGTATTGGGCGTAATAATCCCAATTAGTCGGGTTGGCGGCAATGGCCTGCCGGAGCGATTCTTTGTCTTGGCGGGCTTCCTGCATGCGTTTTTCGGTATAGGCAAGTTTTTGGTCCTCGTTCCAATCCCAGTAAGGGTCTTTGGAGGAGGCTGTTGCGGGCTTGGGCAGATAGTTGTTTAACGGGTTCCCGCTGTTGTGTAAGACGCGCTCGTACGGCAGGCCCAGGGATTCTGCCACGGCATAGGAGCCGTAGGTGGCTTCTTGGTCTTTGAGGAGGGCCTCCAGCTTTTTGAGTGTGCTCTGTGGGGCGGCCGCACCAAGGGACTCAAGTCTTTCTTTGTGATAGCGGATGTATCCCAGGCGTTGGGCGTCTGTTAGGGGAACGTCCCCCGGGAAGAAAGGCGTATCAGGCGGGAGCGGCTGTTTGCCGCGGACAATGAGAGAATTGAGGCGCGTTTGGCTCTGAGCGAGGACTTCCTCTACAATGGCGAGGTAGGCATCCTGCTGCTGAAACTTGAGGTAAGCCAAAAAATCCAAGTGATTGACTTTGCTAAGATCTTCCGCCCCTTGGATGAGCAGGTTTTGCATTTTCCCATGCCGATATGAGCGGGCCCTTTGTACAAATTCGCGCTGGGCTTCAAGGGTAGGCTGGGAGGCAAAGGATTCTAGGACAGACTGGTCCATGACAAAGAAACGCGGCTGCTGTGAAAGGATGACCTCTTTCACCAGTTCTTTGGGAAAAACCGGAGCCACACAGAACACCCTTTCCATGTCTTTTTCCGAGAGGAGGGCAAATTCTTCCGCGGCGTGGATGGCTTCCTCCAGGCGGGTTTGAAATTTGGAGAAGGCGGAGGCATCTAGAAGGATTTTCTCGTTGGGATAGAGGGCTTCTAAGTTGGATTTTAAGAAGGTGTCCCTGTCCAAAATAAAACGGGCGCGCGAAGAGACAACTTGGGGATTTTTAGGAAATTCTTTTGTCAAAATCTCTTTTGCCTGGCGACTGAATAACTGGGATTTGCCTATGCGGGCATACATCCACCCGGAAAGGGTTTTTCCCATGCGGGCGTCAAGGCGCATTGGGGTGAGTTTTTGCCTGGGAAGGGACGGAAGTTTGACAACCCGCATGTGGGCCGCGGCGCGGACCCATTTTTCGGAAGAATTGCGAAACCAGGCCGACATAACGCCTCTGGGAAACCCCTGCGCGCAAACGGGGAGGGTGGAAACAAGTAAAACAAAAAGGAGTAGAAAATTTTTAGTGGTACGAAAAAAGTGCATAGCCTGCTCCCAAAATAAGATACCTTACTTTATTAGTATAAGATATGCGGGGAATTTTGTAAAAGGGCCAAAGGGCCTAGATGAAAGCGTTTTTTGGACCTAGGACTATATAAAAAGAAACCGGGGAAACGGATTTCCGTTCCCCCGGTGTAAATCGCTTTGGCGGTTATTTGACCTTTTTTCCTTGTTCTAAGAGCAAGGTGTAGGTGGTCATATCCGTTACTTCCGCAGGACCGAAGAACTGAATCGGGCCGGGGAAGGTGTAAAGGTCCAGCTCCGCCCAGGCGGCGCGGTTCTTGGCCAGGTGCTTGAAGGGTTCACCTTTGAGCTCCACGAGGGCTTTTTTGATGACGGGTTTTTCTTTGCCTTTGCGGCGTTCAATGTTCATCATCATCGTCAGCGGGATGCCGCCGCATTCCCAATCCTGCGCTTTTTTGGTCAGCTTGCGCACGGAGGAAAGGTAGCCGGAGCATTTGTTGAGCGCGAGCACCGCCGCGTTGTAGCCCAGCGCGTAGGTGTAGTTGGCGTCAAAGGTGGAGGGCACGCCGCAGCGGCCTTCGTACCCGAAGAAGTGCGTAATGGCGGAGAACTTGCCCGTGTATTCGCCGGCCTTTTTCATTTCGGCCAGTTTGGTGCGGAGCATTTCCACCAGGAGTTTTTCGGTTTCAATGAGGGACACCTGCACGTTGCCGTGCGGGTCGCGGTCCAGCATGAGCTGGCTGGCAATGCCGGCGGGCAGGGATTTCATCAAATCGGCGAGTTTGGCCGGGAGCTTGGAAAGGATAAATTCCTTCTTTTCCGCCAAAGTGTTCATTTTGGACAGTTCGGCTTCGTGGTCGGCCAGTGAATCGTTCAGTGCGCTGATGAGTTCCTTCATTTCCGGGATAAATTCAATCAGTCCTTCCGGCACGAGTACCACGCCGAAGTTTTTGCCCGCTTTGGCGCGTTTGGCAATCAGTTTGGCAAGATCGTTTACGATTTGCGCAAGCGTCATCTTTTTAGCTAAGACTTCTTCGCCAATCAGCACGGCGTTGGGGTGGGTTTTAAAGGCCACTTCCAGCGTGATGTGCGAGGCGCTTCTGCCCATCAGGCGTACAAAGTGCCAGTATTTGCGGGCGGAGTTGACGTCGCGTTCAATGTTGCCCACGAGCTCGGCGTAAATTTTGGTGGCGGTATCAAACCCGAAGGAGGTTTCAATCTGTTTGTTTTTGAGGTCGCCGTCAATCGTCTTTGGAACGCCAATGACGGTGATGTCCACGCCCTGCTGTTTTAAGTATTCGGCAATCACGCAGGCGTTGGTGTTGGAGTCATCTCCCCCCACCACCACGAGTGCGTCCATTTTGTTGGCGAGCAGGTTGTCCTTGGCGGCTTTTAACTGTTCGTCCGTTTCAATTTTGGTGCGGCCGGATTGAATGAGGTCAAAACCACCGGTGTTGCGGTAGCTTTTCATCAGGGTAGGCGTGATTTCAATAAATTTGTTTTCCACAATGCCGCTGGGGCCGCCCAAGAAACCAAAAAGTTTGTTCTTGGCGTTGGCTTTCTTAAGACCGTCCAAAAGCCCGCCGATGACGTTGTGCCCGCCCGGGGCTTGGCCGCCGGAGAGCACGACGCCCACGCGCACGGCTTTTTTGCACACGGCGGTGTTGGCGCCTTTTACAAAGGTAATTTCCGGCAGGCCGTATGTATTGGGGAAAATCCGTTTGACGGCGGCCTGGTCAGCCACGCTTTTGGTGGCTTTGCCGGCTTTGGCCTTGACGGCCGCAGGGCCTTTTTTGAGGATGTTGGGGAGCACGGGCTGGAATGCACAGCGGTGCTTTTGAAGTTGCGAACATTCGCATTTCGGGGTGCTTTTGGTAGACATGCTAATCTCCTTTCAAAGATACAATCTCTGTCTTTATTATACAAAATTGTCCGCGCGTGTACGCGTAAGGGTAGGGAACAAAAGGCCTAGACGCGGCCTGGGTCTTTTGGCCCTTGCACCAAGGAAGAATATGTGCAACAATCAAAATAGGTGCCGGTGTGCACCCGCTTGCCAATTTTAAGAGGAATTATTTTATATGAAAATATCGCATCTTTCCTACCTGTTTCACCGCAGTGTTTGTCTGTTTGTCGCCGGCAGTTTATTTATCAATTTGACCTCCCCCGCCCTTGCACAAAGCGTTTCCCGCCGAAACAAAAAAATTAATTCGCAGAAGCTGAACCGGGAAATTACCCGCCAAGTCTATGTAGCGCAGCAGGATGCAACGTACTTGCCAGATGTGGAGAGACAGCGCCAGTTGGCCATAGGTAACAGACGGGCGAATCGCGGCAGTTTAACGGATAAGGAAGTTTCCCGCTTGTATGAAATTACCGAGATGTTTTCCGGCAAACCGGGAGAAAACAAAAAAGAAGATGCGTTTGAGACCTTTAAAGAGGAATTATACAGGCAAACGGCTGCTGAGCAGCAAAGACAGCTTACCAGCATTAAAAAACAAGCGGAGCAGACACGCCAAAATTTGCAGGCCGAGGCGCAGCGTATGTCAGACCCGGCCCAATATGATCAGGCCGCCGTGCAGGCGTGGCTGGCGGAAAATTTAAAACAGCTAAATCAGTGGGAAAAGACGGGTATCAATAATGTAAAAAAATGGCGCAAAACGCAAAATGCTCGCCTGAAACCCATGTTTAACCAAGAAAGCAAAAAAGCGCTTGCAGAGGCAGAAATGCAGGTGTGGCAAGCAATAAAAGATTTGTTTACGCTATACAATAAAGCGCCGCTTGCCCGCCGTACCTTGATGACGCTTGGCGTGCAGATTCTTCCCATGCGGAACATGAAAGGAAATTCCTTCTTTTCTAATGGGCAAAAACAAATCTTGACCAAATTATACCGTGCCGAAGTGAAGGCCGGGTTGCGTTGCGAAACTAATTGTGATGCCGCCATTAATGCCGTGATTGGCCTGGGGATGGTTTCTTCCTCGCGTAATGACGCCTACCTGATTGATGATTTTATTGTAGCGCAGCGGGAAAGACCCTATTCCGTTCCAGCCCTGTTGGCAGGCATGGGGGCCTTACTGGCCATGAAGGAGTATGGCGTTGTGCGCGGCATTATTGCCAAGGCGACGCAACAGGAGGCGGACCTTTCCGACTTTGATTTGCTTAGCTTTACTACCTATGTAGATGCATACCAAAACAAGGACGGTAAGTACTTGGGTAAAGTATCCAAGTTTGCCACCTATCCTACCACAAAAGACGTAAGCGAACACGCTCCCATCGCGAATGCGTGGGAGGAAGTAGCGCTTATGTTAGCGACCGAAGGAAGCCGGGACAGTTTGGATATCTTAAAGGAATTTGGAGTTAACCAGTGCGGGGTGTATGTAGATACAACCATTACCCTCAAAAAAGAATATAAGCTGGCTTGCCGCGGCATTGTACCCTTTTTAGCGGGGGCACTCATCAGCGGTAAAAGCGGGGCGTCTCAATACAGTCCGTTCGCTTCGGGATTAGAACCCGGAACTTATTTGGCCGGTAATGGACGTGGCGGCGTGATTACCGCAGAAAAAGCGGCGGCCAACCGCCGCCTTTACAAGGCCAAACGCCAAAATTTCTTTGACTATGTAAAAAAGACCGGCTTGTCTGCCGAGGCGGCACTTGCGCGCCATTTGTTTTTGCAGACCATGGGCGATTTGAATGCCGACAGTGAGCTGGCGTTGGACGCCAAATTGTACAAAGTTTATAAACGCTCGGCGGCCAAACACGCGCCCAACAAAGGATATGCCATTAAACCGTACAAAAAAGGCAGTGCCATATACAATGCAAAGCGTGTGTCGCAGGACTCTTTAAAATGGTGGCGCCGTGCCGCGCAGGTGGCGGATGTTTTGGTTTTGTTGTGGTGTTTGTGGGACTTAACAAAATGGACGGTTAAGGGTGTTAACATGGGGCGTGCCATGTACCAAGCGATGAAGATGAGCCGCACCGGTGCAACGGTGGCCCAGCGTGCGGTGATGCTGCGCCGCTTGAAAGTGGCGTCCAACTTCCGTTTTTTCCGCAATATCCCCGTGCGTGTTAAGGCCGGTATGACTCCTGTGGTGCAGGCGCAGCTCCCGCAGTTTACCGTGCGCCCACAGCTGTTGAAGGTGCCGGGCGAATTTATCCCCGATGCTTCCCAAATGGTGGCGGCCAATCTTAAATTTGCGGGAGAAGCCGGAACCTTGGCTGTCAATGCCGAGGCCGCAACGTACCCGACTGTTTTTAATGTGGAGCAACTGGCCGGTGCCAACCAAGCGTTTGACGGTGTCGCCCAGCGCGCCAACACGGCGTTTGCCAACCGTTCTTGGTGGAAACGGACATTTACCTTTAATGCAGACACCTCTTACCGTTCCTTTTTGGCTAAGGAGATTGAGGGGTTGTCCCGGTTGCCGGGACTAAAGAAATACGACAATTACTTTTTAGCCGCAAGCGTGCGCGAAATGAACATCGGCGTGCCCAAGAACATTGAATCGTTTAGATTTAAACCGTTGCTTTCGGGCGGCGCGGTGGACGGCGCGGCCGTGGACGGATTTTTGGGCAAGGTCTTGGGTTTTGCCCCCAATGCCGAGCAGACCTCCTATGTAACCCATTTGCTTTCCGGCGCTTTGGAACAGACCAATTTGCAATTTGCGCATGCCAGCTGGTGGCAGCGCTCCTTCCGCCGGACGACCCGCTACCGGGAAATGTTTGTAGGCAATTTGACCGCCGCTATGGACGCGGACAGAAGAGTGTTTACCAATGAGACGTTTGGCAAAATCGGTCAGTCGCTTATTTCTGCCATTGGGCAGGATAAAACGCTGGGGGTGCCGTCCTCTTTATCCAAATATGCAGCCATGCCGTTTAACGTGGAAAAACGTGAATACAAAACGATGGGTTCGTCCGTATTGTATTCTACGGATCCGTCTGTTCGCCCCGTGGAACTGCCGCTGGATGTGAAGGTGGAAACGGGTGTTTCCGGCGTGCGTTCAGGGGTGTACCAACGGGTTGTTTTTACGGACAAAAAGCCTGCTTTTATCTTTGGCGTGGGCAACGATTTGGGTACTGCGCTTAAGTTAAACAACTTTAAGGTGACGCTGGCCGCGGACGAAATTCCGGCCTTCGTGAAGGCGGCGGAAAGAACAGGTTTGAAAAACCCTTTTGAGTTCAAATTGACGGGGGTTCAGGCGCCCGGGTTCTTTAATTCCTTGCGTACCAGCTTTACCAACCGCTGGAACGCCGCCAAAACAATCTATGGCGAACAGGGGTTTTTTAAGTCCCTGGGTGCGTTTGGCATGCGCCAAAAGGAAAACATTTATACGCATGTTATCCCCGTCATGCAGCGGTTGGAAACAGGTGAGCTGGCGGCAACGCCCGTCACCCTGCGTGCTGACAGCTTTTTGGGTCTTAAAAATACCCAAATGGTGGTGGAACCCAGTGGTGTGATGCGCTTCTATCGGGAAGGGAAAATGATGGAGACTGTGCCGTCCTTTTCCTTTGGGGTGCGTAAGACGGAAATGCGCTCTTTCTTGGATGTTGTTCAACACTCGCCCGATAATTTCCGCTTTACGGTGAAGGTAAAATCGTCCCGCAATAAAATGTGGCCGCTTTACATTGCCACCGGGCTGAGTTTAAGTTCCGCTTCGTCTAGCTTAATTGCTCCCTTGGAAAACACCTACGGGGACCGCATTACCGAAACGGATAAAACGATGATTTCTCTTGCATTGCCGTATATCCCCTCTCTTGCGACGCCGCTCTTTACGCCGTTTGTGAAGAAAATCGGTGCGTTGAAAACGGTAAAAATGGCCTTGTGGACGGCGTTGGGAGGGATGGTGTTTGCATCCGCCAACGGGTTTATGTTTAAGGTGAACGAAAACAACCTCCCCCCCATTTGGCCGTTGTTTGTGTCCGGGGCGGCTATCGGTGTTTCTTCCGCGCTTAACCGTGCCGGGCTGAACCTGTTGATTGACCATATCGGCGGCGGAAAATCGTTACTTACCAGTATGGCGTTTAAGAACCTTGGTTCGTTTGCCATGTTGGTGCCCCCGGTGCTGGCCAATACCGTAATGCCCGGCAAGACGGACTTTTCGTTGGCTTTCCCCGTGCTGGGGACGCTGTCTGCCTTTTCGCTGGCATATTTGGGTTCTGCCCGCATTGATTCCAGCATTGGTAAAGCCACCAATTTTATGAAGTTCCAACCCCTTCCCGCGATTAAGAATGTCTTTAGCGTGGCCAAGGTTGGGTGGCAGAACACAAAAACCCTCTTTAGAGAGGGCGGTGCGGACGTGTGGAATTCCGTGCGTTTGTTGGGTACGAAGGAGCTTTTCCCGCTGGCCCTTTCCGCCTTTGCGTTTACCGGGTTTGAGTCGGCCACCTTTAACAAGGCCGCCAACCAGTTAATCCGCCCCGAGGTAAGTTCCTTTGATTGGATTCATAACAAGGTAGACGCCGGAAACCGCAAAAATACCGTGGCGCTGATTACCAGCGGTACGGTGATTGCCTTCCCGTTAGCCATGCGCTTGGGCGCAGGCAGATTGCTCGGGTGGATGAAGAACCCCGTGGTGGAAGGCATGGAGTACCAACGCATGTTGCGCACTTCGTATGCGCTTAACATTGGCGGCGGGTTGTTGATGTATAACTATGGTTTTGACGGGTTCACCAGTCCGGGTTTCTTGGGCATTGCCATGGTGGGGTTGGGTACGGCTAACGTGACGCAATCCTTGCAAAAATTGGCCAATTACAACGTGGTGCACGGGGCCTATGTGGCCAGTAAAATAAATCGTTTTGCCACAACCGCCGCCGAGGCGGAAGCGATCCGCCGCGATGTGGCCACTACCGCCATGACCGTGTTTTCTACCTCGCAACTGGGTTTGGCGACGGTGCCGATGCTGGTTAGCGGCTATACGGACGGCCATATCCGCGAAGGCATTGAAGAGCGAAAAGATGTGGCGCGTACGTCTTTGTGGATTCCGCTTGCTTCTATTGGGGCCAGTGCGGCGTTGTCGGCGCGGTTTATCGGCTGGATGCCCAAACGGTTGCCGCTGGGTTCTTTCGGGTTTTCCAAGGGCATTTTGGGTTCCTATCCGCAGAGTTTTGATAACGCGACGAACCTCTTTAGACCGGGGCAACCGTTTGCGCCGTACGGCACTCCGCGTTGGTATACGCCAGCTCCGGCGATTACGCCTTTCCCGGCCCCTATAGGTAAATAATGCAAGTTGAATAATAAAAACGCCCCGGGAGTTAGTACCCGGGGCGTTTTTGGTCCAAGAGATTGCTTTTGGCGTTTTTTGATTTACCTGTGCAGTTTATGCGGCTTTGGGGACAAATAAAAAACCCGCTTGACGCGGGTTTTATATTTACCAGTAAGGTCATCGGCCACAAGTTGCCTCGTTGACCCTCGGCGCTCGCGGCCCCGCCTCGCCATACTCGCCTTTCGGCTGACGCCTCAAACTCGTATAAGGCTCCGGCTTTCGATTCCTAACGCCGCATAAAGCAGTTTATGCGGCTTTGGGGACAAATAAAAAACCCGCTTGACGCGGGTTTTATATTTACCCCCAATAGGAATCGAACCTATATCCCCTGCTTAGAAGGCAGATGCTCTATCCATTGAGCTATGGGGGCTTAAATTTGTAAATTGAACATTATTATTTTACAAAAAAATTACCAAACATTCAAAAATTGTTTTGTCGGGCGCGGTAGATGTGCGGAGAAACGGCGACGGCAGGACGACACAAGAGGTAGATTCTGAAAACCCTGCGGGCCGCCGTTCAGAATGACGACGCTCTTGTTTGATGACGGCAAAGGCAACGGCGAGATCCTGGACTACAGCATTCCAGGATGACGACTCTTTTGCGGGCCGCCGTTCAGAATGACGGCACTTTGTTTGATGACGGCAGAACAGCAGAACGGCGAGATCCTGCAACCCGCGGGGTTTCGTGCCCGTTAGGATATTGCCTGTTGAGCAGTTCTTTTGCTAAAATCCAAAGGTAGCAAAAATTAAAGCAAGGGGAGTCTTATGAAAAAAGGTACAGTGAGCCGTTTAGGTGGGTTTACACTCATTGAATTGTTGGTGGTTGTCCTCATCATCGGTATTTTGGCGGCGGTGGCGTTGCCGCAGTACAAAAAGGCGATAGCCAAAGCCCGCGCGACGGAGGTGTGGACGCTTGCTAAGTCGTTTTATGAGGCACAAAAAGTGTATCACATGGACAATGGTGAGTATGCGGAAGATTTAGCGGATTTAGCCATAGAGTTACCGGCGAATCCCAGTTTTTTTAAGGCGGGGAACGGATCAACCCCCTATCGTCTTAGCGTAGGGTCTGGCACCGCCTCTTTGGAATTTGGTCCCCTCAAAGGATTGAGTGGTATGCGTCTCTACGCAACGGCGGGAGTGGGCGGAAATTCGCTGCGGTATTCTTGTTTTGATCATGACTACTGTAAGTACATATTGCCGTGCTCCGACCCTGTGTTTGAAGCTGCTTATAGTGATTATTATTGCATTATTCAATAATATTTTTTCATGACTAAAAAACTTTTTGCTTGCGCCTGCCTGCTGTTTATCGGGGCAGGCGTTATAATGAGATTTGCCTTCCTGTTCGTTCCGTACGAGTACGACGAACTGTTCACCGCCGTAACGGCGAACCCGGCGCTCCCTCTGTCGTGGATTTGGACGCATTGGCTGTTGGTGGACGTACATCCCCCGTTGCATAATGTGTTGTTGTGGGTCTACCACCATGTGGCGCCGTATGGGCCGGAGGTGTGGCTCCGTTTGCCCAGCGTGGCGTGCGGGCTGGCGGCATTGGCCTTGGGGTGGTGCATGTTCCCGCGGCGCTTTGGCAGGACGGCGCGGTGGCTGTTTATGGCACTGCTGGCGGGCAATTTTTATGTTACATTCTATTCCCAGCATGCGCGGGCGTATGCCCTGATGTTGGCGCTTTCTGTGCCGCTTACGTTTTTGTTTCTGCAAATTTCTCTCCTTCTTCGCAAAGGGCGCGCGGTGCCGCGTAAGTTGTGGCTGTGGTGGGGAGCACTGCTGGTGCTACTGGGGTGGAGCCATTATTTTGGCATGCTGTTTTTTGGCATTACGTCGGGGATTTTGGCCCTGCAGGCACTGCATAGCCGCAAAAACATCGCGTGGGCGCTCCTTTTGCCGTGCGTAGTGTTTGCCTGTTTCTTGCCGTGGCTCGTGCCGAATCTGTTGTATAACGTGGGGCAAAACCGCTTTGGCGGAAACTGGTGGGCGGACAAAACGCCCGGGGTGTTTGTTTGGTCGGGGTTGGTGTCCTTCTTTTTTGCGTACACGGTGGCGTTTTTGGTGTTGGGTTTATTGGTGTTGTCCGGGTGGGTGTGGAATTACGAAGATTTTAAATGTAAAAGACGTTTCCCGTTCCAGCGGGAACTCCTGCTGCTGCTGGCCTTACTGGCGGGCGTGTTTGGGTTTGTGGGGATTTTGTACTTTAAAATTTATTTGTGGTTCGGGCGTTATTTTATAGAAATCATGCCGGCGCTGTTTTTGTTTGTGGCGCTTAGTGCGGCACGGGTGGTGCGGCGCAGTTGGGTGGCGAAACTGATTTTTGTCGTGTATTTGGGAATGATTGGCGTACGGACGGCGGCTAATTGGCGGTTGCTTGTCTATTCGCATTATTTCCCCTCGCGCATTTCCGCACAGTTCTACCGCGACCACGCCCCGGAAAAGGAACTTTTTGTCATCGCCTTGGAGGCCTTCCCCCCACAGACGTTGGAGCCCATGTACGGCTTTTACCCCAACCAAGTGTATCACATGAACGCGCGGGTAACGGAACTATACCACCTGGACGAAGCGGCCCGCGACGAGGCCTTAAAGCGGCGGGAAAAGGCCCTGATTTGGATGCCCAACTGCGATATTGTAAAACTGAGCCGCGTTTCCAAGGAGTGGAACCGCGCCATTGCCCTAGAGGGCAAGGTGGGTAGTTCCTGCTTTTTGCAACTTTCGGATAAAAACGTGGAGGCAGACCCCGCCTGGAAAAAGCGCAAACTGAACTGGGAGGACCTGGCTCACTAAAACTTTTTTGGCAAAAAACTGCTTCGGCTGATACGCGGCCCGTACGCGCGGGCGAAAAATGGTAAAATAAAACCAATACACCAAGGAGCTTTTATGGCCAGAAATTTATCGTTTTCTTATTCCAAAATGGGCATGTATAAAGAATGCCCGCAGAAGTACAAATTCCGCTATGTGCACATGCTGCCCGAACAGCCCAAGTATTACTTTGCGTTCGGCTCGGCCCTGCACGAGGTAATGGAATACATCTACAACCCGGCAACGCCCGCTTTCCCCACTTTGGCGCAGGCGTTGCAATTTTTTGAACAGCATTGGAACAAAACCTCTTGGGAGCAGAAGGGCTATGCGTCCGCGGAAAAGGAATTGGCCGGATACGCCGAGGGGCGGCGCATTATTGAAACCTATTACGCCAAAAATGCCGCCACCTTTGCCCACCCGCTTTCCGTGGAAATGAAAAGCACCCTAGAAATTGACGGGCTGAGTTTAATCAGCATTTTGGACCGCATGGATTATTTGGGCGACGGAAAAATTAAAATTTTGGACTACAAAACCGGCAAAACCGTCCAGCGCGAGCCCGACCAGCTGTATATGTACCAAAAAGTGGCCGAAAATTCCCCCGCCATTAAAGCACTGGTGCAGCAAAAGGACCCGGGCGTCAAGCAAATCCGCGTGGAACAGCTGAGCTTTTACCACCTCCCTACCTTGCACGAAATGACGTTTGAACGCGCGGCCGACAAGGAAATTTTTGAATTTTGGCAGGGCGTTTTGAAAGTGGCGGACAACATTCGCGCCGGAAAGTTTGACCCTACCCCCGGCGAAAACCAATGCCGCTGGTGCGACTACCGCAACATCTGCCCGGTGTTTACGGGCAAGGAGTACACGGGCCCGGCAGGGTTTGCGGCGCGCAAAACGGCGGTGCCCGCGCCCGCGGCGCTGCCCAAGAGCGAAACGGACGTGCTGAGCGAAAAAATTGACCGCTGCGGCGAACTGTTAGACGAGGCCAAGGCTCTTCAAAAGGAAATCATTTCGCTCATGCGCAAAAACAATTTTGAGCGCCACTTCGGCGCGCGTTACAAGGCGGAATTGGCGCGCGTGGAAAAGCTGGAATTTACCGATAAAGAAAAAGTGGTGGAGCTCTTGCGCACGCTAAAACTGCTGGCCAAGGTGCTGGTTCCCACGCAAAGCACGGTGGCCGGGCTGTTGACGGACAGTTCCGTGCCCAGTGAAGCCAAAGAAAAACTGGCCGCTTTTGCACGCAAGAGTGCGGATGAAAAACTTTCGCTGGAGAAGGTGGATTAAATGGGCAAAAAAGATTTCCGTTTGGCGCTTTCGCTGTGGGCGGTGCTGGGCATGGCCGCGGTGTTTACGGCGGCGCGGGCGGCGGTGTTCTTTTTAAACCGGGAGTATTTCGGCGCGCTTTCGGGCGCGGAAATTATCTCCGCCTTTGCAAACGGCCTGCGGTTTGATTTTTCCGTGCTGGCGCTTTTTATGGGCCCGGTGATTTTTCTACTTAATTTGCCCGTACGCGCGCGTGCGTGGGTGAAGGGGTGGGCGGCTGTACTGCTGGCGGAAGGGATTTTTATGACGGGTTTTTTGATTGGGGATTTGATTTATTTCCCCAAGGTCAACCGTCACATTGCCGAAGAAATTTTGCAGCTGTCCAACGACTGGGGGTTTATCCTTTCGTATATGCTCACGCAAACGTGGCTGCCGCTGGCTGTTTTGCTGGCGGGCTTTGGGGCGGGCGTGTGGGCCCTGTGCCGCTACACCAACCGGGTGTATGCTCCCAGACAGTGGCGTATTAAAAAAACGGCAGCGCTGCTTTTGTGCCTGCTGGTGCTGATTTTGGGTGGCATCCGCGGGCATTTGGGACGCGGAAAAACGCTTGGCGTGGCGGACGTGTATAACTATGCTTCGTCCCCCGCGGCGGCTGCACTGACGCTAAACGGCGTGTTTACCGCCTATCAGGTGGGGCGCAAGGGCCGCATGGATGTGGCCAACCAGTACCCGACCGAGCAGGCTATAAAAAATGCGCAGCAATACCTGCTGGCGGCTGATGAAACCGTGCCGGAGGATGCGTACCCGTTAATGCGCCGCGCAAAAGCGGAGCAAGCGGCCCCGGCGAAGGGGTATAATGTTGTCATTGTTCTTTTGGAAGGGTGGCACCCCTATTATGTGGACGGACTTTCCCACCACGGGTTTGGCGCCACGCCGGTGTTTGACGAAATTATCAAAAACGGGGTGAATTTTTCAAATGCGTATGCGGCGGGCCAGCGCAGTATTTTTGGCTTTGCGGCCGTGTTGGCGGGCGTGCCCCTGGTGCCCGGGCTGCCCATGTTTGGCTATGGCCTGGAGCTGACGGCGTTTTCCCCCATGCCTAAGCACTTTGCCCAGGCGGGGTATTACACTTTTTTTGCGCAGACCTCGCACCGTGATTCGTACCGTATGTGCGCGCTGGCCTCTTATTTGGGCGCGCAGGAAAGCTACGGCTGGGAGGATATGCCGGAGCGGCTTTCCTATAAGGACCGCGCACCGTTTGGCTACGATTACGACGCTTTTATGTTTGTGGCGGATAAAATTAAAAACCGTAAGCAGCCGCATTTTATGGGTATGGTGTTTACGGGTATTACGCATGAACCCTTTGCCTCCACCTTGCCCCAGTTTGATAAGTATCCCTACGACTCCTGGGAGCACGGATTTTTAAACACCCTTTCGTTTGCCGATTGGTCCATTGGCGAGTTTTTAAAACGCGCCCAAGAGGACGGTTGGTTTGACGATACCATTTTTGTTTTTGTGGCGGACCATACCTCGGGCGGCCCGGCGGACGATTCGCTTAAAAACCATTTCCGCATTCCGTTGGTGCTCTATGCGCCGAAACTTTTTAAAGGGCAGGAGGCCCGGCAGGTGGTTTCCCAGCTGGACCTTCCCCCCACGCTCTACCGTTTAACGGGCCTGACGCCCGCCTATACCGCGTTCGGACGTGATATGTTTGATACGTCTGTGGAGCGGGCGGCGTTGGTGTCCGAGGGGATCAACTTGGGCTTGGTTACAAAGGACGGCGAAATGCGCCACAGCGGCGGGAAGGTGCTCTCCGTGCGCCCCTACACGCCGGATTTTGACGAGCGCGCCGCCGAGAAAAAACTGTTGTCTTTGGATAAAGCGGCGTATACGTTACTAAAGGAAAACCGCTGGTACGACCCGGCCCTTGAGGAGCAGAAATGAGCGAAAAATTTACGGTTGCACTGGATATCGGCACCTCTTCTTGCCGTGCGGCGGCGGTGTCTGCCGGCGGGCGGGTGCACCTGCAAAAAAGCGTTTTGCTGACCCCCAAACGCCCCCAAAACGGACTTTCTTATTACGACGGGGCGGAGCTCCTGTCCGCCGCCAAACAGGTTTTAGACGAACTTTTGCAGGAACTGGGGCCGGGTGCCGCGCGGCGCCTAGCGGTTACGTCCCAGCGTTCCACGGTGGTATTGTGGAACGGTGCGACGGGTGAAGTAGTGGCCCCCGTGCTGACGTGGGAGGACGGCCGCGCACAGCAAGAGGCCGCGCAAGCGGATTTGCCGCAGGAAACCGTGCATGCGTGGACGGGCCTTTATAAAACGCCGTATTTTTCCGCGCCGAAAATTGCCTGGTGTCTCAAAAATGTTCCCGCCGCGGCGGCGGCCTTGAAAAAAGGCACGCTTAAAATTGCCCCGGTGGCCTCTTACGTGATTTGGGCGCTGACGGAAGGACGAACTTTTGCGACGGATCCGACGCTGGCCCAGCGCATGCTTTTACTGGATATTTCCACCCAAACATGGAGTGAGCCGTTGAGTGCGGCCTTTGGCGTGCCGCTTGCGTGTTTGCCCGAAATCCGGCCCAGCGCGGCGGATTATGGGACGTACCGTTACCGGGGGCTTGATTTGCCCATTTGTGCCTGCGTGGGCGACCAGCAGGCCTTGGCCTCGTTTGAAGAAATGGCCCCCTCTCAGGCGTGCTTAAACTATGGCACGGGCGCGTTTTTACTCTACAATGCGGGCAAAAAGGCCGCATTTTTGCCCGGGCTTTTAACGTCTTTGGCGGCCAGTGGGGAGTATTTGCTGGAGGCGCCTGTGAATGCCGCGGGGAGTGTGTTCTTGTGGTTGGAGGCGCAGGGGTTTGACGTGCCCGCAGACAAATTGGATGAATTGTGCCGCTCGTCTAAAAAACCGGTGTGGTTGCTGCCCGCGTTGGGCGGGTTGGGGGCCCCGTATTGGGACTTTACCCTTTCTCCCGTAGTGCGCGGATTATCCCCCCGCACAAATGCCGCCGATTGGGCGGCGGGCGCGGCGCGCGGAATCGCTTTTTTGGTGGCGGATAACGCGGCTTATTTGCGTGCCAACGGGTATGCTATTTCCTCGCCTGTGAAGGTGTCTGGCGGGCTTTCCCAAATTTCTTACCTGATGCAATTTCAGGCAGACTTGCTGCAAGCGGAGCTTTGCGTGGCGGATACGCCCGAAGGCACGCTGGTGGGTGCGGCGCGGCTGGCGGACGGTTTTGCGGGCCGCTTGCTCCCCCGTGAACGGACTGCTGGGACGGTGTTTTCCCCCCGTGTTACCCCGCAAGAGGCGTTGGCCTTGCACCAACAGTGGCAGGCGTTTGTGAAGTGGGGTAAGGAGTAAGGCCTGTTTTTTGATAAACGACGCTACAACCGAACAACTACAAAAACGGCAGAAGGACGGAACGGCGGAACGGAAACGACCCAACAGGTAGATTCTGAATACCCTGCGGGCCGCCAGTTTAGGATGACGGCGCTTGGTTGATGACGGCAACGACGAGATCCTGGACTACGACGCTCCAGGATGACGACTCTTTTGTCAGGACCGCCACACGGTCCAGGGTGACGGCGCTCCTGCGGGTTGCCAGTTCAAGTTGACTTTTGTTTTATAAAGTCATGCTGGAAGGTTTTAGTCCAGCATCTATTCCTTTTGTTTGTTGTCGGTTGTTTGACTTTTTTGTGCCGTTTTTGGGCCGGCAAAATATAGAGGGGTTGTAATCGTTTTTTTTTTTGATAAATTTTGAGTATACGAAAAATTTATCAAAAAGGAAGGTTGTTATGAAAAATGTGATGACGGGCCGTTTAGGCGGGTTGATGAAGGAAAAGGAAAAGAGCTGTCATGCTGAACTTGTTTCAGCATCCAGCGTAAGAGAGTCAAGGTGCCGATGGACCCTGAAACGAGTTCAGGGTGACGGCAACAAAAGAGGCAAAATAGCTGTCTGTGGGTTTACGCTGATTGAATTATTAGTGGTTGTGCTTATTATCGGCATTTTGGCGGCGATTGCGGTGCCACAGTATCAGCTGGTGGTAGACAAGGCAAAATTCTCCTCGTATACACCGATGATGAAGGCGCTCCTTCATGCGCAGCAGATGTATTTTGAAGCAAATGGAACGTATGCGAAAGATATGGATACAATGGACTTGTCTATTCCCTATAAAGTGCAAAGACTAAATCAGTTCGCTTCTTCGGACACGGCGGTGAGCTTGCCTAATGGAGAATTTCTTCGGCTTATGAGAGATTCGGCCTATTTGGAGTATATGGGAGCCAATAGCGTGCAGTATTACGTGTATTATGATACAGGTAAAAGCTATTGCAATGCCGCACCTGCTAATGCGAGACTTGTCCGTTTGTGCCAAAGTATAAGCGGGCAAACCGAGCCGGAAAAAAAGGGCCGCTGGTATGATTCCTATCCTATCCCGTAAGGCTGTTGGTGTGAAAAAGATATATTAAAAACCCGCCCTGGAAAAAATTCCCCGGGGCGGGTTTTTGTGGCAAAATTTTTATTACATGACATCGGCCATGTTAATTTCTTGCGGTGCCACGGTGGCAACAGCCGGCTTAGCCGCGGCTTTGGCTTTGACTGCCGTTTTGCGGGCCGCTGTGCGACGGGTGGACGTTCTGCGGGTGACGCGCCGTTTGGTGGCGGTAGCTTTCTTTTTGGTGTCCATGGCTTTGACTTCTGCCTTTACTTTTTGGGCATTGGCTAAGGCTTGCGCACGGGCGGTTTCTTCCTGGGCGTTTTCGGCCAGGACCGACGGCGTGGCCGGGGCTTCACCCAATTCTTGGGCGACGCGGCGGTCAATCTCTTCCTGCAAGGCGGCTTGCTTTTGCGCTTTGGCAGCGTCCAACTGCTGCTGCAGGCGTACCAGTTCCGGGTCCTCATCCAAATTTTGGTTCAGCTGCGCTTCTACCTGGGCGCGCACTTCGGCCTTTTTGGCTTGGGCTTTCGCGGCGGCTTCCTGCGCGGCTTGTTGGGCTGCGGCCCGGGCCTGCGCATCCGCCTCGGCCTGCATTTGTGCGACTAAGGCCTCGTCTTGCGCCAGTTGGTTTTCCAGCTCTTGCACGACGGCTTGTTTTTGCGCTTGCACTTGCAAGGCCTGTTGATACACGGCCGCCTTTTTGACGCTTAGGACATTGGCCGTGAGCGATTTGGGCAGGTACTGCTCGGTGAGCGTGAAGGCGTTGTCGCCATCGTTATTGGTGAGCGTGAGGTCCGCTCCCTGTTGAATTAAAAACAGGGCAGTGCGGTCATTCTTGGCCTTGATAGCGGTTAAGAGCGCGGTGTTGCCTGCGGCATCCTGCGCGTTTAAATCGGCGCCCGCTTTTAACAGTGTATTGGCGGGGGAGGTTTCGGCCGCGTACACGCTGTAGATAAGAGCGGTGCGGCCTTGCAAATCTTGCATTTTAACATCCGTTCCCTTTTGTTTCAGCAGAATTTGCACAATGCCTTTTTGATTCTTGGCGGCGGCACGCATCAGCGGCGTTACGCCGACGTTATCTTGCACGTTGGGGTTGGCGCCCAGCGTAAGCAGGGTTCGCAGTGCATCCTCTTGGTTGCGTTCCATGGCATAAAAAACAGGCGCACGGCCGGATAAATCGGGCAGGTTGACGTCCGCCTTGCCCGTGCGAACGAGCAGGCGAAGGGTGGAGCTGTGGCCTTCGGCCGCGGCCGCTGCCAGGGCGCTAAGGCCTGTGGCGGGGTTGCGGTAGTTGGCGTTGGCACCGTTAGCCAAAAGTTGTTTGATGTTGCCGTCAAATCCTTTTTGGGCCGCGTAAATGAGCGGGGTGTTGCCGGAGTTATCGGGCAGGTTGACGGCCTTGTTGTCTTGCTTGATTAGGCTGGCAATGAGTTTGGGATTATCATAGCCCACGGCGTACAAGAGGGCGGTTTTGCCCAAATCGTCCTTGGCGGTGACGTCCGCCCCGTGGGCAATTAAGTATTCCACCACTTGGCCGTTGCCCGCGGCCGCGGCGGAAATGAGCGGCGTGATACCATAGCTGGAAATATCGTTGACAACGGCTTTGCCGTCTTCCACCAACATCTGGATGATTTCCATGTTGCCCTTTTCGGCGGCAATGGTGAGCGGCGTGATGCCCGCGTAGTTCTTTTCGTTCACGTTGACGTTGGCGTACATGAGCGTGCGGACACGGTCCACATCGCTGATTTTAACGGCGCGCACGAGGGATGTGTCGTACACGTATTTGGTAGTGGCGCGGGGACGGTTGCCCAGCGTGGTGCCTTCGTACTTTTTTTGTTCGGCGCCAAACACGGTGCCGCGGTAAATGTCGCCGGGGACTTGCGTGGCTTGTTCGGCAATGGCGTCCGTGGCGGAGCGGGGCTGTCTTTCACCCAGCACTACGCCTTCGTACCCTGTGTAATAGTCGCCGCCCTGGGTCGTTGCGTTTTGCGCGCAAAGCGGGGCCGCGGCCAAAGTTAAAACAAAAATGAATCCTAGTTTTTTCATTGGTCTATCCTCCAGATACTATATTATAACCAATACGGAGCAAAAGTGAAAAAGTTTTTCATCAGACCGAAAAAATATATATAATACAAATATGCTACTTGAAAGTAGCCAAAAAAATTGTAAGAAAAACTTGCATTTTTCTTACACAGGTTGTAATATTAGGTATACGGTAAGTTTAGTTTGTATAGACAATTTGAGACGTTTTATCCCCCCAGAACCCTTTCGATTTACCCCCCGAAACGGTTCTGAACAAAAGGGCCGGGCACATCCCCCGGCTCTTTTTTATTTCTTTTTTTGACGTAAAAAAGAAAACAAAAAACAGCAATAAAAAATCTTCTTACTTTTTGGGCGCAAAAAGTAAGCAAAAACGTTTCCCGGCGTGAAACCCATTTGGGGGCCCGTCGGCCTTTTTGTAAACTCGCTTCGCTCAAACATACAAAAAGGACCA